>NZ_CP013630.1:1285000-1895000 GCF_001664485.1 Rhizobium sp. N324 | reverse complement strand
TGAGCTTCAGCCTGCTCGACCATATCGGCTTCTCGAGGAAGGACATCGAAGCCGCCAACATCCATGTCTGCGGCGCGATGACGCTGGAAGGCGCGCCCTTCCTGAAGGCCGAGCACCTGCCGGTCTTCGATTGCGCCAATCCCTGCGGCAAGATCGGCAAGCGCTACCTCTCGGTGGAAAGCCATATCCGCATGATGGCGGCCGCCCAGCCCTTCATCTCCGGCGCGATCTCCAAGACGATCAACATGCCGAACGACGCCACCGTCGAGGATTGCAAGAACGCCTATCTGCTCTCCTGGAAGCTCGGCCTCAAGGCCAACGCGCTCTATCGCGACGGCTCGAAGCTGTCGCAGCCGCTCAACGCCTCGCTGATCGAAGACGAGGACGACGAGGAAGCGCTGGAGGACCTGCTGCAGGCGCCGGTCGCCGCCCAGGCCGTCACCATCACCGAGAAGATCATCGAGCGGGTGATCGAACGGGTTTCGCGCGAACGCGAGAAGCTGCCGAACCGCCGCCAGGGCTACACCCAGAAGGCCGCCGTCGGCGGGCACAAGGTCTATCTCCGCACCGGTGAATTCGGCGACGGCCGCCTCGGCGAGATCTTCATCGACATGCACAAGGAAGGCGCTGCCTTCCGCGCGATGATGAACAATTTCGCCATCGCCATCTCGCTCGGCCTGCAATATGGCGTGCCGCTCGAAGAATATGTCGAGGCCTTCACCTTCACCAAGTTCGAGCCGGCCGGCATGGTCATCGGCAACGATGCCATCAAGAACGCCACCTCGATCCTCGATTACGTCTTCCGCGAACTGGCCGTCTCCTATCTCGGCCGTCATGACCTCGCCCATGTCGATACGTCGGATTTCTCCAACACAGCACTCGGCAAAGGCATCCAGGAAGGCAAGACCAACCTGCTGTCGACCGGCTGGACCCGCGGCTACAAGCCGACGCTCGTCTCCGGCACCGGCGGCGAACGCCAGGCGGGCGAACCCAAGGGTGCAGCAACGGCAGCCCCTGCCCGCGCCGCGTCCACCGGCACGGTGACCGCCTTTGCCGGCAGCGCCGCGCGCAAGCTGGAACCGACGGTCGCCATCTCCACCTCCGAAATCGTCGCCTTCAAGCGCGATTACGAGGAGCGCGCCAAGGAATTGGCCGAGGAGATCGCCGAAGAGGTGATCGAGGAAATCACCAGCGACGCCACTGCCCTCTTCTCCGACAAGGCGGCAGCCGATGCGGCAACGGCCAAGACCGAAGCCAAGAAGGTGGAAGCCGAACGCCGCCAGCGCTCGATCATGCAGGGCTATACCGGCAACATGTGCTCGGAGTGCCAGAACTTCACGATGGTGCGGAACGGGACCTGCGAGAAGTGCGATACATGTGGGGCGACGAGTGGGTGCAGCTGAGTGCCCTTACTACTCTGATGGCTATCCCATCAAGCAAACATCGCCCTGGGCGAGATTGATTGGATAACGGACGAAAATCCCGCCGGTTTGTCTGGTGGATCGACGCAAATGCAGCATGACCTTCCGGATGCATCGCATCCGGAAGGCGATTAAGGGAACAAATAGGGAAAAAATGTCCTTTATCGGGGTGCCAGGATCGGCCGCCCAGTCGCCAATTGAAAGCTTCCTTTCGAGGTTCTGCCCCGATCCCGAAGTGCTGGCGAAAATCTTGACCTCGGATCGTCTCATTCGGACGCGCGACGGTCATTGCCTTTGCCACAAAGGCGACATCGCACACGAACTCTGGATCGTGGCCTCGGGTGAATATCGCATCGAAGAAGACACGCATCTGATCGGCCGGCGACTCCCTGGCGAACTTATCGGAGAACAGGCGCTTTATCGGCTCAATGATGCCGGCGGAAATCGCACCCGTGGGGCAACCATCAAAGCTTCAGGACCATCGACTGCATTCAAGATCGATTACTCGGTGATCGCCTCTCTGCCAGACAGTGAACAAGCCGTATGGCACGAAACCTGCGCAAGAGTTCGGGCCGCGAAACTAGATGAAGCGTCCGTTTTGCGAGCTCAACTTCGCAAACACGAGGAAGCGCTGGAGAATGTGATCGAGCGTTTTGTCTGCGATGAAGGTGCGCAGGCCGCAAACGCCGCTTTCGATGACGGCGAGATGACCAATCGAATCCCTGTCGAGAGCAGCACAGCACTCATTTGGTTCAGTGACCTGAAGGGCTTCTCGAGCTTCGCCTTCTCTCAACCTGCGGATGCGGTTGCGCAGGCGCTGCGATCGATGATGGATATCCAGACGCGGGTCATCATGAATCATGGCGGCCAGATCGACAAATTCATGGGCGACGGATTGATGGCGTTCTGGAAGGCGCCGGACACCGATCGGCAAGTGAAGGCATGTCGCGGAGCCGTTGCCGCCGCCAAGGACTGTCTCGTAGACCTCGACGCCTACTTCGCTGAGAACGGCATTCCCTGTGACATCCGGATCGGATTGCATATCGGCCCCGTGCTCTTTGGCGACTTCGGCGGTGGTGACCGAATTGCGTTCACGACGATCGGCACAACAGTAAACAACGCCAGCCGCTACGAACAGGCCTACGAATGTTCCAGTGGAAATCCCCTTGGCCGACTGCGCATAAGCGAGGACGTCTTTGCCCGCATCATCGGAACTGAGGGCGAGGGAATGTTTGAGGCAGAGACGAGGGTCCTGAGGGACAAGAACGGCGTGCGGCACAAAAGCCGCATCGCCCATTTTTGAGGAGCGAAGCACTATGGCGTGGTCTAAGGAACGCAGCCGCCAGCGCATTCAGAAGTTCTATGCCGATGCTCCGAGCACCGCAGTCAGCATTGATAATTTTGATGACTTTTACTGGACAGCGCGCGCAAAAGCGATTCAGGGGCGCCTGAAGCTCGACGGTGTTCGCGAGTCACCGCTGGACAATATCCCTCTGCGGACCGCCGTCGTCGTTGATGGTGTCCATGTCTACATCCAAATGATGGATTTCGCGTCGGCGATGATTGATGCTGAACGGGAGACCGAGGGCAGTCATCAACGCGTGCTTTCAATGCTGCATCTCCATTACTCAGTTTGCGATGAGATCGCGGAAAGCTTCGAGGCTCAACGGGTCGATTTCCATGGAGCCAGGATGCACGCAGTCATAGCCACCCCTGTGGGACCGGCATTAGCCGCGGAACGCGCCGAGCGTGCAATTGCATTCGCAGATGCCGTGACGAAGGCGATCAAGGAGGCTAGTCGAATCACGGCGAACGGCCGTTATTCTACCCGCATCCGTGCCGGTCTGGATTCCGGGCGTTCAGTGGCTATCAACGGTGGCGTGCAGCATGAACGAGAGCCTCTCTTCCTAGGGCCGGCCGCCAATTATGCAGCAAAACTCGCAGACGGACCTGTCGAGGGTATCTTTGTTTCCAACCGCATCAGACGGGATCTCGGCCAGCAGGAATTGGTCGGCCTAAACATCTTGAACGAGGAACGGCAGCATTACGTTGATGTCGATGGCCACTCGTTCGGAAACAGAATGGGCTTCCAGGCCAAGCGAGCAAATCAGCAACTCATCGATCGTGCCGCCTCAGCAGCAAGCATTCGCGTCGCTATAAGTTCTCGCGATTCCAGCTCATTTTCGTTCCATCGTCACACGCCGCCGCTCGGCTCGATCAAGTTCGCCGAACTCAGCCCATCCAATTCGATCAGGATGGAACTTCTGTCAATCTTTGCCGATATCGACGGCTTCACAGCTTACGTCGACCGGTGCATCGCGACGAGCAGGATCGGCGAAATGGTCGCCAACCTTCACACCATTCGAAGTGAACTTGCTGCTACGCTGAAAGACGATTTCAAAGGCAAGAAAGTGAGGTTTATCGGAGACTGCGTACATGGGCTGATTGCGGAAGGCACGGCCATGACGACGGACTCGTCCGGCTCGGTTCGAGCGGCTGTGCAGGCAGCAGGCGGGTTGCGGTCAAGCTTCGAGCTCTGCCAGGAAGAGCTGAACGGAATTGCAGATCTCGGCTTGGCGATCGGTATCGAATACGGCCCCACGCCTATTACGCGGATCGGCATTCGTGGCGACCGAAGCATCCGCTGCTCTGTTAGCCGAGCAGTATCGGCATCGGAAGCACTCCAAAGCAAATGCGAGGGCGATCAGACAGCTCTTGGGCCGACGGCACTTCAGCACGCTCCGGCTAGCATCCGGCGCTTGTTCACGGGCGGCGTCGCCTATGGCCTAGACGCGCAGTCGGTCGGTGACCACCTAAGTGCACCGGCTCAAGTAACCAGCGGCAACGTCACGGCAACGGCGGCACCACACTCGAATGTCGATCCTATCACCTCTAGACTTCATTAGAACTGCCACTCCTTCATGGTTCGAGCGCAGTTGCACGCAAGAGTTCGAACTGAGGGGGATGGCATGCCTTGACGTACCCGGTGGATCAGGATCAATCGTCGTCGCGCTTACCGTCAGTGTTGCGGGTTCAAAAATTACCGTCTGCGAGACCGTCAGAGGAACAGTTTACCCTACCATCTGCCATGAACGTCATGTGCAGTCCGACGGAAATTTCTGCATAGGTTATCAGGCAGGAGATCGGACTGACTCGCTCGACGCCGCGAAAGTGTGGTGGGGCCTTCTTCAAGAATACCTGTTCCTCCAGCGAGTAGCGGAGCGAACAAGACAGTGGCCGCCAACCAAACAGCTATCGCACGGCCTCGCCGGGCCGCATCATTTGGCTGCGCAGGACGCCGCTCGAAGTCTCGGCATTGAAGAGGAATATCTCGAAATGCTGAAGGGCCAAGACAAATGGTTCACCCAACCTTCACCGAAGCTGGATGATAAGCGCAAGCGGCTGCAACACCGACACCTTCCCTGCCCTCGTGGCTGCATGCGCGATGGCCGCCGTGTCGCCCGTTCCGAATGTTGCGATCCGCAACGCGTTTATGAACTGCTTTATCACGAGCGGAAGCGGCGGCAAGAAGTCGATGATTTTTACTCGCTCTGCCGACTTATCGGTGAGAAATGCTGTGGCCGAATGCTTCATTGTGGACTTGAGCCAACCAGGAACTCGAGCAGCCCCTCAATACGTGATTGAGGGTGCTCCAGCTTCCTAAACCGCCGTAATCTAGCGTTTGTACTGAAAGGATTTGGCATCGACCCTCGTACAAGGCGCGAGCGCCGGGCTGAAGAGCAGGCGATCTTGTCTAATGCGGCATTGCTTGATTTGTTGGAACTCAACGACAGTGTTCGTCGACTTCTTGACTACGAGAAACCTGTGTTCGAATACACAAATTACCTACTGCGCATGGTTTCGACCTGGATCGCGGTGGTCGTAGCCTATCGCGGGCTGGAGATCGAATTTATCGCAAGGGAAAGGATTGTGTTTTGTCTTGCTTACGTTGGCGTGGGCTCGCTCGCGCTCCTCGCATCTTTTCTCACATATAGAATGATGATGTTAAATCGGTTCATCGCAGACGAGATCGCGTTCAGATATGCCGGTCGCGGTCGAATTGGGTTGCTCATTGCATTCGCGTTAAGTCATCTCCTCTTAATTCCGTTCATTGCGATGTCAGTTCTTATCGGAGCATCTGTTTGGCATTTGCTTAAGTAGCTCCTTGACGCGCGAGACACCCAGTGACCGAAACTATTCGCCTCAAACTCCCCCCTGTCATCAAAGATCTCATTGCGGCCCGTGACAGAGTGAAGGAGCACTACAATGTTCCGGGGGTCGATTTCACACTTGATGGAAAACTCGTCGGCGACATCGGCGAAGTCATTGCCTCCAAAGTTTATGGCATTGATCTCAAACCTGGGGGCGGGACCGGAATCGACGGCAGGACGCAAAGTGGAATAGACGTGCAGATCAAGGCTACTGGCAAGAAGGGGGGCGCCGCTTTTCGCCAAGTTGATCAGCGAGCCAGCCATTTGATTTTCATCGATTTTAACTTCAACGAGGAAGTTGGAGTAGTGATGTACAACGGGCCAGAACATCTGGTCCTGAACGATATGCCCGAGGATTGGGGTGGGAAACAACGCACTGTCGCACGAGGAAAACTCAAGCGGATCAATGCACAGATCCCGTCGGAAGATCGTCTGCCAATTGTCGACTGGTCTTTGGTCATTCGTGACGATTGACAGCCCAAGAGCCCTATTGTCCTAGTTTAAATACAAGCGGTGATCGCTCGATGTATGGCGGCATCGCCAGTCCCAGATCGGAATATCTCTGGTACAAACCTCGGCCACGATGCGCGGTTTCAAAGTGTTAGAGCGTCCTTTGCGCGTTCGAAAGGACACACGGCGCGCTAGGCGCCATCGCTTTATGGCAGTCACCGGTATGACCGTCTCGCCTAGGTAATTGCCGCGCCTAGCCTGCGGACCAGCGCTGCTTACTCGTCATACCTCCGGGAGTTGGCATCACATTTGTGCCATTCCTAGGTAAGCGGTGTTATGGCTCCACCTTCCGGCTTAGCGTGTGATTGTTGATGTTGTTGCCGAACGGGGTTTCGACATATGACGATTACAGGACTTACACATAGCACCAGACGTGCCGGCGCAGCGGTTTAAGGTTTTCACGGGAACTGGACGTCGGCGATCTGGCGCAGTCCGTTGGCGACGGCGATAACAGCTCTGTCGTTGCTGCTTTCCGGCAGCATCCAGGCCGTGATCGAAAGGCCGAGCGGCACGGGGCGGTCGAAGGGGGCGACGAGGGCGCCGCTGTTCAGATGAGGTTGCACCAGCGATTGCCGTCCCATCAGAACGCCGGCGCCTGATAAAGCTTCCTGCACGGCAACCGCGTAGAGCGAGAAGCCGGGCCCGGTCGGGATCACCGGGCTGTCGGGCATGGCGGAAGCGGCCCAGATCCGCCAGTCCTGCCAGACCACATCGGAGATGCAGTTGACCGTCGCAAGATCGGCGGGATCGGCAAGCGCTGCGGCCAATCCAGGGATGCAGACCGGCAGCAGCTGTTCATCCCACAAGGTGATCTTGTCCGGGCCGGGCTCGGCATAAAACAGACACAGATCGAAAGGCGTGCGCTTGAGATCAGGCGGCTCTTCGAGCGCGGTCACCGAAATGTCCACGTCGCGCAGCGCGGCGCGCAGATGCAACAGGCGCGGCGCCAGCCACAGCTGGGCGAGCGCCGGCGAGGTGACGATATGGACTTTGCGCGGGGCCGCGTGACGCCGCAGCTCGCGCACCGCCCCGCCAAGCGCATCGAAGGCGGCGCTGAAGCGGGGAGCGACGCGCTGCCCAAGGGCGGTCAGGCTGACACCCCTCGCCTGGCGGTGAAACAGTTCGGCGCCGAATTCGGCCTCCAGCGCCTTGATCTGCGCGGCCACGGCGCCCGGAGTCACCATCAGCTCATCGGCGGCGCGGCGAAAGCTGCCCAGCCGGGCGGCGGCCTCGAAGGCGCGCAGCGCGTTCAGCGAGGGCAATCTGTCGAATGGCGGCGAAATGGACATGGGGTTGAGGCCTAGATTTTCTGACCCTTCTATCGCCGAAAACTGGTTTGTCGCAAGTCCGCGCTCATGAAATCGTGGCTCATGCAGCAACCAAGTCGCGCTGCTTCAAGCAGGGAGCGACGTTCAGCAGGGATGATGACAGCCATGAAGATTTCGGCCATCGAGCTTTACGAATACGACCTGACCTATTCCCATGGGACCTATGTAATGTCCAAGGGCCGGTCGGCAAAACAGCAGCCGTCCAATCTCGTGCGCGTCATCACCGACAGCGGCATCGAAGGCTGGGGCGAGGCCGCGACGCTTTCCGGCAATTACCTGCCGGTCTTTGCCGGCAGCACGCGTGCGGCGCTGCGCGAGCTCGCGCCGCTGCTGATCGGGCAAGATCCGCGCAGAAGCACACATCTGCAGCGGCTGATGTCCAGTGTCCTGATGGGGCAAGCCAATGCCAAGAACGCCTTCGACGTCGCCTGCTGGGATATTTTCGGCAAATCCGTCGATCTGCCGATCTCGGCGCTGATCGGCGGCGTGCTCAGCACCGAGCTGCCGATCTTCGAGGCCGTTCCGCTGTCCTCGACCGAGGAAAGCCTCGACTATGTCAGCAAGCGCAGCGCTGAGGGCATCATGCGCTACCAGATCAAGATCGGCGACGATCCGGTGAAGGACGCCGCCCGCGCCCGCGCCATCGTCAAAGCCTTCCCCGACATCTTCTTCTTCGTCGACGCGAATGCCGGATATACGCTGCTCGAAGCCCAGGTCGCCATGCGCGCGCTTGAGGATACGAACCTCTATGTCGAGCAGCCCTGCCGGGATATCGCCGATTGCGCCATGCTGCGCAGGATTAGCGGGCTGCCGATCGTCCTGGATGAAGCGGTCCTCACCCATGCCGATCTTTATCGCGCCAAATATGAGGTGAGCGCGGCTGCGGTCAACATCAAGCTGGGCCGTCTCGGCGGCATTACTCCTGCGGTTGCCATGCGAAACGCGGCGCAGGATCTCGGCATGCATTTCTGCATCGAGGACGTCTGGGGCGGCGATGTGACGGCGGCAGCGGTGTCGCATGTCGCAGCCAGCGCCTTCCCGGAAAATCTGATGCACACCTCCTTCTTCAACGATTGGACGAACGAGCATGTGGCCGGCTATCAGCCGCGCAGCCGCAATGGCCGGGGTGCCGCCCCGGCCGGCCCCGGTCTTGGCATCACGGTCGACCGGTCGCTGCTCGGCGCGCCCGTGGCCAGCTTTTCCTGATGGAGGCCACGCCATGCTCCCTGCTCTGCTGACCTATGAAGCAAGCGTATCGAAGCTGAGCTGGCCCGGCGCGGTCGACGCCTTGCGGCGCGGCCACCAGCGGCCCCGGCCCGAACAGGGAGACCTGCTGCTCGGCTCGGACGAAGCAAGGCTTCTGAACCGCGCCGCCCGGATTGAAGGTCTCGGCTTTGCGGTGAAGGCAGACAGCGTCTTTCCCGGCAATGCCCGAAAAGGACTGCCCTCGGTTCAGGGGGCGGTTCTGCTGTTCGATCCCGATTGCGGGGCCGTCCGGGCGGTCATCGATAGCCGCTGGTCACGCATTACAAGACGGCGGCCGATTCCCTTCTCGGCGCGCAATGCCTGGCGCGCGCCGGCAGCCGCCATCTGGTCGTCCTGGGGGCCGGCGCCGTCGCTGGCACTCTGGCGCGGGCCTATGACGCCGCCTTTCCTGATATCGAGCGCATCTCGATCTGGTCGCGCCGTCCGGAACAAGCCGAGACGCTGGCCGCCACGCTCGGCGATCTGCGCGCCGAAGTCACGGCTGCCGATGTGGCGGACGCGGTTCGGACAGCCGATATCGTTTCGGCTGCGACCATGGCCCGTTCCCCGATCCTTCGGGGCGAATGGGTCCGCCGCGGCACGCATGTCGATCTGATCGGCGCCTTCACGCCCGATATGCGCGAGGCGGATGACACGCTGATCGCCGCCGGGCTCGTTTATGTGGATTTCATGGAGACGGTGATGGACCAGATCGGCGAGATCACGCAGCCGATTGCGTCCGGCGCCATCGACCGCTCGCATATCAGGGGAGATCTCTACGATCTCGTGGCAGCGGGCACGACAAGCCGCCAGTCCGACGACCAGATCACGATCTTCAAGAATGGCGGCGGCGCCCATCTCGATCTGATGATGGCGAGCTACGTCGTCGATGCGGTCAATGCGTAGATCTGCAGCGCAGATGGCGGTTTAGGCTGTGAACCTATTAATGGCCATCGGCATGGCGTGGACGTTCAATGAATTGCGAACAGTTTCAAAATATCGCTGAATTCCTCGCCGAAGGTGGCGCTCGCCGCTGCGTGACCGTGAAGGGAAAGGATTGTCGCTGATGTTGCTGCGTCAATTGCCTCGGCATAGAAATTCCCGTCGGACCACAATGTAATGCGCCCGAAAAGTTCGCTGCTTTCAAAGTCGATTTTGGCGGCTGGATTCGACGTGGGCGTGCAAACTTCAACATCGATGCTCAAGCTTGAGGACGGAGTTGCTGCAAGCCTCGTTCCCCAGGCAATGAACCCATCAATCAGTGGGGCGTCAGGCATTTAGCAGACCAAAATTTAGAACTCGCAAACGCCGTCACCCAGAACGGCATGATCTTTGGGCGGGTGTTGCGGTTCAACATGGCGCCGCAACGAGAGCTGATGAAATGCCACGCCGTCTACTTGACTACGTTGAGGCCGAAAATCACGTCGCGAACAACACCGTCTCCATAAGACTCCCTGTAAGTTGCCTTGTCAGGGCCGATGTATCCGGCTGCAGAAGTGTAGTAAACAATCATGCCTGGGGCTTTCACACCAGCGCATTTGGGAAACTTTTTCGAATTCGCAACTATCTCTTCCGGAACGATTTCGAGCTTACCATGAGCTGGCGGAGAGAGTGTTCGAACGTTCGGCCGGGTCGATTGTGAGCAATCGGCTTTGAGGTGCCAAGTCTGCCCCAGTCGCGTCCTCTCAGCGCTAACCGCAGTAAGGCTCCTGTTCTCCGTGGTAATGCCACCCGAAGTCGTCGTACAACCCGCCAGTGTCGGAATTACCAGAGCGGAAAATGCCGCAGCCAAAGTTCGCATCATCGGTCTCCTGTTGCTTATGAGCATGCGTACCGAGGGCGTCTAAACGCGTCAATCGCGTGAGGCATTGAGCCGCAGGAGCCATTTCTATGCGCATTCCCTCACAGCGAGGGCGGGATCTCAAAGCAAGGATTGAGATGGGACGCGTTATTCGCCTTCGCGGCTCTGCCAACGGCGACCCCGCGGGGGGACTTGATACGCGTCAGCTCGCGCCCCCACATGGCTTACCGGCTCGGCTAGGTTTCTTCAGCCCGAGTTCAATATCGGCTTTCATGCCGCCTGTCGCTTAGTGGATGGGGCAACCTGTCCCCACGCGGCGCGCATCTCGATCTGATGATGGCGAGCTACGTCGTCGATGCGCTCAATGCGTGGGTCTGCAGCGCAGATGGCGGTTTAGAACGGCAGGAAGCCGAACAGGCGTTTGCTGGCGCTCGCCGCCCAGGAGGGCTTCACCGTCCCCGCCGCCAATGGCGGGCCGGGCGATGGCGTCAGTGGCGATGGATAGAAGCGATTGAGCATCGCGTCGCAGACATAATGACCCCAATTCGTCAGAACCTCCGTTTCCCTTGCGCCGAGGAAATGAAGATAGGTGCCGACGTCAGAGGGAACGACCGACGACGGCGGCAGCGTGTAGGATGCATAGGGTTCGAGTTCGGCATCCTTGCTGTCGATCGACCAGTAGACGCCATGCGTTCTCGCGCGCAAAGCCGATTTCGAGGGAGGGTCGAGGCCGAGCATATCAGCCTGTTTTGCCGCCTTGAAGCCGCCGATCAGGTCTCGCCGCCGCAACGACCTCACCTGATTGTCGGTGGTATCGAGAACGCGCTTGAGCTGGCTCAGATAGTTCCAATATCCGCGGGTGGAGGAACGCCAGGGCGCGCCGGCATCGCTGACGAGCAGGCAGTCGCAGCGTTTCAGCGCCGGCTCGATGCCGTGATTGTCGTAAACGCCGTCATCGCTGAGGATTGCCCTGCCGGGAGCAACGGGTTCGCCGACGGTGTCGTCGAGTTTTTCCCTCTTCCAGGAAAACTGCGACAGATCCAATCGCAGCGGGGACAGCACGGGCGGGAATGCCGCCGACGCGGCAACCGCGGTCGCGAGCGGAAGTGCCGGATGAAATGACACGCCGATCCGGTAATCCGCGATATAGCGGTTGGACATCCGGAAGAGCGAACCGGTGCTGAGATTGCTGGCGCAGAAGACGAACCAGGGCGTTTCAGGCAGGTCTTTCAGGCTTGGCGATTTTCCATCGAAGAGATGACGCTCGTAGAGTTTGGCGGCTTCCTCCGCCGCACTCGATAAGGGATTGAACACGCCCTTCAGGAAACTCGGCCCATCCGCAAAGACCTGGCTGAAGGCCAGAATGGGATCGACATATTCCGTCTTGAAGTTGACGGCGACGTCATTCTCAAAGACCAGCCGCGGCCATACATAGGCGAGCAGGCCGGAGGCGATCGATCCGCCCGAGACCGACGAGATCATATCGAGCTTCGCCAGAAGGCCGGCCCCGTTCAGCCTCGCCAGCGATCCCGCATGGAAGAGCATGGCCCGATAGCCGCCGCCCGAAAGGCAAAGGCCGAGCCGGTAGCGCTCGGCCGGCTTCTCGGGTTCGTCGGATCCAGACAAGACGCTGTTTTCCTCGGGATGCTCCCCTTCTGACATGCTCTGTCCTATCACGTTAAGAAGGATGATGACATTTGTATCAGATCGAGACCGGCGCGAAGGAATGTCATAGCGGATTGCCAGAGATTGGCGTCTGGTCTCATCTTTCACTTCGATCCGCCGGCCGAACCTCTCTGGAGGACTGCACGATCAGTCTTGCAAAACATTCCTCGCAATGTTCAATAACCCTCGCAAAGGCGGGGGAATCGATGCGGTACACTGTTGCTGGCTTGCTGTTTCTATGCGCGTTTCCTCTGTCTGCAGCGGAGATCACGCGCGAGCCGTTGGAGGGTGACACCGACCTGATCTCCGTCACCGGCGTCCTGAACGAAGGTGACGAAATCCTCTTCAGAAACGTCGCCGCGGCCCCCAATAAGGCGCTGGTTTTTCTAAACAGCGAGGGCGGGGATCTCAAAGCCGGCATTGAGATCGGGCGCGCCATCCGCCTTCGAAACTTTGCCACCGCGGTCCCGCCGGGGACCTTGTGCGCTTCAGCTTGCGCCCTCACCTGGCTTGCCGGTACGCCGCGCATGCTTGAGGCCACATCCAATCTCGGCTTCCATGCCGCCTATCGCGTGATTGACGGCAAGGCCAGCGAGAGCGGCGTCGCGAACGCGCTTGTCGGAGCCTACCTCAACCAGCTCGGATTGTCCGACACCGCCGTCGCTTTCGTAACATCGGCGCCGCCTGAAGGCATCGAATGGCTAACCCCTGACAAGGCGCAGGGCGTGGGCATTGCCTACGAGACGGTTCAACTGGACGCGGCGAATGCGACGTCCGAGGAAGGTAAGACGTTGCCGTATGATCCGATGGGCACGGTGACGGCGTTCTACTCCGCACTCGCGGTCGCCGATGGTGAAACCGCCTCGGCTCTGGTCATTCCGGAAAAGCGCGGCAAAGGCCCCTTCAACGAAGCGTCGATCCATGTCTTCTTCGGCGCGATGTCGCAGCCGCTCAAACTCACCGGAACGGCGCTGCGCGGCAATGATAACGTCCGGGTTTCCTACGAATATGTCACCAACGACGGCCGCCGCTGCCAGGGGCGCGCCGATGTCCAGACCACCTACGCATTCGGCAAGACGTTGCTTTCGAAAATCACGGCGCTGGACGGCTGCTGAACGTCTTCGCCCTGCCACAGTCACCGCAGCTGACCGCATCTGCTTCAGGCAAGCTGGCCCCGCAGTTGCTCGTCTCCGGATTTGTGCGCTCAGCTATGCCGCCTGCACCGAAGCATTTGACCAGCGAGGCAGTTCGTGACTTCTATCTATGACAATCACGCTCTCGACCTGACCAGCGATCCCGATTTCTTTTCCCTGCTGACCGGAAGCTACGGGCGCATCGTCGGCCGTCGTCTTGCCGAGGACGGACAGGGGCCGGGCTGGCTTTACCACGATGCGCCTTTTGTGGTCCTCGCGCACAATACACTGCCCGATCCACGCTTCATCTACGCGAACCGCACGGCGCAGAACTGCTTCGAATATGGCTGGGACGAATTCACTTCCTTGCCGTCGCGGCTTTCGGCCGAGCAGCCTGACCGCGCCGAGCGTCAGCGGCTGCTGGATAGCGTGACCCGCGATGGTTTTGTCGAGAATGGCCGCGGCGTCAGGATCGCAAAATCCGGGCGCCGTTTCTGGATCGAGAACGTGACCGTCTGGCAGCTTATCGATGAAACGGGCAAGCGGCTGGGCCAGGCTGCGACGTTCCCTTCGTGGCGGGACGCGTAGTCTCTCCGTCCAATCGCCGGGCCTCGGCCTGATGGGTTGTACCCGGGCGGTGACGTCACGGCTTTACGCGGTCGGGATGCGCCGCCTGGAAGGCCGGTAGTTCGGCGCACCGGGCGTCGATATCGAAGATGCGTTTGAGATGCGTGAGATCAACGCCCCAGCGACGGGCGTTGTAGACTTGCGGGACAAGGCAGAGGTCAGCCATCGTCGGTGTCTTGCCGAAGCTGAAGGTTCCATCGGCGCCAGCGATCATCGCCTCCAGTTTGCCAAGTCCGTCGGCGATGAAATGCTGCATCCACTCCTCGCGGGCGTCGGCCTTGTCGGTCATGGCCATGAGATGCGTCGCAACATGCATATTGCAGATCGGATGGATGTCCATGGCGACCGCATAGGCCAGCGCGCGGACATGCTGGCGGCCGGCGCTGTCTCCGGGCAGCAATCCACCTTCCGGCCGCAACTCGGCCAGATATTCGATGATGGCCAGCGACTGGGTGAGAGCTTTTCCGTCGATCACCAGTGTCGGCACCAGCCCCTGCGGGTTGAGCGTGAGATAGTCCGGCTTCCTATGGGCTGCCTCCAGTAGATTGACCGGTACGGTCCTGTAGTCGATCTCCAGCAGGTTGAGCGCGATGCGGATACGATAGCTCGCCGACGATCTCCAGTAGTCGTAAAGAACGACCTCGCTCATTGTGCTGCCTCTCCCCCGTAGCGTTCGACGGTCTGCTCGATCGCCCCGAAGATCGAATGGCCGGCGCGGTCCTTCATCTCGATGCGGACCTGATCGCCGAACCGCATGAAGGGCGTTTTCGGCGCGCCGGTTTCGATCGTCTCGATCATCCGGATTTCGGCGATGCAGGAGTAGCCGTCGCCACCGTCTTCGACCGGCCGGCCCGGGCCGCCGTCCCGCTTGTTGGACACCGTTCCCGAGCCGATAATCGTTCCGGCCGCGAGACTGCGGGTTTTGGCGGCATGGGCGATCAGCTGGCCGAAATCGAACGTCATGTCGATGCCGGCATTGGCCTTGCCGAAGGGCTTGCCGTTCAAGTTCACCAGCAGCGGCAGATGCAGCGTGCCGCCATCCCAGGCGTCGCCGAGCTCGTCCGGCGTCACTGCAACCGGCGAAAAGGCCGAGGCCGGCTTGGACTGGAAGAAACCGAACCCCTTGGCCAGCTCGTCGGGGATCAGGCCGCGCAGCGACACGTCGTTGACGAGCATCACCAGGCGGATGGCGTCGCGGGCGGTCTCAGGGCTTGCCCCCATGGCGACGTCACCGGTGATGACGGCGACCTCGCCCTCCATATCGATGCCATAGGCCTCGTCGGCCGCGACGATCGGATCGCGCGGCGCGAGGAAGACATCCGAGCCGCCCTGGTACATCAGCGGGTCGGTCCAGAAGCTTGCCGGCATCTCGGCGCCGCGGGCCTTGCGCACCAATTCGACATGGTTGACGTAAGCGGAACCATCGGCCCATTGATAGGCCCGCGGCAAAGGTGACGTAACGTCATGCTCGTGAAAACGGAGCGCCGGCTGGGCGCCGGTCTCGATGCCTTCGGCAATCAGCCGGAGTCTCGGCGCCACATGCTCCCAGTCGTCGAGGGCTGCCTGCAGCGTGCGGGCGATATGGCCGACTTCGGAGCAGCGGGTCAGGTCGCGGGACACGACGACGAGGCGGCCGTCCCTGGTCGAGTCCTTCAAGGTCGCAAGTTTCATTTTCCAATTCCGATGCTATCACTTGATACCCGGGGTTCCGTCGAACTTGCGTTCCAACCCGTCCCAGCATTCGAGGTAATCCTCCTGCAGCGTTTCCAGCTCGGCGGCGTATTTCGTCAGTTGCTGCGGGTATCGGGTCTCGAACATGAAGGCCATGGTGTGATCGAGCTTCACCGGTTTGAGCTCGGCATTGGCTGCCTTTTCGAATGCGAGCGCATCCGGCCCGTGCGGCAGCATCATATTGTGCAGGCTGATGCCGCCGGGCACGAAGCCCTCCTCCTTGGCATCGTACTGGCCATGGATCAGGCCCATGAACTCGCTCATGATGTTGCGGTGATACCAGGGCGGACGGAATGAATGCTCGGCGACCAGCCAGCGCGGCGGAAAGATCACGAAGTCGACATTCGCCGTGCCGGCATCTTCGGTCGGGGCGGTCAGCACCGAAAAGATCGACGGATCGGGATGATCGAAGAGAATGGCGCCGACCGGAGAAAATGTCCTGAGATCGTATTTGAACGGGGCATAATTGCCGTGCCAGGCCACGACATCGAGCGGCGAATGGCCGATCTCGGTGACATAGAATTTGCCGCACCATTTCACATGAACGCGGCAAGGCTTCTCCTTGTCCTCGTAGGCGGCGACAGGCGTCTTGAAATCGCGCGGATTCGCCAGGCAATTGGCGCCGATCGGGCCACGTTCCGGCAGCGTGAATTTGGCGCCGTAGTTCTCACAGATGTAACCGCGCCAGACCGGCTGCTCGCCGATCCTGAGGACCTTGAACATCATGCCGCGGGGGATGAGGCATATTTCCAGCGGCTCCACATCCATGATGCCCATTTCGGTGAACACCCTGAGGGCGCCGAGCTGCGGCACGATCAGCAGTTCGCCATCGGCGTTGAAGAAGTAATCGTCGATCATGTCCTCATTGAACACATAGGCATGGGCCGACATGCCGACTTGGGTCACGGCATCGCCTGCCGTCGTGATCGTCCGTACCCCTTCCAGAAAATTCAGTCTTTCGGTGGGCGCCGGGATCGGACCCCAGCGAAGCTGGCCGAGCGGCAGCGAATGTTCATCGAGGCAGGGTGCGGTCTTCCAGAGCGGATAGGAAGCGTTGGAGAAGCGGCGGGTGTGGCGCACGCTCGGGCGGATGCGGTAAAGCCAGGATCTTTCGTTCGTGCCGCGCGGGGCGGTGAACGGCGAGCCGGACAGCTGCTCGGCATAGAGGCCGTAATTGCATTTCTGCGGGCTGTTCTGGCCTTGCGGCAAAGCGCCGGGAAGCGACTCGGTTTCGAAGTCGTTGCCGAAACCCGGCATATATTTCAGTGTGTCCGTCGCCGCGGCTTCACCGCCGGACGTCTGGATCGATGTCTGGTCCATGCTCAACTCCTCCCATCACTCTCGCTGCGCCGCGCGTCGTTTCAGACGTGCGAGAGAGTTTACTCCGCAGCCGTCCCGATGGCACCACGCTTGATCTGATCGGCCTCGATCGACTCGAACAGCGCCCTGAAGTTGCCTTCGCCGAAACCCTCGTCGCCCTTGCGCTGGATGAATTCGAAGAAGATCGGGCCGATCACGGTTTTGGAGAAGATCTGCAGCAGGATTTTCGTCATGCCGCCATTCACCACGCCTTCGCCGTCGATGAGGATGCCATGCTTCTTCATGCGCTCGATCGGTTCGCTATGGCCGTTCACCCGTTCATAGGACATGTCGTAATAGGTCTCCGGAGGACCCGGCATGAAGCGCAGGCCGTTGTCGGCAAGCCGGTCGGTGGCCCCGTAAATATCCTCGGTGCCGACGGCGATGTGCTGGATGCCCTCGCCCCGGTACTTCTTCAGATATTCCTCGATCTGACTGGTGTCGTCCTTCGATTCATTCAGCGGAATGCGGATCTTGCCGCAGGGCGAGGTGATGGCGCGGCTGACCAGACCGGTGATGCGGCCGTCAATATCGAAGAAGTGGATCTGCTTGAAATTGAACAGCTCGCGGTAGAAATCCCACCACTTGTCCATATTGCCGCGGAAGACATTGTGCGTGAGATGGTCGAGATAATAGAAGCCGATCCCCTCAGGACGCGGATTGCGCTCACCAAGCCAATCGAACTCGGCATCGTAGGCCGACCCCTTGGCGCCATAAGTCTCGACGAAATAGAGCAGCGAGCCGCCGATGCCGACAATGGCCGGGACGTCGAGCATCTTGTCATCACCCTCATAGGCAACGGCGCCTTTCGACACCGCATGGTCGAAAGCGTATTTGGCGTCGACGACACGCCAGGCCATCGATGCGGCGCAGGGACCATGTTGCTCGAAAAAGCGGGCGGCATGGCTGCCGGGCTCGGCATTGACGACATAGTTGATGTCGCCCTGGCGCCAGACGGTGATGTCTTTCGTCTTGTGCCTGGCAACGGCAACATAGCCCATGCGTGTGAAGAGTTCGCTGAGCTTCTCGGGTTCTGGATGCGCGAACTCGACGAATTCGAAGCCGTCGGTGCCGGCCGGGTTGTCGGCGGTGATTTCGGATGGCGGCGCATCATGCGGGAAAGGACCCATTTTCTCCTCCTGACGAGATGGAGTTTAACTGCGCAAAGTGTGACCCAAAACGCGTGCAATATCCTTGCATTCTTCATGCTTGCGGAAGATATTATGCACGGTTCGTGAGTGTTTTGGAGATTTTACGCAATGGATGAACAGATCGACAAATTGGATTTGCGCCTGCTGCAAGAGCTGCAAAAGGATGGCAGGCTGACGAATAACGAGCTGGGCGATCGGATCGCGCTTTCACCCTCACAATGCTCGCGCCGGCGCACACGGCTGGAGGCCGAGGGCTATATCCGCAGCTACCGGGCCTATCTCGACCGGGAAAAGCTGGGTCTGGATATGCTGGTGGTCATTTCGGTGACGCTTGCGACCCACAACAGAGACAATGCCCAGCGTTTCTCCCAACTGATCAACGGACTGCCGGAGGTTCTCGAAGCCTATGCTTTGACCGGCGAAATGGACTACCATCTGAAGGTGGCCACCCGCGGGCTCGCCGACCTCTCCAAATTCGTGAACGACGTTCTGTTGCCGCACGAGTCTGTGCAGCACGTGAAGACCTCGATCGTGCTCGACACGCTGAAGACCTTCGAAGGCTTTCCGGTGCGCATGCCGGGCAGCTGGCACGGCGACAGCGCGCGATGACCCTCAATCGTCACCGACCGGAGACTTGCTTGGCCACAAGCGTCAAAGCGGCAGTTCGGTCGAGAATTTGAGCTCGCGCAACACGAAGCTCGATACCACGGTGCGCACATGCGGGTTGCGCATGAGATAACGGGTCATGAAGGCTTCGTAGCTTTCCACGTCCCGCGCCCGGATCTTCAGCATGTAATCGAAAGCGCCCGACAAGGCGTAGCACTCCATGATCTCCGGCCGCTCCAGCACCACCGACGCGAAAGAGGCGACCGCCTCTTCGTGATGATCCTCCAGCGTGACATGGGCGATCACGCAGAGCTTGAGGTCGAGTTTGCCGGGGTCGAGCAGCGTCACGCGCTTGCGGATGACGCCGTCGGCTTCCAGTTCCTGGATCTTCCGCCAGGCCGAGCTTTGCGACATGCCGGCCTTCTCAGCCAAATCTGCCAGTGAAAGGCTGCCGTCGGCCTGGATGAGTTGCAGAAGGGTGCGTCGAAAGTTCCCAGTTTCTTTCATTTTCGCCCCTTTGATCGAGAATATTTTTCATCACTATGGCGAGAAGCGGCACAAAAGAAAAGAAAATCCGCCGGCCCCGGAGCATAATCGCAGACATAGCGCCATTCCTGGGAGGATCAGTGCCGATGACCAAAGAAAGCAGCTACACCGCGAAACTGCCCGGCCCGGACGGCCTCTACGACTACAGCCCCGAGGAAGATGCGATCTGGGGCGAACTCTACCGGCGTCAGATGAAGATATTGGCCGGCACGGCCTGCCAGGAATACCTGGATGGCGTCGATCTGCTGGGGCTCAAGCCGGAGAAAGTGCCTCAGCTTCTCGATGTGGACAGACGCCTGCACGAAACTACCGGCTTCGGCGTCGAAGGCGTGCCGGCGCTGATCCCGCCCTCGCGCTTTTACGAGCTTCTGTCGCAAGGCAAATTCCCGCTGGCAACCTTCCTGCGCCGCCGCGAGCATATCGACTATATCGAGGAGCCGGACCTGTTCCACGAGGTCTTCGGCCACTGCCCGCTCCTGACCAACCAGAGCTATGCCAATTTCGTCAGGCATTTCGGCGAAGCCGCCGCCCGCCTCGGCAAAGGCTATTCCTGGCATCTGTTCCGGATATTCTGGTTCACCGTCGAATTCGGCCTGATCAACACGCCGCAAGGCCGCCGCTGCTTCGGCGCCGGCATCGTCTCGTCGCCGAGCGAAGCCAAGGCGGCAACCGAAGGCACGGCGTGCGAATTCCGGCCGTTCGATCTGATGAGCGTTCTCAGGACCCCCTACCGCATCGATATCCTCCAGCCGATCTACTATGTCATCGACAGCTTTGCCGATCTGGAAGCGATCGTGGAGCAAGATATCGGCGGCATGATCCTCAAGGCGAAATCGCTGGGTGATTTCGCCCCGGCTTTCGAAGCCAAGGCCTCGTAACCGCTACCCGACGGGAAACGGTCGGTGTTCGAAATGCCGCGTCTCACTTCGGAGCGGCGGGACTGCGATCGACGAAATCGACCAGGACGCCCAGCTTGACCATGCCGGCCAGCTCTTCGGCGTCCCAGTTCGTCAGGCGCACGCAGCCATGCGAGCCGACCTTGTCGATGAGCTTCGGCTCCGGCGTGCCATGGATGCCATAGGTCGGCTCGGTCAGGTCGATCCAGACGGTGCCGACCGGGCCATTCGGCCCTTTCGGAATGGTCAGGACCTTGTCGTTCTTTCCCTGCTTGAAGTTCAGCTCCGGGTCATAGCGATAGACCGGCATCCTGGCGACGCCCTTGACCTTGTGTTTTCCCGAGGGCGACGGATTGTCTTTACTGCCGATCGTCGCGGGATAGACGGCCAGCAGCGCTCCGTCCTCGGCATAGGCCAGAACCTGCCCCGTCTTCCTGTCAGCCTCGATCCTCTTGACCTTGCCTTCCCTTGGGGGGCCGGGGTTCACCACCCACACCGTATCGCCTGGAGCAAACGGCGAAGCCGGGTTGAGCGCGTTGACGAGATCGATGCCCATGTGAAACCGCTCGGAGAGCTTTTCGGCAACGCTGGTATATCCCAAGCTCTGCATCTTGGCCTTCTCGCCATAATCCTCGGGTATCTTGTCGACGAGGCCCTTGGCATCGTCGGCCGAAACGACATAGCTTTCGACGATCGTGGCATCGCCTTCCAGGCGGGACACCACCTCGGCATCCGGCCTGCCATCGACAGGAAGCCCGTTCATCGCCTCGAAACCGGCCACCGCCTTGCTGACGTTCTCGCCGGCGAGCCCGTCGATGACGCCGGGAGACGCGCCGGCACGGTCGAGCAGGACCTGAAGGCGGACGATTGCCGGGTCAGGATCTTCGGACGAGCGCTTTTCTGCTTTGATTGAAGCAATCGAAGCGGCGTTGATTGCATCGGGTTTGAGGTCCACCGCGGCGGCATCGCCAACGGAGACGATTAGAGCGAGCAGCGACATCGGCAGGGCTGTTTTCATAGACGACAAAATGGCCGACGCCGGAACTTGTTCCATGGTCCAGATCACGGCATCTTCGCAGAGCTTTTGGCTTCTCGCGATCTTGCGGCGCGGCGCGCCGGCCTCAGTTCCTCGATCGTCGGCAGCCACCACGTGGCGTCCTCAGCCGGAGGGGTTTTCGCAGGCCATGTGCGGACAAGTTCTTCGAGTGTCGGCGCCCGCCAATATCCCCAGACGTGATCCTCGGTCACGCTGGGGTAGAAGTCCGCCACGATACCCGGCTCGGCCAGTTCGCCGGTGATCTCGGTAAAGACGACAATGCCATAGGAGACGGCGACCGGTCTGCCGATCGGCGGCAGATCGTCGCCGGCAAGCGGGTAGCGATGACGCTTTCGTTCCGCCGAGCGCAGCCTGCTGCGCATCTCCTGTTCGGTCCCCTTTCGCTCCTCGGCGCGGCGCCGTCTCTCCTCCGGCTCGTTTCGGCGCGCTGCCGCTTCGATAGCGGGCCATCTGTGTCTGAGGTCCTCATAGGATCGGAAGGGAACGTGCCATAGCCTGAGATCGCCGTCCCATCGGGAAAACGGCACTTCACGCAGTTCATCGACAACGGTTTTCGAGTATGGCGTGCGGATTCGAAAGCCTGCCTTGCCGAGTTGAAGATAGGGACTGTCGATCGGCTCGAAGACGAAGGCGTCGCGTCCCTTCGCATCGGCATGGGCGTCGGCTTCGGCCTCCAGCTCGGCAAGCCATTTCCCGATGCGGCGGGGCGCCGTGCGTCCGGGAACGAACCAGGCCTTGCGAACGTCGCTCCACCGGGCACGGGGGAAACGCTTTCGGAACTGCTCGACGGTCATTCTGTCGTAAGGAAAGGAAACGTCGGCGCCCGGCTTGGGGGCGTCATCGCTGGACAACACCTCGTCACGATTGGTCGGGGATTTCGTTTCGCTCATGGAAGGAGAACGCTTGCGCGAAGGGATCGGTTTCCGGTGGGGCGGCCGATAGCGCCCAGTTTGCACGCGGAAGAACAGGATAACCGCCGGCAATTCCTCTTCAGTGAATTGTCTTCAATCGCGTTTCGTCATGCGAGATATCATGCAGCGTCGCCATCAGCTTTTCGAATTCGCTCAAGACGCGATTGAATTCGGCGTCGGGCATGCCGATGATCTCCGCTATCGTCGAGGAAACGGAGGCAATGAGCCTGTCGATCCAGACGCAGCGATCGGCCGGCACATGGCCGAGAACCTCGTGCCGATGCGTCTGCAGCTCGCGCAGAATACGGACGATAAGGGCGCCTCGGTCCGCCCTGCTCAGGAACCGGAGCCTTGCCTGCGCCCTCTGGATTTCCGTTACAAGCGTCGTCGCCATCCCCTGATCTCCACCCCTCAATACAACCGATATCACAACCGTAGCGTTTGAAACACGGACTTTGGTCCGACATTGGCGCGGCGTGGCGGTGATCAATTGCTCGCCGCCACGATGACCGGCGCGTCGCAGCTGCGCCGCGGGCCGTCCCACGGCTGATATGTATTGTCCTCAGGCCGATACGACCTGTAGCGAGCGGCGCACCAGGCCGCCGCCTGCGGGTTCACTTTTATGCCCCCGCCTTCGTCGGCCGCGGCGACATCCGGCTGGTGCGGCGAAGAGCAGGCGCGGATCTCCCCGCTGTAGGATCGATAGCTGTTGGTCGCAGGATCGAAGGAGCGGTAACGCTGTGCGCACCAGGCGAGATGTTCGGGCGGAAATTGCGGTTGCGGTGCCAGGCGTTCGGTTGACGGGCCAGCCGGTTGCGGCTTCGCCCTTGCCGTCATCATAGCCGGCGCCTCAGTGACATAGCTGGAATAGAGGGGCGCGATCCGCTGATAACGCTGCTGCCGAGGATCGATTTTGACCGGCCCCGTCGTCCAGAGATCCGGCTCTGCAACATCTTGCAAGGCCTGGGTTTCGGTATCCGCCACGACGTGCGAGGCAACGGATGTTGCTGCTATGCAGGCACACACCGAGCTGACGATGCCGAAGGCGACGGAGGCGAGGCCGTTCATTGCCCCGCCCCCTGCTGTTGCGCCTGTGGAACCCAGACGCGGCCGGCCGTGTCGCCGTGCCGGCCGCCGGTGGCGACAAGCACGGCGAGGATACCGGCGATCGCCAGCAGAATGGCGACGAGCGGCAGGGCCAGACCAGTGGATTTCTGTTCGGAATAGATCATGTTCCTCTCCTCGTCCCGGCGGCGCAAGGCCGCCGGGCGCCGGCTGCTATGCCGTGATGATGTAGACGATCGTGAACGCGGAAGGATCGACGATGACGATCCGGCCGTCGGCGAGGATGAAGAAACGATAGGCCTTGTATTGCGGAACGATCTCCACGATCCGCGGCGGCAGTGGCTCCAGCCTGATCTTCTTCGGAATGGTCGTGCCCACCGAGACCGTGAAGTCCACGTCCCGCACCGGCTCAACATGAACCTCCTTCACGACAGTCCGGATTTCCGTCTGCTGCTCGACCGAGATGTTGACGTTTGTCGTGTTGTTCGTCTCGGTCTTGGTGGCGTTTTTGGCGTTGGCGTCGACCGAGGTATTGTTGTTCTCGACGTTCGTCTTGCTGTTCGACTGGGTTTCGGTCGAGCCGCCGGAGGACGTCGCGGCATCGCCGGATTTTGGTGTTTCGCCAGAACTGTTCGAGGTGCCGGTCGACGTCCCTTCTTTGCTGCCGGCAGGCTTCTGGCCTTCCGTCGCGGACTGCCCCGACTTCTGCGTCGTCGAACTGTCCGAGTTTCCGGATTGCGTCTTGGCGCCGGACTGAGTCTTGGCACCAGGCTCAGTGGTTCCCGAGGATGCACCCGACGAGCTTCCATCGGAGCCCGAAGGCTGCTGCGTCTTCTGGCTGGTCGATGCGTCTGCGCCGCCCGAAGCAGCACCGCCCGCATCCGGCTGCTGGGCCGCACCGTCGCTGGACTGGCCGCTCTGCGCGGCACCCTTCTTGGGAAGGATGGGCGCATCCTGCGCCGAGGCGGACATCATGCCGACCGGAGAAACGCCGATCGAGAGTGCCGTCATCAAAACGGCGAGTGTCTTGCTCTTCATAACAATCTCACTGATTTTGGCCGCACGACGACGCTGCCGTCCATCGTGCGGCTGATCTAAACGATGATTTGTGAAGTAAGACGCGGCAGAGGGCCGCGTTGGGCATCAGGTCACTTGATGACCTGGATTACCTTGCGGGACGACGGTTCGACGATGACACGTTCATCGTTGACCACCGCGTAGGCATAGGTCGGATCATCCGGGATTGGCGTTACCACGACCGTTTCCGGCAGCGGCTGCCCGACGACAACCTTCTCCTTTACGACCACGCGCGCCGAAGGTGCCGGAGCCTCGCGGACATAGGTGACCACCTTTTGCGGCGGCGGATCGATCGCGGTGCCGACGACGGCGCCGGCAACACCGCCGACAGCAGCGCCAACCGGGCCACCGACAATCGCGCCCGCGACTGCGCCGCCGGCCGCGCCATTGACGGTCGATGACTGGGCGAATGCCACGCCTGACATGAGGGTCGCGGCAGTTGCCGCACAGACGATAAGCTTGGAGAGCATATTTTCCTCCTTCTGTTTTGAAGCGGCCCTGGTGACCGCTGCCAAACCAACCTGTTGGAGACGGGGTCGTTCCACGCCTAGGACCTCAGTCCGATCGATCCCGGCCTTTGGTCCGAGATCCATGTCAATGTCGGTCGCCGGCGCTACTTTCTGATCGAAAGGAACCGGTCGTTCCCGGTATCGGCAGGAGACTGAAGGAGATGGCACGATCCAACCGCAGGGAGGCGGGGCGCAGGCGCCTGGCGATGCGTCTGCCTGAGATGCGGAAGCTGATCATGGAAGCGCGCGACCCGTGGCAACTCCAGCTCTTCGAGGCCTACCAGATGGCGATCGAAGCGCGCGACTGCGTTCGCAAGCAGCACTTCGATCCGAAGCGGGTGCAAGAATATGACGAAACCTGTTTCGAGATCGAAAAGCACGTCATCCGGGCAATCCACGAACGTTCCGTCGGACCCACGGCCCCTCAGCGCAAACCCGGCGAGCCGTCAGGCCGATAGACGTTTCCGGACACTCCAGTTGGAAAGCATGCGAAGAGCCTCGTCCGGCCTGCCGAACAGATAGCCCTGCCCCGTCTCGCATCCGAGCCGTTGCAGTGCTTCGGCCTCCGTTTCGGTTTCGACGCCTTCGGCGACGACCTGCAGTTTCAAACCATGCGCCAGCGAAATGATCGCCCGCACGATCTCCAGCATGGTCGGATTTCCCTTCATTCGCCGGACGAAGGACTGGTCGATCTTGAGCTTGTCGAGAGGAAGATCGGCAAGGTAGCTCATCGAGGAATAGCCGGTGCCGAAATCGTCCAAGGCGATGACGCCCCCCGTTTCGCGAAGTGCGCGCATCTTTTCGATCACGAGTCCGCCTTGGCCGAGGAAGGCGGATTCCGTCAGCTCGAGGCAGAGGCGGGAAGAAGGAAGCCCGCTGTTTGACAATGCCTCCCTCACATCGGCCTCGATGTCGGACTGCTCGAACTGAAGGGCCGAGACGTTGACGGCGACGCCGAGTTCACCGGGCCAGGCGGCCGCTTCGGTGCAGGCCTCGAACAGCGTCCAGCGGCCGATCTCGCAGATCAAGCCGGAGGATTCCGCGATCGGGATGAACTCGGCGGGAGATATCAAACCGAACTCGGGATGGTTCCAGCGGATCAGGGCTTCCGCGCCTAACAGGCGCCCGCTTGCAAATTCGATCTGTGGCTGGAACAGCAGGAAGAACTGCCGATCCCGGAGGGCATCGCGCATATCCCGCTCCAGCCGGCGCGACCGGGCCTGGCGAACGGCCGTGGAAGGATCGAAAGAAGACCATTGCCGGCCTGCCATGGTCTTCGCAGCATCGAGCGCGGATTCTGCGGCGTTCAGGAGCGCGCCGGCGGCGGCATCTTCCGAGCTGGCTATTCCGACGTGAACCGAGATCGGCACAGCCGAACCGCGGAGCTGTAGAGGCGCCTCGAACAGGTCCAACAGACCCTTTGCAAAACCCTCGATCGCCTGTGCATCGACCGCCGGGGTGGCGATGCCGAAATGGTCGCGGTCGAGCCTCGCCAGCAAATTGCCGGCGAATGCATTGCCGAGTCTCACCGCCACGGCCTTCAGGAGTTCGTCGCCGACGTCGCGCCCAAGCGTGGCGCAAAGCGAGGAGAAACGTTCGATATCCAGCACCGAGACGAGGGTGCCGCCCTCAAGGGTTGCCAGACGGGAGGCAAATTCCCGGCGATTGAGCAGCCCGGTCAGGTCGTCCAGCTCGGACAGCGCCTTCAACCGCTCTTCATAATCATACCGCGCGGTGATGTCCCGTATGATCAGGCAACCGGCAAACCGAAACCGCGCCGAGGCCGGATGCCCATGCGGCTGTTCGATCGGCGAAATCGTGACGGATGCCTCGTAATGCGTGCCCTGCGAGCCCTTGTCGGCGAAGTCGACAAGGGCCGTGTGCACCTTGCCCGGTTCGGCATCGTGCTCCGCTACCAGCCTTCGCACGACATCGACGATGGCGGCGTCGGTGCTGGTGAGAAGGGAGGCGCCGATCTCGGCTCGCAGCACCGCCTTTGCGGATGCGCTCGCTTCGACGATCCTCAGATCGCTATCGAATGCAACGACACCGTCCGAACTGTCGGCGATGATCCGTCTCATCAGGCGCCTGGTGTTGCGGACCTCGGTATTGGCGATGGCGACCAGCATTCGGCCAAGGTCGACACGTTCGTTCAAAGCGAGCATCCATGCGAGCAGCAGCGTCAACCACGGCACTGCGGTTGCGACAAGGATCCCGTAGCGCCACTGCAGCAGGAATGCGCTGATCTCGCCGATGGCGACGATGGTCAGTCCCACCGCCATCATCGTGACAATCCCGGTTGAACGGCTGCGGATGACGCCGACGATCAGCAAGGTGGCAAACAAGAGTTCCAGCGGAACCTGATCGAACACCCGGAGGAAACGCTTCTGAAGCAGCGTTTCAGCGGCAAGCACGTGAATAAGCGGGCCGGCGATCGCGCCGTAGACGGGAACGGCGAAAATGTCCTTCAGCTCGGCCGCGGATGCTCCCACCACGACCGAGCGGTCTTTGATCGCCTCGGCCGGCACGGTCCCGTTCAGCACGCCGGACAACGAGAATGTCGGGACGGTGTCGGGCCTGATCGAATAGTCCACAGCCAGGGAACCGGAACTGCCGTCGATCCTGCCCAGGGCTGCTGCGGCCGATTGGGTGGGGTTGCCATCGAGTTGGCTTCCCAGATCGAAACGCCGGACGATCCCGTCCGCATCCAACGCGACATTGGCGAATGCGGGCCAAGCATTCTCAAGGAACTGCGGGATCGGCCTCGTCACCGCCGTTTCAGACGATGACGCCGTCTCCTGCTGCCGGAACACCGGCAGAAGAACCCCTCCTCCGGACCTCGCGAGCGCCGCTGCGAGAAGCTCGTCCTCCTCACGGCTGGAGGTTGCGCTAAAATCGACGTCGAGAAAGACTTCCTTGGCGCCTGAGGCAATCAGCTTGTCGAGCAGTGTCGCGTAGATGCTCCGTGGCCAGGGCCATGTCCCGACAGCGTCGAGTGAATGCTTGTCGATCGC
Organism: Rhizobium sp. N324; assembly: GCF_001664485.1. NCBI lineage: Bacteria > Pseudomonadati > Pseudomonadota > Alphaproteobacteria > Hyphomicrobiales > Rhizobiaceae > Rhizobium > Rhizobium sp. N324. Next base: position 1,867,137 of record NZ_CP013630.1, on the reverse strand, counting down.
AACGAAGACAATGTTGCCGGTGGCGGTGCGAGGCGCCCATTCGAAGCGCTTGGCGAAAAGGCTGTTGTCGATCCCCTGCACGAAGCCGAGGCTGGCCACGGGCAGCACCAGCATGACGGCGATCAGCACAAGCCGAACCGTGATCGTGCTGATGCCGTTGGAGAGATAATCCCCAGCCGCCTTGGCCCTACCCCTCACTTGTCCTTGCCTTTTCCGCCGGAATTGCCGTTGCCGTTGCCGCCGCCGTTGTTGTCACCCTTGCCGTTGTTGCCGTGGCCGCCGGAATTGCCATTGCCATTTCCATTGTTACCGCTGTCTTGGGAATGGCCGTTGCCATTGCCGTTGTTGCCGTGGCCGCCGGAATTGCCATTGCCATTTCCATTGCTACCGCTGTCATCGGAATGGCCGTTGCCATTGCCGTTGTTGCCGTTTCCTCCGGAATTGCTGTTGCCGTTGCCGCCGCCGTTTCCGTTTCCGTTGCCACCGGAATTGCCGTTGCTACTGCCGCTGTTGCCGTTACCGCTGTTGCTGCCGGAATTGCCGTTGCTCTTGCCGTTGCTAGCGCTGTCATCCTCGCTCGCTCTGGAACTGGTGTTCTCGCTCGTCGCCGAAGAACTGCTCTTGGTCTCTGCGGTGGCACCGGCGAGTTTCGTGGTGCCCACGGCCGGAATCTGGGCGACCGAGGCTGCAACCGAGGTGATCTCGGGCTTGGATAGCCGGCCCGCCACCGTCATACCGGCCGTCTTGTCGACGGTCGCGCTCTGCCCCGGCGCCACGTTCGACCGCTGGCCGCTGGCGAAGGAGGTCACCTGGACCAGTCCACGATCGACGGCGACGGATGCTTTCGCCCTGTTGACCGTCACATGAAAGATCGTCCCTTTCACCACTGCCGCGAGGTAGGGCGTCTGTACCGTCGTATGCGGTTGGCTTCGCTTCTCGATTTCAAGGTCCAGCGAACCGACCTGCTGGAAGATCTGTGTCTTCATGGTGGCGGAATCGTTGGTGGCGATGGCGGCAAGCGTGTTGGGCTGGAAGGTGATGCTCTCCACCCCCCTGGCAAGCTGAAGGCGCCCACGCGGGCCGGTGGAAACCCAGGCCCGGTTGGGAACCACCGCGCCGGCGCGCAAGCCCTGCCAGTTCGTCCTGTCGACCGTAAATTTTACTTGATCTGTCGCCTTGACGACCCGCCAGTCATCAGCAGCAAAGACGGCTGTCGGCAGCACGATCAATGCTGCGATCAGAATTCGAAATATTATCGACATGAATGCTATTCCCTCGGCCTTGGGACGAGTGAAGCATGTTCCGATTAAGAATGATTATAAAACCGGATGATGATTGTAGGAATTGTATGATTAATGCGCCGACACTCGGCCGAGGACTACGAAACGTGACCGGTGACGACCAAGGCGCTCATGCCGCCGCTGGGGCAAGCGCCGTACCGCGCTTCAACCCGCCCGGCCACCTCGTCGACGATTTCGGACACGCGCTCCGGCGCCCGCCATTCGATCTCTCCCCGCAGCCGCGTGCCCCGGCAGAAGGCCACCGCAACGTCATGCGCGGTGGCCGCGACGGAGGTCAATTCGAGCCGGTCGCAGGTCACGGCCTCAAACCCTGCCGACGACATCTGGGCCTTGATCTGGCTGGGGTCGAAATAGGAATAGGGCAAGCGCCTGAGAAAATCCGGCGGATCGGATGGGAAGAGGTTTGCCAGACATTCGTCGACGCAGCTTGCGAAGCTGTTGGCCGACAGTGAATCCCAGGTCGAAAACAGAAAACGGCCTTTGCCGCGCAGCACTCTTTCAGCCTCGCCATAGGCCTTCACCTTGTCGGGAAAGAACATTGCGCCGAACTGGCAGATGACGAGATCGAACATTTCGGGGGCGAAGGGAAGGTTCTGCGCATCGGCATGCATCCAGTGAGTCCGCGACATCGTCACCGATGGTGCACCGATGTCGATCATCGCCTGGCTGAGATCGGTGGCGACGATCTCCGTCGGCGGATCGAGCGTCGCGCGCAGCGCGCGTGTCAAGGCGCCTGTCCCCGCAGCAAGCTCCAGAACGCTGCCGGGTTTCGACCGGTCGGCGGCGATGGCCATCTCCGCCGCATAGGGCGCGAAGAGGATCGGCACCAGAAGGGCCTGGTAAAGCTCGGCGACGCCCTGATCGAATGGCGCGGGAGACGTGGCAAATACAGCGTTGTCGCCGCTTTCGATGTCGGCAGAAATCGTCACTCACAAACCTCCACCCTTAAGTCCCTCAGGTCTGAAATATGACGGCTTCCGCCGATGTCCACGGGGATAAGACCTTGGTCCCTATCCTCCCCGACCGAAGTCCCCGGCGTGGAACGCGCACCGAACCGGCTCCGTTTCGAAGGATACCGAAGGAGATCCAAATATGGCCCAGACTAACAGATCCCGCGTCAATGACGCCTGCAACCTGTGCGTCATCGCCCTTGTCGTCGTTCTGGCCGGGCTTCTCTACGTCTTCGGGGCGGCCATGTCAGGCGATACGCTGCAGTTGACCAAAAGCATAAGAGGCGCCGAAATCTTCGATACCAGGGATGTGCCCTGACGCTGTCTGGAAAAATTCTGAGGAAGCGATAGGTTAGTCGGCAAGTCTCTTACCGGTATCACAATGAATTGGCTTCGCCGCTGGAATGCCCGCTCACTCGCCTCCCAGTTCTTTATCGCGGGTGGGTTGATCTCGATTGCCGCCATGTTCCTGGTGGGCATTCTCGTCACCCACCTCATCGAGGAGGCGGTCATCCACAATTCCGGTGCCGCGACGGCGCTCTATGTCGACAGCGTTGTCGCGCCGCTGCTCCCCGACATGCAAACGGCATCATTCCTGGACGAAGGCAGCGCTCAGGCTCTGGACGAGACGCTCGGTCAGGGGGCACTCGGCAGGCGGCTCGTTTCCTTCAAGCTCTGGCGAAACGACGGCACCATCCTTTATTCGAACGAGAAGGAGATGGTGGGCAGGAGGTTTGCGGTCAGCGACAAGCTCCAGACAGCCTTCGCGGGATCTCTCGTCGCCCGCTACGAAATCGCCGACGATCCGGAAAGCGACAAGGAGCGCGCACTCGGCAAACCGCTGATGGAAATTTACAACCCCGTGCTCCAGCCATGGTCCGGACAGGCGGTCGCCGTCATCGAATTCTACGAGACGGCGGAAGGATTGGGCGACAGCCTGGCGCATGCCAGGCTCCGGAGCTGGGCCGCAGTCGCCGCTCTGACGGCAATCTTTTTCCTTGTTCTCGCCGTCCTGGTGTTCCGGGTCAGCCGCACGATAGAGGCGCAGCGCAAGGATCTCAAGGAACGGGTCAACGATCTGTCAGCGCTGCTGGCGGAAAACCGCGGGCTGCAGCGGCGGCTGCAGCGCGCCTCCCAGCGCGTGGCGGCGCTGAACGAAACCTATCTGCGCAGCATCGGCGCCGATCTGCACGACGGCCCGGCCCAGCACATAGCCTATGCCTCACTGCGGCTGGACAGCGATATGTTGATCAACGCGTCGACCCTGCCCGAAGCGCGGGAAAAGGAACTCGCTTGGATACGCTCGAGCCTTGCCGAGGCGATGACCGAGATCCGCAATATCTGCAGCGGACTGGTGCTGCCGCAAATCGAGAAGTCCTCGATCAGCGAGATCGTAACCCGGGTGGTCGAAGCGCATCAGCACAAGACCGAAACCCGCGTCGAAACAATCATCGACGATGATGGCCCCGAACTCGCTCCTGCTGTAAAGATCTGCATTTATCGCTTCGTGCAGGAAGCCTTGAACAATGCCTATCGCCATGGCGGCGGTATTCAGCAGGCCGTAAGAGCGGTCTCGCACAATGGTCATGTTCATGTCGAGGTCAGCGACCGCGGCGATGGCTTCGACCCGAACGAGGTGCGGCCGGCCAGCCTCGGCTTGGTGGGGCTTCGCGAACGCATCGACAGCCTGGGAGGATCCTTCGAGATCAATACGGGCGAAGGAGGGACGACGGTGACCATGACCTTCGAGCCCATGGAAGTGGGAGACTAGACATGACATCAATCACCATCGGCGTCGTGGACGACCATCCGCTTTTTCGCGAGGGCGTCACGCGCAGCCTGTCGGAGATCAGCGACTTCGCCGTCGTTGGTGAAGGCGCAAGCAGCGACGACGCAGCGATGATCGCTGCAAACAACCGTCCCGACATCATGCTGCTCGATGTCTCCATGCCCGGCGGCGGACTGTCGGCGATCGGCGCCGTGCTGACGCGCAGCCCGACAACAAAAGTGCTGATGTTGACGGTATCCGAGGAGGTGGACACGCTGCTGACAGCCCTGCAACGGGGCGCAATGGGCTATGTTCTCAAAGGCGTCGGCTCGCGTGGTCTCGCCGAAGCCATCCAGACGGTGCTGAGCGGATCACGATATATCTCGCCGACGATGTCGACAAAAGTCATGGAGAATTCGCTGAATGGCGGCGCCCCTGACAAGAACGGCCTAACGCCACGGGAACGCGAAGTGATGGATCTGGTCGCCCAAGGCTTGTCAAACAAACATATCGGCTTGCGTCTCAACCTGCAGGAAAAGACGGTGAAGCATCATATGACCCAGATTCTGAGCAAGCTCGGCGTTTCGAACAGGACTGAAGCGGCTCTCCAATGGCGCGAACAGCGCTAGATGTTTAGTCCCGTGGCTTTCTCACTTTAGCGAAGGTAGCGGCCTAGCCGGCGGGCATCGTTTGCCGTCGCTTGCCGGCTTATGATCGTCCTGCCTTTTCCGTCCTTCATCACGTAGCGGCCGCGCCGCAAGGTTTCGGTAATGCCGTTCGCATGGCGGACGTCGATCGAGCCATCGGACGCTTCCGTCGCTCTTGCCGCCGATCCTTGTCCTCCAGTCGCAGAGGAAGAGGAGCCGGCACTATTGCCGGAGTTTCCACCGCCGCTATTGCCCGAACCGCTATTGCCGTTGCCGCCACTATTGCCGTTGCCACTCCCTCCCCCGTTGCCGTTCCCGCCGCCGTTGCCGTTGCCGCCGCCGTTGCCATTTCCTCCCCCGTTGCCGTTTCCATTGCCGCCGCCGTTGCCGTTATTGCCGTCCTTTGCCTCGGCGCTTTCGACGGTCAGAACGGGGAGGTATCCTTGGAGATTGAATGTCGCCGGCGATGCGGCAGCGACGAGGGCAACGGCCGCGCTGCCGCCCAATCTCAGAAAATCGCGTTTCGAGAGTGTCATGCCATAGCCTCGTCCGTTCCTCCCTTTCTCCACGCAATATGGACGCGCGGCAATTTTCGCCGTTTCGTCGACCAAATGCAACCGGACCTAGGTACTAGATCGGGCAGGACTTTGGTCCTGCCTGCCGGATTGCCGAGGCCTTGAAGGCGCAAAAGTTCGAAGGACTATCGCGGGCGCTGGATTGCGCAGCGAGCCATTCGCGATGTTTGCTTCCTCGTCAATAGGTGGCCGCACAAGGAGGATGCATTTTTCTGGAACTTCTTTCCTTGTCGCCGCTTTTGATTGTCGAAGAGCAAGAGAGGAAACGCCGATGGTAAACCCGAACGAATCCCCCGCAGTCCAATCCCTGCGAAAGGAACAGGCTGAGCAGCAACGGAGGGCCCGAAAGGGTGAACTCGACAGGGGTATCGAGGGCACCTTCCCGGCCTCCGACCCTGTGTCGGCCACCCACACCTCGATTCCTGCCGGCCGCAGCGACGTCGAGGCGGCCGAACGCGTCAAGCGGGAGCCCGATCCCACCCGGCTCGATGAAGCGTTTCCACTCGTCGACCAAGCCCTGCGCTCGACCGGCGAAACCGGCGGCTCCTCCGAAGGCTTCGATGCCGATCGCGGCGAAAGGCGGACGCTCCAGAAAGACGCCGGCCGCGTAGCGGAAACCGCTTCGGAGCTGGCTTCCGGAACCGCCCGCCTGGCAAAGGCGGAAGCACGCAGCTTTGTCCAGGACTTCGAAGACCGGATACGCCGGCAGCCGCTCACAGCGGTCGCGATCGTCGCCGGCATCGCCTTCGTCTTCGGAGCGACGCGTTAAGTAGCCGGCGTGAAGGTCGCAACCTACAACGTCAACGGGATCAACGGACGGCTGGCCATCCTGTTGCGCTGGCTGAAGGAAGACGCCCCCGATATTGTCTGCCTTCAGGAACTGAAGACGGACGATGCAAGGTTTCCGCGAGAGGAGATCGAGCGAACCGGCTACGGCGCCGTCTGGCACGGGCAGAGAGTCCTGGAACGGCGTCGCCATCCTGGCGAAGGACAAAACACCGATCCTGACGCGGCGCGGTCTTCCCGGCGATCCCGATGACACCCACAGCCGCTATATCGAAGCCGTTATCGACGGCATGGTGATCGGATGCCTGTATCTGCCGAATGGCAATCCGTTCCCGAGCGTCAAGTTCGAGTACAAGCTCCGCTGGTTCCGCCGCCTGCACGACTACGCCGCCGAGCTCCTCGAACTCGAAGTGCCGGCAATCCTCGCAGGCGACTTCAACGTCATGCCGACGGAGATCGATGTCTACAAGCCGGAACGCTGGCTCGACGACGCGCTTTTCCGGCCGGAGGTTCGCAGGGCCTATGGCCGTCTCGTCGCCCAGGGCTGGACTGACGCCGTCCGGCATCTGCATCCGCAGGAACGCATCTACACCTTCTGGAAATACTGGCGCAACAGCTTCGAGCGCGACGCCGGGCTGCGGATCGACCACCTTCTGCTCAGCCCGGCCGCCGCGCCATGGCTTCGATCGGCGACGGTCCGGAGAAAACCGCGAGGCTGGGAGCATACGAGCGACCACGCACCCGTCCTGATCGAGCTGGATGTTCCCGGCGCAGACGCCATGTGAGCCTCGGCGAGGCCAACTACCGGCACCGCCTCATTCGTCGAGGGAGAGATCGTATATCCGGCCCGTCAGCCAGGCCGGCCAGTCTCGCTCGAAGAATGACCTGGCGGTTTCGTCCAAGCGGCGGTTTGCGCGTTTGGAAAGCCTGATCTCATCGCCCTCGAGCCGAACGACGATCTGCTCGTTCCGATCCTCTTCGCGTTCCCTTCGGAAGCGATATTCCTCGAGTGGGCCCGTACGCGCATGCGGAAGGGATTCGCCTTCCGGATCGCATATCGCCCGCGCCCCGCGGCTGCCGCCGCCATTGCCAATGAAGAAGTCGAGGGCGCTCAGCACCGCTTCGGAGGCCAACGCCATGTGCCGCCATTGCACACCGCGGACCGCCTCGGCGGCGCGGCCGTAAGCGAGGCCGCCAGCGCGAATGTCGGCATTCAGCCTCCGCGCCTCGATCAGGGCCTGGGCGACGCTCTCCTGATCGCAGATGATGCCGGCCTTCTCGCTCATTCGTGCCTGCACTTGAGAGCGGACCGATTTGACCGTGAGCGGGCTCCCGGTGCGAAGGGTGGCCAGCATCTCGGCGATACCTGGCTCTGCGATAGCGGACATATCGCCTGCAGCCGCCCGCTTGGCCTTGCCGTTTGCGCCGATATGCTCGGCCGCCCGTGTGCCGAAGACCTGCCCGGCATTGAGCGCTGCGCCGCCGGGCCGCGTGACACCGTGTGTGCCCGCCGCTTCGCCGACGGCGTAACAGCCGGCAAGGCTGCTGCGGCCCCAGGTGTCGACCAGGATGCCGCCATTCATATGCTGGTTATTGACGGCGAATTCCAAAGGATCGGCGGCGATGTCGATCTTGTAGCGGCGGTAGAGTTCGATCGACAGCGGGTTCATGTGCTTCAACCGGTCGATCGGCATCTCCTGGCCGGCGCCGGCCTTACCGAGATAGAGGCGAACGTCATCATCCAGCCTCTCCAGGCTGAACGGCAGATCGCCCGGCACCGGCAGCGGATTGCGATTGAAGTCCATGAAGACACGCCGGCCGGCAGCGGTTTCGCAAAAGATGGCGAGGTCTACCAGGCTCGAGCGGAAATCGAGCATGCGCGTCGCATGAAACGGCCATTGATAGCCCTTGCGGAAGACGTTCGACGCCAATTCCGGTGTGCTGCGATAATATTGCGCCAGAAAGTGATATTCGACGCCATCGGCATCAACCGAGTAGATATGCGGGATCGCCTGGACGTAAGTGCCCGACAGATTCCACGGGAAGCCTTCCCTGCGCGTTCCGATGCCGAACTGGCTTTCGGTGAGGTTAACGAGTTCGACACCTGCCTCGAGCGCCAGTCCGAGCGAGCCGAAGCAGCCGTTGGGGTAGACACTGTCACGGTAGAGCTCGCCCGGGCCGCCGGCGGCCAGCACGATCACGTCACTGACGAAGAGGGCGATGCCCAGCGGGTTCGCCTCCGCGCGGTCGCTGGCGCGCATAGTGAGCATGCCGACGACGCGGCGTCCCGACCCCTCGCCTTCGGTGAGGATTTTCACCGCAGTGGTCTGGTTGTAGAACGGCACAGCAAGCCGGATCGCCTCCTCGGCCAGCACCTTGACCATCAGGCGCGAGGTGCGCGGGCCGCAGCTGGTGGCGCGGCCGACCTCGTCATGGTCGGTCTGATATCGCAGCGTTCCCCCGAGCGGATCCTGCGGCAGCGGCAGCCCGAGGAACTGCAGCGACGCCATCATCCGCGACGAGCCGACGGCCTCGGCATAGGCCGTGTCCTCGTCCATAGCACCGCCGCTGCGGATGGCGCGGGCCATCGCCTTGTAATTGTCGCCCTGATCGGCCGTATCGGCGGTGTGCAGGGTCTGCTTGTCGGATCCGGAGCAGGCCGAGGTTCCGCCCCAGGCGCTTTGGCTGATGATGACGACGTCGTCGCCGCGCCGCTTCATTTCCACGGCCGCACGCAGACCTGCGGCACCCGATCCGACGACGACGCAGCCGGCCCGATAGACAGGCACCTCGATGCCGGCGAGCCGGATCGCTTCCGATGAGGCGATCTCGGACGGAAGCTTGGGCATATCGACATCGGTCAATGCGTCGAGAATTTCCTGCGGAACAGCTGTGCTCATAGACGTCAGCCCAGCGGGATGTCGACCCAGCGCTTCTGCCGGGAGGACTGCATGCATGCGTCGACGATCTGGCAGATGTGGTGGCCCGTATCGAAGGTCGGCCACATCGGCTTGTTTGCAACGATCGAGCGGATCACCTCGGCCACCTCGATGATCTTGCTTTCGTTATAGCCGATACCGAAATTCGGCAGCGGCAGGAAAGCGCGGAAGGTGGCATTTTCCGGGCCGACGTCGATCTCCCGGAAGCCACGCCGCCCCGTGCGGTCGTCGTTGGAGTAGAAGCGCAGCCGGTTTATCTCGTCATAGGTATAGGCAATGCTGCCTTTCGTTCCATAGACTTCATAGGTCTGCATGAACTTGCGGCCGGTGGCGACACGGCTGAAATCGACGATCCCGCCGGCGCCATTGGCAAAGCGGCACAACAGGTTAGTGGCGTCGGGGTTGGTGATATCGGCCCAGGACTCGTTGCCTGACAGTTTCACCTGCTCGCCATAGGCAAGACCCTCGACGACGGGCCGGCGCGGCGTGACGATCAGATTGTCGGCGATCAGCGAACTGACGCGGCCGACCAGGAAATCCATGAAGCTGAAGATATGCGAGCCCGTGTCCCCAACGATCCCCGTCGGCGCCAGCTTGCCGTCGGCGCGCCACATGAAGGGTGCCGTCGGATCGCCGTACATGTCGACGTGCTGGCAGCCGCGGAACAGCTTGATCTCGCCGATTTCGCCTGAATCGATGATGTCTTTCGCCATGTCGTGGACGGGATTGCGGGGAAAGGCATGACCGACACGGGTGATCACGCCTTTCTCTCTGGCAATCTCGGCCAGCTCCCGCGCTTCATCGGCAGTGTTGGCCAGTGGCTTCTCGCAATAGACATGCTTGCCGGCCAGCAAGGCCGCCTTGGCAACGGGGTAGTGGAGATGGTCGGGCAGGCAGATATCGATCAGATCGACCTCGGGATCGGCGACCGCCAGCTTCCAATCCTGATAGATCCTGGCGCCCGGCGCTCTGTTGCCGATATCCGGCGCTACCTCAGGGTTGCTATCGACCAGCGCCACGATATTCGCCGTTCCGTCCGAGACGCCGAAGAAATGCGGAAAGGTCTGGTAGGCCATCGTGTGGACCTTCCCCATCCAGCCCGAGGCGCCAAGCACTGCAACTCTGACTTGAGACATCGTCGTTCTCCTTAGCGGATTTCTGCGCGGGCTCGTGGCCTGGTATCGTTGCGCTCATAGGCGAAAATGGCGGAGGGCAGCGCCGGCAGACCCCGAATAAGGTCCGATCCCTTTTCGCCGACCATGATCGTCGGCGCGTTGGTATTGCAGGACGGTACGCGCGGCATGACGGAGGAATCGCAGACCCTCAGGCCCTCCAGCCCATGGACCTTGAGATCCAGCCCGACCACCGCGTCCGGCCCGGTTCCCATCTTGCAGGTGCCCACCGGGTGATGATCGGTCTTGGCATTTGCGCAGCCGTAGTCGAACAGTTGCTCGTCAGTCGTGACCTTCGGGCCAGGAAGCCTTTCGGCCATGACATAGGGCTTCAGCGCCGCCTGCTGCATGATTTCGCGGGCGAGCTTGAGTCCCTCCAACGACATCTGCCTGTCGTGCGGATCGGACCAGTAATTGGGATCGATCAGAGGCGCGGCGCCCGGGTCGGACGACGATAGCCGCACCGTCCCCCGCGAGCGCGGATGCAGATAGGCAGAATTGAGCGTCACGCCCGCATTCTTCAGCCGCTCGACACCGGCTTCGATGCCCGATCCCAGACCTAGGTGAAACTGGATATCGGGAGACCGGGCATGAGGATCGGCATACCAGAAGCCGCCGGTCTCGAAGAGCGACGATGCCACCGGGCCGGTGCGGAACAGGACATATTGAATGCCGGCCCAAAGCGTGCGGTGCAGCTTCGCGACGCCGTCGTAGGTGTGATCGCCGGTGCATTCGGCGATGACGAAAAGATCGAGGTGATCCTGAAGATTGCCGCCGACACCCGGCAGATCGTGATTCACCTTGAGGCCCACCGATTTGAGGTGATCGGCCGGCCCGATGCCGGACTGCAGAAGCAACTTCGGCGATCCGATCGCGCCTGACGAGACCAGGACTTCGCGCTCGGCGCGCACGATCTCGGAACCGTGCGCCGTTGCGATCTCGACGCCGACAGCGCGGCGTCCTTCCAGCACGATGCCCGCGACGCGCGTCCCGGTTCGGACCGTCAGGTTTTTCCGGCCCTTGATCGGCGAGAGATAGGCGAGCGATGCCGAGGACCGGCGGCGGTTGCGCTGGGTCAGCTGGTAAAACCCGACACCGGCTTGCTGGCGGCCGTTGAAATCGTGGTTATAGGGAATGCCGAGTTCCTGCCCTGCGCGGATATAGGCGTCGCAGATCGGCAGCGCTGCCGCCGGCATCGACACGCCCAGCGGGCCGCCATAGGCATGGTAGTCGTTGGCGAAGCGCTGATTGTCCTCCGCCCGTTTGAAATAGGGCAGGATCGAGCGATAGTCCCAGCCCTCGCAGCCGTCTTCGCTGGCCCAGAGATCATAGTCGGCCGCGTTTCCGCGCGTGTAGAGCTGGGCGTTGATCGACGAGCCGCCGCCGATGACCTTCGCCTGGGTGTAACGAAGCACCCTACCCTTCATGTGCTTCTGGGGGACGGTTTCCCATCCCCAGCTCGCCACGCCCTTGGTCATCTTGGCGAAGCCGGCCGGCATGTGAAAAAGAGGATTCCAGTCGCCGCCGCCCGCTTCGAGAAGCAGCACCTTGACATCGGGATCCTCGCTGAGCCGGCTTGCCAGGACGCAGCCTGCAGGACCGGCACCGGTGATGATATAATCGAATCCCATTTTACTGTCCTATTTGAGAGCCGGCATGCGCCAACGGATCTGCTTTTGCCTGCCAGTCCTTCGATGCGATGTGATCTGCAACTCTCAGCGCCTGACTGGCGACGGTCAGCGCCGGATTGACCGCAGCCGAGGTGGGCAGGAAGCCGGCGTCGACGACGAAGAGGTTTTCGTGATCATAGGACCGGCAATAGGGATCGAGCGGCGCCGTCGCAGGGTCGCTGCCGATCCGGATCGTCCCGCACTGATGGGACGGCGTGCGCTTGTCGAAGGGCCGCGACAGCACGATCGGAAACCCGATCGACCGCAGGATGGCTTTCAGCTTGGCGACGAGCGCCAGATGGGCGTCCCAGTTGGTTCTCTGCCATTGGAGAATGATCCGATCGCCGTCGACCATGACGCGGCTTTCGGGATTGGGCACGTCTTCGCTCATGGCGTAGAAGTCGATGGCATGGCCTGTGATGAAGCGCAGTAGCCATTCCGGAGCCTGCGGCAGCGAGCCCTTCAGAACCTTCTCGGAGATACGGCCGAGGAGTTGCACGTTGCCCAGCGGCGGCCCCCCCTCTCCGTCGGAAAGGTAGAAATCGTTGAAGGCAAAAGTCTTCTGGTAGACGGCGGTGTTCCTGAACTGTGGCGAAACGCCGATCACGGCTGAGGCGTTGTGGTTCATGAAGTTGCGTCCCACCTGATCGGACGAGTTGGCGAGGCCCCTGGGGAAGCGGTCGTTCTTCGACCGCAGCAACAGCACCGACGATTGGACCGCCCCGGCCGAAAGGATGACGATGTCAGGCGAGACAGTCAGCGTCTCACCGTTCCTGACATAGGTGACCCGGTCGATCCGACTGCCTGATCCGGTATCGAGCCGCGTCACGCGCGCATTGGTTTCGAGCCGGACGTTCTTGTGTCTCAACGCCACCGCAAGCGCGGCGGTCTCGGCGTCCATCTTGCCGTCCCGCGCGTTCGGATGGGCATCCCAAGGCGTGCGCGCCTTGGAGAGCCAAGCGTCAAGATCGAGGCCGAGCGGCAGCGAAAACGGATGCAGGCCTTTCGCCTTGAGGCGTGCCCTGACATCGGCGATCGGCGCCTCGTCGGGCACGGGCGGGAATTCGTAGGCAGTCGAGTGCTGCGGTTCGGTCGGATCGTCGCCGAGACTGCCGCGAACCTGATATATGAGCTCCGCCTTCGAGTACCAGGGCTCCAACTCCTCATAAGGAAAGGGCCAGGCCGGCGACACGCCTTCCCGGTGTTCGATGATGCCGAAGTCTTCTTTGCGGTAGCGCGACAAGACGGCGCCGTAGAATTTCGAATTGCCGCCGACATTGTAATAATTGCCGGGACTGAAGCCCTTGCCGTTCGCCTCGTACCAGACTTCCCTCGGGCGGAAATGCCCTCGCTGGAAGATGGCGCGCTGGTCACGGTTGACGGGAAGATCGGCAATGTGATCGCCAGCTTCGAGGATCAATATCTCAGCGCCGGTCGCGGCCAGGCCGGCGGCGACAGTGGAGCCGCCGACGCCTGAGCCGATGATGACGATGTCTGGTGAACTGCTCATCTTAGCCTCTGGCCATCATGCGATCCGCACCTGGCTCTGCGGATCGAAGAACACGGCCTTGTCGAGATTGAAGGCGAGGCGTGTGGTCTGTCCGGGGGCGATGCCGGCATCGGCGCGCAGGCGGGCGACGACGGATTTGCCGCCGAGCTTGGTGACGGCGAAGGTGTCGGAGCCGGCCGGTTCGACGACCTCGATCAGGCAGTCGTCCTCGGTCAGCGAACGCGCCTTGCGGTCGGCACCATCAGGGTCGGTTAGCGCCTCCGGGCGGATGCCGAAGATCACCTGCTTGCCGGCATAGGCCGACAACCCGTTGGCGCCGGCGACCACCGGCAATCTCAGCGGCGCGCCGTTCGGCCGTTCGAGTGCGACGGCAAGCCCGGAGGCGCCATTTTCGACGGTGGCGTTGAGCAGGTTCATCGCCGGCGATCCCATGAAGTCGGCGACGAAGAGATTGGCCGGGCTGTTATAGATCTCGGCCGGCGTGCCGAACTGCTGCAGCACCCCGTCCTTCAGCACGGCGATCTTGGTCGCCAGCGTCATCGCCTCGATCTGGTCGTGGGTGACATAGACGAAGGTGGTGCCCATGCGCTGATGCAGCCGCTTGATCTCGGTGCGCATGTCGACGCGCAGCTTGGCGTCGAGATTGGAAAGCGGCTCGTCGAACAGGAAGACCTGCGGATTGCGCACCAAAGCCCGGCCCATGGCGACGCGCTGGCGCTGGCCGCCGGACAATTGCGACGGCTTGCGGTCGAGCAGATGGCCGATCTGCAGCATGTCGGAGACCTGCTTGATCGCCTTGGCCCGCTCCTCCTTCGGCACGCCGCGGATCTCCATGCCGAAGGCGATATTGCCCGCCACCGTCATGTTCGGATAGAGCGCATAGGACTGGAATACCATGGCGATGTCGCGCTTGGAGGGATGCAGGCCGCTGATGTCGCGCCCGTCGATCCTGATGTCGCCCGAGGTGATCGTCTCCAGCCCGGCAATGGTGTTGAGCAGGGTCGACTTGCCGCAGCCGGACGGGCCGACCAGCACCAGGAAGCCGCCCTTTTCGAGTTCGAGGTCGATGCCCTTGAGAATGTCGACGGCGCCGAAGCGTTTTCTGAGACCGGAGATTTCCAGGAAGGCCATGACTTACCCTTTGACTGCGCCCGCCATCAGACCGCGCACGAAGTAGCGGCCGGCGAGGATATAGACGATGAGTGTCGGAACGGCCGCGATCATCGCCGCCGCCATGTTGACATTGTATTCGACCACTCCGGTCGAGGTGTTGACGACATTGTTGAGCGCCACCGTCATCGGCATGGAGTCGCCAGTGCCGGCATAGGCCGAGGCAAACAGGAAGTCGTTCCAGATGTTGGTGAACTGGTAGATGACGGTGACGACGATGATCGGCAGCGAGTTCGGCAGCATGATGCGGCGGAAGATCTGGAAGAAGCTGGCGCCGTCGACCTGGGCGGCGCGGACCAGCTCGGTCGGAAAGGCCTCGTAGAAATTGCGGAAGAACAGCGTGGTGAAGCCCAAGCCATAGACGACATGGACGAAGACCAGGTTGATCGTGGAATTGCCGAAGCCGAAGTTCCAGCCGGTGGCGTTCTGCAGGGTGACGCCGAAGCGGCCGAGCGAGCCGAGGATGGTCGCCATCGGCAAGAGCACCGACTGGAACGGGATGAAGCAGGCAAACAGCATCAGCCCGAACACCAGCGTATGGCCGGGGAAACGCCATTTGGTCAGGATATAGCCGTTCAGCGCTCCCATGATGGTGGAGATGGCCACCGCCGGCACCACCATCTTGATCGAGTTCCAGAAGTAGCCCTTGATGCCGGCGCAGGTCAGCCCGACGCAGGTCTCGCCCCAGGCCTTGATCCAGGGATCGAAGGTCGGGGCCTCAGGCAGCGCCAGCATGTTGCCGCCCTGGATCTCGTCCATCGTCTTGAACGAGGTCACGAGCATGACGAAGAGCGGCATCAGGTAGAGGATGGCGAAGATCACCAGCAGGCCGTAGATGACCAGCCGGCCGATCCAGCGGGTGTTGCTGGAATGGGAGGGAGAGGAAGCCGAGATGCTCATCGCGCCTTCTCCTTCAGTTCGGAATAGAGATAGGGCACGATGATCGCCGAGATCGTCATCAGCATGATGATGGCGCTGGCCGAGCCGACGGCCATCTCGTTGCGCTTGAAGGTGTATTCATACATGAAGTTGGACGGCAGCCAGGCCGAGCCGCCCGGCCCGCCCGAGGTCAGCGCCACCACAAGGTCGTAGGACTTGATCGCCATATGGGCGAGCACGATGAAGGCGGAGAGGAAGATCGGCCGCAGCAGCGGAATGACGATGCGGCGATAAAGCTGCAAGGGCGAGGCGCCGTCGATCTGCGCCGCCTTCATGATCTCGCCGTCGATGCCGCGAAGCCCCGCCAGGAACATCGCCATGACGAAGCCCGACGCCTGCCAGACACCGGCGATGACGACGGTATAGATGACGAAGTCCTTGTTCTTGATCCAGTCGAAGTGGAAGCTCGTCCAGCCGAAGTGATGCAGCGTCTGCTCCAGCCCGAGGCCGGGATCGAGGAACCACTTCCAGGCCACCCCGGTGACGATGAAGGAGAGCGCCATCGGATAGAGGAAGATCGGCCGCAGCAACCCCTCGCCGCGGATCTTCTGGTCGAGCAGGATGGCCAGGAAAAGGCCGAGCGCCAGGCAGATGCCGACATAGAGGAAGCCGAAGATCGCCATGTTGGTGATCGAGGTATACCAGGATGACGGCGGATCGCTCTCGAAGGTCCAGCGCCACAGCCGCTGATAGGCGCGTGGCCCCGTCAGCGCATAAGACGGAAAGGTCTTGGAATTGGTGAAGGAGAGATAGGCCGTCCAGACGATGAAGCCGTAGACGAAGATGAGGGTGATAACGAAGCTCGGCGCCAGCACGATCTTCGGCAGCGCATCCTGCAGCCGGCCTCTGAGCGAGATCGGCGTCGCTCGCCGGGGTGTCAGAACCGGATCGGTGGTGGCAACTGTGCTCATGGATATCATCTCCCTTCCCGCAGGATCGCTCGGCATTTATCGCTGCGGAGCCTGACGCTTCCCCGCGGCAGGCGCGGGGAAGCCATGTGCATCGACTGATCTCAGCGAGCGTCGTCGATCGCCTGGACCAGCTGGGTGACGGCTTCGTCGGAGCTCTTGATCTGGCCATGGACGAACTTCGAGACGACGTCCTTATAGGCATTGGCGATCGCCGGCGGCGCGCCGTACCCTTGAGCGAGCGAACCGAACAGCGTGCCGCCCTCGTTGGCCGCCTTCAGGTCGGCAATGCCCTTCTTGCCGCAGGCGTCGAAGTCGGTGTCGGGAACGTCGGTACGGGCCGGCACCGAACCCTTGACGACGTTGAAGGCCGACTGGAAGCTCTTCGACAGCGTTGCCGTTGCCAGCGCCACCTGCGCCGCCTTGCGGTCGTCGGGGACGTTGAACATGCCGAACATGTCGGAGTTGTAGATGACGCTGCCGTCGGTGCCGGGGAAGCGGTAGCACAGGAAGTCCTTGTCCGGGGTCTTCTTGGCGGCGACGAATTCGCCCTTCGCCCAGTCGCCCATCACCTGCACCAGCGCATCACCCTTGATGACCATGGCGGTCGCGAGATTCCAGTCGCGGCCGGAGAAGTTCGGATCGACGTATTTGACGATCTTCGCCAGGTTGTCGAAGGACGTCTTCATCGTGTCCGACTTCAGCGACGCCTCGTCGAGGTCGTTGAAGGCCTTCTTGTAAAATTCCGGGCCGCCGGTCGACAGCACGATGGAATCGAACATCGTCGCTTCCTGCCAGTTCTGGCCACCGAGCGCCAAGGGGATGACACCGGCCGCCTTCGCCTTGTCGAGCAGGGCGATCAGGTCGTCGAAGCTCTTCGGCTCAGTGCCGCCGATCTTGTCCATCACCGCCTTGTTGATCCACAGCCAGTTGACCGAGTGCACGTTGACGGGGGCTGCAACCCACTTGCCGTCATAGACGGAGAACTTCTGCAGGGCCGCCGGCACCGACTTGTCCCAGCCTTCCTTCTTGGCCGTCTCGGTCAGGTCGCCCATGACGCCGGCCTGGGCATAATCGAGCACGGTATAACCGAGCATCTGCGAGGCCGTCGGATAGGTGCCGGCCGCCACCATCGCCTTCAGCGCCGTCATCGCCGCATCACCGCCGCCGCCGGCCACCGGAACGTCCTTCCAGGCAAAGCCTTCCTTCGACAGATCCTCCTTCAAAACGTTCAGAGCCGCTGCCTCGCCGCCTGACGTCCACCAGTGCAGCATCTGCACTTCTTTTACGTCGGCGGCGCGGGCCGCGACATGCGTGCCGGCCAGCGCCAATGCGATCACGGCAGTCGTGGTCAAAAACCTATTCATCGAAGAACCTCCCAGTTCCCTCTTGGAAGATGCGGGACCATTCCCGCATCGATCACCCGCCCTCCCCGGGCGTAGTCGCTTTGCCGTTTACAGCGCCGCGCGCCTTTCAGGCGCGCAAAGGACGCTGTAACACTTTGAATCGACGCATCGTGCTTTCCGAAAATCGATTCCGATTTTCGGGCCGATGCGTCAGACCTCCGTCTGCGGCATCCACCAACCGGTGCGTTTGCCGATATGCATGTTCAGCGTCTTGGTCTCGGTGTAATCCTCCACTGCATGGCGGCCGAGTTCGCGGCCAAGGCCGCTCTGCTTGTAGCCGCCGAAGGGAAGCTCCGAGGCGCCGTCCATGAAGGTGTTCATCCAGACCGTGCCCGCCCGCACCGACCGGCCGATGGTCAGGCAGGTGTCGAAATCGCGGCTCCAGACACCGGCCGACAGGCCGTAGTCGATGGAATTGGCAATCCTGACCGCTTCGGCCGATGTTTCGAATGTCAGGACCGACAAGACCGGGCCAAAGACTTCCTCGCGCGCCACCGCCATATCGGGCGTGACGGCTTCCAGGATCGTCGGCGACATGAACTGCCCCATGCCGAGGTCGAGCGTGTCGCCGCCATGGGCGACGCGGGCGCCGGTGCTCTTGGCACCGCTGACATAGCCTGAGATCTTTTCCAGATGCTGCGGCGTGATGATCGCGCCGACCTGCGTCTGGGGATCGAGGGGATCACCGACCTTCACCCCCTTCGACAGCTCGGCGACGCGCCTGACGACGTCAGAGGCGATCGACTTGTGAAGGATCAGCCGCGAGCCGGCGTTGCAGCACTCGCCGGCATTGAAATAGGCGCCGAAGACGGCGGCATCGATGAAGGCGTCGAGGTCGGCATCGGGGAAAACGATCTGCGGGTTCTTGCCGCCGAGTTCCAGTGAGACCTTCTTCAGCGTCTGCGCCGCATTCGACATCGTCAGTTTTCCGACACCGGTCGAGCCGGTGAAGGAGACCATGTCGACGTCTGGATGAGACGTCATGACTGCGCCGACTTCAGGTCCCGTGCCGGTGACAATATTGACGACACCATCCGGAATGCCCGCCTGCTGCAGGATTTCGCCCAAGACGAGCGTCGATCCCGACGTCAGCTCGGAAGGCTTGACGACGGTCGTGCAGCCCGCGGCGAGCGCGAAGGGCAGCTTCTGGCCGACGATCAGGAACGGGAAGTTCCAGGGCGTGATGATCGAGACGACGCCGATCGCTTCGCGCAGGACGACGCCGAGCGTGCCGTCGCCGAGCGTGTTGTAGCTTTCGCCGTGGAGATCGCGTGCGAGAGCCGCCGCATAGCGCCAGATGTCGACCGAACCGGCAATTTCCCCCCGCACCTGGGTGATGGGCTTGCCCGCCTCGATGGCATCGAGAAATGCCAGCTCTTCGGCACGTGCCGCGATCAGATCGGCAGCCCTGAGCAGGATGGCGGAGCGTTCGGACGCCGTTATGCGCGGCCACGGCCCCTCGTCGAAGGCCTTGCGTGCCGCAGCAATGGCGCGCTCGGCGTCCTTCCGGCTGCCGGCGGGGAAGCGGCTGACCGTCACACCATGGCTCGGCGCGATACGTTCGATCGGATCGGAGGCGCCGGCCTCCCATTTGCCGTCGATCAGCATCTTGAAATCACGCGCCTTGTGGTCGCTGAGCGCCGTGGGGTTGACGAGGACCGTCATTACCATTCTCCCTTGAACGTTGCCGGGCGCTTCTCGCTGAATGATGCGACGCCCTCCTTCAGATCGCCGGTTTTCGCGGCGAGGATCGAGCCCAGAGCTTCGACCGCCGTTCCGTTGTCTTCGCCGGTCGCCGATGCGATCATCAACTTGGCGATCTCGAGGGCCGCCGGTCCCCGCGCGGCAATCCGCCCGGCATATTGCCTGGCGGCGGCGACCGAATTTCCTGTCGGAACGACCGCGTCGACGATGCCGAGCAGGCGGGCGTCCTCGGCGGTGAATATCTCGCCGCCGAGCGCCATGCGGCGGACGGCCTGCGCGCCGAACCGGCGCACGAGACGCTGGGTGCCCGACCAGCCCGGCACCATTCCAAGGCCGGTTTCCGGCAGGCCGATCTTGATGTGTTCCTCGGCAATGCGAATGTCGGCAACGCCCGCCAGTTCGAGCCCGCCGCCAAGCGCGTGGCCGTTCAGAGCCGCGACCAGCGGCACCCGGAGCGTCGCCAGCCTTTCGAAGATACGGTGACCGTGCCTCACCCAGGCGTGACCGAACTCCTGCGGCTGCATTCCACCCCAGGCTTTGATATCACCCCCGGCAGAAAAACCCTTACCCTCGCCGGTGAGAACGGCAGCGCGCACATCCGCATTCGCCTCCACCGCATCCGCCGCCTCGGCCAGCGCTTTCAGCATGTCGAGATCGAGCGCGTTCAACTTCTCCGGACGGGAAATCGTCAGGATTGCAACATGCCCATCGACGTCAACTCTGACCGTTCCGCTAACCATGGAAGGTGCCCTCCAATGTCGGCGCGCTTTTTGTCGGAAGCGACAGGCCGATGTTCGCCTCGCCGAAGAGTGCCGCATCCATGACCTTCAAGTCCGGCGCGACGATCAGCGGAAATTCCGACTGGTCCAATATGTGGGACTGAAGATCGACGCCGGGCGCGATCTCGGTCAGCACGATGCCATCGGGGGTCAGCTTCATCACGCACCGCTCGGTGACATAGGTGATGTCCTGGCCCTGCTCGATCGCCCGCCTGCCGCTGAAGGTGACGTGTTCGACCTCGTTCACCAGCTTCTTCAGCTTGCCTTCTTTTTCGATGAGGAGCGCCCCATCGGCGATCGAAAGCTTTGCGCCGGCGTTGAACATGCCGGAGAAGACGATCTTCTTTGCCCGCGCGGTGATGTCGACGAAGCCGCCGGCGCCAGCCGTCACATGCGGCCGGAAGGAAAGTTTTGAAACATTGACCGAGCCGTCCCGGCCGATTTCAAGGAAAGACAGCAGCGATGCATCGAAACCCGCGCCCTGGAAATAGGTGAACTGATAGGGGGACGGCATGAAGGCGTCCGCGTTGGACGCGCAGCCGAAGGCGAAATCGAGCAGCGGCACGCCGCCGACCGCGCCTTGCTCGATGACCCAGGTGACGGCGCCGTGGAGCCCCTCCTCCAGCAGAATGCGCGGCACGTTGGCCGAAATGCCGAAGCCGAGATTGACGCAGCTTCCCGCCTGCAGCTCCTGCGCGACACGGCGCGCGATCACCTTCTGAACATTGAACTCCGGAACGTGGAAGCCGTCGAGCGGGCGGAAGATCTCACCCGAAATCGCCGGATCATACCCCGTCTGCGTTGTCTGCTTTTGATCGGGGTCGACGACGATATAGTCGACCAGCATTCCCGGCACCCGGACATCATGCGGTTTCAGCGAGCCTTCCTTGGTGATCCGCTTGACCTGGGCGATGACGATGCCGCCATTGTTGCGGGCGGCGAGCGCCTGATCGAGACCGCCGAGATAGGCGCCCTCATGTTCGTAGGTCAGGTTGCCGCGCTCATCGGCGGTGGTGGCGCGGATGATGGCGACCTGAGGGACGATCGAGGGGAAGAACAGCCAGTCGTCACCCTCGAAGCTGACGCGCTTGACCACCTGCTGTTGCGAAGCCAGCTCGTTCATCGCGCAGCCCTGCCGGCGGGGATCGACGAATGTGTCGACGCCGATCTTGGTCAGCACGCCCGGCCGCTTGGCAGCCGCCTCGCGATGGATGTCGAAGAGGATGCCGGAGGGAATGTTGTAGGCCGGGATCTCGTTATTGGTGATCATCTGCCAGATCAGCGGCGGCTCGGACGATGAGGGCCCGGATGGATAGGAGCCGCCGACGATGCGCTTGAGCAGACCCTTCCTGGCAATATGGTCGATGCCCTTGATGCCGCTCATGTCGCCGGCGGCGATCGGATGAAGGGTCGTCAAATCACAGGGATGGCCGGTCGCCTCGAAACGCTCGCCGATCGCCTTCAGCATGAGGTCCGGGCAACCGAGACCGCTCGAGGACGATACCGTGACGACGGCGCCATCCGGGATGAGCGCGGCCGCTTCGGCTGGGGTGAGATGCTTCTTCATGGGCATTACTCGGCGTCCTGTTTCGATTTTACGCTCTTGCCGGTCCTCGACGTCGCAGCCTTGCCGGCGCCGCAGCTCTCGCGAACGACCAGCCGAACGGCCGTCGTCACCGTCTCCGCCTCGGCCTTGCCCGCATTGATCTGCTTGAGCAGCATCTGCGCGCCGCGGCGCCCGATCCCCTGCGGATCGACCGAGACCGTCGTCAGCGCCGGGACCGCTGCCTGGGCCTCGATGACGTCGTCGAAGCCCACCACGGCGAAATCGACGCCGGGCTCCAGCCGGCGCGCACGCAATCCGTCGCAAACACCGAAGGCTACGGCATCGTTGAAGCAGACGGCTGCGGTCGGCCGACGGCCGAGCGCAATGGCCTTTCCGACCGCCTCGACCCCGCCGGCCCGCGACGGCGCCGACGCTATGACGAGTTCGTCGTGATAATCGAGCCCGGCCGCTTCGACGCCGCTTCGGTAGCCGGCAAGCCTGTCGTCGAAGACCGCGGTGTCGGGAAAGCCGCCGAGAAAAGCGATGCGCTTGTGGCCGAGCCCGGCCAGATGCTTGACCGCCGACATCATGCCGGCCTGGTTGTCGGAAACGATTGACGAGACCTTGGCACCGGGCAGGCTTCGAACGACGACCACGACAGGAATCCCGGCGGCGACGAGCGGCTTGAAATCCGCGGCATCGGTGGCGCGCGCCGGCGAGACGATGAGGCCGGAAATACCGTGCTCACGCATCGATGCGACAACCTCACGCTGCCGGTCGATGCTCTCGCCGGTGTTCGACAGGAACTGCACGAAGCCGGCCGACTGAACGACCATATCGACGCCGACCGCCAGTTCCGCAAAGAAGCTGTTGGTCAGGTCGTTGACGACAACCCCAACGATCCGCGATTTGGCGCCCGCCTGGCGAAGATTGGCTGCGCCGCGATTATAGACGTAGCCGAGTTCGCGCATCACGGCATTGACCTTGGAGCGCGTGCCCTCATTGACCAGGGAGGAGCCCTGCAGCACCAACGACACCGTCGACTTGGAGACGCCGGCGGCCTTCGCGATATCAATGACGGTTACCCGCGCCTTTGTCATTTCCCTCTCCGGCAACGTCGACTGCTGGATAAATATTTGGAACGTTCCAATTATGTCAAGTTAATATTTGCGAAGATGCCATTCAATCAGACGCATTATGTGGGCCTGCGGGGTTTTCATCCAGCAATGAAGCACTGAATTATTTGGAACGTTCTAAATTTTGGGTGACGATCAAGGGGCATCCACCGATATTCTGGGGCACGCGAGAGCTACATTTTCTGCGATAGAACGCGGCATTGCCTGGCTTGTTTTATGAGATCGGCGAGCCGATGCCGAGTGATGTCAACGAGGTGGAAGAGGACAGTCTCGACCTTCTGGACGAACAGCTGGCCAACCTCTGCTGAACAGCCCGCGGGGCCAAGACAACCAGATTGTTCATGAAAGCTGTTTCCCTCTGGACGAGGAGTGTCCCTGCCATCGGTGGTTGCTCCGAACGATGTGACGGTGCCCTCTCTTCAACCGAAGAAGCGCGATCGATAGCCATTAGCGAAACTTTATCGTTTTCTGACGAATGCTACGGATACGTGCAAGGTGCCAGATCTGAAGCAGGGCCGGATGATGCCACACTCGTTTGAATCCATTCTGGAGAACCTGCCGCAGGGCATCGTTCTCCTTGATCGTGCCAATAGGGTGACGGCATTCAACTCCCGCACGCTGGATATTCTCGGGCTGCCGGATGGAGCCATCGGCAGAGGAATGACTATCGACGGATTGCCGGGCACCGCCGATTGCCGCGCAGCCGCATGCCGGCAGTCGACGACCGGCAGGCCGCACACGTCTCAGTTTGCGCTGTCCGATGGACGGATGGTTTCATTGACCTGCGCCCCATCGAAAGAGGGAGGCTGGATCCTCAGCTATGAAGACATCTCTACCCTGATCCGTGTCGAAGACAGTCTCACCGAACAACATCACCGGTTCGACGCGGCGCTCCGCAACATGCCGCATGGGCTGTGCATGTTCGATTCGACGAAGAACTTGATCCTGTGCAATCCATCCTACGCGCGGATGTACAATCTGCCGCTTTCACTGACGCAGCCAGGGACGCCGCTTGTCGATATCCTGGCCTATCGCAGCCGCGAGGGAAATGGTCCGGCCGACACCGCGACCTATTTCGATGTGGTGTTCGAAGCGACGGCGCGCGGTGCAGTGGCCAGCCAGAATATCGTGCTCTCCGACGGCCGCGTCATCAAAATCACCCACAATCCGATGCAAAACGGTGGCTACGTGGCCACCCACGAAGACGTCACCAAGACAGTGCGGCTGACGGAAGAGCTGCGCCGGCATCACGATCAGCTCGAAACGGCGGTGCAGAGCCGCACGGCCGAGGTCGAGCGCCAGGCCCGGGAACTCGAGCGAATGCTTGCGCAGGAGCGCAACATCAACGAACTGCAGCGGCAGTTCGTCGCAATGGCATCCCATGAATTCCGCACACCGCTCGCCATCATCGACGCTGCCGCCCAACGGCTGCTGCGCAAAAAAGGAGCAGTCGAGCCCGAATTCTTGAGCGACAAGGTCGATCAGATCCGTGCCTCGGTGAACCGGATCGTCGATCTCATGGAGAGCATCCTGTCGGCCGGGCGTCTCGACACCGGCAAGATCGATATAAGCTACGACGCCTGCGCCGTGAGATCCTTGATAAGAACCTGTTGCGAGCGGCAGTCGACGATCGCCAAGACGCACAGCTTCGTGCTGGATATCGATAGGCTGCCGGAGTGCATCGATGCCGACCCCCGCAGTTTGGCGCAGGTCTTTACCAACCTGCTGTCCAATGCCGTCAAATATGCGCCCGGAACCCCCGAAATTCGCGTCACGGCATGGCAGGAGACCGGAAACGTCAAAGTGTCTATCAGCGATGACGGGGTGGGGATCGATCCCGAAGACGTGCCCCGGCTGTTCCAGCGCTATTTTCGGGCAGGAACGTCGACCGGAATTGCCGGAACGGGCATCGGCCTCAACCTGGTGAAGCAGATCGTCGAACTGCATCACGGCTCGATAGAGGTTAAAAGCGCCAGAGGATGCGGATCGACATTTACCGTCACCCTTCCGATCGAGCGAACCGGTCACGCTTCTGCGAGCAGCGACGCCGCCTGATTTTTCAGGATTGCTGTCCTCAATATCTACCCTATCCTTCTCGCTATAGAGGAGGACCATGCCATGGCTTTCATTCACACCCCCAATGCATCCGCCAGCGAGAAGACGACGTCGATGTATGCGTCGGCCGAAGCGAATTATGGTTATCTGCCGAACATGTACCGTGCCTTCGGACACCGGCCGGAGGTGATGGAGAACTGGGCAGCGCTGCTTTCGAGCATTCGCGGTCATATGAGCCTCAGGCGCTATGAGTTGGTGACGCTGGCCGCCGCCA
Organism: Rhizobium sp. N324; assembly: GCF_001664485.1. NCBI lineage: Bacteria > Pseudomonadati > Pseudomonadota > Alphaproteobacteria > Hyphomicrobiales > Rhizobiaceae > Rhizobium > Rhizobium sp. N324. The sequence continues at coordinate 1,841,902 of NZ_CP013630.1, read as the reverse complement.
AGGAGCTGAAATCCTCCTATTGCATGCTGGCGCACGGCTCGGTGCTGCTGCGCGAGGGTTTTACCAGCGACGGGCTGACGGCTGTCGTCAACGAGACGGAGAAAGCGCCGATTGATGCCGGTGAACGGGCCATCATGGCCTTTGCCGCCAAGGTGGCGCGCGATGCGACGTCGGTCACCCAACAGGATATAGACGGGCTGAAGAAACACGGGCTGAGTGATGCCGAGGTCTTCGACGTCACGGCCGCGGCAGCGGCCCGGTGTTTCTTCTCGAAAATGCTGGATGCGCTGGGTGCCGCACCCGATCACGCCTATATCGAGCGGCTGGAGCCGAATATCAGAAAGGCGCTCAGCGTCGGCCGGGAAGTCGAACGGCCTCTGGCGCCGTCACAGGCGCGTGGCACATCACAATGAGAGAGTAGCCCCTACCCTTGCTGGCTTATTCTTCCGGCTTGTCCTCAAAATGCCGGATCGCAAACTCGGCAATATTCTGACTCGAGCGATCGGCATCGTCGAGCAGCGAGGGAAACAACTGCCACTGATGCGGCATGCCGGGCCAGATCTCGGTGGTGACATCAACGCCTGCCTGGCGCGCCTTTTCGGCGAGCCGCAGCGTATCGTCGAGCAAGACCTCGCCGGAACCGACCTGCAGCAGAAGCGGCGGAAAACCGGTCATATCTGCATAAAGCGGCGACGCCGGGGGATCGGTCGGCGAGCGGTTGCCGAGATAGGCTTTGCGCAAGACCTCGATCGAGGCGCTTCCGACCAGCGGATCGCTATCGGCATTTGATGTCATTGATCCGCCGGTCGCGGTGAGATCGGTGATCGGGCTGAGCGCAATCACAGCCGCCGGCAATGGCTTTGCCGCCTGCTTCTGCCGCAGCACCGTCTCGATTGCGATATTGCCGCCGGCGTCGTCGCCGGCGATGATAACGTTGTCGTTGCGATAGCCGTTGTCGAGAAGCCATCGATAGGCCGTCAGCGCGTCGTTGATCTGGGCGGGATAGGTATATTCGGGCATCAGCCGATAGTCGATCAGCAGCACGTCGCTGGATGCGGCCTTGGCGAGCGAGCCGGCAAGCAGGCTGTGCGTGCGGATGGAGCCGCCGGAAAAGCCGCCGCCATGAATATAGAGGATCACCCTGTGACCGATCGGGTGATGGAGACGGGCCGGCCACATCAGCTCCGCATCGACGCCATCGGCATCGACCTGCCGGACCTGGATGCGGGTTGGCCCCGGCGTCGTTTCCATCAGCGTCCGGAAGGCTGTGCGCCGCTGCTGCAGGCTATCGGCGCCGGCAAAATGATCCTTCCAGAGGCCGACAAGCTTTTCGACCTGCTCGCGCGAGGCCTGGCTTTGCGGTCCAATGTCCTTGCCGACCGCCGCCGGGGCCAGCAGCATCAGCGCGGCCAATGCCGGCAACAGACCGCCGAGCCGCCTTGATGCGTTTCGATTGACAGTTGGCAAGATCCGACCGTTCATCAACCTCTCCCGATGGTGCTGGCCATGGTGGCCATGGCAGCATCTTTGGCCAGTTCGCGTGCGGGAGTCAAAAGGCTGAAGGATGCGAATCCTCACCTTTTTTACTCGGCTCTCATCGCATCGATGACCGCCCTGAAGCCCGCCGACATGTGGCGTCGGCTCGGATAATAGAGATAGAGCGGTTCCTCCGGCTGGCACCAGTCGTCGAGCACCTGGATCAGCTCTCCGCCGGCGATCGCCTTCTCGACGCGCGGCTCCCAGATATAGGCAAGGCCGACGCCGCCGAGGGCTGCCTGCATCATCAGTTCGTGATCGTCGAGCGACAACGGTCCGGTCGGCTGGAAGCTCACCGTCTGGCCATCCTTCTCGAATTCCCAGGCATAACGCGCGCCTGACGGAAACATGTTCTGGATACAGAGATGGCGCTTGAGCTCGTGCGGCGTCGCCGGCTTCGGACGGGCCTCGAAATAGGCGGGCGAACCGACGACGATCAGCCGGATGCGCGGCTTGATGCGCAGCGCGATCATGCCTTCGGTGACACGCTCGCCGAAGCGGATGCCCGCATCGAAGCCCTCCTCGACGATATCGACCAGCCTGTCGGTCGCGTTGATCTCCAGCTGCAGATTGGGATTGCTTTTCAGCAGCGGGCCGATGATGCGACCGATGATGAAGGAGCCGATCGAATTCGGCACGTTGATCCTCACCTTGCCGAAGGGCGTGTCGCGGTAGCGGTTCAGCGCATCGAGCGCTGCCGTCATCTCCCCGAAGGCCGGGTCGAGATGCGAGATCAGCAGCTCGCCGGCCTCGGTCAGCGAGACGCTGCGCGTCGTGCGGTTGAGCAGGCGAATGCCGATCCGGTCTTCGAGATTGAGGACGGCATGGCTGACCGCTGAGGCGGTGACACCCCTCTCCTCGCCGGCCCTGCGGAAGCTCTTATGTCGGGCAACGGCCGCAAAAGCCGCGAGTTCGGAAAGCTCGGTGGCGCGCATTGCTGAATTACACTCATCATAGTCTCAAGAATAACAAATCTTATACACCAACAGATTTTCGGTCAAATTCGACCCGTCAGCACAGAGATGCGACGCCGAGACACCCAAATAGACCTCGAAAGGAATTCACCATGAAAGTCTGGTTCATCACAGGTGCATCCCGCGGCTTCGGCGCGCTGATGACCAAGGAAGCCCTTGCATCAGGCGATGCCGTCATTGCCACCGCCCGCAACCCGAAGACCGTGGCCGAGCAGTTCGGCGATCATCCGAACCTCTTGGCCGTCGCGCTCGACGTCACCGACGAGGCGCAGGCGAAAGAAGCCGCGGCTGCCGGCATCGCCCGCTTCGGCCGCATCGACATTCTCGCCAACAATGCCGGCTACGGCCTGCTCGGCGCCGTCGAGGAAGCCACGGCCGAAGAGATCGAAAAGCTCTATGCCACGAATGTCTTCGGCCTCCTGAAGGTGACGCGCGCCGTGCTGCCCTATATGCGCCGCCAGCGTTCCGGCCATGTCCTGAACTTCTCCTCGATCGGCGGTTACTTCGGCTATCCCGGCTGGGGCGTCTACGGCTCGACGAAATTCGCCGTCGAAGGCCTGTCGGAATCGATGGCCGCCGAACTCGAACCCTTCGGCATCAAGGTGACAATCGTCGAGCCCGGCTTCTTCCGCACGGACTTCCTCGCCGACACGTCGCTCGCGGTCAGCCCGGCCTCCATCGCTGACTACGAAGGCACGCCGGCCGGCAACATGCGCACCTTCGCCGCCGACGCCAATCATGCCCAGCCCGGCAACCCCGCCAGGCTCGCCGCCGGCATCATGACGATGGTCAATTCCGCCAACCCGCCGCTGCGCATGCCATTCGGCAGCGATACGGTGGCGATGATCGAAGCGCAGCATGCCAGCGTCGAAAAGGAGCTTGCCGGCTGGCGTGAACTTGCTCTCTCCACGGATTTTCCGAGCGATGCAACGGCCTCGGCCTGAGGGCCAAGGCCAGTACCGCCGCATTTCCGAATTTCGCGATGCGGCGGCGTGACAGCGGGAGACAAAGGCAGCGGAAGCCCCCGCTGCCGTTCCTTACTTTACGACCTGCTCGGCCCAGTTCGGCGCCTTGCCGCCGCCGTCGAGGAAAGTCATCGCCACATTAGCCACCAGTGGCGAAGCGAAGGTCTCGTAGTGGGTGAGATCGGGCAGGATCGCCAGCCGGTTCTTCGACATATTCTCCCGCATCCAGCCGGCGTCGCGCAGGCCGCCGCCGAGCTTGTGATAGAAATCGACCATATGCTCGGGGCGGATCATGTCGGCATCGCCGTAGATCAGCATCACCGGCATGGTGAGCTTAGCGACGGCATCACCATAATCCTTGGGTTCGCGCATCAGCACACCCATGGCGTCCAGCAGCTTCGGAAATTCGGACACGTCGGGCGCCACTGCCTTGTAGGAGAGGAACATCGGCGTGTCCTTCATCATCTCGGCCATGCCGGCGCCGACGGCCGCCTGCTGCGGCAGCATCTCCGGGAAAAAGCCGTTCTGCGCATAGGGCGCCGACACAATCACCAGACGGCGCACCTGGTCGGGCGCGTTCGCCGCCATGTTCAGCGCCACGCCGCCGCCGAAGGAATAGCCGTAGACGTCGAGCTTGTCGTAACCGAGCTGCTTCACCAGCACCGCAAGATCGGCGCCGATTGCCGCAAGCTCGATCGGCCGCTTGCCGAGCGGCGTGCGGCCATGGCCCTGCAGATCGACGGCGATCACCTGGCGGTGGTCGGTGAAAACGGGCATGACCGGTGCGAACATCTCGATCTGTCCGAGGCCGCCGTGCAGCAACAGCAGCGGTTCGCCTTCCCCGCGGATTTCGTAATAATAGTCGATGCCGTCGACCGGCAGGCTTCCCTTCGTGACGATCGGCGCGACCGCCTTATCCTCGCTCGCCGGCGCACCGCCGGCGCCTGCCATGTCGGGCGCGGCCAGGAATGCGGCAGCGGTTGCAATCATCGAAATCAGCCTCATCTTCGACATGTCCTTGCTCCGTTTTTGCGTCGATACCGCAAGGACGGCGGCGGCCAGGCCTTTCCGACACCGCGCTTCGAAATTTCTCCGATCGGGCTTTGCTGCCGATATCCAACTTTTCCTTAACCGGCATGCTGGTAAAATCTCGTCGCAGAGACTTCAGACACCACGAGACCGATGCCGAAACCGAATTTCCGCTTCACCCATTACGATCTTAAAGAACAACGCGCCGGAACGATCATCGAGGTGTCGTTGAATGCGGTGAACAATGTCCGGCTGATGACGGCGCCGAATTTCCAGCGTTTCACCGAGGTTCTCGATTTCAAATATATCGGTGGCGTGGCACGCAAATCGCCGATCAAGATCGCCGTTCCGGAAAGCGGCCACTGGCACGTCGTCGTCGATATGGAAGGCCATCACGGGCTGGCGGACTCTTCCGTCAAGGTGATCGCCGCGCCGCCAAATCAGAAGACGCCGCGCGCCTCCTGAGCTTTACAGCACCGCGCGTCTCTCCGGGAAGCGTCGCGGTAGCGCCGACGCGCTCCATGGACACGTCCGATCGCGCTGTTCTTTGATCACGATCAATGAATCAGGCTGCAATGTCGATCACAGTGACGGCCGCAAGACCACGCCGCGTCGCCACTATGGTCTTCATCACATGGGAAGCGGTCCATGACTTCGAAACCGATCGGTCGCATCACCAATATCATTGATCCTGGCGATGCGCTCGGCGAACTCCTTTTCGGATTGATCATGGCGCTGACGCTGACGGTCGGTTCGAGGCTGGTTTTTGAAAAGGAAGGGTTAGATGTCCACGATCTGATCGTCGCGACGATCGGTTGCAACGTCGCCTGGGGGATCATTGACGCCGTCTTGTTCTTCCTGGGTACGACGTTTTACAAAAGCAGACGGCTGCGCCTTTTTCGGCAAATCAAAACCGCCAGAAGCGAATCTGCGGCGCTGACGGTGCTTGCGAACGAATTCCCGATAGAGGAGGCACCGTTCTCTGCAAGGGGCGCTGACGCGGACGCGCTCTATCGAACGCTCCTGACGCTCGCATGCCGGGCCGATCCTGTGAAGGCGTCCCTCCCGAAAGGCGATCTGTTCGCCGCAATCGCGGTCTTCGTTCTGGTCTCTGCTACCGCCATTCCGGCAGTGATCCCTTTCTTTTTCATTGACGATGCGCACCTTGCCCTGAGGACCAGCAACCTGTTTCTCATCACGCTGCTGTTCGTGACGGGCTATGCATGGGCGCGGTTTTCAGGAGGGAGGCCTGTTTATGCAGGCATGACAATGACTTGTCTCGGCTTGCTTTTGGTTGCAATAGCGATCGCGCTTGGCGGCTGAGCGCCGTTCACCAACCGAACAGGTTCAGATGCATCAGCGCGGCTTGCGCTCCTTGCGCAGTTTGTCCCACCATTCCAGCCGCTTGCGGATATCGCGCTCGAAGCCGCGCTCCGGCGGATCGTAGAAGGTCTGGCGGCCCATTTTCTCCGGGAAATAATCCTGGCCGGAAAAGGCATCCGGCTCGTCATGGTCGTAGCGGTAGCCGTCGCCGTAACCCTCGCCCTTCATCAGCTTGGTCGGCGCATTGAGAATATGCTTTGGCGGCAGCAGCGAGCCGTTCTGCTTGGCGGCCTGGCTTGCCGCCTTGAAGGCGGTGTAGACGGCATTCGATTTCGGCGCGGTGGCGAGATAGACGCAGGCTTGGGCGAGCGCCAGCTCTCCCTCCGGCGAGCCGAGATACTCATAGGCATCCTTGGCGGCGTTGCAGATCACCAGCGCCTGCGGATCGGCAAGGCCGATATCCTCCACCGCCATGCGCACCAGCCGCCGGCCGAGATAGAGCGGATCCTCGCCGGCATCGAACATGCGGGCGAGATAATAAAGGGCGGCATCCGGGTCCGAGCCGCGCACGGATTTATGCAGCGCCGAGATCAGATTGTAGTGGCCGTCCTGCGCCTTGTCATAGACCGGGGCGCGGCGCTGGACGATACGCGTCAGGCCTTCGGTATCGAAACTCTCGCCCTCGCGCGCGGCCCGCCAGACCTCTTCCGCAAGTGTGAGCACCGCGCGGCCGTCGCCATCGGCCATGCGGATCAGGCTGACGCGCGCTTCCTCCGTCAGCGGCAGCGGCTTCTGCTCGATCGCCTCGGCGCGCTTCAGCAACTCCTCAAGGCTCTCCTCGTCATGCGACTTGAAGGTCAGCACGCGGGCGCGCGACAGCAGAGCGGCGTTGAGCTCGAAGGACGGGTTTTCGGTGGTGGCGCCGACCAGGATGACGGTGCCGTCCTCCATGACGGGCAGGAAACTGTCTTGCTGGGCGCGGTTGAAGCGGTGGATCTCGTCGACGAAGAGCAGCGTCTGACGGCCGTCCATGCGACGCAGGCGGGCAGTTTCGAACACCTTCTTCAGGTCGGCGACCCCTGAGAAAATCGCCGAAATCTGCTCGAAAGCCAGCCCCGCCTCGCCCGAAAGCAGCCGTGCCACCGTCGTCTTGCCGGTGCCGGGCGGACCCCAGAAAATCATCGAGCCCAGCGAACCGCTTTCGATCATCCGTTTCAGCACGCCGTCTTCACCGGTCAGATGTTTCTGACCGGTGACATCGGCAAGCGTCTTCGGCCGCAGCCGGTCGGCAAGCGGCCGCCTGGCGGCGACCTCCTCCGGAACGCGCGGCGCGAAGAGATCATTGCTCATCGGAAGAACTGCCGGATGCGCTGACCGTCGCGCTCGATCTCCACCCGCCAAAGACCGGGGTCGCTCTCGGCGATCTCGGACAGTTCGCTGGTGGTCTTCACATCGGTGCCGTTGATCGAGACGATGATATCCTTCGGCTCGAAGCCGAGACGGGCGGCCGGTGAATCCTCCTTCACCTCGGAGACGACGACGCCCGCCGATTCCGGCGGCATGCGCAACTCGTCGGCGACCCGCGGCGACAGGTTCTCGACGACAGCGCCGCTGAAGGGAGTGCGCCCGCCGATGGTGCGCTGGTCGCGCGGCGAGGTTTCCGGGGCGCGATCGAGCGTCAGTGGCAACTGCTCCTCGCGGCCGTTCTCGACAACGGTGAGCTTGACCGACTTGCCGAGACCGGCCGTCGTCAGCCGGTAAAGCAGCGCATCCGGATGTTCGACCGAAATACCGTCGACGGCAGTGACGATTTCGCCGGCCTTCAGCCCGGCCTTGGCGGCCGGGCCGCCTTCCGAAACCTTGACGACGAGCGCGCCGCGAACCTTGTTCAGCCCCAGCGCCTCAGCGACTTCGGAAGTCACGGCATCGAAACTGGCGCCGACATAGGGCCGCTCGAAGGATTTGACGCCGGCATCGGCCGAAGCGAGGAAGACCTTGACCAGATTGGCGGGGATGGCGAAGCCGATGCCGTTCGAGCCGCCGCCGCGCGAGAAGATCGCGGTGTTGATGCCGATCAGCTCGCCTTTCATGTTCATCAGGGCGCCGCCGGAATTGCCGGGATTGATCGAGGCGTCGGTCTGAATGAAGAAGCCGAACTCGTTCCTGACCACCTGGTTGCGGGCCAGTGCTGAGACGATGCCGCTCGTCACCGTCTGGCCGACGCCGAAGGGATTGCCAATCGCCAGCACGAGATCGCCGACCTCGACCGCATCGGAATTGCCGATCGGCAATGTCGGAAAACTTTCCTTGGTGTCGATCTTCAGCACGGCAAGATCGACACGATCGTCGCGCAGCACCACCTTGCAGGGGAACTCGCGTCCATCCGGCAGCGCAACCTTGATGTCGTCGGCGCCTTCGACGACGTGATTGTTGGTGACGACAGTGCCGTTCGCCTCGACGATGACGCCGGAACCGAGCGAGGACTGCTTCTCCGAGCGATTCGGCATCTGCTGGCCGAAGAACTGCTCGAAGAAGGGGTCGCCGGCAAAGGGCGACTGCCGCCGGACGGTCTTTTCCGCATAGACATTGACGACGGCGCCCGACGTCTGTTTGACGAGCGGCGCGAAAGAGAGCTGCATCTGCATCTGGCTCTCGGGCACGGTCTTTGCGGTCTGCGCATTGGCCGCAGCCGGCAGAACGAGCATGAGAGCGAGTAGCGAGACGGAGGCGCGCTTGAACAGGCCTTGCATGGGTATTCCTTTTGAATCCTCTTGTGGATAGTTTTAGAGCATGATGCCGAAAAGTGTGAGCGGTTTTCGGACGACATCGTGCTCTAACTATTTAATGCGAACAGTATTCAGATTTCAGGCCGAACCGGCCCAAAATCATCTTGTTCTGCGGCCCGACGCTAGAAAGGAAAGAGGGCGGAAGCATGGAAGAATAAGGCAGATATGTGCCCGCAAGACTTCGCTGGAAGTCTTTGCGAATTCGATTCAGGAAGAGCGGCCATGCGACTGATATCAAAAGCCAAAACCTGGGCGAAGTCACTGAAGCGTGACATCATCGCTCTATGGCTTGCCGCGCGGGATCCGCGGGTGCCCTGGCATGCGAAAGCGGTGGCCGGCGCCGTTGCGGCCTATGCGCTGTCCCCCATCGATCTCATCCCCGATTTCATTCCGGTGCTCGGCTATCTCGACGATCTCCTGATCGTGCCGCTCGGCATTCTGCTGGCGACGCGGCTTATTCCGGCAGAAATGATGAGCGCGCTGCGCGATGAAGCGGCAAGACGCATCGAGCGTCCTTCCGGCCGGGCCGGGCTGATCTTCATCCTTGCCGTCTGGTTTGCCTGCATCATCTTCCTGGCTCTGGCATTGCGCAAACTGGGCTGACCAGGAGCAAAAGGGACATGGAATGATGACGGCAAGAGCGATGATGATGGGTTTTGGTTTTGCGATTTCGATCTTCGCATCGGATATGGCGCAGGCGGCGAGCTTCGACTGCGATGCGAAGGAATTGAAGCCTGATGAAAAGGCGATCTGCGACAATCGCGCGCTCAACGATGCCGACGTGAAGATGGTGACGACCTTCGAGCTGCTCTCCGGTCTGCTGGCGATGGGCTCACGCGGAACATTGCAGGACGAGCAGACCGCCTGGCTGAAGAAACGGCAGGAATGCGCGGCGGATGCCGCCTGTATCAAGGCTGCCTATGAGGAGCGGCTGAAACAGCTCGGCGAGACCTATAAAAACATCAACCGGCCGCTTTGAAAGCGACCGGTCTTGAGCAGCTGACCTTGAATCAGCAGGTCTGATAGGTGGGTCAGCGGGCGTTCAGATCGCGCACGGCACCACGGTCGGCGCTCGTGGCGAAGGCAGCGTAAGCCTTCAGCGCCGTCGTGACGTTGCGCTTGCGCACTTCTGTGGGATGCCAGCCCTTGGCGTCCTGATCGGCGCGGCGGGCGGCAAGTTCGGCCTCGCCGACGCGCAGGCTGATCGTGCGGTTCGGGATGTCGATGTCGATCATGTCGCCTTCGCGCACCAGGCCGATCGTGCCGCCATTGGCTGCTTCCGGCGACGCGTGGCCGATCGAGAGGCCCGAGGTGCCGCCGGAGAAGCGGCCGTCGGTGATCAGCGCGCAGGCCTTGCCGAGGCCCTTCGATTTCAGATAGCTCGTCGGATAAAGCATTTCCTGCATGCCGGGGCCGCCCTTCGGGCCTTCATAGCGAATGACCACGACGTCTCCCGCCTTGACCTCGTTGGCGAGGATCGCCTTGACCGAGGCATCCTGGCTTTCGAAGACGCGGGCCGGACCTGAGAATTTCAGGATGGATTCATCGACGCCGGCGGTCTTGACGATGCAGCCGTCGACCGCAAGGTTGCCCTTGAGCACGGCAAGGCCGCCATCCTTGGAGAAAGGATGTTCGACCGAGCGGATGACGCCGTTCTGGCGGTCGGTGTCGAGTTCGTCCCAGCGGGCCTCCTGGCTGAAGGCGACCTGGGTCGGGATGCCGCCGGGCGCGGCGCGATAGAAATTGCGGACGGTGTCGCTGTTGGTGCGGGTAATGTCCCAGCGGTCGATCGCATCGCCCAGGGTCTCGGCATGCACGGTCGGGCAATCGCGGTTCAAGAGACCGCCCTTGTCGAGTTCGCCGAGGATCGACATGATGCCGCCGGCGCGGTGCACGTCTTCCATATGCACATCGCTCTTGGCGGGTGCGACCTTCGACAGGCAGGGCACCCGGCGCGAAAGCGCGTCGATATCGGCCATGGTGAAATCGATCTCGCCTTCATGGGCGGCGGCAAGGATGTGCAGGACCGTATTGGTCGAGCCGCCCATGGCGATGTCGAGCGCCATGGCATTCTCGAAGGCCTGCTTGGAGGCGATCGTGCGCGGCAGCGCCTTGATATCGTCCTGCTCATAGTAACGGCGGGCGAGATCGACGATCAGATGGCCGGCCTCGACGAAGAGACGCTTGCGGTCGGCGTGGGTGGCGAGCGTCGAGCCGTTGCCGGGCAGCGACAGGCCGAGCGCCTCCGTCAGGCAGTTCATCGAATTGGCGGTGAACATGCCGGAGCAGGAGCCGCAGGTCGGACAGGCCGAGCGCTCGATGGTCTGGACGTCCTCATCGCTGATCTTTTCATCGGCTGCGGCGACCATGGCATCGACGAGGTCGAGTGCATGGGTTTTGCCGTGCAGCACGACCTTGCCCGCTTCCATCGGACCGCCGGAGACGAAGACGGTGGGTATGTTGAGGCGCAACGACGCCATCAGCATGCCGGGAGTGATCTTGTCGCAGTTGGAGATGCAGACCATGGCGTCGGCGCAATGGGCATTGACCATGTATTCGACGCTGTCGGCGATGAGCTCGCGCGAGGGCAGCGAATAGAGCATGCCGTCATGGCCCATGGCGATGCCGTCGTCGACGGCGATCGTGTTGAACTCCTTGGCGACACCGCCGGCCGCCTCGATTTCGCGGGCGACGAGCTGACCGAGATCCTTCAGGTGCACGTGGCCGGGCACGAACTGGGTGAAGGAATTCACCACCGCGATGATCGGCTTGCCGAAATCCGAATCCTTCATGCCCGTGGCGCGCCAAAGGCCGCGCGCGCCTGCCATGTTGCGGCCGTGGGTCGTGGTTCTCGAACGGTAAGCTGGCATCGGTGTCTTCCTCGACGTGTCGGAAATGATCAGGCGAAGCGAAGCGGCATGAAGCCTGCGGGCCGGGCGAACGCTGCCTTTTGGAATTGTCCTAATCCAATCGACGGGGGCTGTCACTACCGGCAAGGTCAAATCCGGTACGCTGCGGACGGAGCACCATCGATGATATACGGTTCGGCGCGCGGTTCGGTTACAGCCTATTCCATCACAGCCGAACACAAAAAGTTGGCTTCCCGTCAGCAATATTCAAGGCTTAGACACTAATACGAATATGCGGGCGGTTCGTTTAGAGACTATATTCGGGAAATCCGCCCTGGAGGTTTTTCGTCATGCCAAGCTATCGCCCCCCGAAGATCGCGTCGTCGGAGATCACTCCGCGCCAGATCTATGTGCGCCGGCGTGAATTCCTGGGCGCAGCGGCTCTCGGCGCCATGGCGCTCTACGGCGCCGGCAAGGCGAGCGCGGCCGCGCTTTCCGCTATCGGGAGCAAGTACAAGGTCGACGAGAAGCCGACGCCGCTCAAGGACGTCACCACCTACAACAACTTCTATGAGTTCGGCCTCGACAAGGCCGATCCCGCAGCCAATTCCGGCGATTTCAAGCCGCTGCCCTGGACGATCAAGGTCGACGGCATGGTCAACAAACCAGGCACCTTCGACCTCGAGGCGCTGATGAAGGAATTCCCGATCGAGGAGCGCACCTATCGCATGCGCTGTGTCGAAGCCTGGTCGATGGTCATTCCCTGGGACGGCTTTCCGCTGGCATCGCTGCTCGACAAGGTGGAGCCGCTCGGCAGCGCCAAATATGTCGCCTTCGAAACCGTCGTGCGGCCGGACGAGATGCCGGGACAGAAGGGCTTCTTCCAGTCGCTCGACTGGCCCTATGTCGAAGGTTTGCGCCTCGACGAGGCGCGCCATCCGCTGACGCTGCTTGCCGTCGGGCTTTATGGCGAGACGCTGCCGAACCAGAACGGCGCGCCGATGCGCCTCGTCGTGCCGTGGAAATACGGCTTCAAGGGCATCAAATCGATCGTCAGGATCACCCTCACGGACCAGCAGCCGAAGAACACCTGGCAGGTGACCAATCCGCAGGAGTACGGCTTCTACGCCAACGTCAATCCGGAAGTCGACCATCCGCGCTGGAGCCAGGCGAGCGAACGGCGCATCGGCGAAAGCGGCTTCTTCGGCGCGAGCCGCCATTCCACCCTGCCCTTCAACGGCTATGCCGACGAGGTGGCGAGCCTCTATGCTGGCATGGATCTGAAGGCGAATTTCTGATGGCGGAATTGTCGCTCGCCATCCAGAAGCGCTGGCAGCCCGCCTCCGTCTGGCTGCTTTATGTGGCAGGCCTCGTGCCGGCGGTCTGGACCTTCTATCTCGGCGCGACCGATCAGCTCGGCGCCGATCCGGTCAAGACCTTCGAGCTCTTCCTCGGCATCTGGACGATCCGTTTCCTGATCGCAACGCTTGCCGTCTCCCCGGCCCGCGAGCTCCTCGGCTGGAATTATCTGCGTTATCGCCGCGCGGTGGGCTTGCTGACCTTCTACTACGCGCTGATGCATTTTACCGTCTACATGGTGCTCGACCAGGCGATGGATATCCACGCCGTCGTCAATGACGTGCTGAAGCGCCCCTTTATCATGTTCGGCATGGCCGGGCTTGCGATGCTCATTCCGCTGGCGGTGACATCCAATAATGTCTCGATCCGCCGCCTCGGCAAGAACTGGATCTGGCTGCACCGGCTCGTCTACATTGTCGCCGCCTGCGGAGCGCTGCACTTCGCGCTCTCGACCAAGATCCTCGATCTCGAGCAATATATCTATGTCGGGCTGATCATCGCGCTCATCCTCTACCGCTCCTGGCGGCCGATTGCCCGCAACCGGAAAAAGGGCCAGGGCCGGACGCGCAATCGCGCCATGGCGTCGGCTTCGTGAGACCTTAAAGCGCGTCGCGATCTTTCAGATTCGCTCCTCGCGCTTTAGGTCTTTGTTTTACGCATGTCGTTGCGGCAAAAGCGCTTCGCGCTTTGCCTGGAAAACCGCTGCACACTTTTGCGCGACATGCTTTAGACTACCGGCGACGACCAAACGCCGCCCGGCGGGCGGGATCGAAGGCGCAGGCCGCGGCGATCCCGATCGCATAAGCCAGCATGTTCCAGAGCGAAAATATTCGGCCGAGCAGCAGCGCGCCTGCTGTCGTCAGCCGAAATGCGTCGAGCCAGGGCGTGTGGTAGAGCCGGAACAGCTCGACTGAGATCGCGATGAACAGCGCCATGGCGGCGATGATTGCCGGTCGGGCCCTTGCGACAAAGAGCGCCACGAGCAGATAGACCATCGCGGCCCACAGCGCCGACCCGCCATATTTGACGACGATGAAGGACAGGTCGATCGCGTAGCCGAAACGCCTGAGCGCCAGTCCGAGCACGATCACCACAAGCAGGGCCGCGAGGCGAAGGAACTGCGCTTGCGAGCGCGTCTGAATGAATTCGAGCAATAGAATCTGTCCTACAGAGATCGACCATTGGAGTGTTGAGGCGGAGATATCCAATTATCCGGCGAGGTGCTGCCTGTCATCGCAGCTTCCACGTTCGTCCACGACCGATGCACAAACAAAAACAGCCGGGCTTTGTGAGCCCGGCTGTTTTGTTTCCGACGGAGCGGAAGATTAAGCGGCGACGGCCTGCTCTTCGGCGGCGACGCGGGCCTTGTCGGCTGCGCCCTTGGCGAAGGTGTCGCGGTCAACGAATTCGACGACAGCCATGGCGGCATTGTCGCCCTGGCGGAAGCCGGCCTTCATGATGCGCAGGTAGCCGCCGTTGCGGGTGGCGTAACGCGTTGCGATCGTGTCGAACAGCTTCGAAACGACAGCGGCATCACGGATCTGCGAGATCGCCTGACGGCGAGCATGCAGGTCGCCGCGCTTGCCGAGCGTGACGAGCTTCTCGACGATCGGGCGGATTTCCTTGGCCTTCGGCAGGGTCGTGACGATCTGCTCGTGGGTAATCAGCGAAGCCGCCATGTTGGCGAACATCGCCTTGCGGTGGCTTGCAGTTCTATTCAGCTTGCGGCCGGCTTTACCATGGCGCATTGCTATTCTCCTTTAATGCAGGTGCCCTTACGTTACGTGGGCCTGCCGTTTCCTGGCACATGCAGGCGATCGGCCTGCTGTTTGACGGGGAAAGGCAGCCGAAAGAGCCTGCCTTTTGTTATGTTCTTGCGATCGGCGTGCGGGCGAAAAACCGCTTCACACTTTTCCTCACGCCGCTCAGTACTGGTCTTCGTAACGCTTGGCGAGATCTTCGATGTTCTCGGGCGGCCATGCCGGCACTTCCATGCCGAGGTGCAGGCCCATGGAAGCGAGAACTTCCTTGATTTCGTTCAGCGACTTGCGACCAAAATTCGGGGTGCGGAGCATTTCTGCTTCGGTCTTCTGAATGAGGTCGCCGATGTAGACGATGTTGTCGTTCTTCAGGCAGTTTGCCGAACGGACCGACAGTTCGAGTTCGTCCACCTTCTTGAGGAGAGCCGGGTTGAAAGCGAGTTCGGTGACTGCTTCCTCTTCGGTTTCCTTCTGCGGCTCGTCGAAGTTGACGAAGACGCCAAGCTGATCCTGGAGGATGCGCGCCGCAAATGCGACGGCGTCTTCACCGGTGATCGAGCCATCGGTTTCGATGGTCATGTTCAGCTTGTCGTAATCGAGAACCTGTCCTTCGCGGGTATTTTCTACCTTGTAGGACACCTTCTTGACCGGCGAATAGAGGCTGTCGACCGGGATGAGACCGATCGGCGCATCTTCCGCGCGATTGCGCTCAGCCGGAACGTAGCCCTTGCCGTTGTTGACGGTGAACTCCATGCGAATCTCGGCGCCCTCGTCGAGCGTGCAGATGACATGCTCGGGATTGAGGATTTCGATATCGCCAACCGTCTGGATGTCGCCAGCCGTGACAACGCCCGGGCCCTGCTTGCGCACGACCATGCGCTTTGCGTCGTCGCCATCCATCTTGATGGCGATTTCCTTGATGTTGAGCACGATGTCCGTCACGTCTTCGCGGACGCCCGGAATCGACGAGAATTCATGCAGCACGCCATCGATCTGCACCGCCGTGACGGCAGCGCCGCGCAGCGAGGAGAGCAGAACGCGGCGAAGCGCATTGCCGAGGGTGAGACCGAAGCCGCGCTCCAGCGGTTCGGCAACAAGCGTCGCCCTGGTGCGCGAGCTCGAGGAGAACTCCACCTTGTTCGGCTTGATCAGTTCCTGCCAGTTCTTCTGAATCATGAGTTTGCCTTCCGTTCGTTGCCACCATCCAATCGTGGCAACCGAGCTTGAAAACCACCGGGAGCGCCAAGGCGCTCACCAGTGACGAGAGCGATGATCAGACGCGGCGCTTCTTGCGCGGACGGCAGCCATTGTGCGGGATCGGGGTCACGTCGCGGATGGACGTGATCATGAAACCTGCAGCCTGGAGCGCGCGCAGAGCCGATTCACGACCCGAACCCGGACCGCAGACTTCGACTTCAAGCGACTTCATACCGTGCTCCTGAGCCTTCTTGGCGCAGTCTTCGGCAGCGATCTGGGCAGCGAACGGGGTCGACTTGCGCGAGCCCTTGAAGCCCTTGGCGCCAGCCGACGACCAAGCGATCGCGTTGCCCTGGGCATCGGTGATGGTGATCATCGTGTTGTTGAAGGTCGAGTTGACGTGAGCGACACCCGACGAGATGTTCTTGCGCTCACGACGGCGAACGCGGACGGCTTCCTTAGCCATGGTATTCCTTTCGTTGATCTCTTCACCGCCGTAATGCCAGCGGCTACACCGGAACGGCGCCTATATGGTCCCGCTCCAAACTCAAAAGAGGCCGGCGCAGACCGCCAGCCTCCCCACCCCGGTTTCCCGGAAATTACTTCTTCTTACCAGCAATTGCCTTTGCCGGGCCCTTGCGGGTGCGGGCATTGGTATGCGTGCGCTGACCACGGACCGGAAGGCCGCGGCGATGACGCAGGCCGCGGTAGCAGCCGAGATCCATCAGGCGCTTGATGTTCATCGCGGTATCGCGACGAAGATCGCCTTCGACCTGATAGTCGCGGTCGATGGCTTCGCGGATCTGAAGGACTTCGGCGTCCGTCAGCTGATGCACACGACGTTCAGCCGGGATACCGACCTTCTCGACGATTTCCTGTGCGAATTTCGGACCGATCCCGTGAATGTAGGTCAGCGCGATAACAACGCGCTTTGCAGTCGGGATGTTGACGCCAGCGATACGTGCCACGCCTATTCTCCTTGCATTCCAGTTGCCATCCGGCAAGTGGGCTTCGTTATGCGGTCTTTGGAACCGCTCGTTCAGATTTACGTCCGTAACATGTCAAAACGACCGCACCCGGACTTCCCTGGGAAATCCGCGCCGATCGCATGGAATGTCGCGAGTTGGCGCGGTGTTTAGCGGAATCACTGCTGAAAAGCAACCGTTCCGCCAAGTTTATTTTCAAAGCCTTAAAGCTTGGAAAGAATGCTTTCGACCTCTGACGTCACCTGATCAATCTCCGCCATGCCGTCCACGGACTTGAGTTTCCCCTTGGCATGGTAGTAGCCAATCAGCGGCGAGGTTTCCTTGTAGTAGACCTGCAGCCGAGCCGTCATGGTCTCCGGATTGTCGTCAGGACGGCGCTTGAAGTGCGTGGAACCGCACTTGTCGCACACGCCTTCGGCAGCCGGAACCTTATCGGTATCGTGATAGACGCTGCCGCACTGTGCGCAGGAATAGCGACCGGCGACACGGCGAACCAGCTCGTCGTCGTCGACACGGAATTCGATGACGACGGAAAGGCCGAGACCCTTTGCCCTCAGCATCGCTTCGGTGGCATCGGCCTGGACGAGCGTCCTCGGGAAGCCGTCGAGAATGAAACCGTTGGCGCAATCGGGCTGATCGATTCGCTCGGAGACGATGGCGATGACGATCTCGTCCGAGACGAGTTTGCCGGCATCCATCACCGCCTTGGCGCGCTTGCCGACATCCGTGCCCGCATTGACCGCTGCGCGCAGCATGTCCCCCGTGGAAAGCTGCGGAATGCCGTGCTTTTCCACGATCCGCTGGGCCTGGGTTCCCTTACCCGCGCCCGGCGGCCCTAAAAGGATAAGTCTCATCGCCCCCTCTTTCCTCCACGCAACTTCGATTTCTTGATCAGGCCTTCGTATTGCTGCGCGATCAGGTGACCCTGGATCTGTGCAACCGTATCAAGAGTTACGCTAACCACGATCAAAAGCGAAGTCCCACCAAGGGATAATGGAATGCCGGTTTGCGACACCAAGATCTCCGGGAGAATGCAGACGAAGACGAGATAGATTGCGCCGATCACCGTGATTCGGGTCAGCACGTAGTCGATATATTCGGCGGTGCGCTCGCCCGGGCGGATGCCCGGAATGAAACCGCCATGCTTCTTCAGATTGTCGGCCGTGTCCTTCGGGTTGAAGACGATGGCCGTGTAGAAGAAGGCGAAGAAGGCTATCAGCGCCGCATAGAGCACCATATAGAGCGGCTGGCCGTGGCCGAGGGCCGCGACGATCGACGTTGCCCAGGAAGGCATTGCCGTGGTGCTGGCAAAGCCTGCGACGGTTGCCGGCAGCAGCAGCAGCGACGAGGCGAAGATCGCCGGAATGACGCCCGAAGTGTTGAGCTTCAGCGGCAGGTGCGAGGTATCGCCCTGGAACATCCGGTTGCCGACCTGGCGCTTCGGATACTGGATCAACAGCCGGCGCTGCGCACGCTCGACGAAGACGATGACGGCGATGACGATGATCGCGACAAGGATGACCAGCAGGATGAGCGGGGTCGACAGCGCGCCGGTGCGGCCGAGTTCGAGCGTGCCCGCAAGAGCGGTGGGAAGACCGGCGGCGATGCCGGCGAAGATGATCAGCGAGATGCCGTTGCCGATGCCGCGCGAGGTGATCTGCTCGCCGAGCCACATCAGGAACATCGTGCCGCCGAGCAGCGTCAGAACGGTGGAAACACGGAAGAACCAGCCCGGCTCGACGACGAGTCCCTGGCCGCTCTCAAGCCCGGCAGCAATGCCGTAGGCCTGCAGCGCACCGAGGATGACCGTGCCGTAGCGGGTATACTGGTTGATGATCTTGCGGCCCTGCTCGCCCTCTTTCTTGAGGTTTTCGAGCGCCGGCACGACCGACGTCATGAGCTGCACGATGATCGAAGCCGAGATATAGGGCATGATGCCGAGCGCGAAGATCGCCATGCGCTGCACGGCGCCGCCCGAAAACATATTGAAAAGGCCGAGAATGCCGCCTGACTGGCCGCGGAAAGCCTGGGCATAGGCTTCGGGATTGAGGCCCGGAAGCGGAATATGGGTGCCGAGCCTGTAAACGAGGAGAGCTGCCAGTGTGAACCACAGGCGCTTCTTCAAATCCTCGGCTTTGGCAAAGGTCGAAAAATTGAGGTTGGATGCCAATTGTTCCGCTGCAGAAGCCATGCGTTTCTCCGCGCTACCAATTCCGGCGTCTCTGGGGATAGGCCGGCCCGGAATCAGTATGAAAATTATTCAAAACCGGGTTCAGTACGGATTGCAGCGCAACCCCATGCCTCACCCTTGTTTTAGTCTTACCGGCATGACGCGGGCGCGCCAGCCAACATTTTGTGAGGCCCACATATGGGAGCAAAATCGCCCGGTGTGAAGCACCCCGGGCGACATATCATCAGATTATTATTCGGCTGCAGCCGGAGCCGAAAGCAGCGTCACGGTACCGCCGGCCTTTTCGATCTTCTCGACGGCAGGCTTGGAGGCGCCTGCAACGACGATGGTGATCTTGGCCTTCAGCTCGCCGTCGGCGAGAACGCGAACGCCGTCCTTGGTGCGGCGGATGACGCCGGCAGCCTTGAGGGCAGCTGCGTCAACGGTCGCCTTGGCATCGAGCTTGCCGGCGTCGATCGCCGTCTGGATGCGAGCGAGCGACACAACAACAAAATCGGAAGCGAAAATGTTGTTGAAGCCGCGCTTCGGCAGGCGACGATAGATCGGCATCTGGCCGCCTTCGAAGCCGTTGATGGCGACGCCCGAACGGGACTTCTGACCCTTCACACCGCGGCCAGCGGTCTTGCCGGAACCCGAGCCGATACCGCGGCCGAGGCGCTTGCGGCTGTGGGTCGAGCCTTCGTTGTCTTTAATTTCATTGAGTTTCATGAGCGTTTCCTCCGTCTCACTTCTCGTCGACGACGCGAACGAGATGCTGGACAGCACGGATCATGCCGCGAACCGAAGGAGTATCCTCCAGCGTGCGGCGACGGTGCATCTTGTTCAGTCCGAGACCGATCAGCGTGCGCTGCTGAACATCCGGACGGCGAATCGGGCTGCCGATCTGTTCGATCGTGACAGTCTTCGCTTCAGCCTTCTTGGTAGCCTTGGCCATCTGTCAAACTCCTCTTATTCTTCAGAGGCGTTGCCGGAGGCGCTACGACGAGCCTGCAGCGTTGCATACTTGATGCCGCGCTGAGCTGCGATGTCCTTCGGGTGAACCTGGTGCTTCAGAGCGTCGAAGGTGGCGCGAACCATGTTGTAGGGGTTCGACGAACCAGTCGACTTGGCGACGACGTCGTGCATGCCGAGCGTTTCGAATACGGCGCGCATCGGACCGCCGGCGATGATGCCGGTACCGACCTTGGCCGAGCGCAGCAGAACCTTGCCGGCGCCGTGGCGGCCATGAACGTCGTGATGCAGCGTACGGCCGTCACGCAGCGGTACGAAGATCAGCTCGCGCTTGGCGGCTTCGGTTGCCTTGCGGATGGCTTCCGGCACTTCGCGTGCCTTGCCATGGCCGAAGCCGACGCGGCCCTTCTGGTCGCCGACGACGACGAGTGCTGCGAAACCGAAACGACGGCCGCCCTTGACGACCTTGGCGACGCGGTTGATCGCGACCAACTTGTCGACGAATTCGCTATCGCGCTCTTCACGGCTCTGGCGGTCTTCCCGCTGCGGCCTTCTTTCCTGTGCCATTGTCCTCTTCCTTTTTCTTTTCCGGGTGCAATCGGCAAATACATGTGGACCGCGTCAGCCTCCCCTTTCGGAGAGTGCCTGCGGTCCGGCGAAAATCCGGCCGGCGCCAAAAGCGTCCGGCCGGAAATTGATCAGAAGGTGAGACCGCCTTCGCGGGCTGCATCGGCAAGAGCCTTGATGCGGCCGTGATAGATGAAGGCGCCACGGTCGAATACGACCTCGGTGACGCCAGCCTTCGAAGCGCGCTCTGCAACGAGCTTGCCGACGAGGGCAGCTGCTGCGGTGTCAGCACCGGTCTTCAGAGAACCGCGCAGATCCTTATCGAGGGTCGATGCAGCGGCAAGCGTCTTGCCGGCGACATCGTCGATAACCTGAGCGTAGATGTTCTTCGAGGAGCGATGAACCGACAGGCGCGGACGGCCGTTGGCCACCGACTTGAGATGACGGCGCACGCGGTTGGCACGACGTGCAAGTGCTTCTTTCCTGCTAGCCATTTCGCGTGATCCTTACTTCTTCTTGCCTTCTTTGCGGACGATCCGCTCGTCAGCGTACTTGACGCCCTTGCCCTTGTAAGGCTCAGGACCGCGATATTCGCGGATTTCGGCGGCGACCTGACCGACCTGCTGCTTATTGATGCCGGAGACAACAATTTCAGTCGGCTTCGGAACGGCGATCGTGATGCCGACCGGCGGCTCATAGATCACGTCGTGGCTGAAGCCGAGGGCCAGCTGCAGGTTCTTGCCCTGCAGGGAGGCGCGGTAGCCGACGCCGTTGATTTCGAGCTTGCGCTCGAAGCCGTCCTTGACGCCCTTGAAGATGCCTTCGATCATCGTGCGGGACATGCCCCACTTCGAACGTGCATCCTTGGTCTGATTCACGGGCGTCACGACGACCGCGTTGTTTTCGAGCTTGAGGCTGATTTCGTCGTTAGCAACGAAAAACAGTTCGCCCTTCGGGCCCTTTGCAGTGACCTTCTGGCCATCGACCGTAGCCGTGATCCCAGCAGGCACCTGAACGGGCTTTTTACCGATACGAGACATGTTTCAATCCTGTCTGTTCGCTATGGAGATCTCTGCCCGATCTTAGAAGACCGAGCAAAGAACCTCGCCGCCAACGTTCTGTTCGCGAGCCTGGTGATCGGCCATCACGCCCTTCGGAGTCGAAAGGATGGTGATGCCGAGGCCGTTCGCGACCTGCGGAATGGACTTGACCGAGACATAAACCCGGCGGCCCGGCTTGGACACGCGGCCGATCTCACGGATCACCGATGCGCCTTCATAATATTTCAGCTCGATGCTGAGTTCCGACTTGCCATTGCCGAAATCGACAACGGAATAGCCACGGATGTAGCCTTCGGACTGCAGGACATCGAGAACACGTGCACGGAGCTTGGACGCAGGCGTCGAGACCGACGACTTGCGGCGGGAAGCGCCGTTACGGATACGGGTGAGCATATCGCCCAACGGATCAGTCATTGTCATGTAACCTGCTCCTTACCAGCTCGACTTGACGATGCCCGGCACCTTGCCGAGATTGCCCAGTTCACGCAGCGCAATACGCGACATGCGCAGTTTGCGGTAATATGCGCGCGGACGCCCCGAAACTTCGCAACGGTTGCGAATACGGGTCTTCGATCCATCACGCGGCAGGGATGCCAGCTTGATCGAGGCCTTGAACCGCTCTTCGATCGGAAGAGCCTGGTTCATGATGATCGCCTTCAACGCAGCCCGCTTAGCGGCCTGGTTGGCGACCGTAGTACGGCGGCGCTTGTTCTTTTCAACTGCGCTTGTCTTCGCCATGTCAGGTTCCTTTTCTACGCTCGTCGTTACGGTTATTGACGGAACGGGAAGCTGAACTCTTTCAGAAGAGCCCGTGCTTCGTCGTCGGTCGTCGCCGTCGTGCAAACGATGATGTCCATGCCCCACATCTGATCAACCTTGTCGTAGTTGATCTCAGGGAACACAATGTGCTCCTTGATGCCCATGGCGAAGTTGCCACGGCCGTCAAAGCTTTTCGGGTTCAGGCCGCGAAAGTCGCGAACGCGCGGGAGCGCGATGTTGACCAGGCGATCCAGGAACTCGTACATGCGGGCGCCGCGCAGGGTGACCTTCGCGCCGATCGGCATCTGTTCGCGGACCTTGAAGCCTGCGATGGAGTTGCGTGCGCGGGTGATGACCGGCTTCTGGCCGGCGATCGCTGCGAGGTCGGCGGCAGCTACCGTCGGCTTCTTCGAGTCAGCGGTCGCTTCGCCGACACCCATGTTGATCACGATCTTGTCGAGCTTCGGGATCATCATCTCGTTGGCGTAGGAGAACTGCTCCTGCATCGCCTTGCGGATGCGCTCGACATATTCCTTCTTGAGCCGCGGCTCGTATTTTGCCTCAGCCATCGATCACTTCTCCAGAACGCTTGGCCACACGGACCTTCTTGCCGTCAACAACCTTGAAACCGACGCGGGTCGGCTTGCCGTCCTTGTCGATGATTGCAACGTTGGAGAGGTGAACCGGGGCTTCCTTGTTGATGATGCCGGCTTCCTGGGTCTGCGTCTGGCGCTGGTGGCGCTTGACGACGTTGACGCCACGAACAACGGCACGATCTTCCTTCGGCATGACCTGGACAACTTCGCCGGTACGGCCCTTGTCCTTGCCAGCGAGCATGACGACCTTGTCGCCCTTACGAATCTTCTGCATCGCTTCCGCTCCTTACAGTACTTCGGGAGCCAGCGAGATGATCTTCATGTGGTTCTTGGCGCGAAGTTCGCGCGGAACCGGTCCGAAGATACGGGTGCCGATCGGCTCTTTCTTGTTGTCGATGAGGACTGCTGCGTTGGTGTCGAAGCGGATGACAGAGCCATCCGGACGACGGATGTCCTTGGCGGTGCGAACGACAACCGCCTTCATCACGTCACCCTTCTTCACACGGCCGCGCGGGATCGCTTCCTTGATCGAAACGACGATGACGTCGCCGATCGAGGCATACTTGCGCTTCGAGCCGCCCAGCACCTTGATGCACATGACACGACGTGCGCCGGAATTATCCGCGACGTCGAGGTTTGTTTGCATCTGAATCATATCAGGTCGCCTTCTTGGTTTACCGGAATGGTTGGGCTAGCCCCCTACTCCGGCTTATGAAAATTTCGCCGGCCGAACTGCCGTAACGGCAGCACAGACGCGGCAATAGCTGAATAGCGCGGGATCGATCGTGCCAGGGTGGTTTCCCGAAGGACCTTCCGTGCGCTCAAAGCAAAAGAACGCCCGGCATTCGAGCGTTCTGACGCTGCTTCATACAGATATTTCGGCGAGACGCAAGGCCTCGCACGAAATTCTGTTTACTGACCCTGGGCGGAAATTACCGTCCAGCGCTTGTCCTTGGAGATCGGCGCGCATTCCTCGATGGATACGGTATCGCCAATCTTGTACTGGTTGTTCTCGTCGTGGGCCTTGTACTTCTTGGAACGACGAACGGTCTTCTGGAGTAGCGGGTGAGCGAAACGACGCTCGACGCGAACCACTACCGTCTTCTCGTTCTTGTCGCCAACGACGACGCCCTGCAGGATGCGCTTCGGCATATTTTTCTTCCTTTAGGCCTTAACTTCTGCCGCCTTCTGGCGGGCAATGGTTTTCACGCGGGCGATGTCCTTGCGGACTTCGTTGATGCGCGAGGACTTTTCGAGCTGGCCGGTCGCCTTCTGGAAGCGCAGGTTGAACTGCTCCTTCTTCAGCTTGGCAAGCTCGTCCTTGAGTTGGTCGGCGGTGAACCCGCGAACATCTGAGGCTTTCATGAGCTCAATCCCTTACTCTGCAATGCGCTGAACGAAGCGCGTCTTGACCGAGAGCTTGGCAGAGCCGAGACGAAGCGCCTCACGGGCGATTTCTTCGCTGACACCGTCGATCTCGAACATCATACGGCCGGGCTTGACCTTGCATGCCCAGTATTCAACGGAGCCCTTACCCTTACCCATGCGGACTTCGGTCGGCTTTGCGGTTACCGGAACGTCCGGGAACACGCGGATCCATACACGGCCGGCGCGCTTCATATAACGCGTGATCGCGCGGCGGGCCGCTTCGATCTCGCGCGCATTGACGCGGTTGGGTTCCTGTGCCTTCAGGCCGAATTCGCCGAATGCCAGGTCAGAACCGCCCTTGGCGACGCCCTTGATGCGGCCCTTGAACTGCTTGCGGTACTTGGTACGCTTTGGCTGCAACATTTTCTTATTCTCCGAACTTCTCTGCCACGCGCGCTATCAAGCGTTGTCGCGGCGACGGTCTCTGTCGCGGTCACGATCACGGCTTGCCGGACCCTGGGCGTCACCTTCCATCGCACGGCGCTCGGAAGCCATCGGATCATGCTCAAGGATTTCGCCCTTGAAGATCCAGACCTTGATGCCGCAGATGCCGAACGCGGTTTCTGCTTCAGCCGTGCCGTAGTCGATGTCGGCGCGTAGCGTGTGCAGCGGCACACGGCCTTCGCGGTACCATTCCGTACGGGCGATTTCAGCACCGCCGAGACGGCCGGCGCAGGTGATCTTGATGCCTTCGGCGCCAAGACGCATTGCGGATTGAACGGCGCGCTTCATGGCGCGACGGAAAGCCACACGGCGCTCGAGCTGCTGGGCGATCGACTGAGCGACCAGCGTCGCATCGACTTCGGGCTTGCGCACTTCGACGATGTTGAGGTGCGTTTCCGAGTTGGTCATATCCGACAGCTTCTTGCGGAGCTTGTCGATGTCGGCGCCCTTGCGGCCGATGATCAGGCCCGGACGTGCCGAGTGGATCGTGACGCGGCACTTCTTGTGCGGACGCTCGATGACCACCTTGGAGATCCCGGCCTGCTTCAGTTCGCTCATGACGAACTTACGCATCTTCAGGTCTTCGTGCAGCAGCTGGCCGTACTCGGCATTGTCCGCAAACCAGCGGCTATCCCAGGTACGGTTGATGCCAAGACGGAAACCGATTGGATTGATTTTCTGACCCATTATGCGGCCTCCTCTACTGCCTGCACTTCACGAACGACGATCGTCAGGTGCGCGAAAGGCTTTTCGATGCGCGACGCGCGACCGCGGCCACGAGCGTGGAAACGCTTCATGACGATCGACTTGCCGACATAGGCCTCGGCGACGACGAGTGCGTCGACGTCGAGATCGTGATTGTTCTCGGCGTTGGCGATCGCAGATTCGAGCGTCTTCTTAACGGCGCCTGCGATACGCTTGCGGGAGAACTCCAGCTCAGCGAGTGCGCGCTCGACCTTCTTGCCGCGGATGGCCGCAGCAACCAGGTTGAGCTTCTGGGGGCTGACGCGGAGCGTGCGGGCGACTGCCTGCGCTTCGTTGTCCTTGAGCCGGCGTTCTGTTTTTGCCTTGCCCATCGTTACTTCCTCTTCGCCTTCTTGTCCGCGCCGTGACCGTAATAGGTGCGGGTCGGAGAGAATTCACCGAACTTGTGGCCGACCATGTCTTCATTGACGCTGACCGGGATATGCTTGCTGCCGTTGTAGACGCCGAAGGTGAGACCGACGAACTGCGGCAGGATCGTGGAGCGACGGCTCCAGATCTTGATTACTTCTGCGCGTCCGCCTTCACGAACCTTCTCAGCCTTCTTGAGAAGATAGCCGTCAACGAACGGACCTTTCCATACTGAACGAGCCATTGGAGACTTCCTCTCTTACTTCTTACGCTGATGACGCGAGCGCATGATCATCTTGTCGGTCGACTTGTTCGACCGGGTGCGCTTGCCCTTGGTCGGCTTGCCCCACGGTGTCACCGGATGGCGACCACCGGAGGTCCGGCCTTCACCACCGCCGTGCGGATGGTCGACCGGGTTCATGACGACACCGCGGTTGTGCGGACGCTTGCCGCGCCAAACGGTACGACCGGCCTTGCCGTCGTTGATGTTGGCGTGGTCAGGGTTGGAGACGGCGCCGATCGAAGCAAGGCAGGAGCCATGCACGAGACGCTGTTCACCGGAGTTCAGGCGAAGGATCGCCATGCCCTGGTCGCGGCCGACGAGCTGCGCGTAGCCACCGGCGGAGCGAGCGATCTGACCGCCCTTGCCCGGCTTCATTTCCACGTTGTGGATGATGGAGCCGACCGGGATGAACTGCAGCGGCATGGTGTTGCCGGGCTTGACGTCGACAGCCTTCTCCGAAGCGATGACCTTGTCACCGGCAGCGAGACGCTGAGGAGCGAGGATATAAGCCTTCTCGCCGTCAGCATAGTTCACCAGCGCGATGAACGCCGTGCGGTTCGGGTCGTATTCGATACGCTCGACCGTGCCTTCGACGTCGAACTTGCGACGCTTGAAGTCGATCAGGCGATAGGTACGCTTGTGACCGCCGCCGATGAAGCGGGCGGTGATGCGACCGAGGTTGTTACGACCGCCGCTCTTGGTCAGGCCTTCCGTCAGCGCCTTAACCGGCTTGCCCTTGTAGAGGGCCGAACGGTCGACGATGACCAGCTGGCGCTGGCTCGGGGTGATCGGATTGAATGTTTTCAATGCCATTTTCTTATACCTCAGAGACCGGTGGAGACGTCGATCGTCTGGCCTTCAGCCAGGGTCACAACAGCCTTCTTCACGTCCTTCTGCTTGCCGACGAAACCGCGGAACCGCTTGGTCTTGCCCTTGCGCAGCAGAGTGTTGACGGCCGTAACCTTGACGCCGAACAGCGCCTCGACAGCAGCCTTGATTTCCGGCTTCGTCGCCTGCTTGGCGACATTGAAAACAACCTGGTTGTTTTCGGATACCAGCGTGGACTTTTCGGTGATCGCCGGAGAGACGATCACATCGTAGTGGCGAAGATCGGTCACTTGAATCGCTCCTCTAGCGCTTCAACCGCAGCCTTGGAAAGCACGAGCTTGCCGCGGCGCACGATGTCATAAACGTTGATGCCCTGGATCGGCAGAACATCGATGTTCGGGATGTTCTGAGCTGCAAGCTTGAAGTTGCCGTCAAGTTCTGCGCCACCGATGAAAAGGGCGTTGGTCAGGCCGAGCGTCTCGAATACGGACGCGAGAGCCTTGGTCTTGGCTTCGGCAGCAACCAGGTTGTCGATGACGATGACGTCATCGGCCTTGATCTTGGCCGAAAGAGCGTGACGCAGGCCGAGCGCCCGAACCTTCTTCGGAAGGTCATGCTCGTGGCTGCGGACGACCGGGCCGTGGGCCTTGCCGCCGCCGCGGAACTGCGGAGCGCGAGCCGAATGGTGGCGGGCGCGGCCCGTACCCTTCTGCTTGTACATCTTGGCGCCGGTGCGCGAAACTTCAGCGCGGCCCTTTGCCTTGTGGGTGCCCTGCTGCTTCTTGGCAAGCTGCCAGCGGATGACGCGGGCGAGAATGTCTTCGCGGGGCTCGAGGCCGAAAATCGCGTCCGAAAGGGAAACCTTCCCGGCGTCTTTTCCCTCGAGGGTCTTGACGTTGAATTCCATTGATCTGGCTCCCTTACTTCGCGGCCGACTTGACGGCGTCGCGCACGATGATCCAGGCACCCTTGGAACCGGGAACAGCACCCTTGATCAGGATCAGACCACGATCTTCGTCGGTCGAAACCACTTCAAGGTTCTGCGTCGTGACGCGCGTCTGGCCCATGTGACCAGCCATCTTCTTGTTCTTGAAAACCTTGCCCGGGTCCTGGCGCGAGCCGGTCGAACCGTGCGAACGGTGCGACACCGACACACCGTGCGTGGCGCGAAGACCGCCGAAACCGTGACGCTTCATGGCGCCGGCAAAACCCTTACCGATCGTCGTGCCCGTCACGTCGACGAGCTGACCGGCTGCGAAGTGACCTGCCTTGATCTCCGTGCCGATCTCCAGCAGCTGGTCTTCCGACACGCGGAATTCAGCAACCTTGGCCTTCGGCTCGACGTTGGCAACGGCAAAGTTGCCGCGCATCGCCTTCGACGTGTTCTTCACCTTCGCCTGGCCGGCACCGAGCTGAACTGCGGTATAGCCATTCTTTTCGACAGTGCGCGTGGCGACGACCTGGCAGCCGTCCATACGCAGTACCGTTACCGGGACATGCTCACCGGCGTCGTTATAGACGCGGGTCATTCCCACCTTCTGTGCAATCACACCTGAACGCATCGGTTCAATCCTTCTCACTCAGCCCGAAGACCCGAAGTCTCAGAGCTTGATCTCAACATCGACACCGGCGGCGAGATCGAGCTTCATCAGCGCGTCTACCGTCTGCGGGGTCGGGTCAACGATATCGAGAAGGCGCTTATGCGTGCGCATCTCGAACTGTTCACGGCTCTTCTTGTCGATGTGCGGGGACCGGTTGACCGTAAACTTCTCGATGCGGGTCGGAAGCGGAACGGGGCCCCGGACGCTTGCACCGGTGCGCTTAGCCGTCGATACGATCTCGCGCGTGGAGGCATCGAGAATCCGGTGATCGAACGCCTTCAGGCGGATGCGGATATTCTGGCCGTTCATTCGACTTTATCCTTGTGTCTGTTATCCGCGTGTCACCATTCAGGGACACGACTTACCTTCAGTTACGTTAGCGGGCCACCGGTTTCAAAGATCGAGAGGGACACCGAGATCGGCGTCCCTATCCTTTCCTTGGGCCTGGTGGCCCAGCCGCTAATTACTCGACGATCGAAGCGACGATACCGGCGCCGACGGTGCGGCCGCCTTCGCGGATCGCGAAGCGCAGCTTTTCTTCCATCGCGATCGGAACGATCAGCTCGACGGCAACCGTGACGTTGTCGCCCGGCATAACCATTTCCGTGCCCTCAGGCAGCGTCACGATGCCGGTCACATCCGTCGTGCGGAAGTAGAACTGCGGACGGTAGTTGGTGAAGAACGGCGTATGACGGCCACCCTCTTCCTTCGTCAGGATGTAGGCTTCCGCCATGAACTTCTTGTGCGGCTTGACAGAGCCCGGCTTGCACAGGATCTGGCCACGCTCGACGCCGTCACGGTTCACACCGCGAACCAGTGCGCCGATGTTGTCGCCGGCCTGGCCCTGATCGAGCAGCTTGCGGAACATTTCAACGCCGGTCACCGTCGTCTTCGAGGTTGCGCGGATGCCGACGATCTCGACTTCTTCGCCAACCTTGACGATGCCACGCTCGACGCGGCCGGTCACGACCGTGCCGCGGCCCGAGATCGAGAACACGTCTTCGATCGGCATCAGGAACGGCTGGTCGATCGGACGCTCAGGCGTCGGGATGTAAGAGTCGACCGCAGCCATCAGCTCGCGGATCGCGTCTTCGCCGATCTTCTTGTCGCTATCTTCGAGAGCGGCCAGCGCCGAACCCTTGACGACCGGGATATCGTCGCCCGGGAAGTCGTAGGACGACAGCAGTTCGCGAACTTCGAGCTCGACCAGTTCGAGAAGCTCGGCGTCGTCAACCTGGTCGACCTTGTTCAGGAACACCACGATCGCCGGAACGCCGACCTGGCGGGCCAGCAGAATGTGTTCGCGCGTCTGCGGCATCGGGCCGTCAGCGGCCGAGCACACCAGGATCGCGCCGTCCATCTGGGCAGCACCGGTGATCATGTTCTTGACGTAGTCGGCGTGGCCGGGGCAGTCGACGTGCGCGTAGTGGCGGGCCGGCGTCTCATATTCGACGTGCGCCGTCGAAATGGTGATGCCACGGGCCTTTTCTTCCGGAGCAGCGTCGATCTGGTCGTACGCCTTGAACTCACCGAAGTACTTCGTGATCGCTGCCGTCAGAGACGTCTTGCCGTGGTCAACGTGGCCGATCGTGCCGATGTTGACGTGCGGCTTGTTGCGCTCAAACTTACTCTTTGCCATTTTCGGCTCTCCGTTTTGCTAGTCCCCGAGGGGATCTAATTCTTGTTATCGGTCAATTGGTATTCCGGTCACTTCTGACCGGAATACTTTGCCTGGATTTCTGTTGCGACGTTCGACGGGACCGGCGAATAGTGATCGAAGGTCATCGTGTACTGGGCGCGGCCCTGAGACATGGAGCGCAGGTTGTCGACGTACTTGAACATGTTCGCGAGCGGGACGTTCGCGTTGATGACGACGGCGATACCACGGCTTTCCTGGCCCTGGATCTGACCGCGACGGGAGTTCAGGTCGCCGATGACGTCGCCGACATAATCTTCCGGGGTAACGACTTCGACCTTCATCATCGGCTCGAGCAGCTGCGCGCCGGCCTTCTTGGCCGCTTCACGGAAGCAGGCACGCGATGCGATTTCGAAGGCGAGAACCGAGGAGTCGACGTCGTGGAAGGCGCCGTCGATGAGGGTCGCCTTGACGCCGAGCATCGGGAAGCCAGCGAGCGGACCCGAAGACAGAACGCTTTCGATGCCCTTCTGAACGCCGGGGATGTATTCCTTCGGAACGGAACCACCGACGATCTTCGATTCGAACTTGAAGTCATCGCCTTCCGGGTTCGGTTCGAAGACGATCTTGACGCGCGCGAACTGGCCGGTACCACCGGACTGCTTCTTGTGCGTGTAGTCTTCTTCGTGCTGGCGCGTGATGGTTTCGCGGTAGGCAACCTGCGGCGCGCCGACGGTTGCTTCAACCTTGAATTCGCGACGCATGCGGTCGACGATGATGTCGAGATGCAGTTCGCCCATGCCGGCGATGATGGTCTGGCCGGATTCCTGGTCGGTCTTGACGCGGAAGGACGGATCTTCAGCAGCCAGGCGGTTGAGCGCGAGGCCCATCTTTTCCTGGTCGCCCTTGGTCTTCGGCTCGATGGCGATCTGGATGACCGGCTCGGGGAATTCCATGCGCTCGAGGATAACCGGCTTCAGCGGATCGCAAAGCGTATCGCCCGTCGTGGTTTCTTTGAGGCCGGCGAGAGCGACGATGTCGCCTGCGAAGGCTTCTTCGATGTCTTCACGCGAGTTGGAGTGCATCTGCAGCATGCGGCCGACGCGCTCGCGCTTGTCCTTGACCGTGTTCATGACCGATGCGCCCTTTTCGAGCTTGCCGGAATAGATGCGGGCAAAGGTCAGCGAACCGACGAAGGGGTCGTTCATGATCTTGAAGGCGAGCATGGAAAGCGGCTCGCTGTCATCGGCATGACGCTCGATTTCGGCTTCCGTCTTGAAGTCGATGCCCTTGATCGCCGGGATATCCATCGGCGACGGCAGGTAGTCGACGACGGCGTCGAGCAGCGGCTGCACGCCCTTGTTCTTGAAGGCGGTGCCGCAGAACATCGGGTGGAACTTGACGTCGATCGTGCCGCGGCGAACGAGCGCACGGATCTGATCGTTGTCGGGCAGAATGCCTTCGAGATAGGCTTCCATCGCGGCCTCGTCGATGTCGACGACCGTCTCGATCAGCTTTTCGCGATATTCTTCAGCCTTGGCCTTCATGTCCTCGGGGATCTCGACGACATCCCACTGGGCGCCGAGCGACTCGTCGCGCCAGATGAGAGCGTTCATCTCGATCAGGTCGATGACGCCCTTGAATTCGGTTTCGGCACCGATCGGCAGCTGCATCACGACAGCCGTTGCGCCGAGACGGGTCTTGATCATCTCGACCGAGCGGTAGAAGTCGGCGCCGGTCTTGTCCATCTTGTTGCAGAAGATCATCCGCGGGACATTGTACTTCTCGGCCTGGCGCCAGACGGTTTCCGTCTGCGGCTCGACGCCGGCATTGGCGTCGAGCAGCGCGATGGCGCCGTCGAGAACGCGCAGCGAACGCTCGACTTCGATGGTGAAGTCGACGTGGCCGGGGGTGTCGATGATGTTGAAGCGGCGCGTCTTGCCGTCACGGCCCTTCCAGAAGGTCGTGGTGGCAGCGGAGGTGATCGTGATGCCACGCTCCTGCTCCTGCTCCATCCAGTCCATGGTGGCTGCGCCGTCGTGGACTTCGCCGATCTTGTGCGACTTGCCGGTGTAATAAAGGATACGCTCGGTCGTCGTGGTCTTGCCGGCGTCGATATGCGCCATGATACCGAAATTACGGTAGTCTTCGATCTTATATTCGCGAGCCATTGTGGACTGCCTTTCGATACCGTTCGGAATTACCAGCGATAGTGCGAGAATGCACGGTTGGCGTCAGCCATCTTGTGCGTGTCTTCGCGCTTCTTGACGGCGGAGCCGCGATTGTTGGACGCATCGAGCAGTTCGCCGGAAAGGCGGTCAACCATAGTCGTTTCATTGCGCTTGCGGGCAGCAGCGATCAGCCAGCGAATGGCGAGAGCCTGGCGGCGCTCCGGACGAACATCGACCGGCACCTGATAGGTCGCACCACCGACGCGGCGCGAGCGGACTTCAACGTGCGGAGCAATGTTGTCGAGCGCAGAATGAAATACCGTGAGCGGCTCCTGCTTGGACTTGCCCTGGACGACGTCGAACGCGCCATAGACAATGTTTTCAGCAACGGACTTCTTGCCGTCGAGCATGATGGCATTCATGAACTTGGTGACGACGAGGTCGCCGAACTTCGGGTCCGGATTGATCTCGCGCTTTTCTGCTTTATGACGTCTGGACATAGTTTTCGTCTCTTCAACCGTTAAGGCGCTTCATCACGCGGAGGACCTCGCGCAGCGCCGAATTATTCAAAACCGAATTACTTCGGACGCTTCGCGCCGTACTTGGAGCGGCGCTGCTTGCGGTTCTTGACACCCTGGGTATCGAGAACGCCGCGGATGATGTGATAACGGACACCCGGAAGGTCCTTGACGCGGCCGCCACGGATCATGACGACAGAGTGTTCCTGAAGGTTGTGACCTTCGCCGGGGATGTAACCAATGACTTCGAAGCCGTTGGTCAGGCGGATCTTTGCGACCTTACGCAGAGCCGAGTTCGGCTTCTTCGGCGTCGTCGTATAGACGCGCGTGCAAACGCCGCGCTTCTGCGGGTTCTCCTGGAGTGCGGGAACCTTGTTACGCTTTACGTTCGCCTGGCGAGGCTTGCGGATCAGCTGGTTTACGGTAGGCATTCAACCATCCCTTACGTTTTATCTCAGTACCCTTGCGGGCTTGAACTCGCGCCGTCTCCGGCAGTGACGCACGCTTTCCGTCAATGCGCAAAATATGGCCCGATCCGCTTCCGCAGATGGACCACAAGGAGCAGAGGACGCATAAAATATGCGTCGTGCGTGCAGCATCATGACTTCAACGTGCGTTTAGAACCTTGTTTGAGGTGAACTTCAGGGCGCGTCGCCCCGAACAGCCAAGCCTCACATGGGATCTGATGGCCGGGGTACTACTGGTTTCCACCCCTCTCGTCAAGGCCGGTTAAGAAATAAACTCGCCGTATCGCCTTGATCTGCGGGCCTAACGGCCTGATTTCATCCTTCTAGACGAAATGGCGGCCTTGGACCAAGATAAAAACTTGGGCATCGCGGCAAAAGCAGTTAAGGAATCAGCAATTGCGGCGTGCGGCCCTCACAGCAGGATTCGAGCGACCGAATCGTCAAAGAGCCGAAGGACAGGCGATGATTACGACACCTGATAACGACAATAATTTCGACGGCCCGATGATCTTCATCATCATCGGCAAAGGCTACGAGTCCGACGACAGCGACGGCATCGACCTGCACATCATGCTGAAGGCGCCTGACGACGACACCGCCGTGCGGGAAGCCTTGAACGCCCTTGCCGAGGAAGGCTTCATCGAGGCCGATCTCGACCAGATCGGCATGCTGACCGAGGTGCCCGCCGAAGAGCCGCATGCCTCTGCCTACCAAGGCGCCGTCGATGGCGAGGTCGCGATCATCCGCTTCAACTGACGGGAGCCGCCGCGAAAGCTGCAGGTCGCCAGAGGCAGCATAAGCTGTGGCAGCACAAGCGGAGGAAAGGCCCTCCCTCCCCCAGACTGATCAACCCAGACCAAAAACAAAAACCGCCCGGATCGCTCCGGGCGGTTTTTCAATTCGTGTGCCACCAGGTGGTGGGCAAGGGCCGCGGATTATTCCGCAGCCGGAGCCTTTTCGGCCATGTCCTGCAGCATCGGCGTGGCAACGGCAGCACCCGTGCCCTTGCGGCGCTCTTCGAGGATCAGCTCGTCGCGCGACGTGGCGATGCGGCGGATCTGGGTCATGGTGCCGCCGGTGCCGGCCGGGATGAGCCGGCCGACGATGACGTTTTCCTTCAGACCCTGCAGGCCGTCGGTCTTGCCGGCGATCGCAGCTTCCGTCAGCACCTTGGTCGTTTCCTGGAAGGATGCGGCCGAGATGAAGGACGGGGTCTGCAGCGACGCCTTGGTGATGCCGAGAAGAACCGGATCGCCGTAGGCGGGCTTCTTGCCCTGCTCGATCAGGTGATCGTTGACGTCTTCGAGCTCGATCCGGTCGACATTGTCGCCGACGATATAGGTCGAGTCGCCTGCATCGGTGATTTCCACCTTCTGCAGCATCTGACGGACGATTACCTCGATGTGCTTGTCGTTGATGACAACGCCCTGCAAGCGGTAGACTTCCTGGATCTCGTTGACGAGGTAGGAGGCCAGAGCCTCCACGCCCTTGATCGCCAGGATGTCGTGCGGAGCCGGGTTACCGTCGAGGATGTAGTCACCCTTTTCGATATAGTCGCCTTCCTGAAGGTGGAAGGGCTTGCCCTTCGGGATCAGGTATTCGACAGGCTCGACACCGTCTTCCGCCGGCTCGATGATGACGCGGCGCTTGTTCTTGTAGTCGCGGCCGAGACGGATCGTACCATCGATCTCTGCGATGATGGCGTGGTCCTTCGGACGGCGGGCTTCGAAGAGCTCGGCAACACGCGGCAGACCGCCGGTGATGTCCTTGGTCTTGGCGCTTTCCAGCGGCGAACGCGCGAGAACGTCACCCTGGGAGACCTTGGTGCCCGGCTCGACCGACAGGATGGCGTCGACCGAGAGCATGAAGCGGGCGTCGCCGCCGCGCGACAGCTTGGCGACATTGCCGCTGGCATCCTTGATGACGATCGCCGGCTTGAGGTCCGAACCGCGCGGGGTCGAACGCCAGTCGATGACCTGACGCTTGGTGATGCCGGTGGATTCGTCGGTCGCTTCCAGGACCGAAAGACCGTCGACCAGGTCTTCGAACTGAACGGTACCAGCCACTTCGGTCATCATCGGACGGGTGTAAGGATCCCACTCCGCCAGACGCTGGCCGCGCTTGACCTTGTCGCCTTCGTCGACATGCAGCTTCGAACCGTAGGCCACACGCTGCGACGACCGCTCGACGCCACGCTCGTCCAGGATCTGGACGGTCATGTTGCGGCCCATGGCAACGAGGTTGCCATCGGAGTTGCGCAGGATGTTGCGGTTCTTGATCTGCACCGTACCTTCGTACGAGGCTTCCAGGAACGACTGGTCGACCACGGTTGCCGTACCGCCAAGGTGGAAGGTACGCATGGTGAGCTGGGTCCCCGGCTCACCGATCGACTGAGCGGCGATGACGCCGACGGCTTCGCCCATGTTGACAGGCGTACCACGGGCAAGGTCGCGGCCGTAGCAGACCGAGCAGACGCCCGTCTGGATTTCGCAGGTCAACGCCGAGCGGATGCGGATCGACTGGATACCGGCCTTCTCGATCTCGATGACGTCGGGCTCGAGGATCATCTTGCCGGCATCGACGATGCGCTCACCCGAGACCGGATGATCGATATCGTCGAGCGCCGTGCGGCCGAGGATGCGGGCGCCGAGCGAGGCGACGACCTGACCGGCATCGACGATGGCGGTCATGGTGAGGCCGGTTTCGGTGCCGCAATCAACGTGCGTGACGATGCAATCCTGCGCGACGTCGACGAGACGGCGGGTCAGGTAACCGGAGTTGGCGGTCTTCAAGGCAGTGTCTGCCAGACCCTTACGGGCGCCGTGCGTCGAGTTGAAGTACTCGTTGACGGTCAGGCCTTCCTTGAAGTTCGAGATGATCGGCGTCTCGATGATTTCACCCGACGGCTTGGCCATCAGGCCGCGCATGCCGCCCAGCTGGCGCATCTGGTTCGGAGAACCGCGGGCGCCGGAATGGCTCATCATGTAAATCGAGTTCATCGGCTTCTGACGGCCGGTGTTCTCATCAAATTCGACCGCCTTGATGCGGGCCATCATTTCTTCGGCGACCTTTTCGGTGGCCTTGCCCCAGGCGTCGACAACCTTGTTGTACTTTTCGCCCTGGGTGATCAGGCCGTCATTGTACTGCTGCTCGTATTCCTTCACCAGGCTTTCGGTGTCGGCAACGATCTTGGCCTTGGCATCCGGAATGACCATGTCGTCCTTGCCGAACGAAATGCCGGCGCGGCAGGCATGGGAGAAGCCGAGCTGCATGATGCGGTCGCAGAAGATGACCGTGTCCTTCTGGCCGCAATGGCGGTAGACCGTGTCGATCATCTTGGAGATGTTCTTCTTGGTCATTTCCTGGTTGCAGATGTCGAAGGGCACCTTGCCGTTCTTTGGCAGCAGTTCGCCGATGAGCAGACGGCCAGGCGTCGTCTCATAGATCTTCGAGTAGGGCTTGCCATCCTCGTCGACCGACTTGAAGCGGCCGCGGATCTTGGTGTGCAGCGTCACGACCTTGGTTTCGAGGGCGTGATGCAGTTCGCCGAGATCGGAGAAGGCCATGCCTTCGCCCGGCTCGTTCTGGTTCAGGATCGACAGGTAATAGAGGCCAAGAACCATGTCCTGCGAGGGAACGATGATCGGCGCGCCGTTGGCCGGATGCAGGATGTTGTTGGTCGACATCATCAGCACGCGGGCTTCGAGCTGGGCTTCCAGCGACAGCGGCACGTGAACGGCCATCTGGTCGCCGTCGAAGTCGGCGTTGAAGGCCGTGCAGACGAGCGGGTGCAGCTGGATCGCCTTGCCTTCGACCAGGGTGGGTTCGAAGGCCTGGATGCCCAGGCGGTGCAGCGTCGGCGCGCGGTTCAGGAGAACCGGATGCTCGCGGATGACCTCGTCGAGGATATCCCAGACTTCAGGCTTTTCCTTTTCGACCAGCTTCTTGGCCTGCTTGACGGTCGAGGAGTAACCCTTGGCGTCGAGGCGGGCGTAGATGAACGGCTTGAAGAGCTCGAGCGCCATCTTCTTCGGCAGGCCGCACTGGTGCAGCTTCAGTTCCGGACCGGTGACGATGACCGAACGGCCGGAATAGTCGACGCGCTTGCCGAGCAAGTTCTGGCGGAAGCGGCCCTGCTTGCCCTTCAGCATGTCGGAGAGCGACTTCAGCGGACGCTTGTTGGCGCCGGTGATGACGCGGCCACGGCGGCCGTTGTCGAACAACGCATCAACCGATTCCTGCAGCATGCGCTTTTCGTTGCGGATGATGATGCCGGGCGCACGAAGCTCGATGAGGCGCTTCAGACGGTTGTTACGGTTGATGACGCGGCGGTAGAGATCGTTCAGATCCGAGGTCGCGAACCGACCACCATCCAGAGGAACCAGCGGACGCAGATCCGGCGGGATGACCGGAACGACCTTCATGATCATCCATTCCGGACGATTGCCCGACTCCATGAAGTTCTCGACGATCTTCAGGCGCTTCATCAGCTTCTTCTGCTTGAGATCCGACGTGGTGTCGGCAAGCTCGGCGCGCAGGTCGCCGGCGATCTTTTCGAGGTTCATCGAGGCCAGCATCTCGTAGATCGCCTCAGCGCCGATCATCGCGGTGAACTGGTCTTCGCCGTATTCGTCGACGGCAAGCATGTACTCTTCTTCCGAGAGGAGCTGGTGCTCCTTCAGGGCCGTCAGGCCCGGCTCGGTGACGATGTAGTTTTCGAAGTAGAGGACGCGCTCGACATCCTTCAGCGTCATGTCGAGCAGCGTCGAAATGCGCGACGGCAGCGACTTGAGGAACCAGATATGGGCAACGGGAGCAGCGAGCTCGATATGGCCCATGCGCTCACGGCGAACGCGCGACAGCGTCACTTCGACGCCGCACTTTTCGCAGATGATGCCCTTGTACTTCATGCGCTTGTACTTGCCGCACAGGCATTCGTAATCCTTGATCGGTCCGAAGATGCGCGCGCAGAACAGACCGTCGCGTTCCGGCTTGAACGTGCGGTAGTTGATGGTTTCCGGCTTCTTGATCTCACCGTAAGACCAGGAGAGGATCTTCTCCGGAGATGCGATTGAAATCCGAATAGAATCGAAATTCTGTGCAGGCACCTGCGGATTGAAAAGATTCATGACCTCTTGGTTCATGCCTGTCTCCTTCATGGGCTAAAGCGCCCTCAAAATGCGATGGTCGGCGGCAATTTCCCGGGAGCCGCCTCCCTCGCTTAAACGAGAATAACCGCAAGATGCGGCGAAACTTCCCTTCCGGGGCGACACGGATACGGCGCCCGGTGGGACCGGCGCGCGCCGCCATGGCAGCGCACGCCCTATCAAGTGCTTACTCGGCAGCATCGGGCAGCTGTGCTGCCTGCGCCTCATCAAGCTTGGTGTTTTCGAGTTCGACGCTGAGGCCCAGCGAGCGCATTTCCTTGACGAGAACGTTGAAGCTTTCCGGAATACCGGCTTCGAACGTGTCGTCTCCGCGGACAATGGCTTCGTAGACCTTGGTGCGGCCGGCGACGTCGTCCGACTTCACCGTCAGCATTTCCTGCAGCGTATAGGCCGCACCATATGCCTCGAGCGCCCAGACTTCCATTTCGCCGAAACGCTGTCCGCCGAACTGCGCCTTTCCGCCCAGCGGCTGCTGGGTCACGAGCGAGTAAGGACCGATCGAACGGGCATGGATCTTGTCGTCGACCAAGTGGTTGAGCTTCAGCATGTAGATGTAGCCCACGGTCACCTGGCGGTCGAACTGCTCGCCGGTACGGCCGTCATAGAGCGTCGACTGACCACTGTCCTTGAGACCGGCCAGACGCAGCATGTCGTTGACGTCGGCTTCGTTGGCACCGTCGAAAACAGGCGTCGCAATCGAAACGCCGCGCTTCCATTGGTCGGCGAGACGCAGAACGGATTCGTCGTCGAACTCCTGCACCTGTTCGGCCTTCGGACCGTCACCGACGACATCGCCGATGGTCTTGCGCAGCGGCTCGATATTGCCATTGGCCTTGTAGGCTTCGATCAGTTCGCCGATCTGGCGCCCCATGCCGGCACAAGCCCAACCCAGATGGGTTTCGAGGATCTGGCCGACATTCATGCGCGAGGGAACGCCGAGCGGGTTGAGAACGACGTCGACATGCGTGCCGTCTTCGAGGAACGGCATGTCTTCGACAGGCACAATGCGCGAGACGACGCCCTTGTTCCCGTGACGGCCAGCCATCTTGTCGCCTGGCTGGATCTTGCGCTTCACGGCGACGAAGACCTTGACCATCTTCATGACGCCCGGGGGCATTTCATCGCCGCGCTGGACCTTCTCGACCTTATCCATGAAGCGCTGTTCAAGGCGCGACTTGGATTCGTCGTACTGGCCGCGGAGCGCTTCGAGTTCGCTCTGAACCTTCTCGTCCTCGACGGCGAACATCCACCACTGCGAGCGGGGATATTCGGAGACGACGGCGTTCGAAAGCTCGGTGCCCTTCTTGAAGCCCTTCGGGCCGGCGATGGAAGCCTGGCCGCGCAGCATTTCGATCAGACGGCCGTAGACGTTACGGTCGAGGATCGCCTGCTCGTCGTCGCGGTCCTTTGCCAGACGCTCGATCTCTTCGCGCTCGATCGCCATCGCGCGCTCGTCCTTCTCAACGCCGTGGCGGTTGAAGACGCGAACTTCGACGATCGTGCCGTAGGTGCCGGGCGGCATGCGCATGGAGGTATCGCGCACGTCGGAGGCCTTTTCACCGAAGATGGCGCGCAGAAGCTTTTCCTCTGGCGTCATCGGGCTTTCGCCCTTCGGGGTGATCTTGCCGACCAGGATATCGCCCGGCTGAACTTCGGCGCCGATATAGACGATGCCGGCTTCGTCGAGGTTCTTCAGCGCTTCTTCCGAAACGTT
Organism: Rhizobium sp. N324; assembly: GCF_001664485.1. Lineage (NCBI taxonomy): Bacteria > Pseudomonadati > Pseudomonadota > Alphaproteobacteria > Hyphomicrobiales > Rhizobiaceae > Rhizobium > Rhizobium sp. N324. Next base: position 1,801,642 of record NZ_CP013630.1, on the reverse strand, counting down.
CGGAATGTCGCGGGTGATTTCCTCAGGACCAAGCTTGGTGTCACGCGCCATCACTTCGAATTCCTCGATGTGAATGGAGGTGAACACGTCGTCGGCAACGATACGCTCGGAGAGCAGGATCGAGTCTTCGTAGTTGTAGCCGTTCCAGGGCATGAACGCGACGAGCGCGTTGCGGCCGAGCGCCAGGTCGCCGAGATCGGTCGACGGGCCGTCGGCGAGAATGTCGCCGCGGTTGACCTCGTCACCGACGGTGACCAGCGGGCGCTGGTTGACGCAGGTGTTCTGGTTCGAACGCTGGAACTTCTGCAGGCGGTAAATGTCGACGCCGGACTTTCCGGCTTCGAGGTCTTCGGTGGCGCGGATAACGATACGCGTCGCGTCGACCTGGTCGACCACGCCGCCGCGGCGGGCGCCGATGGCAGCGCCGGAGTCACGGGCAACGACCGGCTCCATGCCGGTACCGACGAACGGGGCTTCGGCACGCAGCAGCGGCACGGCCTGACGCTGCATGTTCGAGCCCATGAGGGCGCGGTTGGCGTCGTCGTTTTCCAGGAACGGGATGAGCGCGGCTGCGACCGAAACGACCTGCTTCGGCGAAACGTCCATCAGGTTCATGCTGTCGCGGGGCGCCAACATGACTTCGCCGGCATGACGGCAGACGACGAACTCGTCGACGAAGGAACCGTCGGCGTTCATTTCGGCGTTGGCCTGGGCGACGTAGTACTTCGCCTCTTCCATGGCGGAGAGGTAGAGCACGTCGCTCGTCACCTTGCCGTCGACGATGCGGCGGTACGGGCTTTCGATGAAGCCGTACTTGTTGACGCGGGCAAAGGTCGCAAGCGAGTTGATCAGACCGATGTTCGGGCCCTCAGGCGTTTCGATCGGGCAAATGCGGCCGTAGTGGGTCGGATGCACGTCGCGGACTTCGAAGCCGGCGCGCTCACGGGTCAGACCGCCCGGGCCAAGGGCCGACAGACGGCGCTTGTGGGTGATTTCCGAGAGCGGGTTGACCTGGTCCATGAACTGCGAGAGCTGCGAGGAACCGAAGAATTCGCGCACAGCGGCGGCTGCCGGCTTGGCGTTGATCAGATCCTGCGGCATGACCGTGTCGATCTCGATCGAGGACATGCGTTCCTTGATCGCGCGCTCCATGCGCAGCAGGCCGAGACGATACTGGTTTTCCATCAGCTCGCCGACCGAACGGACGCGGCGGTTGCCGAGGTTGTCGATGTCGTCAATCTCGCCCTTGCCGTCGCGCAGTTCGACCAGCATCCTGACCACGGCCAGGATGTCGTCCTTGCGCAGGATGCGGACGGTGTCTTCGACAGTCAGGTCGAGACGCATGTTCATCTTGACGCGGCCGACGGCGGAGAGGTCGTAACGCTCCGCATCGAAGAACAGCGAGTTGAACATGGCTTCGGCCGATTCCATGGTCGGCGGCTCACCCGGACGCATGACGCGGTAGATGTCGAACAGAGCGTCCTGACGGTTCTCGTTCTTGTCGGCGGTCAGCGTGTTGCGGATATAGGCACCAACATTGATGTGGTCGATGCCGAGAACCGGGATCTCGTCGAAACCGTTCGCCAGGATGATGCCGAGCGTCTTCTCGTCGATTTCGTCGCCGGCTTCGAGGTAGATCTCACCGGTGGAGTAGTTGACGATGTCGCCGGCGAGGTAGTTGCCGTAAAGATCGTCGTCGCCGGCCTTCAGCGCCTTCAGTCCCTTGTCGGACAGCTGGCGCAGCAGGCGCGGGGTCAGCTTCTTGCCGGCTTCCACGACGACTTCGCCGGTATCGGCGTCGACCATCTCGGTGATCGCCTTGGCGCCCTTCAGCGTTTCCGGCTTGAAGGGAATGCGCCAGCCTTCGCCGTCGCGCTTGTAGAGCGACTTCGTGTAGAAGGTGTCGAGGATTTCCTCGCCGTCCATGCCGAGCGCCATCAGCAGCGACGTGACAGGGATCTTACGGCGACGGTCGATACGGGCGTAGACGATATCCTTGGCGTCGAATTCAATATCGAGCCAGGAGCCGCGATAGGGGATGACGCGGGCGGCAAAGAGCAACTTACCGGAAGAATGGCTCTTGCCCTTGTCGTGGTCGAAGAAGACGCCCGGCGAACGGTGCATCTGGGAAACGATGACGCGCTCGGTGCCGTTGACGATGAACGTGCCGTTGTTGGTCATGAGCGGCATATCGCCCATGTAGACGGACTGTTCCTTGATGTCCTTGATCGACTTGGCGCCGGTATCCTCGTCGATATCGAACACGATCAGGCGCAGCGTCACCTTCAGCGGCGCAGCATAGGTCAGGTCGCGCTGACGGCATTCGTCAACGTCGAACTTCGGCGGCTCGAACTCGTAGGACACGAATTCCAGCATGGAGGCGCCGGAGAAATCTGTGATCGGGAAAACCGACTTGAAAACGGCCTGAAGGCCCTCGTCGGGCCGGCCGCCTTTCGGCTCTTCAACCATCAAAAATTGGTCGTAGGACGCCTTCTGAACCTCGATGAGGTTCGGCATTTCTGCGACTTCGGGGATCTTACCAAAAAACTTGCGTACGCGCCTACGACCATTGAACGAAAGGGTCTGAGCCATCGTCGCTCCTTCAAAATCTTGCACCCGGGCCTGCAACGGACGGGAACCGATGGCCAGTCGATCCCGTCTATCAATGGGTAGTTCAATCTCGTCCGACACCCGAAAACGCTCAGCTCGGATTGCTGTGCTGCCCTCGGTGCGAGACTATCCTTTTGAAGAACCCATTACCCAAAAGCCGGTTTGACGCGGCTTTTGGGTAATTCGTTCAGAAAAACGGCAAATGGGAGGCAGCAGAGACTGCCTCCCAAAAGCGTTTCAAGATTACTTGACGTCGGCCTTGGCGCCAGCGTCTTCAAGCTTCTTCTTGATGTCAGCGGCTTCAGCCTTGTTGACGCCTTCCTTGACAGCCTTCGGAGCGCCTTCGACGAGGTCCTTGGCTTCCTTGAGGCCGAGACCGGTGATGGCGCGGACTTCCTTGATGACGTTGATCTTGTTGGCACCGGCGTCGACGAGGATAACGTCGAATTCGGTCTTTTCTTCTTCAACGACAGCCGGGCCAGCACCGCCAGCAGCGGCAGCAACAGCTACCGGAGCAGCAGCGGAAACGCCCCACTTTTCTTCGAGAAGCTTCGACAGTTCTGCAGCTTCCAGAACGGTCAGAGCGGAGAGGTCGTCAACGATCTTTGCGAGATCAGCCATTTTACTAGTTCCTTTTGTTCGGTTCGAACCGGTTGATTATAAACAGCGAAAAACCGCCTTAAGCGGCTTCGTCCTTCTTGGCGTAGGCCGCAAACACGCGGGCAAGCTGGCTTGCCGGTGCTGCAACAACCCCAGCGATGCGGGTAGCCGGTGTCTGGATCATGCCCAGCAGCTTCGCACGCAGCTCATCGAGCGAAGGCAGGGTCGCAAGCGACTTGACTGCATCGGCGTTGAGCGTGGTTGTTCCCATGGCGCCGCCCAGAACAACGATCTTGTCGTTGGTCTTGGCGAAATCCATGACGACCTTCGGAGCGGTGACCGGGTCGGTGCTGTATGCAATCAGCGTCTGACCCTTGAAGAGATCGGTGATCCCTTCCGCTTCCGTACCCTGAAGGGCAATTTTGGCCAGGCGGTTCTTCGCGACTTTGACGGTACCGCCAGCTGCACGCATCTTCGAACGAAAATCGTTCATCTGCGCGACTGTGGCACCAGCATAGTGGGCCACGACAACCGAGCCCGAAGCCTTGAAGACTTCGTTCAGTTCCGTGACGAATTCGCGTTTTTCCGCTCTTTCCACTGCCTATCTCCAGTTGGCGGGACCGAAAACGGGCCCGCCGGGTTGCCTTTTGCCTCCCGGGATCATGCGAGATCCCAAGCGACGCTTGAGGATCCTGTCCCCCCGCGCTCCCGCGCCAATGAAGGCTGAAGAGGCACAAGGCATCCAAGGCTCGAACCGAGTTACGAGAAGCGAACTTCATGCAATTCGGGTCTTACCCGTCTCATGCAGGCGAAGTGATTAAGGGAAAACCACCTGCAATCTCGGACAGGATTCCGGATTTCTCCGGAATATTCCGGCCCCTTGCGAGGCCGGAATTTCAGTGACCGGACCGAGGTCCGGCAATCAACTTATGCAGTCGGCGCTGCGGTGACCGAGCCGACTTCGATCTTGACGCCCGGACCCATGGTCGAAGAAATCGCCACGCGCTTGACGTAGTTGCCCTTGGCGCCAGCCGGCTTCGCCTTGATGACGGCGTCAGCGAAAGCGCGGATGTTTTCTTCCAGAGCCTTGGCGTCGAAAGAGGCCTTGCCGATGCCGGCATGGACGATACCAGCCTTCTCGACGCGGAACTCGACTGCGCCGCCCTTGGAAGCCTTGACGGCTCCGGCGACGTCCATGGTGACGGTGCCGACCTTCGGGTTCGGCATCATGCCGCGGGGGCCGAGAACCTTACCGAGACGGCCGACGAGCGGCATCATGTCGGGGGTGGCGATGCAGCGATCGAATTCGATCTTGCCGCCCTGAACGATTTCGACGAGGTCTTCAGCACCGACGATATCGGCACCGGCAGCCTTGGCTTCGTCAGCCTTGACGCCGCGAGCGAAGACGGCGACGCGAACCGTACGGCCGGTGCCGTTCGGCAGGTTGACGACGCCGCGAACCATCTGGTCCGCATGGCGCGGGTCGACGCCGAGGTTCATCGAGACTTCGATGGTTTCGTCGAACTTGGCGACAGCCCGTTCCTTGACCATGCCGATGGCGAGGCTCAGAGCGTAGAGCTTGGTGGGATCAACACCTTCGTTGATCTTCTGCGTGCGCTTACCAGCCATGATCTTAACCCACCACTTCCAGGCCCATGGCGCGGGCAGAGCCCTCGATCATCGCCATTGCACCTTCGATATCCGCTGCGTTCAGATCCTTCATCTTGGCTTCTGCGATCGTCTTGATCTGAGCCTTGGTGAGGGAGCCGGCCTTGGCGCCCTTGCCGGGCGTCTTGGAACCGGACGTGATCTTCGCTTCCTTCTTCAGCCAGTAGCTGACCGGAGGCTGCTTCATCGCGAAGGTGAAGGACTTGTCCTGGTAATAGGTGATGACGACCGGGATCGGCATGCCCTTTTCCATTTCCTGCGTGGCGGCATTGAACGCCTTGCAGAATTCCATGATGTTAATGCCACGCTGACCAAGCGCCGGACCAATCGGCGGGGACGGGTTTGCCGATCCTGCCTTGACCTGAAGCTTGAGCTGGCCTGCAACTTTCTTAGCCATATCTCTCTGCCTTTCATGAGCGGCCGGTCGCCCGGCCCGTGATGCCGGATCGCTCCGGCGGCTGCGGTTGCGTGGTGCGGATCATTGGGGTCCGGCTAAGACCCCTCACCTTCCACGCGGGTGCGGACAAGGTCCGCGGGAAACCGGCCGCAAGGCCTGCTTCCAATCTCTTGCAATCAGACCTTCTCGACCTGAGCGTATTCCAGCTCGACCGGCGTTGCGCGGCCAAAGATCGACACTTCAACCTTCAGGCGCGAACGCTCTTCGTCGACATCCTGAACCGTGCCGTTGAACGACGCGAACGGGCCGTCGGAAACGCGAACCTGCTCGCCGATCTCGAAGGTAATGGAGGCCTTCGGCCGCTCGACACCTTCCTGGACCTGACCGAGAATGCGCTCGGCTTCATAATCCGGAATCGGAACGGGCTTATTGTCAGAGCCGAGAAAGCCGGTGACCTTCGGCGTATTCTTGATCAGGTGATAGGCTTCATCCGTCAGATTGGCGCGAACCATGACATAGCCCGGGAAGAACTTGCGCTCGCTGTCGACCTTGCGGCCGCGACGCACTTCCACCACCTTTTCGGTCGGCACGAGGATCTTCTCGAACAGGTGCTCAAGCCCCTTCTGGCGAGCCTTGTTCTCGATGTCTTCAGCGACCTTCTTTTCAAAATTTGAATATGCGTGGACGATGTACCAACGTGCCGCCATTTTCATCTCCACCCGTATCAGTTGCCGGTATTCAGCACGAAGCTCAGAACCCAGCCGATCAGCTGGTCAGCGGCAAAGAAAAACAGTGCAGCGAAAACCACCATCACAAGCACCATAACCGTCGAGATCATCGTCTCGCGGCGCGACGGCCATGTAACTTTGGACGTCTCGGAGCGAACCTGCTGCAGAAACGCAAACGGATTGGATTTGGATGCCATCGACTGCCCACGCAATTACGGCGCGTAAAGCTGAAACTATCAGCCCCACGCACCGCGTGTCTGTTGAACCCTAAATAAACACCGATTTCCGAATACACAAGAGGGAAACCGAAGTTTAACGAAATTAGTCATCACCCATCAATCCCCGGCCGGAATGCCGCGAGCATGTCCGCGCTGTCCCGCATCAAGGAAAATGGCAGGGGCAGTAGGGCTCGAACCTACGACCTGCGGTTTTGGAGACCGCCGCTCTACCAACTGAGCTATACCCCTTCACACCGATCATTCAGCGCCGGGCCAAGGCCCGCAAATCGCTGCTGAAAAGCATGGCGCTCCCTTTAAGACGACGACAGCGGATTGGCAAGCACGATTTTCGATTTTCATAGCCATTCTGCGTATATGCGAGCGATCGGCTTGCTCGTCGCGCTGCCGGGATCCGTTCAGACCGTCACATATTTCCGCCAATCGTGCTCTTCCTTGAACCCCAGCACCTCGCGAATCTTGCGGTTGGAGAGAAGGCCTTCATATTCGCCGATCTCGCGAGTGAAGGGCACGTTCGGAAAGAATCGCTGCGCAAGCTCCTTCGACGGCGTGTTGGCCGAGACGGTGTCGTTGGCGGCGTTGAACACCTGATAGCCGAGACCGTCCTTTTCGATGCAGAGATGGCAGATCTGCCCGAGGTCGCGGGCATCGATATAGCTCCAGGCGATGCGCTTGCGCATCTCGGGATTGGCGAAAAAGGTGGGGAACCTCTCATATTCGTGCGGCTCGATGACATTGCCGATTCGCAGCGCATAGATGTCGAAGCCCGACCGTTCGGCAAAGGCGCGGGCCGTCTTTTCGTTGACCACCTTTGACAGCCCGTAGGAATCCATCGGATTGACGTCGTAGTCCTCCTCCAGCGGGAACTGGTGGAAATCGCGATGGCCTTCGGCAAAGCAGACGCCGTAGGTCGTCTCGCTCGATGCGACGATAATCTTCCTGATGCCAAGCTTCACCGCGGCCTCGATGACATTATAAGTGCCCATCGTGTTGATGCGGAAAGTCTCATTGTCGGGCTTGATCAGAATGCGCGGGATGGCGGCGAAATGCACGACGGCATCGAAGGACTGCACGCCCCTGCCCGCATCGAGATCGGGAAAATCGCGGTGCATCGACAGCGCGTTGAAGACCTGACCGCTATCGGTGATATCGGCAATGAGATTGGTGACGCCGGGACTGTCCAGCGGCACGAGATCGAGGTTGTGAACCTCGTAACCGGCATTGACCAGCCACGGCACGGTATGGCGACCTGCCTTGCCCGAACCGCCCGTGAACAGAATTCGCTTCTTCATGGAATATCCTCCGCGTCATCAAATCGGAGGCATAGTTAGACGCTTCCGCGCGAAGAGCAAGCGAGCGTCCTGCAAGGGTTCACCCCCGCGTCGCCAAGAGCATCCGATCCGGGAGCGCCTGGCCGATCATTTCCGATCATCGCAGCCCCTTAAGGAACTGCGCTAATCATCACTTAACAACACTTACCTCGCCAATCTGCACGCCGGCTGCCTGAACAACCTCCTGCGGAATGGCAGCGATGAAAAACATCGTGAAAACATACATTGCGAATATCGTCGCAGCGAATGTGGCCTTTGGAATCATCCGGGCTCTCCTCTTTGCATGAAGGAGTCTGGACTAAAATGAACCAATCACAACCGGTTTCTGAATGTGAGATGAACAAAATACTGTGACGGGCTAATTTAACGATATTTTTACAACACCTGTTAAACACCCGAATAGGCATCAAAACGAAAAAACCCCGCCGTTTCCAGCGGGGTTTTTCCTGAATTGCGGGTAATCCCAGGATTACTCGACGATCGAAGCGACGATACCGGCGCCGACGGTGCGGCCGCCTTCGCGGATCGCGAAGCGCAGCTTTTCTTCCATCGCGATCGGAACGATCAGCTCGACGGCAACCGTGACGTTGTCGCCCGGCATAACCATTTCCGTGCCCTCAGGCAGCGTCACGATGCCGGTCACATCCGTCGTGCGGAAGTAGAACTGCGGACGGTAGTTGGTGAAGAACGGCGTATGACGGCCACCCTCTTCCTTCGTCAGGATGTAGGCTTCCGCCATGAACTTCTTGTGCGGCTTGACAGAGCCCGGCTTGCACAGGATCTGGCCACGCTCGACGCCGTCACGGTTCACACCGCGAACCAGTGCGCCGATGTTGTCGCCGGCCTGGCCCTGATCGAGCAGCTTGCGGAACATTTCAACGCCGGTCACCGTCGTCTTCGAGGTTGCGCGGATGCCGACGATCTCGACTTCTTCGCCAACCTTGACGATGCCACGCTCGACGCGGCCGGTCACGACCGTGCCGCGGCCCGAGATCGAGAACACGTCTTCGATCGGCATCAGGAACGGCTGGTCGATCGGACGCTCAGGCGTCGGGATGTAAGAGTCGACCGCAGCCATCAGCTCGCGGATCGCGTCTTCGCCGATCTTCTTGTCGCTATCTTCGAGAGCGGCCAGCGCCGAACCCTTGACGACCGGGATATCGTCGCCCGGGAAGTCGTAGGACGACAGCAGTTCGCGAACTTCGAGCTCGACCAGTTCGAGAAGCTCGGCGTCGTCAACCTGGTCGACCTTGTTCAGGAACACCACGATCGCCGGAACGCCGACCTGGCGGGCCAGCAGAATGTGTTCGCGCGTCTGCGGCATCGGGCCGTCAGCGGCCGAGCACACCAGGATCGCGCCGTCCATCTGGGCAGCACCGGTGATCATGTTCTTGACGTAGTCGGCGTGGCCGGGGCAGTCGACGTGCGCGTAGTGGCGGGCCGGCGTCTCATATTCGACGTGCGCCGTCGAAATGGTGATGCCACGGGCCTTTTCTTCCGGAGCAGCGTCGATCTGGTCGTACGCCTTGAACTCACCGAAGTACTTCGTGATCGCTGCCGTCAGAGACGTCTTGCCGTGGTCAACGTGGCCGATCGTGCCGATGTTGACGTGCGGCTTGTTGCGCTCAAACTTACTCTTTGCCATTTGAATGCTTCCTGTGAACGAAATGGTGGGCCCCGGCGAACCGGTTTAGTGCCGCCGTTTAAGGCTTTCGGCGAAATTGCGCAAGACTTAATTGCAGACGCCATTCTTGGTGTGACAGCGCATATGGGGGACAATTCGCCGCCTGCAAGATGATTCGCCGGGGCCCTATCGAAAATCACTGAAATGCTTGGATAAAATCGCGTGGGCTGGCGGAGATGAGCGGCCGCGCCCGGCACCGAGGGCCCTCGCCTGTCGGCCGATGACAAGCTGTCGCCGGGCGTCATCCGAAACATCCGCGTGGCAATTGATCGCCGCGGCGCCAGTCACTTGAATTGAGCTTTTGAGAACTGGAGCGGGTAGCGGGAATCGAACCCGCGTATTCAGCTTGGAAGGCTGCTGCTCTACCATTGAGCTATACCCGCGGGGTTGGTCCGATCCGATGACGAATGGTGGAGAGAGTTGGATTTGAACCAACGTAGGCTGAGCCAACGGATTTACAGTCCGTCCCCTTTAACCACTCGGGCATCTCTCCAGTTTTTCGTCCGGATCTAGAAGACCAAGTTTGTCAGACTTCGAAGCGTTGCCGCCCGTCGTCTGCGCCGCGTATATGACCGGAGCATTTCAGTCTGTCAACACGATGACCACGGAAAAAACACGAAAAATTTCATTCGCCGCCGAAAGCCGGCATATGAAAGAAAGCCTATGCGGCGGCGAGCGCCATGGCTATAAAGCCGCATGAGCAAAGACAAAAAACCCGGCGGCAAGGCCGCGACAGACCCATCGGCCAAGGATACGCATTACGCCACGCTGCGGCGCGCCCACCGTGACGCCAAGCGTGAACGCGGCGAGATTCCGACGCCTCAGCCGCAGAAGCGCAGGCGCGGCGGCGACGACTGGAAGCCACCGGCGCTGGCGCCCGACCAGGTGCATCTTTACGGCCTGCATACGGTGCGCGCCGCCCTCGACAATCCCGAGCGCAAGAAGATTAAGCTTTTTGTGACCCAGAACGCGCTGGCGCGGCTCGAAGTCGACGCCGAAGCGCTCGGCATTCCCTTCGAGATCGTCTCGCCGCAGGATATCGACAAGGTGCTCGGCCCCGAGGCGATCCATCAGGGCGTCATGCTGGAAACACGGCCGCTGCCGGTGCGCCGGCTCGAAGCCCTGAAGGACAGCCCTCTCCTGCTCGTTCTCGATCAGGTCACCGATCCGCACAATGTCGGCGCGATCATGCGCTCGGCCGTCGCCTTCAATGCCGGTGCCGTTATCACCACCCAGAGACATAGTCCGACAGAGTCAGGCGTGCTTGCCAAATCCGCCTCCGGCGCGTTGGAACTGATACCTTATATACAGGTGACCAATCTCGCCGATGCGCTCGGTGAACTGCACAAGCTCGGCTTCTCCACCATCGGCCTCGATTCGGAAGGACCGGCGCCGCTCGAGGGCACCTTCTCTGGCGAGAAAGTGGCGCTGGTGCTCGGCTCGGAGGGCAAGGGGCTCAGGCAGAAGACGCGGGAAACCGTTACCGCGCTTGCCCGTCTCGACATGCCTGGCGCCATCAAATCGTTGAACGTTTCGAATGCTGCGGCAATTGCGCTTTATGCGGCGCAGCTTTACCTGAAGGCATAGGCCGGTCCGCATGCGGGCAGCGACAAGGGGGACTGTCATGATCCGTTTCGTCTTTCGGCTCGCGGCTTCCGCAGCCGCCCTCTTCGTCTGCGGTCAGACGTATGGGCAGGATATCGATCCCGATATCCTTAAAGCGCAGGCCGGAACCTATCTCGTCGCTCCGGAAGATGGGCGCGCGGGATGCCGGATGACGCTCGAAACCGACATGGCGATCGGCGGTCATTCGCTGTCCGGCCAGGCCGCCTGCACCAAGCCGCTGCCAGCTCTTGCCGAAGCCGCTGCCTGGAATTTCGACGGCAATGGCGGCGTCATCCTGATCGATGCGACGCGCAAGGTGCTCGCCCGTTTCGTCGAAAACGAGGGCTCGCCGCTGAAGACGCAGGACGGTACGCCGCTTTTGCTGATCGCCGCGCCTGACGGCATCGATCGCCTGCCGAGCGTCAGCAGCCTTGCCGGGATATGGACGATGCAAAGACCGGACGGCGAAAGGCTTTGCGGGGTGACGCTCGACGGCCATGCCGATGCGGACGGCAATGCGCCGCTGTCGCTGTCCGGCGACTGCGCCGCCAAAGTCTCCGGGCTGAAACTCGCGGTCTGGCATATCGAAGGTTTCGGCCTGACGCTGATGGGCGGTGACGGCTCATCGCTTGGCTTCGACATGCGCGCCGACGGCAATTTCGACAAATCGAAGGAAGAAGGCGGCAAGCCGCTGTCGCTCGTGCGTCAATGATTCGAACGCAACCGCCAACACGCCGGTCAGTCCGGTACGCGGCAGGCCGTCGGTCCTTCCAACGCACGGCGCGAAGTGTCGCCCGCCGCATAGGTCAGTTCGACGGGATAGACGATCACGCTCGGCAGTTTGTCGATTTCGCCGGCATGGTCGGGGCTGCGTTTGATTTCCGCCTTGTAGGCGGCGGTGCAATCCGGCAGTTGCGACAGGCCAATGTCGGCGGCGATCGTCTTCGCACAGGCAGCACGCTCCGGATAGAGCGAACAGGACGCCGTGTAGACGCGGCGGAAATCGAGGGTCAGCTCCCCCTTCCCGCTCCTTATCGCGGCAAAATCGTCGCCCTCGAGGGAATCGTCGAGCAGCCTCTCACCCGTCGCCGCATCGTAGACGACGAAAGGCAGTCCGCCGTTCCACCCGTCCGCCGCCCGGAAAAAGACGAAACCACCGCTGACACCCATGAGATAGCCGGCGGTATCGTCGGCGATCACCCGCTCGCGCTCGCTTGTGCGCTCACAAGGCGCATCGGCGGCAAGCAGTGCCAGCTTTTCGGCGCCGACTTCACCGAGATCGACCACCTTGACCATGAAGGTGGGATAGCGGCTGCAGGTGATCTTCGGTTTCGCATCGGGATTGAGCTCATCCTTCGGCAACGCGACCACATCGACTTTTATCGGCTTGTCGAAAGCGGCCGCATTTTCCGAGGCTCCGGCGACGGAGACGAATGCCGCGACAATGACCGATGCTGTAACCATGCGCTTCATGACGTCCGTCCCCAACTGTTTCAGGCATCCCTGACACAGTTCAACCCGGTGCGACAGATGGAAAACGGAGGCCTGCGATAGCCCAGCGAGGCTCGAGCGATGCCGGAGAAATTCGATTTTGCCTTGGAAAGACCTCCTGGAGCATTATGATCGGGCGATGACCGATTGCAACGACCGGTCGGAAGCAAGAAGGAACGATCCCCATCATGGCTATTCGACCGCTGATTTTCGGTATCCTCTTCATCGCGGTCTTCGTCGGGATCATCCTCAGCATCATCTGGGTGGACACCTCGCATCCGGTCCACCAGCCCGATCCCCTGTCGCCGACGGCACCCGGCCCCGCGACGCCGGGGACGATGCAATAATGCATGTCGACCGGAAGTGTGCAGCGGTTCCGGAGTAACGACATGCATAAGAACAAAAGGCTAAAGCGCGTAGCATGAATCAAATTCGATGCGGCGCGCTTTAGCCCTGACAGGAACGCGGACGACAATGGCGCGTTAATCCCCACTGAACGAGGATTGAACGCCTATGCGCATAATGATTGCCGTCGTTGCCTTCATGGTCGCCTCCGTGCTCAGCATCGCAATCCTGTCGCCGTCGGGCGCCGGCCAGACCGGCAACGGCAGCAAGCTCGAGGCAAGCGTCAACGAACCCGTCAGTCATTAAAAAACGGCCCGGATGATCCGGGCCGTTCTCTCGCCGCGCGTCTCGGACGCGCAACAGACGCTGTTGGCGTCAGCCGCGGTAGAGCCAGAAAGGCATATCACGATCGCGATGGCGCCACTCACGGCGTTCCTGCCAACGCTCGGCACGCCACCGGCGCCAGCGCCAGTCATCACCGCGCCAGTCGGACCGGCGCCAATCGCGCTGATGGCGCCAACCACGGTCGTCACGCTCATCACGCCAGCCACGGTCGTCACCGCCGCGATCATGGCGCCAGCCATCACGAATTTGAACGATATCGCCTTGGGCCGACACCGCCGGCCGGTCGACGGGCATGGCGGTTGCCGGGGCGACGGATGCCAAAGCCGCACCGACAGATATGGTTGCGGCGAAAAAGAGATGTGCGAGCTTCATGGCTGCTTCCTCATTGATGATGAGGCGAAGTTAAACCCGCGCGGCTGAATTGGCGCTGAAGCAGCCCTTCAGACAAGGTTCATCAAGCGATGTGCGATGGCTGAAAAAATCTGCCGGTGCGATCGAGCTAAGCGACGTCGAACCATAGCGATCGTCTGGGCAGGGATATGACGCGGAAAAAGATGGTGCCCCCGCCAGGGTTCGAACCCGGGACCCCCTGATTACAAATCAGGTGCTCTACCAACTGAGCTACAAGGGCAACAGGTGCCCAACTAGCAGATTCTAAGGTTCTGTAAAGGAAAATTCGTGTCTGTGCGGACAGGTCGGCTGCCGCTCAAACGCCTGGCGATAGAAAACGTCCTTGTCGCGCCAGCCCTTTATCCGTTAGCTAGAGCAGCTTCACAAAGGGCATTGCATGGGCCGTTCATTTCAGACTCTTTCCTTTATCGCCTCGCCGACGACGGAGGCGCTCGCCGCGCGCGAGGAGTTGATTCGCATCTACGGCGACGTGCCGGCCGACGATGCCGATGTCATCGTCGCGCTCGGCGGCGACGGTTTCATGCTGCAGACGCTGCACAACACCATGAACTCCGGCAAGCTGGTCTACGGCATGAATCGCGGCTCGGTCGGTTTCCTGATGAACGACTATCGCACCGACCAGCTTCAGCAGCGCATCTGCGACGCCGTCGAAAACGTCTTCCGGCCGTTGCAGATGACGACGGCCAATGCCGACGGCACCAATTCGACGGCGCTCGCCATCAACGAGGTCTATCTTTTCCGCCAGTCATATCAGGCGGCGAATCTGAGAGTGACGGTGGACGGGCGCGTGCGCCTGGAGGAGCTGATCTGCGACGGGCTGATGGTCGCGACCCCTGCCGGCTCGACGGCTTATAATCTTTCCGCCCATGGCCCGATCCTGCCGCTGGAGGCGCCGCTGCTCGCCATGACGCCGGTCAGCGCCTTCAGGCCACGGCGCTGGCGGGGCGCACTGCTGCCGAACAAGGTGACGGTGGATATCGACGTGCTCGAGCCGGTGAAGCGGCCGGTCAATGCGGTGGCCGACAATACCGAGGTCAAATCGGTGCTGCATGTCCGCATCGCCCAGTCGGAGCATATGACGGCGCGCATTCTTTCCGATCCCGACCGCTCTTGGTCCGACCGTATTCTCGCCGAGCAGTTCAAGGATTAAGACGATGGCAATGCGACGGATATTGATGACCACCGGTTTCCTCATCGGATGGTCGGCCGCAGCCTTGCCGGCGCAGGACGCCATCCTGCCGGCATCGGTTATTTTCGCAACCAGCACCGGCTATTGGGAGGATGACGGCAACGCACCTGATGTCGAGCGGGCGCCGACAGCCGCCGAGAGCGTTGCCAACCCGCAGGCAAAGGCCACGCAGCGCCACGGCTACTACAAGCTCTTTGCCGTGCGCCAAGCAGACAGGACCTCGAAGGTCTATTTGCAGCAGATTGCCCAGACCGAGACCGGCCCGACGATCGCTTCTACCGTCGAATTGCAGGAAATCAGCGACCTCAAGCCTTATATTACCGATATACGCCCCGAAAATTCGAACGGCATCATTAAGGAACCCGGGTTGTTCGCCACGATTTATCTGAAGACGGATCCCAATGCCGAGCCGGATGGCTGGACCGTGCTGATCGACGAATTCGGCGACATCACCGTCCAGAAGGCGACGAATTGAACCGCGAGGATCCGTTCGGGAAGGTGCTGAAGAAATGAAACTCGGCTTCCGCGACGGCGTCCTTTACGACGACAACAGATCGAACTGGGACGCAGACGGCCCCAGACCCATCAGCTGGTCGCTGTGGTATCCGGCTGCCGACGCGGCGCTGGAAAACGATACGGCGGAAAGAAGCTGGTTCAAGAAGGCGGTCGTCGCCCGCGACGCAGCCATCCGGCCTGAGGCCCGGCCCTATCCCCTCGTCTTGCTGTCGCATGGCACCGGCGGATCCGCGGCGGGATTGGAGTGGCTGGCGCGACGGCTCGCCGAGCGCGGATTTGCAGCGCTCGGCGTCAACCATCACGGCAATACCGGCAACGAGCCCTATCGCGCCGAAGGCTTTGCCTGCCTTTGGGAGCGGGCGCCGGATCTGAGCTTCATGCTCGACCGCCGCGATGACTGGCTCGGCGATCTCTCCACTCATATCGATACCACCCGCGTGTTCGCAGCCGGATTTTCGGCCGGAGCCTATAGCGTGATGCTGCTTCTCGGCGCTGTCGCCCGGTTTTCGCAGTTCGAACTATCCAGGATGAAGCCGGGCGCGGCGCGCGGACCAAGGGAATTTCCCGACCTTGCCGATCATATCCCGACCTTGCTTCGCACCAGCGATGTCTTTCGCCATTCATGGTCGCGCATGTCGAAGTCTTACCGGGACGACAGAATCAAGGCCGCACTCCTGTGCGCGCCGGGCCGCTCCATTTTCGGTTTCAGCGAGGAAAGCCTGAAAGCCGTCGACGCGCCCGCCCTCATTGTGGTCGGCGATGCCGACAGGGCGGCACCGGCCGAAGAATGTTCCGCATGGCTGCATGCGCGGCTCCGGCGCAGTTCTCTTAAAATCTTCGGCGGCGGGCTTGGCCATTATGTCTTCGTGCCTGAAGGTACCGCCCTCGGCCTGGCCTTTGCGGCAGAGCTCTTTACCGATCCTCCTGATATCGAGCGCGCGGCCATTCATGACGAGATTGCCGATCTGTCGGCAGCGCTGTTTCAGGACAGCGCTGTCAAAGCGATGGCCTGAGCATCAAAAAAGCCCCGTCTCCGGGGCTTTCTCGTCTCAATCGTGGTTTTGTCTGTCAGTCCACGTCGTCGACGACCGCGTCGGCGGCGCCGCTGATGCGGTGGGCAAGCGCCGCTTCCATGAACTCGTTGAGTTCGCCGTCGAGCACGTCGTCCGGCGCGGTGCTGGCGACGCCGGTGCGCATATCCTTGACCAGTTGGTAGGGCTGCAGCACGTAGGAGCGGATCTGGTGGCCCCAACCGATATCCGTCTTGGAGGCGGCTTCGGCGTTTGCGGCGTCCTCACGCTTCTTCAGCTCGGCTTCGTACATGCGGGCGCGCAGCATGTCCCACGCCTTCGCGCGGTTTTTATGCTGCGAACGCTCCTGCTGGCACTGCACGACGATGCCGGTCGGCATATGCGTGATGCGCACGGCCGAGTCGGTGGTGTTGACGTGCTGACCGCCGGCGCCCGACGAACGATAGGTGTCGATGCGGCAATCGCCTTCGTTGATCTCGATCTGGATCGAGTCGTCGACCACGGGATAGACCCAGATCGACGAGAAGGAGGTGTGGCGACGCGCGTTGCTGTCGTAAGGCGAGATGCGCACCAGCCGGTGCACGCCCGATTCCGTCTTCAGCCAGCCATAGGCATTGTGTCCCTTGACGAGCAGGGTCGCGGATTTGATGCCCGCCTCTTCGCCGTCATGGACCTCGAGAAGCTCGACCTTGAAACGCTGGCGTTCGGCCCAGCGGGTGTACATGCGCAGCAGCATGTTCGCCCAGTCCTGGCTCTCGGTGCCGCCGGCGCCGGAATGGACTTCGAGATAGGTGTCGTTGCTATCGGCTTCGCCGGAGAGCATGGCTTCGACTTGGCGGCGGGCGGCCTCGGCCTTCAAGGCCTTCAGCGTATCCTCGGCTTCCTTAACGACCCCTTCGTCGCCCTCTTCCTCGCCGAGTTCGATCAGCTCGATATTGTCATTCAGCTGCTGTTCCAGCTGCTTGACGCCATTGATGCCGTCATCGAGCTGCTGGCGCTCGCGCATCAGCTTCTGGGCTTCCTGCGCATCGTTCCAGAGGGTCGGATCCTCTGCCTTGTTGTTCAACCAGTCCAGCCGTCTTATCGCCTGGTCCCAGTCAAAGATGCCTCCTCAGCAGGGTGATAGCCTGCTTGGTTTCATCGACCACGTTTTCGATTTCCGCTCGCATTTTCCTGCTTCTCTGTCTCGGTTCTTCCGGTGCTGGTGGACATAGAGACGCCCGCCGCGGATGTAAAGAGCCGCGGCGGGCGTTCAAAATTCGGCGATGGTTAGAACAGGCCGGGCGTGCCGGTCTGGACGGCCTGGTTTGCCTGCGGCGAGGTCTTCAGGATCTCTTCCGGCGCCATGGTGCTATCCATGCCGATGACGTTGAAGCTGTCGGCCGGGCCGGTGCCTGGTTTGAAGGCCTCGATGATGGTGTTCGGATCGCCGTCCATGGCGGCCATGCCGGTCTTGCGGTCGATCGAAATCAGGTTCATGCCCGGCGGAATGACGAATTTCGACTCCGGCGCGTCCTTGACGGCGGCCTGCATGAACTCGTTGAAGATCGGAGCGGAGAGACCGCCGCCGGTGCCGCCGCGGCCGAGCGGGGCCGGCGTATCGAAGCCCATATAGAGGCCGGCGACCAGATCCGGGGTGAAGCCAACGAACCAGGCGTCCTTCTCGTCGTTGGTGGTGCCGGTCTTGCCGGCCACGTCGCGGCCGCCGAGATCGATCTTGCCGGCGGCGGTGCCGCGCTGGATAACGCCCTGCATCATCGAGGTGATCTGATAGGCGGTCATCGGGTCGAGAACGGTTTCGCGGTTGTCGACGACATTGGGCTCTTCCTGGTTCTGCCAGTCGCCGGCATTGCAGCCTTCGCAGAGACGCTCCTCATGCTTGAAGATCGTCTTGCCGTAGCGGTCCTGGATGCGGTCGATCAAGGTCGGCTTGATCTGCTTGCCGCCATTGGCGATGACCGAATAGGCCGAGACCATGCGCAGTACCGTGGTGTCGCCGGCGCCGAGCGACATGGAGAGAACCGGCATCATGTGATCGTAGATGCCGAAGCGCTCGGCATATTCGGCGACGATGTTCATGCCAAGATCGTTGGCGAGACGCACCGTCATCAGGTTGCGCGAATGCTCGATGCCCGAGCGCAGCGTCGACGGGCCCCCGACTTCGCCGCCGTAGTTTTCCGGCTTCCAGACCTGGCCGCCGGAGACGATCTCGATCGGCGCATCCATGATGACGGAAGCCGGCGTATAGCCGTTATCCATCGCGGCGGCGTAGACGAAGGGCTTGAACGAGGAGCCCGGCTGGCGCATCGCCTGGGTGGCGCGGTTGAATTCGGACTGCGAATAGGAGAAGCCGCCGACCATGGCTAGCACGCGGCCGGTCTTCGGATCCATGGCGACCAGGCCGCCCTGCACCTTCGGCGGCTGCTGCAGGCGATAGGAGGTCGAGGCGTCGCCGCCGAGCTTTGCGACATAGACGACGTCACCGGGGGCTACGGCGCCGACCGGCGATTTCGTGCTTTTGCGGGCGGCGTCGGCCGAACGGAAGGCCCACTGCATGTTCTTGGCATCGATGGTGCCGCGTTGACGGTCGGCCGAAACCTTGCCGCTTCCATCCTTGGCCGGCTGCAGGCCGATATCGACATTGCTGTCGGAAACCGCAAGCACGACGGCCAGCCGCCATTCCGGCACGTCGGCGAGTGCCGGAATATCGGCAAGCGCCTTGCCCCAGTCGCCGCTTGCATCGATCTGCTTGATCGGCCCGTGGAAACCGCGACGCTCGTCATAGGTCACCAGACCGTCCTGCAGCGCCTTGCGGGCGGCGAGCTGCATCTGCGGATCGAGCGAGGTGCGTACAGAAAGGCCGCCCTCATAGAGAACCTTCTCGCCATATTGGTCGATCAGCTGGCGGCGCACGGCTTCGGCGAAATAGTCCGAAGCAAAAAGCGAGGGGCCGGTCGTGCGGGCGGTGACGCCGAGTGGCTGCTTCTTGGCTTCCACGCCGTCGCTCTGGCTCACATAGCCATTCTCGATCATGCGGTCGATCACCCAGTTGCGGCGCTCGAGCGCAGCTTCCGGATGGCGGAAAGGATGATAATTGGCCGGGCCTTTCGGCAAGGATGCCAGATAGGCGGCTTCGGCGACGGTCAGTTCGGTGACGGACTTGTTGAAATAGGTCAGCGCGGCGCCGGCGATGCCGTAGGAATTCATGCCGAAAAAGATCTCGTTCAGGTAGAGCTCAAGGATCTTGTCCTTGCTGTAGGCCTGCTCGATGCGGAAGGACAGGATCGCTTCCTTGATCTTGCGGTCGATCGTCTGGTCAGAGCTCAGAAGGAAGTTCTTGGCCACCTGCTGGGTGATCGTGGAAGCGCCGACCGGGCGGCGGCCGGAACCGAAATTCTGCAGGTTGACGAGGATGGCGCGGCCGAGGCCGGTGAGATCGACGCCCGGATGATTGTAGAAATTCTTGTCTTCGGCCGACAGGAAAGCCGCCTTGACACGGTCGGGGATGGCCTGGATCGGCAGGAAGAGACGCTTTTCCTTGGCGTATTCGGCCATCAGCGCGCCGTTGCCGGCGTGGACACGGGTGGTCACCGGCGGCGCGTAGCTGTTCAGAACGGCATAGTCCGGGAGATCCTTCGCGACGTTGGCGAGATAGATGGCAACACCCGCCGCCGCGACCAGAAACAGGACGCAGGCCATTCCGAAGAAATATCCAAAAAGTCTAACCATATTTTCAGCTACCGGTCTCTTCGATCTTCAATCGGCGCAGAACGCAACGATTGCACCGATCAAGGCAATTTGCACGTTGCGCGGCTTACTCCATGAGCGCTACCGCCACAAGCCGATTCCGCGCTCAAGGCTTACGAAACATAAGCCGGAGTAACGGCGCGATTGTGAGGAAAATAGGGCCCTGCCCGCCGCATTCACCGCCGCGGGCGCGTTTCATCGGGACTGTCACATCCAAGCAACGCCCGTCGCCGCCGCCCATCCGAGCCATGCTGCTCAGAGTTTGAATCATGCGATGCACATTAAGTCTCTGTTTTTATGGATTTCATCGACCTGAAACCCCTATGGATTTATGGGGCGCGGCGGGCATCAGCCGCCATTGGCGATGACGGCGGCGCGGTAGCGCTTCACTGCGTCGGTCAATAGACCGACGATCTTGCCGCGCCAGGTCTCGTCGAGCAGCAGTTTCTCGTCCTCGGCGTTCGAGAGGAAGCCGAGCTCGAGAAGGATCGACGGCACATCTGGGGCCTGCAGCACGCGGAAACCGGCATGACGGTGCGGATTATTGATGGTGCCGACCTGGTCCTTGAACGAATTCAGCACGCTTTCGGCCAGCGAGATCGAAAAGGCCTGGGTCTCGCGCCGGGTCAGATCGAGCAGGATATCGGCGACCTCGGGCGGCTCGGCGACAGTCTCCTTGCCGGCGATCTGGTCGGAGAGGTTTTCGCGTTCGGCAAGGTCGGCGGCGAGCTTGTCGGATGCCTTGTCGGAGATGGTGTAGACGGTGGCGCCGCGGATATCCTTCTGCTTCAGGGTGTCGGCGTGCAGCGAAATGAACAGCCCGGCATGGTTCTGGCGGGCGATCAGCACCCGCTGCGACAGCGACAGGAACTCGTCATCCTTGCGCGTCAGGAAAGCCTTGATGCCCGGCTCCTTGTTCAGCCGCTCGGTCAAGGCTTTGGCGAAGGCGAGCGTCACCTGCTTTTCCTCGGTCTTGGTGTCGACGCCGATCGCGCCGGTATCGATGCCGCCATGGCCGGCGTCGACCGCGATGACGAAATCCCCGGGAGCGGTTTTCTCAGGTGCCGGAATGGCGCTCGTCGTCTGGGCTGCGCCGGTCTCATCGTTCGAGGTCCGATCGCTCCAGGCCCGATCGCCCCAGGATTGCGTCTTGACCAGTTCGGCAAAGGCCTGCTTGTCGATCATCTCCGCATCGAGCACGAGGCGATGGCCCTTGCCGGCCTCGTCGGCCTGTACCTTGGCGAGCGCCAGCTTCACCGGCCCTGCCGTCGTCAGCACGATGCGGGCACTCTCCTCGTCCATCTTACCGTAGCGAATATCCTTGAACAGGCCGCGGGCAGCGAGATCCTTGGCCGGAAAACCGAAGGCGGTCGCCGGCAGGTCGACGACGATACGTTCGGGATTGGCGATATAGTGGACGGAAAAACGCGGTTCCCGATCGAAATCGATGACGATGCGGGTTCTTGCATCGTCGCCGATGATGCGCGCGCCATAAGCAAGCAGCGGATCTTTGGCCTCGACGGAACCAACAACAGCCGACAACAGACCAACGGCCAGAAACGCCGTCAGAACCCGCCTTGCGCATGTCGATCGCCGCATTGCGGATTTCACCGCGGTCCGAGCCCTCTTAAACAATAAACCGCCACACCCTATCTGTTACTGCGATGGAGCCGGCGCGGCCGCGTCGAACGTCGTTGGGACGAAACACCCGTTGCGGCCTGCCGAATCGCAATCGCTTTATCCCCAGCTTCTATGCGTTACGAAATCCATCAATATTATGGCACATTTGGCTTTTCCCTTGCTATTGTGACACGGAAAACATACAACGAATTTTAGGGTAAAGTGTTGACGGGATAGAGTCGCCGCAAAGGCTGCCAGCCAGATCTGGACCTGGCGCCACACCGGTCATCGTCCGCCGTCTCATGCGCTTCACCCGTAGAACTGGATCCTGATTTTCCGGCTCATTGTCGGAATTCATTGGTGGATCAGCCACCACGCTCTCAGGGAGCAAACTCATCGGACCCGAATGGGTCTTCGTATTTGTCGATCACGCTTGGTTGTTGATGGTTTCGCAGCAGGTTTTATCTGAAGTGTACAGGCCCCGGACCGAAATGGTTCCGGCTGCGGTCTGGCTGCTGCCCTCCCCCTCGCATCAGGCGCGACTTTCATTATCCGGCGCGGCCACTGCGGACCGCATTCTTTCTGTTTCAACAGCAGTCGGGAATGCGCTCTCGCGGCCACGCCGAGGAGCACAGCTTACATGGCAGACAAAATGCTTATCGATGCGTCTCACGAGGAAGAGACGCGCGTCGTTGTCGTTCGCGGGAACCGCATAGAAGAATTTGACTTCGAGTCCCAGCACAAGAAGCAGATCCGCGGCAACATCTATCTGGCAAAGGTAACGAGGGTCGAGCCCTCGCTGCAGGCCGCCTTCGTCGATTACGGCGGCAACCGGCACGGCTTCCTGGCCTTCGCCGAAATTCATCCCGACTATTATCAGATACCGCTTGCCGACCGTCAGGCGCTGCTTCGGGCCGAAGCCGAGGAGCATCGCCGCGACGAAGACGTCGAGCATGTCGAAACCGCGCCGATGGTCGATCTTTCCAAGCAGGATCAGCCGGATGTCGGCATCGTGCCGGCAGCGGCGCCGGAAACGGCAGATGTAACGGAAGAGCCGGCGGTAGAAGCCGCGGCAGCGCCCGAGGCCGCCGAAGAAGCGCCGGCCAAGAAGGCAAGACCGCGCCGCAGCCGCAAGAAGGCCGCCGAACCGGTTGCCGAGACGACCGCGACCGAGGACGCCGTTCCCACTGATGTCGAGGCCGAAGGCGCTGCGAGCGTCGACAACGAGGATGACGGTTCGACCGGCGGCGCGATGGCCGCCATGGTGGAAACCGACTCGATCTCCGAAGATGTCGATACCAGCAAGCGTCGCCACGATGATGACGACGATGATGACGATCACGGCGAAGAGGAAGTCATCGAATCTGTCGGCGCCGAAGACGCGATGGAAGAAGTGCCGGACCGCGTGCAGCGCAAGCCGCGCAAGCAGTACCGTATCCAGGAAGTCATCAAGCGCCGTCAGATCCTGCTGGTGCAGGTCGCCAAGGAAGAGCGCGGCAACAAGGGTGCAGCTCTTACCACCTATCTGTCGCTTGCCGGCCGCTATTC
The DNA here is from genome assembly GCF_001664485.1 of Rhizobium sp. N324. NCBI lineage: Bacteria > Pseudomonadati > Pseudomonadota > Alphaproteobacteria > Hyphomicrobiales > Rhizobiaceae > Rhizobium > Rhizobium sp. N324. The sequence goes on along the minus strand of NZ_CP013630.1, from coordinate 1,778,540 downwards.
CGTGCTGATGCCGAACACGGCGCGCGGCGGCGGCATTTCCCGCAAGATCACCAACCCTGCCGACCGCAAGCGCCTGAAGGAAATCGCGCGCATGCTCGAGGTGCCGCAGGGCATGGGCGTCATCCTGCGCACAGCCGGCGCCAACCGCACCAAGGTCGAGGTCAAGCGCGACTTCGAATATCTGATGCGCCTCTGGGAAAACGTCCGCACGCTGACGCTGGCATCCACCGCGCCCTGCCTAGTCTACGAGGAAGGCTCGCTGATCAAGCGCTCGATCCGCGACCTCTACAACAAGGATATCGGCGAGATCATCGTCTCCGGCGAAGAAGGCTATCGTGAAGCGAAAGACTTCATGAAGATGCTGATGCCGAGCCATGCCAAGGTGGTTCAGCCCTACCGCGACATCCATCCGATCTTCTCGCGTTCCGGCATCGAAGCCCAGCTCGACCGCATGCTGCAGCCGCAGGTGACGCTGAAGTCCGGCGGCTACCTGATCATGAACCAGACCGAAGCGCTGGTTTCGATCGACGTCAACTCCGGCCGCTCGACCCGAGAACACTCGATCGAAGACACCGCGCTGCAGACCAACCTCGAGGCTGCCGACGAAGTCGCCCGCCAGCTTCGCCTGCGCGACCTTGCCGGCCTGATCGTCATCGACTTCATCGACATGGAAGAAAAACGCAACAACCGCGCCGTCGAGAAGAAACTGAAGGAATGCCTGAAGAACGATCGCGCCCGCATCCAGGTCGGCCGGATCTCGCATTTCGGCCTGCTGGAAATGTCGCGCCAGCGCATCCGCGCCTCGGTTCTCGAATCGACGACGCAGGTCTGCTCGCATTGCGGCGGCAGCGGCCATGTGCGTTCGCAGTCCTCCGTCGCGCTGCATGTCCTGCGCGGTATCGAGGAATATCTGCTCAAGAATACCACGCACAACATCAGCGTACGCACCACGCCTGACATTGCGCTCTACCTGCTCAACCACAAGCGCCAGACGATCATCGACTACGAAAATCGTTTCGGCGTCGCTATCGTCATCGATGCGGACGGTTCGGTCGGCGCGCAGCATTTCGCCATCGATCGCGGCGAGGCTGTGGAGAACCCGGTCAAGATCGAGACGCTCTTCAATTTCGCAGCCATTCCCGAGGATGACGACGACGACATCGTCATCGAAATGGATGAGGACGAAGACGAGGAAATCGAGGAAAAGCCGGCCGCTGCCGAGCGACCCGTTGCGGCGCGCTCGGAAGGCGAAGGTGACGGCAACCGCAAGCGCAAGCGCCGCCGGCGCCGGCGCGGCCGCAACGGCAATGCCGAGCAGCCGGCATCGGCGACTGGCGAAGCCGGCGACGAGGATGAAGACGGCGACGACGAGGGCGGCGAAGGTGATGAAAACACCGAAGCCACGTCCGAGACGCTGGCTGAGAGCGAAGAATCGCAGCGCCGCAAGCGCCGCCGCCGCGGCAAACGCGGCGGCCGCCGCAACCGCGCCGAGGACGGTTCTGAACTGACGGCCGGCGAAGCCGGTGAAGACAATGGGCCTGACGAGAGCGAAGGCGACGACGTTTCGAACGAAGGCGTTCCTGGGGAAGCAGAAGCTGTCGAAGCGGTTGCCGATCAGGCTGGCGAAAGCCAGGCCGCAGCTGCCGCCGTCGAGGCTGCGGCTGTTGTCACCGAGGATGTGAAGCCCGCCCGTGGCCGCGGCCGTCGCAAAGCCGCTGCAGCGCCGGTCGAGGAGCCGGTGGTAGAAGCGGCTCCTGTCGCCGAACCCGCGCCGGAGCTGGTCGAGGCCTCCGCCGATCTTGAAACGCCCGCCCAGGAAGAAGCCCCGGAAGAGGCAAAGCCGGTTCGCGCCAACCGCGAATCCAACATCACCTCCTCCGAGCCGACGGTGAAATCCACCCGCAGCGAAAATGCCGAAAGCGATGACGGCAAGCCGAAGAAAGCCGGCTGGTGGCAGCGCCGTGGCTTCTTTTGAACGCTGATTTTTGGACGTAAATAATCAATCCGGCCGTGGCGACGCGGCCGGATTTTTGTTTGTGGCGAGCTTCTTTAGCAAAGTTGAACCCTGAGGGCCGGGCGTCTACCTTCACGATATTGGGACATTTGAGGTGGTCATGCCTACAACGATCGATATCGATGATGGCTTGCTCGACGCAGCAATGATCGTCACGGGGTTGGCGACAAAAGAGGCCGCCGTCGAACAGGCTTTACGAATCCTCATCGAGAGGCACCGCCGGAAAAATGCGATCGCAGATCTCGCAGGGATAGGCTGGGAAGGCAACCTGGAAGAGAGACGTTGCGACCAGCCGGACGACAGACGGTGATCGTCGTCCACAGTTCGGATTTGGATCCGTGCATCTGCGCGGGATAGGTGCGGCCAGCCCGGTCCGGGAGATCGCCGAGGCCAGCCCCTCATCCGCCTGCCGGCACCTTCTCCCCGCTCGCGGGGCGAAGGAGGATAGCCGCGACTTCTCCGTTCCCCACCAACCTCTCGCAGGGCACGTCCCCTCTCCCCATCAGAACGGGGAGAGGGTTAGGGTGAGGGGCAACCATCGGCGCGACGCGCGCGTCGATATCGCTGAGATCGATGCCAGCGAAGAGCAATCATTGTCCGCTGCGGTCAGGCCGCCGGGGGATAGAGCAGATCGACGATGTAGCTGGCGTCGAAGCGGGAATCGAGCATGCCGTAGGTGGAGCGCCAGCCGCCGGCAAGGCGCGTCTCGATGAAGGCATCGGCAATGCGCCCTGCCCCCAGCCGATAGAGTTCGGCGGCACCGGCGGCAAGCGCCAGCTGCTCGACGAGCAGGCGCGCGGCCCCCTCGTCCTGTTCGCAGAGTGCGATTGCAGCGCGCAGCACGTCGATCGTCTTCTTGCCGGCCGGGCCGAGATCGCGGGCAAGGCCTGAAAAAACGGTTTCGAACAGATCCTTGCCGCGGTTCAATACACGCAGCACGTCGAGCGCCATGACGTTGCCGGAGCCTTCCCAGATGGCATTGACGGGGGCTTCGCGGTAATGGCGGGCGATCGGGCGCTCTTCGATATAGCCGTTGCCGCCGATGCATTCCATCGCCTCGTAGATCAGCGCCGGGGCGATCTTGCAGCACCAGTATTTGGCGACCGGCGTCATGACGCGGGCATAGGCCGCCTGCTCGGCATTGCCGCGCGCCTTGTCGAAGGCGTCGGCAAGGCGGAAGGAGAGAGCGGTGGCTGCGGCGACATCGAGCGCCATGTCGGCCAGCACGCGCGTCATGATCGGCTGGTTGACGAGCATCTTGCCGAAGACGCTGCGGCCGCGGGTGTGGTGCACGGCCTCGGCCAGCGAGGCGCGCATCATGCCTGACGAAGCCAGCGCACAGTCGAGCCGCGTCAGCGTCACCATGTCGAGGATGGTGCGGATCCCGGCATCGGAGCCGCCGAGCAGGAAGCCGAAGGTGTCTGAGAATTCGACTTCGGCAGAGGCGTTGGAGCGGTTGCCGACCTTATCCTTCAGACGCTGGAACTGCAGGCCGTTGGCGGAGCCATCCTCCAGCAGGCGCGGCACCAGGAAGCAGCCCATGCCCTCCTTCGTCTGCGCCAGCATGATGAAGGCATCGCTCATCGGCGCGGACATGAACCATTTGTGGCCGGACAGCCGGTAGATGCCTTCGCTGACCTTTTCGCCAGCGGTCCGGTTGGCCCTCACATCCGTGCCGCCCTGCTTTTCCGTCATGCCCATGCCGATGGTGACGGCGGATTTCTGCATGGCGGGCTTGTTGGACGAATCATATTTGCGCGAGAGGATCTTTGGCGCCCAGTCCTTCTGCACCGCGGGCGACGCCGAAAGCGCGGCAACCGAGGCGCTGGTCATCGTCAGCGGGCAGAGATGGCCGGATTCCAGCTGCGCCGTCAGATAGAAGCGGGCGGCGCGAACCTTGTGGGCCTCATCCTTGGCATCGGTATCGGCCTGCGGATCCCAGACGGAGGAATGCAGGCCCACAGACATGGAGCGGCGCATCAGCGCGTGCCAGGCGGGGTGGAACTCGACGACGTCGAGGCGCTCGCCGCGGGAACCGTGGGTACGCAGCTGAGGCGCGCCCTGGTTCGCCATGCGCGCCAGCTCCTGCGCCTCCGGCGAAGTGACGTAGCGGCCCATGTTTTCCAGGTCCTCGCGGATGCCCCGGGGCAGAGCCGCCGTCAGATCGACGATCAGCGGATCGGACCGATAGGCGTTGATGCCGGACCACAGGCTCGGCTGGTTGAGTTCTGCGAGTTTTTCGTCAGTCCGGTTGGCGGAGGTCATAATTCGCTTCTAGTGTAAGAACCCGGCAAAGGGAAACCGGAAGTTATGATTCGGTTCATTCTGCTCTATCGGAATTTTGGCGAAAATGCATGGGGACATAAGCCTTTGCCCACAGCGCATGCTTGCCCCGGCGGGCCGCACTCTTTATAGACCCGCCAGAGACAGCAAGAGGCAGGGTCATGGTCTTTTTCCCCCACCGCCACCTCATCGGCATCAAGGGCCTCACCGAGCAGGATATCACCTATCTGCTCGATAAGGCCGACGAAGCCGTCAAGATCAGCCGCCAGCGAGAGAAGAAGACATCGACGCTGCGCGGACTGACGCAGATCAACCTCTTCTTCGAAGCATCGACCCGCACACAGGCCTCCTTCGAGCTTGCCGGCAAGCGGCTCGGCGCCGACGTGATGAACATGTCGGTCGGAAACTCCTCGGTGAAGAAGGGCGAAACGCTGATCGATACGGCGATGACGCTGAATGCGATGCGCCCCGACGTACTGGTGATCCGCCATTCGAGCGCCGGAGCGGCCGCCCTGCTCGCCCAAAAGGTCTCCTGCTCGGTCGTCAATGCCGGTGACGGCCAGCACGAACATCCGACCCAGGCGCTGCTCGACGCGCTGACGATCCGCCGCGCCAAGGGCAAGCTCTCGCGCATCATCGTGGCGATCTGCGGCGACGTGCTGCATTCACGCGTGGCGCGCTCCAATATCCTGCTGCTCAACGCCATGGGTGCCCGCGTGCGGGTCGTCGCGCCCGCCACCCTCCTGCCCGCCGGCATCGCCGATATGGGCGTCGAGGTCTTCCATTCGATGAAGGAAGGGCTGAAGGACGCCGACGTGGTGATGATGCTACGGCTGCAGCGCGAGCGCATGTCCGGCGCCTTCGTGCCTTCGGTGCGCGAATACTACCATTTCTACGGGCTCGACGCCGAAACGCTGAAGGCGGCGAAAGAGGATGCGCTGGTCATGCATCCCGGCCCGATGAACCGCGGCGTCGAGATCGCCTCCGAGGTGGCTGACGGTCCGCAGAGCGTGATCGCCGAACAGGTGGAAATGGGGGTCGCTGTGCGCATGGCCGTCATGGAGACGCTGCTCGTCTCCCAGAACCAGGGTCCCCGAACCGATGGATTGAAGGCATGAGCAACGCGATCGTCCTCCAGAACGTCCGCATCGTCGATCCCTCGCGCCATCTCGACGAGGTGGGCACGATCATCGCCGAAGGTGGTGTGATCCTTGCTGCCGGCAGCGCGGCGCAGAACCAGGGTGCACCTGAAGGTGCTGATATCCGTGACTGCACGGGCCTTGTCGCCACGCCCGGCCTCGTCGATGCGCGCGTCCATATCGGCGAACCCGGCGGCGAGCACCGCGAGACGATCGCCTCGGCAAGCCGGGCGGCCGCAGCCGGCGGTGTCACCTCGATCATCATGATGCCGGACACCGATCCCGTGATCGACGACATCGCACTTGTCGAATTCGTCAAGAAGACGGCGCGCGATACCGCTGCCGTCAACGTCTATCCGGCCGCCGCCCTCACAAAGGGTCTTGCCGGCGAGGAGATGACGGAGATCGGCCTGTTGATGCAGGCAGGCGCCGTCGCCTTCACCGATGCTCATTCCAGCGTCCACGACACGCAGGTGCTGCGGCGGATCATGACCTATGCGCGCGAATTCGGTGCCGTCATTTGCTGCGAAACGCGTGACAAATATCTCGGCGCCAACGGTGTCATGCATGAGGGGCTTTTCGCCAGCTGGCTCGGGCTCTCCGGCATTCCAAGAGAAGCAGAGCTCATCCCGCTCGAGCGCGATCTCAGGATCGCAGAGCTGACGCGCGGCCGGTATCATGCCGCGATGATCTCCGTGCCGCAATCGGTCGAGGCGATCGAACGCGCCCGCAGCCGCGGCGCCAAGGTCACCTCCGGCATCTCGATCAACAATCTGGCGCTCAACGAAAACGACATCGGCGAATACCGCACCTTCTTCAAGCTCTATCCGCCGCTGCGCCCGGAAGACGACCGGGTGGCCATGGTCGAGGCGCTGGCAAGCGGCGCGATCGACATCATCGTCTCCTCGCACGACCCGCAGGACGTCGATACGAAGCGCCTGCCCTTTGGCGAAGCTGAAGACGGCGCGGTCGGCCTTGAAACCATGCTGGCGGCGGCTCTCAGGCTTCACCATGGCGGCCAAGTGAGCCTGATGCGCCTGATCGACGCCATGTCCACCCGCCCGGCTGAAATTTTCGGCCTCCCCGCCGGCACGCTGAAGCCGGGGGCTGCGGCCGATATCGCGCTGATCGATCTCGATGAGCCTTGGCTTGTCGCCAAAGACATGCTTCTCTCTCGCTCGAAGAACACGCCGTTCGAAGATGCGCGCTTCAGCGGGCGAGCGGTCGCGACATATGTCTCGGGAAAGCTTGTCCACGCACTCTAGGAAACGGCGTCCTTAAAGAACGGCATATTGGGATAGGCAACGGAGGGGCTGAGGCGGCATATGTTATCCAATCTCATGTCATGGCAGATCACGCTGCCGGTCGCGCTTGCCGCCGCCGTCATCGGCTATCTCTTCGGTTCCATTCCTTTCGGCCTGATCCTGACGCGCGCCGCCGGCCTCGGCGACGTGCGCAGCATAGGCTCCGGCAATATCGGCGCGACCAATGTGCTGAGAACCGGGAACCGCAAGCTTGCGGCGGCGACGCTGCTGCTCGATGCGCTGAAGGCATCGGCCGCCGCCTGGGTCGTCGGTTACTTTCTCGGTGACGAGGCTGCGATCATCGCCGGCTTCTTCGCCTTCATCGGCCACCTCTTCCCGGTCTGGATCGGCTTCAAGGGCGGCAAGGGCGTCGCCACCTATATCGGCACCCTGCTCGGCGTCGCACCGATCATGGTCGTGCTCTTCGCCGCCATCTGGCTGGCGATCGCTTTCACGACCCGCTACTCCTCGCTGTCGGCGCTGGTTGCCATGCTTGTCATGCCGGTTGCGCTGTGGATACTCGGCAATGAAAAAGTTGCAGCCGTCATGGCGATCATGACGCTGATCTCCTACTGGAAGCACAGGGCGAATATTTCCCGCCTGATGGGCGGGACGGAAAGCAAGATCGGGGCGAAGGGATAATGGATGCGCTGAGCGCGGGACCAAAAGGCACTGTGCTGAGCGAACGGCAGAAAATTGCCTGGCTGCGCCTCATCCGTTCCGACAATATCGGCCCGGCGACCTTTCGCGACCTCATCAATCATTTCGGATCGGCCGAGGCGGCGCTCGCGGCGTTGCCGGAGCTTTCGGCGCGCGGCGGCGCGACGCGGGCGATCCGTATCGCCAGCGAGGCCGAGGCGCATCGGGAGCTGGAAGCGGCGCATCGTTTCGGCGCCCGCTTCGTCGGCATCGGCGAGCCGGACTATCCGCAAGCGCTGAAGCAGATCGACGGCGCGCCGCCGCTTCTCGCCGTCAAGGGCGCGCTTGCCGCCGCCAAGCGGCCGGCCGTCGGCATCGTCGGTTCGCGCAACGCTTCGATCGCCGGCGCCAAATTCGCGGCGATGGTGGCGCGTGACTGCGGTCGCGCCGGTTATACCGTGGTCTCGGGGCTGGCGCGCGGCATCGACACATCGGCGCACCGGGCAAGCCTCGATACGGGCACGATCGCGGCGCTTGCCGGCGGCCTCGACCAGCCCTACCCACCGGAGAATATCGGCCTGCTCGCGGAGATAACCGGCGGCAACGGCCTGGCGGTCAGCGAGATGCCCTTCGGCTGGGAACCGCGGGCCCGCGATTTCCCGCGCCGGAACCGGCTGATCGCCGGCATCGCGCTCGGTCTCGTGGTCGTCGAAGCGGCGACGCGCTCGGGATCGCTAATCACCGCACGGCTTGCCGGCGAGTTCGGCCGGCTGGTGTTTGCCGTGCCCGGCTCACCGCTCGATCCGCGCTGCCATGGCACCAACGGCCTGCTGAAGGACGGGGCTTCGATCGTCACCGCCCCCGCCGATGTCATCGAAGCCTTGGCGCCGCTGGCGCAATTCGAGCTGTTCCCGTCGTCGATGGCGGAGGAACCGCCACGTGACGGCGGGGCAATGACGATGCCGCCCGGCGATACGGATCGCAACCGCATCATCGATGCGCTCGGGCCGACGCCGGTCGAGATCGACGATATTATCCGCCACACCGGGCTCTCGGCATCGGCGGTCTATCTCATCCTGCTGGAGCTCGACATAGCAGGCAGGCTGCACCGGCATCAGGGCGGTCTCATCTCGCTTTCCGAGTGAGGCCTGCACGATACGAGCGACCCGCTTTGCAGCGGCTGCAAGAGGTAAAATTGTAGCAAACCCCTTGACCGCAGCGATTTCCCTGTCCATGTCGGAGGGCCGGTATCCAAGTTGCGGTGTGTGTTGCGCTGGCTTCAACGCTGGCGTCGTTTCCTTTTTTAGAGAATCATCATGAATGTTGTAGTGGTGGAATCGCCTGCCAAGGCCAAGACGATCAACAAGTATCTGGGTTCGGGATACAAAGTGCTCGCCTCCTTCGGCCATGTGCGCGATCTGCCTGCCAAGGATGGCTCTGTCCTCCCCGATCAGGATTTCGAAATGCTTTGGGAGGTCGATGGGGCCTCGGCCAAGCGGATGAAGGACATCGCCGACGCGGTGAAATCCTCCGACGGCCTGTTTCTCGCGACCGACCCGGATCGCGAAGGCGAAGCGATTTCATGGCACGTCCTCGACATGCTCAACAAGAAGCGTGTGCTGAACGGCAAGCCGGTCAAGCGCGTCGTCTTCAACGCGATCACCAAGAAGGCGGTGCTCGACGCGATGGCCGATCCGCGCGACATCGACGTGCCGCTGGTCGACGCCTATCTCGCCCGCCGCGCGCTCGACTATCTCGTCGGCTTCAATCTTTCGCCGGTCCTCTGGCGCAAGCTGCCCGGCGCACGCTCGGCCGGCCGCGTCCAGTCGGTAGCGCTGCGCCTGGTCTGCGACCGCGAATCCGAAATCGAGCGCTTCATTTCCGAAGAATACTGGAACATCTCGGCGCTGCTGAAGACGCCGCGCGGCGACGAGTTCGAGGCAAGGCTGGTTTCGGCGAACGGCAAACGGCTGCAGCCGCGCGCGATCGGCAACGGCGAGGATGCGGGCCGGCTCAAGGCGCTGCTCGAAGGCGCGAGCTATGTCGTCGACACGGTCGAGGCGAAACCGGTCAAACGCAACCCGGGACCGCCCTTTACGACCTCGACCCTGCAGCAGGCTGCCTCCTCCAATCTCGGCTTCTCCGCATCGCGCACCATGCAGATCGCCCAGAAGCTTTATGAAGGCGTCGATATCGGCGGCGAGACCGTCGGTCTCATCACCTATATGCGAACCGACGGCGTGCAGATGGCACCCGAAGCGATCGATGCGGCGCGCCGCGCCATCGTCGACCAGTTCGGCGAGCGTTACATGCCTGAAAAGGCACGCTTCTATTCCACCAAGGCGAAGAACGCCCAGGAGGCGCACGAGGCGATCCGCCCGACTGATTTCTACCGCTCGCCCGACCGCGTGCGCCAGTTCCTCGATGCCGACCAGATCCGGCTCTACGACCTGATCTGGAAGCGCGGCATCGCCAGCCAGATGGCCTCGGCCGAAATCGAGCGCACGACGGCCGAGATTACCGCCGACAACAAGGGCGAGAAGGCCGGCCTGCGCGCCGTCGGCTCGGTCATCCGCTTCGACGGCTTCATTGCCGCCTATACCGATCAGAAGGAAGACGGCGAGCAGAGCGACGACGGCGACGAGGATGGCCGCCTGCCAGAGATCAATGCGCGCGAGACGCTCGCCAAGCAGAAAATCAATTCGACCCAGCATTTCACCGAGCCGCCGCCGCGCTACTCGGAAGCCTCGCTGATCAAGAAGATGGAAGAACTCGGCATCGGGCGCCCCTCCACCTATGCCGCGACGCTGGCGACGCTGCGCGACCGCGACTATGTGACGATCGACAAGCGCAAGCTGATCCCGCAGGCCAAGGGCCGGCTGGTGACGGCTTTCCTCGAAAGCTTCTTCACCAAATATGTCGAATACGACTTCACCGCCGATCTCGAGGAGAAACTCGACCGCATCTCCGCTGGCGAGTTGAACTGGAAGCAGGTGCTGCGCGATTTCTGGAAGGATTTCTTCGCCCAGATCGAAGACACCAAGGAACTGCGCGTCACCAATGTGCTCGATTCACTGAACGAAGCGCTGGCGCCATTGGTCTTCCCGAAGCGGGAGGACGGCAGCGATCCGAGGATCTGTCAGGTATGCGGCACCGGCAACCTGTCGCTGAAGCTCGGCAAATACGGCGCCTTCGTCGGCTGCTCGAACTATCCGGAATGCAATTACACCCGCCAGCTCTCCTCCGAAAACGGCGGAGAAGCGGATGGTGCGGCCCTCAACGAACCGAAGAACCTCGGCACCGATCCGACGACCGGCGAGGAGCTGACGCTGCGTTCCGGCCGCTTCGGCCCCTATATCCAGCGCGGCGACGGCAAGGAGGCCAAGCGCGCTTCGCTGCCGAAGGGCTGGAAGCCCGAAGATATCGACTACGAAAAGGCGATGGCTTTGATCTCGCTGCCGCGCGATATCGGCAAACATCCGGAATCGGGCAAGATGATCTCGTCGGGCATCGGCCGCTATGGGCCGTTCCTCCTGCATGACGGTTCCTATGCCAATCTGGAAACGATCGAGGACGTGTTCTCGGTCGGCCTGAACCGCGCGGTGACCGTGATTGCCGAAAAGGCGAACCAGGCACCGGGCCGCGGTTCGCGCGGCACGCCGGCGGCGCTGAAGACGCTCGGCGATCATCCCGATGGCGGCGCCATCACCGTTCGCGACGGCAAGTACGGTCCTTACGTCAATTGGGGCAAGGTCAACGCCACCCTGCCGAAGGGCAAGGATCCGCAGGCCATCACCGTCGAAGAGGCGCTTGCGCTGATCACGGAAAAGGCCGGCAAGGCGCCTGCAGGCAAGACGAGCAAGGCGAAAGCCAAGCCGAAGGCGGCGGCGGCCGAAGCCAAGACCACCAAGACGGCGGCCAAGCCGAAGACAACGAAGGCGAAAGCGCCCGCGAAATCGAAAAAGAGCTGACGTGAGCAGAATACCGCGCGACAGAACGAACCCTGCGGGCAAGCGCCCGGGCAAGATCGGCCGTGCCGGCAAGGATGCTCCGGCCGTCGAGCCGCTGAACATCGTCCACGGCGCGCTGCCCTCGCGCGAGGTGATCCTGCGCTTCATCGCCGATCATCCGCAGAAAGCGTCCAAGCGGGAGCTCGCCAAGGCCTTCGGCCTCAAGGGCGACAATCGCGTCGAACTCAAGCACATGCTGCAGGAGCTCGAGCAGGAAGGCATGCTGCAGAAGAACCGCAAGTCGCTGATCCGTCCCGGCGCGCTGCCGCCGGTCACCGTTCTCGATATCACCACGCGCGACAAGGACGGCGATCTGATCGGCCGGCCGGCGGAATGGCCTGAGGATCAGGGCGTGGCGCCCGCGGTCGCCATCCGCCAGCAATCGCCCGCAGGCCGCCAGGGCAAGGGTAAGGCCCCGGTCGCCGGCCTCGGCGACCGCATCCTGGCGAAGATCTTCCCGGCCGTCGATCGCGGCGGGCCGGCCTATACCGCGCGGATCATCAAGGTGATCGACAAGCGCCGTGGCGCCGCGATGGGCGTTTTCCGCGCCGCGCCCGGCGGCGGCGGCAGGCTGCTGCCGATCGAGCGGCGTGGCGAGGAGATGGTGATCGATCCCGATTTCACCGGCGGTGCTGCGGACGGCGACCTGGTCGAGATCGAAGTCGCCCGGCTCGGCCGCTTCGGCCTGCCGCGCGCCAAGGTGCTTTCCGTCGTCGGCTCCGTCGGCTCGGAAAAGGCCATCTCGATGATCGCCATCCATGCGCACGGCATTCCGCATGTCTTCCCGCCCGCCGTGATCGCCGAGGCGGAGGACGCAAAGCCCGCCACCATGTCGCATCGCGAGGACTGGCGCGACGTGCCGCTGATCACCATCGATCCGGCCGATGCCAAGGACCATGACGACGCCGTCTATGCCGAACTCGACCCCTCGCCCGACAATCCCGGCGGCGTCATCGTCACCGTGGCGATTGCCGACGTCTCCTGGTATGTCCGCCCCAAGTCGCCGCTCGACCGAGAGGCGCTGAAGCGCGGCAACTCGGTCTATTTCCCGGATCGCGTCGTGCCGATGCTGCCGGAGCGCATCTCCAACGATCTCTGCTCGCTGAAGGAAGGCGTCGACCGCCCGGCGCTTGCCGTGCGCATGAGCTTCTCCGGCGAAGGCCGCAAGATCGGCCACACATTCCATCGCGTCATGATGAAGAGCGCGGCCAAGCTCTCCTATCAGCAGGCGCAGGCAGCGATCGACGGCAAGCCGGACGATAAGACCGGGCCGATGCTCGAGCCGATCCTGAAGCCGCTCTGGCACGCCTATGAGGTGATGAAGCGCGGCCGCGACCGGCGCCAGCCGCTGGAACTCGACATGCCGGAGCGCAAGATCCTGCTGAAGCCCGACGGCACCGTCGACCGGGTCCATGTGCCGCCGCGGCTCGACGCGCATAAGCTGATCGAGGAGATGATGATCCAGGCGAACGTCGCCGCCGCCGAGACCCTGGAAAAGAAACGCCAGCCGCTGATCTACCGCATTCATGACGGGCCGACGCTTGCCAAGCAGGAAATCCTGCGGGAGTTCCTGGCGACGCTCGGCATCCCGCTTGCCAAGGGCGGCAACATGCGCGCCAACAATTTCAACGGCATTCTGGCCAAGGCGGACGGCACGCCCCACCAGACCATGGTCAACGAGATGGTGCTGCGGTCGCAAAGCCAGGCCATCTATGGCCCGGAGAACATCGGCCATTTTGGTCTCAATCTGATGAAATATGCGCATTTCACCTCGCCGATCCGCCGTTACGCCGACCTCATCGTCCATCGCGCCCTCGTCGGCTCGCTCGGCTTCGGCGAAGGCGGCATCACGACGGAGGAAGAGGCTGCTCTCGACGATATCGCCGCCGAAATCTCGACCTTCGAGCGCCGGGCGATGGCGGCCGAGCGCGAGACGGTCGACCGGCTGATCGCGCATCATCTCAGCGGCCGCGTCGGCGAGGAATTTGCCGGGCGGGTTTCGGGCGTTACGAAATCCGGCCTTTTTATCGCCCTGCCGGAGTATGGCGCCGACGGTTTCGTTCCCATATCGACGCTCGGTACCGATTATTTCATCTATGACGAGGCGCATCAGGCGCTCTCGGGTGAAAGGACCGGGCTCGGCTATCGCCTTGGCGACAACGTCACGGTGAAGCTTGCCGAAGCGATCCCGCTTGCCGGCGCGCTGCGCTTCGAGATGATCAGCGAGGGCCGCGAGATGCCGACGGCGGTGCGCAGCTTCCATAAAGCGGGCCGCCGCGACAAGGGCCAGGTCCGCAAGAAGCCCGGAACGAGGCCGCCACGCGGGCGGCGTTAGGGTATTCTGCGAAGAGGAGCTTACGATGGGCACATCGACCGATCCGACCGTGCACTACGGCGACAAGCCGGAGACCGAGCGGCCGCTGGGGCGCTCCATCCTGCGCGGGCTGATGAACCGCTGCCCGGCCTGCGGCAGCGGCAAACTTTTCCGCGCCTTCCTGAAGCCGGTCGATCATTGCGCGGCCTGCGGCGAGGCGATGCATCACCAACGCGCCGACGACCTGCCGCCCTATATCGTCATCCTCGTCCTCGGCCATGTGGTGGTCGGTGGTTATATGCTGACGGACCTGACTTTCGTGCTGCCGGTATGGGCGCATATTGCCATCTGGGCGCCGATCACGGTCATCACCGCGCTTGCCTCGATCCAGCCGATCAAGGGCGGCGTCATCGGCCTGCAATGGGCGCTGCGCATGCACGGTTTCGGCGGCGAGAGCGACGGGCCTGACGATTACGACATTGCCGGACGCCGGGATTGAGCGCCTTCACCTTCCAGACATATTTAACGTGTAGTGCCAGCGCTCCACCGACCACCACCCGAATGCGGCAGCCGACGATCCTCAACCCGACATGGTAAGCATTTCTTGGCCGAACGGGCTTTACATTCCGCAGATGGTCACTCACATCGGAAATACTGCGAAGCGGCATCCGTCACCCGGATTTGGCACGTCTGTGCCTATCTATCCGACGGGAACCGGCCGATTCGCTCGCGCAGCTTTCTAAGGATGGATAAATGTCTCAGCCGAGAAACGGCACACCGGGCGATGTCGAGGAAATCCATTGGCCTTCTCTGGTGGCAGCCGTCTCGTCCATATCGGCCGTCGGCATAGCAATCGGCCTCGGACTTCCGCTGCTCAGCATCATCCTGGAAAAACGCGGCATCTCGTCTACCCTGATCGGGCTCAACACGGCGATGGCAGGCGTCGCGGCGATGGCCGCCGCGCCCATCACCACCAAGCTCGCCCATAAATACGGCGTTGCGCCGACCATGCTCTGGGCGGTGCTGATTTCGGCGCTGAGCGCTCTCGGCTTTTATTATGCCGAGGATTTCTGGATGTGGTTTCCGCTGCGTTTCGCCTTCCATGGGGCAACGACGACGCTGTTCATCCTTTCCGAATTCTGGATCAACGCCGCCTCGCCGCCGTCCAAACGCGGCTTCGTGCTCGGCATCTATGCGACCGTGCTTTCACTCGGCTTCGCAGCCGGGCCGCTGCTCTTTTCGATCCTCGGCAGCGACGGCATCTTCCCCTTCCTGATCGGCGCCGGCGCCATTCTGCTTGCCGCCATTCCGATCTTCATCGCCCGCGACGAAAGCCCTGTGCTCGAGGAAAAACCGGAGCTGCATTTCATGCGCTACGTTTTCCTGGTGCCGACGGCGACGGCGGCGGTTTTCATCTTCGGCGCGGTCGAAGCGGGCGGCCTGTCGCTCTTCCCGATCTTTGCGGTGCGCGCCCATTTCACCGAATCACAGGCAGCGCTTCTGCTCACCATGATGGGCGTCGGCAACATCATCTTCCAGATCCCGCTCGGCCTGCTCTCCGACCGCATCGCCGACAAGCGGCCGCTTCTGGCCGGCATGGCGCTGATGGGCTTCATCGGCTCGATGCTGCTGCCCCTGCTGCTCGACAACTGGCTGCTGATGGCCGGGCTCCTGCTTTTCTGGGGCGGCTGCGTCTCCGGCCTCTATACGGTCGGCCTCAGCCATCTCGGCTCGCGGCTGACGGGTTCCGATCTTGCCGCGGCCAATGCCGCCTTCGTCTTCTGTTATGCGATGGGAACCGTAGCCGGGCCGCAGGCGATCGGCGCAGCGATCGATGTCGCCGGAAATAACGGTTTTGCTTGGGCGATTGCCGCTTTCTTCGGCTTTTACGCCCTACTTTCCGGCATCAGGCTGATGTTCATTCGAAAACGGACTTGACTTTTCGGGCGGGATTCGTAGTTTCGCGCCAGAATTTGCCGTGGAGCCCATCCGGCTTCCACGGCTTTCATTTTCTTAAAGGCAGGACGACCATGGCCAAGGCTACAACAATCAAGATCAAGCTGCTGTCGACAGCCGACACCGGTTTCTTCTACGTCACGACGAAGAACAGCCGTACGATGACGGACAAGATGACGAAGACGAAGTACGACCCGATTGCTAAGAAGCATGTCGAGTTCAAGGAAACCAAGATCAAGTAATCACTTGATCTGCGGATTTCGCAAAAAACGCGCGCCCTCGGGTCGCGCGTTTTTTTTGTCCGAAATTCCCGCTTTGAAAATGACAGCGCAAACAGAAAAACGCCGCCCTTCCATCTTCGGGAAGTAGCGGCGTTTTCTTGAAAGGGGGTCGGCCAGCATGCAAAACGGCACGAGGAACCGCTATAACTTGCCTACTAGCCGACCGACCCCACGACCCAGGAGATGCGGCGGACCTGAGCATCATGGGGTATCGACAACTCCTCAGCGGGAGCGCTTCTCTTATGAGCCGATAATTTGCGCAAAAATGAAAGAAAATCAACAAATTCTTAATGATGATTTTTGCGGACTTGATTCTATGGTTAAAAGTCCAGTTTTGGTACATACAAAGATTTATCGACTCTGCTTAGGGATGAAGCCTAGACGCTGACCCACCGAAGAAATTCGACAATATAGCGTAATAACTTACACCTCCCCTCCCCCTGGGTGAGGTGGGGCTGCGGCACTCTATTTTCCCCAATCGGCAGCAGGCGCTTTTTATAGTCGCCATTTCATTTTTAGCTATGGCCGGACGCGTTCAAAACTATCGGTCAGCGGCACATCCGCAGCAAAGCCGAAAATCCTTTTTTTGGCTATTCGATTGCAAGTTTTTCACGCCACGCTGTGCGGGCGAGCATTAAAATTGTGTAACAATCCGCTTACCACGGTGGAAAACCCATAAACGGCACATAAGGCGGCAGATGATTCGTCAGGCGGCCGCAGCGACGACGCGATTGCGGCCGGTGTTCTTGGCTTCGTAAAGCGCAAGATCCGCCTGCTTCATCAGCTGATCGGGGGTCAGCACCGCGCCGATACGCGAGGCGATGCCGAAGGACGCGGTGACATTCAGCGGCTCTCCCGAATGTTTCAGCTGGAAGGGCGCGCTTTCGACGGCGGCGCGCAGGCGCTCGGCGACAGTTGCGGCAATTTCCGGCGAGGTATCCGGCATGACGACGACGAACTCCTCCCCGCCGTAGCGGCAAGCGAGGTCGGCGCCGCGAATGGTCGAGCGGACGCGATTGGCAAATTCCCGCAGCACTTCGTCGCCGCCGTCGTGGCCATAGGTGTCGTTCACCTGCTTGAAGCGGTCGATGTCTGTGATCAGCACCGAAAGCGGCCGGCCGCGCGCCATCGAACGGTTGAAGAGCACGTTCAGATGATTGTCGAGATAGCGCCGGTTATAAAGGCCGGTCAGCGGATCGGTGACGGCGAGCTCGATCGTCTGCTTGACGCTGGCGCGCAGGCGGTCGTTGCAGCGCTTGCGACGGATCTGCGTCAGGCTGCGGGCAACCAGCTCGTTGGGATCGACCGGGCGGACGATGTAGTCGTTGACGCCGAGATCGAGCGCGCGCACAACCATCTCGTCGGCGCCCTTCTCGGTGATGATCAGGATCGGCAGGAAGCGCGTGCGCTCCAGCGAGCGCAGCTGCGAGCAGAGGCGCAGCGGATCGTAATCATCGAAATTGGCGTTGACGATGACGAGATCGAACGGGCTTTCGGCCGCTTCGAAGAGGGCTGCCTGCGGATCGGAAAGGGCAAGCACGTCGGCAACGGGCTTCAGCGCCTTGATGATGCGCTCCTGCGAATTGGCGCGGCCGTCGACGAGCAGGATCTGACCCGTCTCGTCGGCGCGGCCCTCGCCTGCCCGCATGAGATCGTCGATGCCCATCGTATGGGCGGTATCGGCGCGGATGCGCAGCTCGTCGCTCAACGTCTTCAACCGCAGCAGGCTCTTCACCCGCGAGATCAGCTGCAGATCATTGACCGGCTTGGTGAGGAAATCGTCGGCGCCGACCTTCAGGCCGCGGACGCGATCGGCCGGCTGATCCAGTGCCGTGACCATGACGACGGGAATATGGGCGGTCTTGCGGCTGGCCTTCAGCCGCTCGCAGACTTCGAAACCGTCTATGCCGGGCATCATGATGTCGAGCAGGATGAGATCGACCTGGTTGCGCTCGCAGATCGCCAGCGCCGTGTAGCCGTCGGCTGCGGTCATCACGTCGAAATACTCCGCAAGCAGCCGCGCTTCGAGCAGCTTCACATTGGCCGGAATATCGTCAACCACCAGTATTCGCGCAGTCATAGCTGTCTTTCCGATGCGTCAGGCATCGCCCAGATAGGTCTTGATCGTCTCGATGAATTTCGGAACCGAGATCGGCTTGGAAACATAGGCCTCGCAGCCGCCCTGACGGATCCGCTCCTCGTCGCCCTTCATCGCGAAAGCCGTGACGGCGATGACGGGAATCACGTGCAGCTCGTCGTCTTCCTTGAGCCATTTCGTGACTTCGAGGCCCGAGACCTCGGGAAGCTGAATATCCATCAGAATGAGATCGGGGCGATGCTTGCGCGCCAGATCCAGCGCTTCCATGCCGTTTCTGGTCTGGATCGTGGTATAGCCGGACGCCTCGATGAGGTCGCGAAAGAGCTTCATGTTGAGCTCGTTATCTTCTACAATCATCACCTGTTTGGGCATGACAAGCTGTCCCTACGTCCGTTCGCGCAGCGGTTCGTCCCATGAGAAAGGCACATGCGGACAATAGCTCCGTGAAACCGATAGCGCACGCTAGCGGCATTTGGTTGAAGAAAAGGTAACTTACCCCTCGAAATGCAAAGCAACTTCAAGACTTCGAAACAACAGGCCGCCGACCCGCACGCAACCGCGATCGCCGTGCTCGGCTGGCTTGCCGACGATCCCGACATGTTCGGCCGCTTTCTTGCGCTGACGGGTGTGGCCCCTGGCCAGGTGCGCGGCGCCGTCAACGATCCCGGCTTCCTCGCCGGCATAATGGATTTCCTGATGAACCACGAACCGACGGCGATGGCTTTCTGCGCGGCGAGCGGCATCAGCCCGGAGACGGTGACCGCCGCCTGGCAGCATTTCGCCTCGCCCGGCCTCGATTCCGGGGAGTACTGACGGTGATCGGCGTGAGGGAACTCGATATCTCGCATATCCGCCTCGGCGAGAGGCCGCTGATCGTCTGCGACGTCGACGATGTGGTGCTGCAATTCATCGGCCCGTTCCAGCTTTTCATTGAAAGCCGGGGTCATGCCTTCCTGCCGCGCTCGTTCCGGCTCCACGGCAACATCGTCTCGCAGGCGGATGGCGCGGAGATCGAGGACCAGGAGGTCAGCCGGCTGATCGAGGAATTTTTCGAGACGCAGGAGCAGTGGCAGACGCCGCTCGACCGTGTCGTCGAAACGCTCGGCCGGCTTTCCGAGGCCGCCGATGTACTTTTCCTGACGGCCATGCAGCCGCGCTTCCAGGATCAGCGCCGCCGCCTGCTCGACCGGATCGGCCTCATTTTTCCGCTGCTTGCCAGCGAAGAGCCCAAGGGGCCGATCGTTCACGCATTGCATGCCAGCCGCTCCCTTCCCGTCGTCTTCATCGATGATATGGCGCGCAATCTGCATTCCGTCAGGGACCATGTCGCCGATTGCCTGCTGATCCACCTGATGCCGGATTCGCCCGTCCATCGTTTTGCGCCGGCGGCGGCCGACGACATTACCCGGGCCAGCGACTGGGCGCATGCGGCCGCGCTGATCGAGGCGCATTTCCTTGCCGGCGCGTTCAACCCCGCAGCTCCAGCCGCATGAGCGGACGGCCATCCTTGCGCCGCGCCACCGTCTCGAAACCGGCCGCATCGAAGATCGCCGTCGAGCCGATGCAGAGGGTCACCGATTTCGACTGCTTCACATGATCGATCGGACAGGCTTCGAGCAGGCGCGCGCCCTGGCGCCGGGCGTGATCGATGGCGCCGGCGAGCAGGCGATGGCTCATCCCCTTGCCGCGCAGCCTGGGTAGCAGGAAGAAGCAACTGACGGCCCAGATCGACGGATCGAACGCATCGCCCTCCTCCAGCGGCCGCGAGACTGTGCGCGGCGAATTGAACTGCGGCACGTCATGGCGCGGCCCGACCTGCACCCAGGCGACCGGCGCGCCGTCGGCGTAACAGAGAACGCCCGGCGGCGGCCCAGCCTTGATCCGCTCGTGCATATGCAGCTTGCGCTCATCGGCCGCCATCTTCGTTCTTATCGCATGCGGCAGGCGCAGCGCGACGCACCAGCAATTGTAGAAGGCGCCCTGCGGCCCGAACAGGGTTTCGAAATCGTCCCAGCGTTCTGCCGTTACCGGCTCGAAACGAAGATCGTTATCCAAAGGCAAAGCTCCCGGCCTCTCTTGAGACTCGGAAGCTTAGGGCGTAATGTCGCGGCGTTCAATCTTTGTTCTCATGATGACGCCCGCGCCCGACAAGACACCCGGCTTCTGTCGCGACTGCCTTGCCGAGCAGAAGGGCGAGGCGCGCCGCTGCGTGTCCTGCGGCAGCCCGCGGCTGGTGCGCCATCGCGAGCTCTACGCATTGACGCTGGCGCATATCGATTGCGACGCCTTCTATGCGGCCGTCGAGAAACGCGACAATCCCGACATTGCCGACAAGCCGGTGATCATCGGCGGCGGCAAACGCGGCGTCGTCTCCACCGCCTGCTATATCGCCCGCATCCACGGCGTGCGTTCGGCGATGCCGATGTTCAAGGCGCTGGAAGCATGCCCCCAGGCGATCGTCATTCGGCCCGACATGGAGAAATATGTCCGGGTCGGGCGGCAGGTGCGCGCCATGATGCAGGATCTGACGCCGCTGGTGCAGCCGCTGTCGATCGACGAGGCCTTCCTGGAGCTTGGCGGCACCGAGAGGCTGCATCACGACCCGCCGGCGCGCACGCTCGCCAAATTCGCCCGCCGGGTCGAAAAGGAGATCGGCATCAGCGTTTCGGTCGGGCTTTCCTATTGCAAATTCCTCGCCAAGGTCGCCTCTGACCTGCAGAAACCGCGTGGCTTTTCCGTCATCGGCCGCGAAGAAGCCGTCGAGTTCCTGGCGCCGCGTCCGGTCACCACGATCTGGGGCGTCGGCAAGGCCTTTGCGGCGACGCTGGAGGCGGATGGCATCCGCACCATCGGCCAGTTGCAGCAGATGGAGGAGAACGATCTGATGCGCCGTTACGGCAGCATCGGCCAGCGGCTCGCCCGGCTGTCGCGCGGGATCGACGACCGTGAAGTGCATCTCAACGATGCAGCCAAGAGCGTTTCATCCGAGACCACCTTCTTCGAAGATATCTGGCGCTATGACGATCTGGTGCCGATCCTGCGCAATCTTTCGGAAAAAGTCTCCTGGCGGCTGAAGAAAAGCGACATCGCCGGCCAGACCGTGGTCCTGAAGATGAAGACCGCCGACTTCAAGATACGGACGCGCAACCGCAAGCTCGAAGACCCGACCCAGCTTACCGACCGGATCTTTCTCATCGGGCTCGAGCTTCTCGAAAAAGAGACCGACGGCACAAAGTTCCGGCTGCTCGGCATCGGCGTCAGCGATCTCGGCGATGCCGCCCGCGCCGATCCGCCCGATCTCATCGACCGGCAGTCGGGCCGGCGGGCGGCGGCCGAAGCGGCGATGGACAAGCTGCGCGACAAGTTCGGCAAGAACACTGTCGAAACCGGCTACACCTTCGGCAGCGGCAAACGCAATCACTAAAGCGTGAGCCGTGCGCGCCGCGCGGCCTATAAAATCTTCCTTAAACTTCGTCCCATAATGTGCCGGCCAGTATTGCGTATGGTTGGCTATCATGTTCTCGCGTCTTGTCTTCGGCCTCGGCTTGCTGTCGGCCACCGCACTCGTGCACCCTGCTCTTGCGGCGGATGCGCGCACGCTGCAGATCATCGTCTCGAAGGACAAGCAGTCGCTTGCGGTCTATGACGGCACCGAGGTCGTCGCGACTTCGAAAGTCTCGACCGGCAAGGACGGGCACACGACGCCGAGCGGCATCTTCTCGGTGCTGGAAAAGCAGAAGTACCACGAATCCAATCTCTATTCGAACGCGCCGATGCCCTTCATGCAAAGGCTGACATGGTCGGGCATTGCGCTGCACGAATCCAATTCCGTGCCGCGTTATCCGGCCTCGCATGGCTGCGTGCGCATGCCCGGTACTTTTGCAAAAAAGCTTTACGGGATGACCGAGCCCGGTATTCCCGTCATCATCAGCAACGGCGAAGTGGTGCCGCAGCCGATCGACCATCCAACCCTTTTCCATCCGCAGGCGCCGGCGCCGATGCTGCTGCTTTCGGATGTCGAACTGCGACCCTCGATGCCCGACAGCGCAGGGACACCGGTGCAGGTGGCGATGAACGACACGGCTGCGATGCCGATGCCGGCAGCGCCGCTGGTTGCAACGCCCGAGGCCGAACCGCCGTCCGAGCCGATCAGCATGCTGATCACCCGCCGCACGCTGCGCGAGACGGTGATCGACATCCAGACCCTGCTCAACCAGCTCGGCTTTTCCGCCGGCGATCCGGACGGCTTGCTCGGGCCGTCGACCGTGCAGGCGATCAAGTCTTTCAAGACGCTGCGGCCGGCGGAATTTGCCGGCGACAGGAGCCTGGTCTCCGACACGCTGCTCAAATCCGTCTATGCGGCGACCGGCAGGGGTGAACCGCCAAACGGCGTCATCATGGTGCGCCAGGCGTTCAAGCCGATCTTCGAAGCCCCGGTGACGATTGCCGATCCGGGACTGGCGCTCGGCACGCATTTCTTCACGCTGCATGCACTCGATGAAAATGCCGGTACGGCGGATTGGCTCGGCATCACGCTGGAAAACAATCTCTCCCGCGAGACGATGAAGCGGCTCGGCGTCACCAATCAGGAAAGCTCGATCGTCAGCGGCAGGCCGATCGCCCGGTCGCTCAGCCGCATCACGATCCCCGACGAGACCCGCCGCAGGATCGAGGCGCTGATCGCGCCCGGCTCGACGCTGACGATCTCCGATACCGGCCTCGGCCGGGAGACCGGCGAAGGCACGGATTTCATCACCATCACAAGGGGTTGATGATTCCCGGGGCGATAAACCATCACCCTGGGATGACAACCATCACCCAGGGTGAAGTGCGTAACCTATGGTAAGGCGCATTGCCCTTAGACAAGCTCGACATCGACGACGCCGGGGGCGGCGCGAAGCGCGGCGGCGATCTCAGGGGTGATGCGGTATTTCTCCGCCAGCGCCACTTCCACCTCGCGTTTGCCATCCTCCTTGATGACGATGAAGGAAACGAGGCCGTCGCCCTTGGCGTTGAGATGGCCGGCGACCATCTTCAGCGGCCCGGAATCTCTGACATAGACGCGCAGCGCCTTCTGCATCTGCAGCGATTTTTCCTCCAGCGACTGGATCGTCTGAATGCGCAGGCCGATGCCCTCCGGCCGCTCCTCCCCCGTCGCGGTCAGCACGAAGGATTTTCCCGACTCCAGCACGTCGCGATACTGGTTGAGCATTTCCGAAAACAGCACCGCCTCGAACTGGCCGGAGGAATCGGAAAAGACGATGATGCCCATCTTGTTGCCGGTGCGGGTCTTGCGCTCCTGCTTCGAAATGACCGTTCCGGCGAGGCGCGCATTGAAGGCGCCCTGTTTGATCGCCTGGGAAAATTCGGCAAAGGTCTGCACCCGCATCTTCTGCAGGATGTTGTTGTAGGAATCGAGCGGGTGGGCGGTGAGATAGAAGCCCAGCACCTGGAATTCCTTGAGCAATCTCTCGGAGGCAAGCCAGGGCGAAAACGGCGGCAGGGAAATTTTTTCAGGCCCCGAGGTCAGAGTGCTGCCGAAAATGTCCGACTGGCCGCTCAGCTTGTTCTCCTGGGCGCGCTGGGCATAACCGAGGATACGGTCGAGGCCGGCTGAAAGCTGGGCGCGGTCGGTGCCGAAACAATCGAAGGCGCCGGCAAAGATCAGGCTTTCCAAGACACGGCGATTGACCTGGCGCGGATCGATGCGCAGGCAGAAATCCTCGATGCCGGCAAAGGGCTTGTCGCCACGCACCTCGACGATATGGTCGACGGCGGATTCGCCGACCCCCTTGAGGGCGGCGAGCGCATAATAGATGCGGTTGTCGCCGGTCTGGAAATGGCGGAAGGAGGTCTGCACCGAGGGGGCGATCACCTCGATGCCGAGGCGCTTGGCATCCTGGCGGAAATCGTTGACCTTTTCGGTGTTGGACATGTCGAGCGTCATCGAGGCGGCGAGGAATTCGACCGGATAATGCGCCTTCATATAGGCCGTCTGGTAGGAGACGATGGCGTAGGCAGCGGCATGCGACTTGTTGAAGCCGTAATTGGCGAACTTCGCCAGCAGTTCGAAGATATTGTCGGCCTGCGGCTTCGATACGCCGTTCTTGACGGCGCCGACCACGAAGCGTTCGCGCTGCTGGTCCATCTCCGCCTTGATCTTCTTGCCCATGGCGCGGCGCAGAAGATCGGCTTCTCCAAGCGAGTAGCCGGACAGGACCTGGGCGATCTGCATCACCTGTTCCTGGTAGACGATGACGCCTTGGGTTTCCTTGAGCAGGTGGTCGATCATCGGATGGATCGATTCCAGCTCTTCGTCCCCGTGCTTGCGGGCATTGTAGGTCGGGATGTTCTCCATCGGGCCCGGGCGGTAGAGCGCCACCAGCGCGATGATGTCCTCGATGCAGTCCGGCTTCATGCCGATCAGCGCCTTGCGCATGCCGGCACTTTCCACCTGGAACACGCCGACCGTCTCACCGCGCGACAGCATCTCGTAAGTCTTCTTGTCGTCGAGCGGAATGGCCGCAAGATCGACCTTGATGCCGAGCTTGGCGACGAAATCGACCGCGACCTTCAGCACCGTCAGCGTCTTCAGGCCGAGGAAGTCGAATTTGACGAGACCTGCCTGCTCCACCCACTTCATGTTGAACTGGGTGACCGGCATGTCGGAGCGCGGATCGCGGTACATCGGCACCAGTTTTGACAGTGGGCGGTCGCCGATGACGATGCCGGCGGCATGGGTCGAGGCATGGCGGTAGAGCCCCTCGATCTTCTGGGCAATGTCGAGCAGGCGCGCGACGACCGGCTCCTTCGCCGCTTCCTCCTGCAGCTTCGGCTCCTCCTCGATCGCCTTGGAGAGCGGCGTCGGATTGGCCGGGTTGTTCGGCACCAGTTTGCAGATCTTGTCGACCTGGCCGTAGGGCATCTCCAGCACGCGGCCGACGTCGCGAAGGGCGGCGCGCGCCTGCAGCGAACCGAAGGTGATGATCTGCGCCACCTGCTCGCGGCCATACTTGGCCTGGACGTAGCGGATCACCTCTTCGCGGCGATCCTGGCAGAAGTCGATGTCGAAGTCCGGCATCGAGACGCGTTCCGGATTGAGGAAGCGTTCGAACAGCAGCGAAAACCGCAGCGGATCGACGTCGGTGATCGTCAAAGCGTAGGCGACCAGGGAACCTGCGCCCGAACCGCGGCCGGGACCGACCGGAATGTCGTGCTGCTTGGCCCATTTGATGAAGTCGGCAACGATCAGGAAGTAACCGGGAAAACGCATGCGTTCGATGACGCTGAGTTCGAAATCCAGCCGCTCGCGATATTCCTTCTCCTCGTAACCCGGCGACATGCCGAGCGTTGCAAGCCGCATGTCCAGCCCTTCCACAGCCTGGCGGCGCAGTTCGCTCGCCTCGGCGCGTTCGGCCTCCTCGGCATCGTCGGTCGCACCGGTGAAGCGCGGCAGGATCGGCTTTCGCGTCTTCAGCACGAAGGAACAGCGCCTGGCGATCTCGATCGTGTTCTCCAGCGCTTCCGGCAGATCGGCGAAGAGCTTGGCCATCTCCGCCCGGCTCTTCAGATAATGGTCCGGGGTCAGGCGAAAGCGGCTGTCGTCGGAGACGATGGCATTGTGGGCGACCGCCATCAGCGCATCATGGGCGTCGTAATCGTCGCGTGTGGGAAAGAAGGCCTCGTTGGTCGCGACCAGCGGCAGGTCATGGGTATATGCGAGGCCGACGATCTTCTGCTCGTGGCGTTTGTCATAGGTGCCATGCCGCTGCAATTCGACATAGAGCCTGTCGCCGAAGAGACGTTTCAGCGCCAGCAGCCGGGCCTCCCCCTGCGCGGTATGGCCCTCCCGGATCGCCGCGTCGACCGGCCCGGTCAGGGCGCCGGTCAGCGCGATCAGCCCTTCGGTGCCGGTCTCCTCGAGCCAGGAGGCACGGATATGGATCGTCTGGTTGCTTTCACCGCCGAGATAGGCGCGGCTGACGAGATCGACCAGCCGTTCGTAACCGGCATCCGTGGCGGCGAGAAGAACGATCGACGGGAGCTTGACCAGCGCCTGCTGGCCGCCGCGCTTTTCCGTTTCCAGCCCGTCTTCCATGTCGATCGAGACCTGGCAGCCGATGATCGGCTGCAGGCCTTCGTCCATCGCCTTCTGAGAGAATTCCAGCGCGATGAACAGATTGTTGGTGTCGGTGATGGCGATCGCCGGCTGGCTGTCGCCGGTCGCCTTGTAAAGGATCTTCTTCAGCGGCAAAGCGCCTTCGAGAAGCGAATAGGCGGAGTGGACCCTCAGGTGGATGAAGCCCGGCGTGCCGCCGGTCGCCTCACCCGTTGAACCCTTTGCCGTATCCGCCATGTCATGCCTTCCCAATCACCCGAATGAATCGGACGCATTGTCGGCATAGAGGGCGATGATGTCCAGAAGAAGTCCCGCGTCCGGACCGCATGTTTGCCATGCGGTCCCCTGAAAACTTTAGATCGCCATGACGATCAGCGAGAAGCTGGCAACGAACATTGCGATGGAGGTGAATGCTGCGATATCACGGATCATGTCAGTCATTTGGCTCTCCTTTACTCGTTATGTTTTCAATTTGTTCGATGTATGTTCCGTTGTCAACAGGAATCTTTTCCTTCGTTTTTGTGCTTGAAAACCAGCTCGGACATGCTGCGGGAACACCAGACCGCCTCTCGCGGCGCCCCCTTGCTTCCGAATTTGTTCTACTTTTGTTCTTTACATGCCGCAGGATATTTGCCAGCATCCAGCCGAGAGGAGAACGGCATCATGCTCGACATCGCCATGCTCAATGAATTCATCGTGGAGGCCAAGGCTGCCACCTATGTCGGCGGCGGCGTGCCGCGCGCGCCCTGCCGGCCAGGCGCCCACGATATCGGCTATGAGCGCGGCGACTGGCGCTATCTCGACAGTTACTTCGGCGGCACCGATTTCGCCGGACAGGAGGTTGTCTGGTTTGCCGGCGAGCCCGTCTGGGTGATGAATTATTTCGGCTGGATCGTCGCGCCGGAGGTCATCGACGGCGCTGCCGCCGGTGCGGTGATCAAGGCAGCACTTTCAACCATGTATCGGCAGGGGCGCTTTCTCGGCGGAATGGAATTCCACCACCCGCTCGGCCGCTATCTCGATCGCAGCGAAGGGAACTGCGAGCGGTTCAGCGGCAATGAATGCATCATGGTCGAGGGCCGGAAGGCCTATATGCTCGATTATCGCGGCGGGCTGGTCATTCCCTGATTGCAAGCCACATATTGGAGCATGATGTTACCCGAAAACCGCACACACTTTTCGGCATCATGCTCTCGCTGGTTGTTTTTATGCATGTCTTATCCCGGAACCGCTGCACACTTCCGGGCGACATGCATTAGAAGTTGTTTTTATGCATCTCGTTATCCCGGAACCGCTGTACACTTCCGGGCGACATGCATTAGAAATCGACGACCTTGCCATCCGAGATCGTCACGCGCCGGTCCATGCGGCGGGCGAGCTCGTGATTGTGGGTGGCAATGAGGGCCGCGAGGCCGGACTGGCGCACCAGCGCCTCCAGCGCATCGAAGACGTAGCTTGCCGTTTCCGGGTCGAGATTGCCGGTCGGCTCATCGGCAAGAAGCAAGCTCGGCGCATTGGCGACGGCGCGGGCAATCGCAACGCGCTGCTGCTCGCCACCGGAAAGCTCGCCGGGGCGATGGGCGCCACGATGGCCGATGCGCATATAATCGAGAAGCTGGCCGGCCCGTTCGCCGGCTTCCTTCCAGGCCAGCCCGGCGATCAGCTGCGGCATCATGATATTTTCGAGTGCGGAAAATTCCGGCAGCAGGTGGTGGAACTGGTAGACGAAGCCGATTTCGCTGCGGCGGATGGCGGTGCGTTTCTCATCGCTCAGGCCGTTGCAGGCATGGCCGTTGATCGTGACTTCACCGCCATCGGGATGTTCCAAGAGGCCTGCAAGATGCAGCAGGGTCGACTTGCCGGTGCCGGAGGGAGCGACGAGAGCGACGATCTCGCCCTTCGACAGCGAGAAATCCACGCTCTTCAGGATCGGGAGCAGCGTATCACCCTGCCCGTAATGGCGCTCGACGCCGGTAAGCTTGAGAACGACGTTGCGTTTCATGAAGGCGGCATTCCTTATTCGTAGCGCAGGGCCTGCACCGGATCGAGCCTGGAGGCGCGCCAGGCCGGGAAGATCGTCGCGATGAAGGAGAGCGTCAGCGCCATGACGACGATCGAGATGGTTTCGCTGAGCTGCATCTCGGCCGGCAACTGACTGAGGAAATAGACCTGCGGATTGAAGATCACCGTGCCTGAAATCCAGGAGAAGAACTGGCGGATGGATTCGATGTTGACGCAGACGAGCACACCAAGCAGCACGCCGGCCATGGTGCCGACGATGCCGATCGCAGCGCCGGTCATGAAAAAGATGCGCATGATCGCACCGGCGCTGGCGCCCATGGTGCGCAGGATGGCGATATCGCTGCTCTTGTCCTTCACCAGCATGATCAGGCCGGAGATGATGTTCAGCGCCGCGACAAGCACGATCAGCGTCAGGATCATGAACATGACGTTGCGCTCGACCTGCAGCGCCGAAAAGAAGGTCTGGTTGCGCTGGCGCCAGTCGGTGAGGTTGATCTGGCGGCCAGCCGCCTCTTCCACCTTCGGTCTCAGAGCGTCGATGTCGTCGGGGTGATCGACGAAAAGCTCGATCGACTGCACCAGTCCCTCGGCATTGAAAAAGAGCTGCGATTCCTCCAGCGGCATGAAGATGATCGAGGAATCATATTCCGACATGCCGATCTCGAAGAGGCCGGAGATCTTGTAGGACTTGACGCGCGGGCTGACTCCCATCGGCGTAATGTCACCATCCGGCGACGTCAGCGTGATAAGGTCGCCGACGTTCAGGCCGAGCTGGTTGGCCATGCCGGTACCGATCAGCACGCCCTGCCCGGAGGCAAAACCCACCATATCGCCGGATTTAATGTTTCCGGAGATCGTCTTGAGCTTGGTCAGGTCCTCGGCGCGGGCGCCGCGCACCAGAGCGCCGGTGCTACCGCCGGCCTGGGCGGAGGCGAGCACCTGGCCTTCCACCAAAGGCAGCGCCATCTTCACCCCCGGTACGGCAGCGAGCCGGCTGGAAAGGTCGGCATAATCGGTGAAGGGGCCATCGGACGGCTGAACGATCATATGGCCGTTGATGCCGAGGATGCGCGAGACGAGCTCGGTGCGGAAGCCGTTCATGACGGCCATGACGATGATCAGCGTCGCAACGCCGAGCATGATGCCGACGAAGGAGAAGCCGGCAATGACCGAGATGAAGGCTTCCTTGCGCCGGGCGCGCAGATAGCGCCAGGCGACAAGACGTTCGAAGGTGGAAAATGGCTTGCCAGCCGGACCCAAGCCGGATGTTGAACTCCGGTCCACTGCTGTCTCTGCCATTTCGCCTCCGTTTCCTTAAGCCACGAACCTGTTGATCGCCGCTTCGATGGTCATCGTTTCGCGGGCGCCGGTCTTGCGGTCCTTCACTTCGACCTCGCCGTTTGCGACCGCGCGCGGGCCGGCGATGATCTGGACGGGCACGCCGATCAGGTCGGCGGTCGCGAATTTCGTGCCGGCCCGGTCGTCGGTATCGTCGTAGAGCACATCCTTGCCGGCCTTGGTGAGCGCCGCATAGATCAGCTCGCAGGTATCGTCGCAGGCCTGATCGCCCGCCTTCATGTTGATCACCACGATATCGAAAGGCGCGACCGACGCCGGCCAGATGATTCCATTGTCGTCATGCGATGCTTCGATGATGGCGGGAACAAGGCGTGTCGGACCGATACCGTAAGAACCCATGTGAACGAAGTGTTCCTTGCCGTCGGGCCCCTGCACTTTCGCGCCCATCGCCTCGGAATATTTCGTGCCGAAATAGAAGATATGGCCGACCTCGATGCCGCGCGCCGACAGGCGCTCGCCTTCGGGAACGGCGTTGAAGGCCGCCTCGTCATGCATTTCCGAAGTTGCCGCATAGAGCGAGGTCCACTTGTCGAAGATCGACTTCAGGCCCTCGACGCTGTCGAAATCAGTGCGGTCGTCGGGAATATCGAAGCCGACGAAATCCTTGTGGCAGAAGACCTCGGATTCGCCGGTATCGGCGAGGATGATGAATTCGTGGCTGAGATTGCCGCCGATCGGGCCGGTATCGGCGCGCATCGGGATGGCGCGCAGGCCGAGCCGATCGAAGGTTCTGAGATAGGCGGCGAACATCTTGTTATAGGAATGCTCCGCCCCTTCGCGCGTCAGATCGAAGGAATAGGCATCCTTCATCATGAATTCGCGCGAGCGCATGGTGCCGAAGCGCGGACGGATCTCGTCGCGGAACTTCAGCTGGATGTGATAGAGATTGAGCGGCAAATCCTTGTAGGACTTGACGGAGGAGCGGAAAATATCCGTCACCATCTCCTCATTGGTGGGGCCATAGAGCATCGGCCGATCCTGCCGGTCCTTGATGCGCAGCATCTCTTTGCCATAGGCGTCGTAGCGGCCGCTTTCCTGCCAGAGTTCGGCCGATTGCAGCGTCGGCATCGACAGCTCGATGGCGCCGGCCCGGTTCTGCTCGTCGCGGATAATGGCGTTGACCTTATCGAGCACGCGTTTGCCGAGCGGCAGCCAGGAATAGATGCCCTGCGACTGCTGGCGGATCATGCCGGCGCGCAGCATCAGCCGATGGGAGACGATTTCCGCCTCCTTGGGATTTTCCTTGAGGATGGGCATGAAATAGCGGGACAGACGCATGGCGGATTCCGAAGCAGTTGAGATCCCGCAGCAGGCGGAATCGAAAGACAATGGTTAATGTCGGGAGCGTTCATAGCCGCTTCGCGGCAGGAAGGAAACCCGCAACTGATGTCGGCAACCTCCCGCATGCGCATGTTCGCAGCCGCAAAATGAAAGGGCGTGAAAAAGCGCGTGTTTATAAGGACTTGAACGAAAATCTTGTCAACAGAAAAATTTTGCTAGAGTGTAGCAAAAATGCAAAAAAAGCTGATGACAAAGCCCAATGTTTGAGCTAGCTTTAGCTCACAAAACAGGCAAGAGAGATAAATTCTTGCCAAATTCGCGGTCAAGTCTTGGGAGGATCAGATCTTAGGCGCGCTCGTCGCTGCCCCGGCAACGGTTACAGATCACGCGATACTTAAAACAAGGCTTTTAGCCTTGTTTTTTTTTGGCTTTTAGACTTCGCTCTACCCTGGAAATCCGGGCCAACTTCCGTAAGGGAATGATCCTCATTCCCTTACGCCAGCTCTTTGCCGCAATGGCATGACGCTGGTATGACGAAGTTCGCGTTTTTATAATATACATATGCCCAAAGTTTGGGCAAAAGCTGATCTTTAATAGAAGCTCGGCCCGAGTTGTGGAAGAGCATCGAAGCCCCAGCCGAAATAGGTGTCGCAGACATACCAGGTGCCGTAGACCAGAGCCGAGATCAGCGTCGTCAGCGAAAAGGTGAAGACGGCGCGAAAGCGGCTCGGCGCGCTTGGGACGGTGCCGAGCACGACATCATTGTCCTCGGCCTGGGTGCGCAGACCGATCGGCAGGACGGCAAACAGCGTCATCCACCAGACGATGAAGTAGACGGCAAATCCCTGAAGAAATGTCTGGAGCATTTTGGTTCCCGGTGGTGCCGCGCCGACAGAACGGGCGACAGACGTTCATTCACTTTGAGTTAGGCGCCCTTATACGGCGGAATGGCGACCAACTCAAAGCGAATGAAACCCGTAGCCGCCTTGCGGGCATTCTGCCGCAGGCCTCACGCCTGTTCGAGTTCGATCAGCGTGCCGCAGAAATCCTTGGGGTGCAGAAACAGCACCGGCTTGCCATGCGCGCCGGTCTTCGGCCGGCCGTCGCCGAGCACCCTCGCCCCGGCTTCGACCAGCCGGTCACGGGCGAGGATGATATCGTCCACCTCGTAGCAGATGTGGTGCATGCCGCCGGACGGGTTCTTTTCGAGGAAGGCCGCGATCGGCGAAGCGTCCCCCAGCGGCTGCAGCAATTCGACCTTGGTGTTCGGCAATTCGACGAAGACCACGGTGACGCCGTGCTCCGGCAGAGCCTGCGGCTGCGATACGGCCGCACCCAGCGTGTCGCGATAGGCGGCCGTCGCCGCTGCCAGATCGGGAACGGCAATGGCGATATGGTTTACCCGGCCGAGCATGATCAGACCTTGGTGACGAAGGCGGTGACGACAGGCTTCTTGCCCCAGGCATGGTTGGCGGCGGCGCGGATGGCGCGGCGCACGGCTTCCTGCACCATGTCGATATCCTTGCGGCGGGCGCGCGGAATGCTTTCGATGGCGCCGATCGCCGCTTCGAAGAGCGTATCCTCCATCTCCTCACCCTCGTCGTCATAAACCGGCAGGCCGATCGACACGAGATCGGGGTCGCCGACGATGTCATAGCGGGCGTCGAGCACGACGCTGACCGCGACATGGCCGACATAGGAGAGCTTCTTGCGCTCGCCGATCCCCATCTCGTCGAAATCGCCGATCAGCGACCCGTCCTTGTAGATGCGGCCATGCGGCGCCTCGCCGATCACCTCGACCGGGCCCGGCGCCAGCCGCAGGATATCGCCGTTGCGCACACGCGGCACGATCGCGATGCCGGATTGCTCGGCAAGTTCCTTGTGCGCCGTCAGATGCGTCGCCTCGCCATGCACCGGCACGACGATCTTCGGCCGCGTCCACTCGTACATCCGCTGCAGCTCGTTGCGGCGGGGATGGCCGGAGACGTGAACCAGCGCCTCGGTATCGGTGATGATGTGCACGCCCTGCTCGACCAGGCCGTTCTTGATGTCCTGGATCGCCTTCTCGTTGCCGGGAATGGCGCGGGAGGAAAACACGACGATATCGCCTGCCGCAAAGGCGACATTGCGCATCTCGTCGCGGGAAAGCTTGGCAAGCGCTGCCCGCGCCTCGCCCTGGCTGCCGGTCAGGATGACGACGACCTTGTCACGCGGGATGTAGCCGTATTCCTCCTCGGAGATGAAAGGCTTCACGCCCTCCATCAGGCCGATATCCTGGGCGACGTCGACGACCCGCTTCAGCGAGCTGCCGAGCAGCAGCACTTCGCGGCCGGCCGCCTCGGCAGCTTCGGCAACGGTGCGGATGCGCCCGACATTCGACGAGAAGGTGGTGATCGCCACCCGGCCCTCGGCATCCTCGATGATCTTGCGCAGGCTTTCCGAGACATCCTTTTCGGAGGGTGAAACGCCGTCGCGCAGCGCGTTGGTGGAATCGCACATCAGCGCCAAAACGCCCTCGTCGCCGAGCTGGCGGAACCGCGTCTCATCGGTCAGGGGGCCGAGCGAGGGCTCGTGGTCGATCTTCCAGTCGCCGGTGTGGATGACGTTGCCGGCCGGCGTGCGGATCATCAGCGACATCGGCTCGGGGATCGAATGGTTGACGGCCACGCCTTCGATGCTGAAGGGGCCGACATTGATCGTGTCGCCTGCCTTGAACGGCGTCACCGGCACTTCGCCGATCCTCGCCTTCTCGAAATTGCGCTTGGCCTCGAGCAGGCCAGCGGTAAAGCCCGAGGCATAGACCGGCACGTTCAAGCCCGGCCAGAGATCGGCGAGCGCGCCATAATGATCTTCATGCGCATGGGTGATGATGATCGCCTTGAGATTCTTGCGCTCACTGGCGAGGAAGCGGATATCGGGCAGCACGAGGTCGACGCCCGGCAGGTCGGGCCCGGGAAAGGTGACACCGCAATCGACCATGATCCATTGGCGATGCTCGGGCGGGCCGTAGCCGTAAAGAGCGAGATTCATGCCGATCTCGCCAACGCCGCCCAGAGGCAGGAATACCAACTCGTCCTGTTTCGCCATAATTTTCGTTTTTTCCGCTATCCAAAAAACACATCACCGGCAGCAATGGGCATTATCCTGCCAGTGCCGGTATCGAGCATCAACAAGCCATTATCATCAATTCCGGCGAATTGTCCGGAAATCGAGCGGTCCGACAAATTCACCGTGATCTTTTCGCCGATGCCGCAGGCGATCGCGCGCCAGCGGGCGGTGATTTCGGCGATGCCGCGGCCCTGGTTCCATTGATCAAGCACATCAGCCATCGAAGCGAAGAGATGAGCGAACAACTCTTCCGGCGAGGCCGCACTTGCGTGCTGACGCAGGCAGGTGACGGGGTAGAGGGGATTGTCCGGCATCACCGAGACATTGATGCCGATGCCGACGATCAGCGCGTAGCGGCCATCGGGCAGCCCCTCGCCTTCGACGAGGATGCCGCAGGTCTTCTTGCGGCCGATGAGAATATCGTTCGGCCATTTGACCTCGAGCGGCTCGGCGCCCGGCGGCAGCACCTGGCGGATCGCCTGGTGCACGGCAACGGCGACGGCCAGCGGCAGAGAACTCAGGCGCTCCATCGGCGCCGGATCGATCAGCAGAAGAGAGGCGTAGAGGTTGCCGCGTTCGGAAACCCAGAGCCTGCCGCGGCGGCCGCGGCCGCCGGTCTGCCGTTCGGCCGTCACCCAGAGATTGCCGTCATCGCCCGCCCGCGCCCGGGCGAGGCATTCGCTGTTGGTGGACGATGTTTCCGACAGAGCCTCGTGCCTGAAATCGCCGAGCGATATCCGGCGCCGTCCGTCGGAAGCCATCAAAAGAGCGTCGCGGCGGCAAGCTCTGCCGCACCGCCGATCGGGCCGCCGATGAGGACATAGGCGGTGACGAAAAGACCGGAGAGACCGAAGACCAGACGCAATGAACCGGAGACACGGGCGAATTCGCCGGTCGCCTCATCGAACCACATCAGCTTGATGACGCGCAGGTAATAGTAGGCGCCGACGACCGAGGCGAGAACGCCGATGATCGCAAGCGCATAAAGCTTGGCTTCGATGGCGGCGACGAAGACGAAGTACTTGGCGAAGAAGCCGGCGAGCGGCGGAATGCCGGCAAGCGAGAACATCAGCGCCGTCAGCACCACGGCCATGAACGGGTTGGTAGTGGAAAGCCCGGCGAGATCGTTGACCTCCTCGACGACGGTGCCGTCCTTGCGGCGCATCGACATGATGATCGCAAAGCTGCCGAGGGTCATGACCATATAGATGACCATGTAGAGCATGACACCGGAAACGCCGGTCTGATTGCCGGCGGCAAGGCCGACCAGCGCGTAGCCCATGTGGCCGATCGACGAATAGGCCATCAGCCGCTTGATGTTTTTCTGGCCGATCGCGGCAAAGGAGCCGAGCAGCATCGAGGCGATCGAGATGAAGACGACGACCTGCTGCCAGTCGGCCAGGACCGGCTGGAAGGCGGTGATGACGATGCGGGTCATCATTGCCATGGCGGCAACCTTGGGGGCTGCGGCCAGGAAGGCGGTGACCGGCGTCGGCGCGCCTTCATAAACATCCGGCGTCCACATATGGAAGGGAACGGCGGAGATCTTGAAAGCGATGCCGGCGAGG
This sequence comes from Rhizobium sp. N324, assembly GCF_001664485.1. NCBI lineage: Bacteria > Pseudomonadati > Pseudomonadota > Alphaproteobacteria > Hyphomicrobiales > Rhizobiaceae > Rhizobium > Rhizobium sp. N324. The sequence goes on along the minus strand of NZ_CP013630.1, from coordinate 1,743,045 downwards.
ATGAAGACCAGGCCGAAAATCAGGCCGAGCGACCGTGCGCCCTCGACCGAAAGCGCCTGGGCGATTTCGGAGAAGTGGGTGTGGCCGGTGAAGCCATAGACCAGCGACATGCCATAGAGCAGCATGCCGGAGGAAAGCGCGCCGAGGACGAAATATTTCAGGCCGGCTTCGGTCGACTTCAGACTGTCGCGGTTGATCGCGGCGACGACATAAAGCGCCAGCGACTGCAGTTCCAGCGCCAGATAGAGCGAGATCAGGTCGTTGGCCGAGATCATCAGTAGGATGCCGAGGGTCGCAAGCACCAGCAGAACCGGGAACTCGAACTTGTCGAGCTGATTTTCCCTGGCATGGCCGATCGTCATGAACAGGGCGACCAGCGAACCGATGAGCGCCACCAGCTTCATGAAGCGGGAGAAGCCGTCGGCCATGTAGACGCCGCCATAGGCAAGGCCTTCCGCGGGCACGAAGAGCAGCCACAGGCCGGCAGCCAGCAGCAGGACGATGGCGAGGCCGGTGACGACGAGGCCCGAGCGCTCGCCCGAGAAGACGCCGACCATCAGCAGCACCAGGGCGCCGACCGCGAGGATGAGCTCCGGCGCGGAAAGATGCAGACTGAGGAGAATTGTTTCAGCGGTCATGTCCGATAAGTCCCGTCATCAATTCATAGACAGCGCAACATTCTGCGCTGCGTGCACGGCGGCCGTGTAGTTGTTGACCAGCAGATCCACCGAGGCAGCCGTCGCATCGAAGACCGGAGCCGGGTAAACGCCGAAGAGGATGGTCAGTGCGACCAGCGGGTAGAGGATCAGCTGCTCCCGGGGAGACAGGTCGAGCAGCGCCTTCAGCTTTTCCTTCTCCAGCGCGCCGAAGATCACCCGGCGGTAAAGCCAGAGCGCATAGGCGGCCGAAAGGATGACGCCGGTGGCGGCAAAGAGCGCGACCCAGGTGTTGACCCGGAAGACGCCCATCAGCGTCAGGAATTCGCCGATGAAGCCCGATGTGCCGGGAAGCCCGACATTGGCCATGGTGAAGACCATCATCGCCACGGCATATTTCGGCATGTTGTTGACGAGGCCGCCATAGGCGTTGATCTCGCGGGTGTGGGTGCGATCGTAGACGACGCCGACGCAGAGGAAGAGCGCGCCGGAGACGATGCCGTGCGAGAGCATCTGGAAGATCGAACCCTGAACACCCTGCATGTTGGCGGCGAAAATGCCCATGGTGACATAGCCCATGTGCGCCACGGAGGAATAGGCGATCAGTTTCTTGATATCGTCCTGCATCATCGCCACCAGCGAGGTGTAGATGATCGCGATGACCGACAGCGCGAAGACGAACGGCGCGAAATAATCTGATGCGACCGGGAACATGCCGAGCGAGAAGCGGATCAGACCGTAGCCGCCGAGCTTCAGCAGCACGCCGGCCAGGATCACCGAGCCTGCCGTCGGTGCCTGAACGTGGGCATCCGGAAGCCAGGTATGAACCGGCCACATCGGCATCTTCACCGCAAAGGAGGCGAAGAAGGCTAGCCACAACCAGGTCTGCATCGCCGGCGGGAATTTGTAGGCGAGCAGCGCGGTGATGTCGGTCGTGCCGGCCTGCCAGTACATCGCCATGATGGCGAGCAGCATCAGCACCGAGCCGAGCAGCGTATAGAGGAAGAACTTGTAGCTCGCATAGACGCGGTCCTTGCCGCCCCAGACGCCGATGATCAGGAACATCGGAATGAGGCCCGCCTCGAAGAAGACGTAGAACAGCACGATATCGAGCGAGACGAAGACACCGACCATCATCGTTTCCAGGATGAGGAAAGCGATCATGTATTCCTTCAGGCGCTTCTCGATCGACAGCCAGCTCGCCAGCACGCAGAAGGGCATGAGGAAGGTCGACAGAATGATGAACAGCATGGAGATGCCGTCCGTGCCGACATGATAGCCGATGCCGGTGCCGAGCCAGTCATGCTTTTCGACCATCTGGAATCCCGGATTGGCATTGTCGAAGCCGATCCAGATGAAGAGCGAGACGACGAAGGTGAAGACGGTGGTGATCAGCGAGATTCCCAGCACGTTCTTCCGGCCGGCTTGGCTGTCGCCGTTCATCAGGAGCAGGAACACCACGCCGACGAGCGGCAGGAAGGTGACCGTTGAAAGAATAGGCCAATCGGTCATCAGAAGGAACTCCCGAGCATCATCCAGGTAACAAGCGCCGCAATGCCGATCAGCATCGCGAAGGCATAGTGATAGAGGTAACCGGTCTGCAGGCGGACGACGCGGTCGGTGACGGCGACGACGCGGGCGGCCACGCCGTTCGGGCCGTAGGTGTCGATGACGCCGACGTCACCCTTCTTCCACAGGAAGCGGCCGAGAGCCTTGGCGGTGCGGACGAAGAGGAAGTCGTAAAGCTCGTCGAAATACCACTTGTTCAACAGGAACTGGTAGAGCACGCGGTGCTGCCTGGCGAGGGTGCGCGGCGTCTGCGGCGAACGGATATACATGTACCAGGCGGTGACGAAGCCGAGCAGCATGGCGATGAAGGGGCTCAGGGCCACCAGCGCCGGCACGTGGTGGAACTGTTCGACGAGTTCGTTCTCGGCGCCGGTAAACAGCGCGCCCTTCCAGAACTCGGCATACTCCTCGCCGTAGAACCGGCCTTCGAAGATCACGCCGGCAAACATTGCGCCGAACGCCAGAAGATAGAGCGGCACCAGCATGACCTGCGGCGACTCGTGGACATGATGCATGACCTCGTGCGAAGCGCGCGGCTTGCCGAAGAAGGTCATGAAGATCAGGCGCCAGGAATAGAAGCTGGTGAACAGCGCCGCGATAACCAGCAGCGAGAAGGCAAAGCCCGAGACCGGCGAATGCGAAGCATAGGTCGCCTCGATGATCACGTCCTTGGAGAAGAAGCCGGCAAAGCCGAACGGCGTGAAGGGAATACCAACGCCGGTGATCGCCAGCGTGCCGATGATCATCAGCCCGGCCGTAACCTTAATATGCGGCAAAAGTCCACCCATGTAACGCATGTCCTGCTCGCCATCGACCGCGTGGATGACCGAGCCGGCGCCGAGGAACAGCAGCGCCTTGAAGAAGGCATGCGTGAACAGATGGAAGATCGCCGCGCCATAGGCCCCTACCCCGAGCGCCACGAACATGTAGCCGAGCTGCGAGCAGGTGGAATAGGCGATGACGCGCTTGATGTCGTTCTGCACCAGGCCGACGGTTGCCGCGAAGAAGGCGGTGATCGCACCGATCACGGTGACGACGACGAGCGCATCCGGCGACAGTTCGAAGAGCGGCGACATGCGGGCGACGAGAAAGACGCCGGCGGTGACCATGGTGGCGGCATGGATGAGGGCCGAAACCGGGGTCGGGCCTTCCATGGCATCAGGCAGCCAGGTGTGCAGCAGGAACTGCGCCGACTTGCCCATGGCGCCCATGAACAGCAGCAGGCAGATGCCGGTCAGCGCATGCGCCTTGTCGAGCTGCATGCCGAAGAGGTTGAGGATCACTTCACCAGCCTCGCCGCCGCCTTCATGCGGGGCGAAGTTCGAGGCGTTGGCGAAGATCGTGTCGAAGTTGATCGAGCCGAACAGCACGAAGACACCGGCAATGCCGAGCACGAAGCCGAAGTCGCCGACGCGGTTGACGATGAAGGCCTTCATCGCCGCAGCCGTTGCCGAGGGCTTCTTGAACCAGAAGCCGATCAGCAGATAGGAGGCGAGACCGACGCCTTCCCAGCCGAAGAACATCTGCGCCAGGTTGTCGGCCGTCACCAGCATCAGCATGGCGAAGGTGAAGAGCGAGAGATAGGCGAAGAAACGCGGGCGATGCGGATCGGTATGCATGTAACCGATCGAATAGATGTGAACCAGCGTCGAGACCGTGTTGACGACGATCAGCATGACGGAGGTCAGCGTATCCACGCGCAGCGACCAGGAGACGTCGATGCCGCCGGACTGGATCCAGCGCAGCACCTCGACCTTGATCGGGCCGCCTTCGGTATGGCCCATGCCGACGGTGAAGAAGACGTACCAGGAGAGGATGGCGGCGATGATCATCAGGCCGCTGGTGACATATTCCGAAGCCTTGGCACCGATGGCGCGGCCGAACAGGCCGGCGACGATCGCACCGATCAAGGGAAGAAAGACGATAGCCTTATAGAGGAACATGAGCCACTCAGCCCTTCATCATATTGACGTCTTCGACCGCGATCGAGCCGCGGTTGCGGTAGAAGACAACGAGAATTGCAAGACCGATCGCCGCTTCGGCAGCCGCGACCGTCAGGATGAACAGCGCGAAGACCTGGCCGACGATGTCGTTCAGGAAGGAGGAGAAGGCGACCATGTTGATGTTGACGGAAAGCAGGATCAGTTCGACCGACATCAGGATGACGATGACGTTCTTCCGGTTCAGGAAGATGCCGAAGACGCCGAGCGTGAAGAGGATGGCGCTGACCGTCAGGTAGTGGGAAAGTCCGATGACCATGTTCTTTGTTCCTTGACCTGCCTTAGACGCCCTGCCCGGGCTTGACCGACACCACCTCGACGGCGGTGGCGGGCGTGCGGGCAACCTGCCTCGGGATATTCTGCCGCTTGATGTTGGTGCGGTGCCGGAGCGTCAGGACGATGGCGCCGATCATCGCGACCAGCAGCACCAGACCGGCGATCTCGAAGAAATAGACGTAGTTGGTGTAGAGCACGTCGCCGAGAGCGGCGGTGTTGGTGCGCTCGCTGAGCGCCGGGATCGGCATGGCGACGGATTTGGCGATCTCGGGCGAGATGACGCTGCCGCCGATGACGACGATCAGCTCGGCTGCGAGAATGATCCCGATCAGCCCGCCGATCGGCGCATATTCGAGAACCCCTGCCCTGAGCTCGGTGAAGTCGATATCGAGCATCATCACCACGAAGAGGAAGAGCACGGCGACGGCGCCGACATAGACCACCAGCAGGATCATCGCCAGGAATTCGGCACCCAGCAGCAGGAAGAGGCCGGCCGCGTTGAAGAACACCAGGATCAGGAACAGAACCGAGTGAACCGGGTTCTTCGCCCAGATGACCATGAACGCCGACGCCACCGCGACAAAGGCGAAAAGATAGAAAAATAGAGCCTGCAGACCCATGTTGGTGCCTTTTTCATCTTCCCCCGGGCAGCCGGGAGTTTATCTGCCCGATAGAGATTTGCGCGGCTGACCGGCAAAGCTCCTGTGCATATTGACCGCGAGTGGAGCAGCTGCTCCATCGCGGCATTTCAAAACCCAATCAGCGGTACGGCGAATCGATCGCGATGTTGCGGGCGATTTCGCGCTCCCACCGGTCGCCGTTATCGAGAAGGCGCGCCTTGTCGAAATAGAGCTCTTCGCGGGTTTCCGTCGCAAATTCGAAATTCGGGCCTTCGACGATCGCGTCGACCGGGCAGGCTTCCTGGCAGAAGCCGCAATAGATGCACTTCACCATGTCGATGTCGTAGCGCACCGTGCGGCGGGTGCCGTCGTTGCGGCGCGGACCGGCCTCGATGGTGATGGCCTGGGCAGGACAGATCGCCTCGCAGAGTTTGCAGGCGATGCAGCGTTCCTCGCCGTTCGGATAACGGCGCAGCGCATGCTCACCGCGGAAACGCGGGGAAACCGGGCCCTTTTCGAAGGGATAGTTGATCGTCGCCTTCTGGCGGAAGAAATAGCGCATCGACAGAAAGAACGCGCCGACGAATTCCTTGAGAAACAGCGAGCTGATGGAGCCGGACAAGCTTGCCATCTTCAACCTCCAATTTTGCCGGAAACGAGAGAGGGCGTCATCAAGCCCATCCCATCAGCTTCAGCACGAATGCAACGATAATGACCATGGCGAGCGACAGCGGCAGGAAGACCTTCCAGCCGAGGCGCATGAGCTGGTCGTAGCGGTAGCGCGGGACGAAAGCCTTGACCATCGCGAACATGAAGAACACGAAGCAGGCCTTCAGCATGAACCAGATGATGCCGGGAACCCAGTTGAGGATCCAGATGTCGACCGGAGGCAGCCAGCCGCCCAAAAAGAGGATCGTCGTCAGCGAGCACATCAGGCAGACGGCCGCATATTCGCCGAGCATAAACATCATGTATGGCGAGGAGCCATATTCGACCATGAAGCCGGCAACCAGTTCCGATTCGGCTTCAGGAAGGTCGAAGGGCGGACGGTTCGTTTCGGCCAGCGCCGAAATGAAGAAGATGATGAACATCGGGAAGAGCGACAGCCAGTGCCAATCGAGGAACGACGCCGGCAGGCCGAGCATGGTGCCGAGGCCGGTATGCTGCGCATTGACGATATCGGTCAGGTTCAACGAGCCGACGCAGAGAAGCACGGTGACGATGACAAAGCCGATCGAAACTTCATAGGACACCATCTGTGCGGCCGAGCGCAGCGCGCCGAGGAACGGATACTTCGAGTTCGAAGCCCAGCCGCCCATGATGATGCCGTAAACTTCGAGCGAGGAGATCGCGAAGATGTAGAGGATGCCGACATTGATGTTAGCAATCACCCATCCGTCGGCGAGCGGCACTACCGCCCAGGTGGACAGTGCGAGAAGCACCGTCACCAGCGGGGCAAGCAGGAACACCGCCTTGTTGGCGCCGGCCGGAATGATCGGCTCCTTGAAGACGAACTTCAGAAGGTCGGCGAAGGACTGGAACAGGCCGAAGGGGCCGACGACGTTGGGGCCGCGGCGCAGCTGCACGGCAGCCCAGATCTTGCGGTCGGCAAGCAGCACGTAGGCGATGAAGACGAGCAGGCAGACCAGAAGCAGCAGCGACTGACCGATCATGATGATCGCCGGCAAGACATAGGTCGAAAAGAAAGAATCCATAGTCCCCTGCCCTTACTCTGCCGCGACTTTGAAGTTGTTGCGGGCCAATGCCGAGCACTCCGCCATCACTGCCGAGGCACGCGCTATCGGGTTCGTCAAATAGAAGTCTTTCACCGGCGACGCAAACCCTGACTTGTTCATCTTGCCGGCTTTTTTCGCAACTGCGGCAATTTGGGCGCTATCGGATTCGGCGATCTCGTCGATGGCGGCGAAATGCGGGAAAGCGGCATAGAGCGCAACGCGCAGCTGGCTGAGCGAATCGAAGGGAAGCTTCTTGCCGAGCACGTCGGAAAGGGCGCGGATGATCGCCCAGTCTTCGCGGGCGTCGCCCGGCGCGAAGCCTGCGCGATTGCCCATCTGGACGCGGCCTTCGGTGTTGACCCAGGTGCCGGACTTTTCGGTATAGGCCGCGGCCGGCAGGATGACGTCGGCATGATGGGCGCCGTTATCGCCATGCGAGCCGATATAGACGGTGAGCTTGGCCTTCTTGGCGGTGAAAGCGAGTTCGTCGGCGCCGAGCAGGAAGAGCACATCCATCGCCGTCAGCATTTCGGCGGCGTTGACGCCCTTGGCACCCGGCACGAAGCCGAGATCGAGGCCGCCGACGCGCGAGGCGGCGGTATGAAGGACGGCAAAGCCGTTCCAGCCTTCGACGACCGCGCCGACCGAACCGGCAAGCTTGGCGGCACTGGCGAGAACGCCGGCGCCGTCGGTGCGCGACAGCGCGCCCTGGCCGATGATGATCATCGGCTTGGCGGCGTTCTTCAGCACGTCGGCGAAGGCGTGGGTGCCGTCGACCAGATCCTTCAACGTGTCGGGACCGCCGCCGAGATAGTCATAGCTGTAGCGCAGTTCGCCCGGCTCGCCGATCACGCCGATCGGGAACTTGCCGCGGCGCCAGCGCTTGCGGATGCGGGCATTGAGGATCGCCGCCTCGAAGCGCGGGTTGGCGCCGATGATCAGCAGCGCGTCGGCCTGATCGATGCCCGAGATGGTCGGGTTGAAGAGGTAGCTTGCACGGCCGAGCGACGGATCGAGTGCCGCCCCATCCTGGCGACAGTCGAGGTTCTCGGAACCCAGCGACTTCACCAGTTCGGAAAGCGCATACATTTCCTCGACGGAGGCAAGGTCGCCTGCGATCGCGCCGATCTTGTCGCCCGATGTGGCGCCGACAGCGGCCTTGATGGCGCCGAAAGCTTCGGCCCAGGTGGCCGGCTGCAGGCGGCCGTCGCGGCGGACGTAAGGCCGGTCGAGGCGCTGGGTCTTGAGGCCGTCCCAGATGAAGCGGCTCTTGTCGGAGATCCACTCTTCGTTGATCGCCTCGTTGACGCGCGGCAGGATGCGCATGACTTCACGGCCGCGGGTATCGACACGGATCGCCGAACCGACGGCATCCATGACGTCGATCGATTCGGTCTTGTTCAATTCCCATGGGCGCGCGGTAAAGGCGAAGGGCTTGGAGGTGAGCGCACCGACCGGGCAAAGATCGACGACGTTGCCCTGCAGCTCGGAGGTCATTGCCTGTTCGAGATAGGTGGTGATCTCGGCATCCTCGCCGCGGCCGATCAGGCCGAGTTCGGAAATGCCGGCGACCTCGGTGGTGAAGCGGACGCAGCGCGTGCAGTGGATGCAGCGGTTCATCACCGTCTTGACCAGCGGGCCGATATACTTGTCCTCGACTGCGCGCTTGTCTTCCTGGTAGCGCGAGGTGTCGATGCCGAAGGCCATCGCCTGGTCCTGCAGGTCGCATTCGCCGCCCTGGTCGCAGATCGGGCAATCGAGCGGATGGTTGATCAGCAGGAATTCCATCACGCCTTCGCGGGCCTTCTTGACCATCGGCGTGTTGGTGAAGACTTCGGGCAGTTCGCCATTCGGGCCGCCGCGGATATCGCGCACGCTCATGGCGCAGGAAGCCTGCGGCTTCGGCGGGCCGCCCTTCACCTCGACAAGGCACATGCGGCAATTGCCGGCAACCGACAGGCGCTCATGGAAGCAGAAGCGCGGAACCTCGGCGCCGGCATCCTCGCACGCCTGCAACAGCGTGTAATGATCCGGAACTTCGATTTCGTTGCCGTCAATCTTCAGTTTTGCCATCGTCGCTCAGTCCTGTTTCCCGTTTGCCTGATGACGGCAAACAAACCTATTTTTGCAACACTCTCATTGCCAAGCCGGATCTTTCGTCCTGCCGACATCTGATGCCGCCAAATTCTCTATCGCGTGTTCCAGGTCCGGAACCCGCACCGGCTTCTGCAGCGTGAGGCCCCCGCCCGTCCGCCGATCCGCCCATTTTTCCGGCCGATTGCACGGCCGGACAGTTCATTTCTTTCGGCGCGCCCGCCGGGCCAGAACTTTCGCCTGACCGGTCCAGTCGTCACGGCCGATGCGGCCGTTGAAGCCAAGCTCGGCGTCAAGCCGGGCAATGTCCTCGGCGCTCCAGCCGGCAATCTCGGCGAAGCTGCGAATACCCTTGGCGTTCAGCACCTGCTCCAGCTTCGGGCCGATGCCGGCGATCAGCTTCAGATCGTCGGCCTTCGCAGCCCGCGCTGCCGGTTTTGCTTTGACGGCGGGCTTCGGCTGGCTTGCCGGTACTGGTGCGCTGACCGGTGTTACAACGGTCAGTTTCGGCCTTGCCTTCGTCTCGACGTCAGGCTTGGTCTCCGCCGCCGGCCGGTTCGCGGTCGCCGGCCTGGCGACAACCTTGACGGCAGGGCGAATATTCTCCGGCCGGATCTCGACGTCGGACGCGAGTGCATCCGGCGGCGTGTCATCGAGGGCGGCAGCGACCTTGCCGGTGGTTTCCAGCGCGCTCTGGAAGGCGCCGAAGAAGGCGCCCGCCATCTGCGTCGAAAAACCGAAGCCGATCGCCGTTGCGGCGGCGAAGGCGGCGGCCGGATGCGCCATCAGCGGATGCACCGGCATCGCCCGTGCATTTTCCAGCATCTCGGCGGCAAGACGGCCGAAGCCGGCCGCGAAATCGGCGACGTCTTCCTTCTGTCCACTCTTCGATGCCTTGTCCGCCATGACTATTCAGCCGCCTCCAGAACCGCGCCGTGATCGAGCGCGCTTGCCGTGTACTGGTCGATGCGCTTTTCGATCTCGGGACGGAAGTTACGGATCAGACCCTGCACCGGCCATGCGGCGGCGTCGCCGAGCGCGCAGATGGTGTGGCCTTCGATCTGCTTGGTCACCTGGAACAGCATGTCGATTTCGCGCTTCTGGGCATTGCCCTTGGCCATGCGCTCCATCACTCGCCACATCCAGCCCGTGCCTTCGCGGCAGGGCGTGCACTGGCCGCAGCTCTCATGCTTGAAGAAGGCGGAGATGCGGGCGATCGCCTTGATGACGTCGGTGGACTTGTCCATGACGATCGCAGCCGCGGTGCCGAAGGAGGAACCGACGCCGCGCAGGCCGTCGAAATCCATCGGGCAGTCGATGATGTCCTTGGCCGGAACGATCGGGCAGGATGCGCCGCCCGGAATGACGGCGAGCAGGTTGTCCCAGCCGCCGCGGATGCCGCCGGCATGGCGGTCGACCAGTTCGCGGAAGGTGATGCCCATTTCCTCTTCGACGGTGCACGGCTTGTTGACGTGGCCGGAGAGCATGAACAGCTTGGTGCCGACATTGTTCGGACGGCCGATGGCCGAGAACCAGCCGGCGCCGCGGCGCAGGATCGTCGGCGCGACCGCGATCGATTCGACGTTATTAACCGTCGTCGGGCAGCCGTAGAGACCCATATTGGCCGGGAACGGCGGCTTTAGGCGCGGCTGGCCCTTCTTGCCTTCGAGGCTTTCGAGCAGCGCGGTCTCTTCGCCGCAGATATAGGCGCCGGCGCCGTGATGGACGAAAATGTCCATATCCCAGCCGAGCTTGTTGTTCTTGCCGAGCAGGCCGTAATCATAACATTCGTCGATCGCCGCCTGCAGCGCTTCGCGCTCGCGGATATATTCGCCGCGAACATAGATATAGGCGGCATTAGCGCCCATGGCGAAGCTCGCGATAACGCAGCCTTCGATCAGCGTATGCGGATCGTGGCGCATGATGTCGCGGTCCTTGCAGGTGCCGGGCTCCGATTCGTCGGCGTTGACGACGAGATAATGCGGGCGGCCGTCGCTTTCCTTCGGCATGAAGGACCATTTGAGGCCGGTGGGGAAACCGGCGCCGCCGCGGCCGCGAAGGCCTGACGCCTTCATTTCGTTGATGATCCAGTCGCGGCCCTTTTCGAGGATCTGCTTGGTGCCGTCCCAATGGCCGCGGCTCATCGCGCCCTTCAGGGACTTGTCCTTGAGGCCGTAGATGTTGGTAAAGATGCGGTCTTTATCTTGTAACATGCTTCACCTCTTACCGCGGCTTCTTGCCGAAGACCTTGATATATTCCGCTTCGCCGCCCTTGGCGAGCGCCTTGGCCTGCTTGACCCAGTCGTCGCGCTCGATGCGGCCGCGGAAATTCAGGTAGCCGTCGACCCATTCGCGTTCGGCCTTCTTCCAGCCCGCGACCTGCGAGAAGGTGAAGATGCCGATTTCGTTCAACGTCGCCTCGATCTTCGGGCCGACGCCCGAGATCATCTTCAGATCATCCGGCGCGGCGGGCTTTTCGATGCCGGCCGGACGGTTCTTGTCGCTGAGCGCAGGCTTTGCCGCCGGGGCAGCTTCGGCCTTGGCGGCGGTTGCCGGCGCCGGTTCGGCGGGCGCAGTGCCGGACACCGGCTGCTGCTCGGCAGCCTTGGCGTTCCTGGCAGCCGCCTTCGGCGCCGTTGCCGGCGTCTTCAGCGCCGCGTTGGTCTCGGCATCGGTGCTCTTCGGGCGGGCAGCCTCGGAGGGCGGAACCGGAGCGGCGTCGACCGGAGCCGAAATGGTTTCGGCATCGGCCTTTTTGGCGCGCGTCCTTGCCTTCGGCTCTTCCGTCGTCAGCGAGGTCGGGCCGCCTTCTGGTGCTGAGAAAATCCGGTCGATCTGGGTACCGGGCTTGATGCTCGCGCCATTGCCGGCGGCGAAGGTATCGATGATCTCTTCGAGACGGGCCGGCGTCAGGTCCTCATAGGTGTCCTTGCCGATCATCACCATCGGGGCGTTGACGCAGGCGCCAAGACATTCGACCTCTTCCCAGGACAGCGTTCCCTCCGCATTGCGCTCGAAAGCATGGGCATGGATCTTGCTCTTGCAGACCGACATCAGCGCTTCCGAGCCGCGCAGCATGCAGGGCGTGGTGCCGCAAACCTGCACATGGGCGCGGGTGCCGACGGGATGCAGCTGGAACTGGGTATAGAAGGTCGCGACCTCGAGCACCCGTATATAGGCCATGTCGAGCATGTCGGCGATCTTTTCGATCGCCGCGCGCGTGACCCAGCCATCCTGCTCCTGCGCCCGCATCAACAGCGGAATGACCGCCGATTGCTGGCGGCCGGCAGGGTATTTCTGGATCGTCTTGTCCGCCCAGACCGCATTTTCGTCGCTGAAAGCGAATGCGGCAGGCTGAAATTGATCTTCGGCTAATCGACGAACGGACATTCTTCCTCACGCCTTGTCAGTTTAGGGTTCCACACCGCGAAGCGGTCAAAGACTGCATTTCGCAGGCATAGGCCGACTGGTCTTTCTGCATAAATACGACGAATTTGCTGCCATTCGGAATGGCGGCCTTGATCTGATAGCCCTTGGACAAAAGCTCGCCCATGGACGTTTTCGCCGCCGGCGGCGTCACTTCCTTATGACCCAGCGGCGTGCCGAGCGTGTCGGTCTCCTGGGCCGAAACCCCGGATGCCGCAAGAAGGAGTGCGACGGCAAGCGGCAGAGGCTGCATCAGCGGTCCACCTCGCCGAAGACGATGTCGAGCGAGCCGAGCACGGCTGCGACGTCGGCAAGCTGGTGGCCGCGGCACATGAAATCCATCGCCTGCAGATGCGCATAACCGGGCGCGCGGATCTTGCAGCGATACGGCTTGTTGGAGCCGTCGGAGACCAGATAGACGCCGAACTCGCCCTTCGGTGCTTCGACGGCGGCGTAAACCTCGCCGGCCGGAACGTGGTAGCCTTCGGTATAGAGCTTGAAGTGGTGGATCAGCGCTTCCATCGAGCGCTTCATCTCGCCGCGCTTCGGCGGCACGACCTTGCCGTCGATCGACGAGAAGGGACCGGTCTTGGCATCCGACAGCAGCCGGTTGACGCATTGCTTCATGATGCGGACCGATTCGCGCATCTCGATCATGCGGATCAGGTAGCGGTCGTAATTGTCGCCGTTCTTGCCAATCGGAATGTCGAATTCGAGATCGGAATAACATTCGTAAGGCTGGGAGCGGCGCAGATCCCAGGCAGCGCCCGAACCGCGCACCATGACGCCGGAGAAGCCCCAGGCCCAGCAATCCTTCAGCGAGACGACGCCGATATCGACGTTGCGCTGCTTGAAGATGCGGTTGCCGGTCAACAGATTGTCGATGTCGTCGAGCGCCTTCAGGAAGGGATCGCACCAGTCGCCGATATCCTGGACGAGCTGTTCCGGCAGGTCCTGATGGACGCCGCCGGGACGCACGTAAGCGGCGTGCATGCGCGAACCACTGGCGCGCTCATAGAATACCATCAGCTTTTCACGCTCTTCGAAGCCCCAGAGCGGCGGCGTCAGCGCGCCGACGTCCATCGCCTGCGTCGTGACGTTCAGGAGATGCGAGAGGATACGGCCGATTTCCGAATAGAGAACGCGGATCAGCTGACCGCGAATCGGGATGCCGATGCCGAGCAGCTTTTCCACCGCCAGTGCATAGGCATGCTCCTGGTTCATCGGCGCGACGTAATCGAGCCGATCGAAATAGGGCACGGCCTGAAGATAGGTCTTGGTCTCGATCAGCTTCTCGGTGCCGCGGTGTAAGAGGCCGATATGCGGATCAACCCGCTCCACAATTTCGCCGTCAAGCTCCAGGACAAGACGAAGAACGCCATGCGCCGCCGGATGCTGCGGTCCGAAATTGATGTTGAAGTTGCGGACGTTATGTTCGGTCATTTGCAAGCGCTCCGCTATTGCAGGCATTAGCCAGTGGGCAATAGGCAATAGTATCGTTTTTAGTTCGCACGTTCGTTCTGTCCATCCTGCAGGCGGCGAATGAGCGACCGCAGCATCTTTGCTACTTCGGTGATCAAGGAAAGCGCCAACTGGGTCTGCGACACCGTAGCCATTCCTACTCGCCCCGAGAGTATCAAATGCGTCTCCAATTCCTTCAGGGATCCTTGGGCGATTTTCAAATGGTGCACATACGCACCTGTTGATTCTCGTCCGTAACCTTCCGCTATGTTTGCCGCGATGGACGCTGCTGAACGTCTTACCTGGGACGTAAGGCCATAAATTTCCTCTTTTGGAAATTCCTTGGTCAGGCCGTAACATTCAACCGCAAGATCCATAGAGCGCTGCCACACCGTAAGGTCCTGATAGGAATTAATCGCCGTTGCCATTCTCCGTTATTACTGCTGCCTGCTGGCTTCTGCCTAATGCCTAAAGCTACTGCTTCGCCTTCTCATCCCCCGGCAACACATACTCCGTCCCCTCCCAGGGCGACATGAAGTCGAAGTTGCGGAACTCCTGTTTGAGTTCGACCGGCTCGTAGACGACGCGTTTTGCGGCGTCGTCGTAGCGGACTTCGACGAAACCTGTCGTCGGGAAGTCCTTGCGCAGCGGGTGGCCTTCGAAGCCGTAGTCGGTCAGGATGCGGCGCAGGTCCGGATGACCGGTGAAAAGCACGCCGTACATGTCCCAGGTTTCGCGCTCGAACCAGTCGGCGCCGGGATGGACGGCGCAGGCCGAGGGAACCGGCGTATCTTCGTCGGTTGCGACCTTGACGCGGATGCGCACATTCTGCTTCGGCGACAACAGGTGATAGACGACGTCGAAACGCAGCTCGCGCTGCGGCCAGTCGACGCCGCAAATATCGATCAGGTTGACGAAACCGCATTTGGCGTCGTCACGCAGGAAGGTCAAAAGCGCGATCAGGTTTTCACCCGTCGTCGTCAGCGTCAACTCGCCATACTTCATCTGCGATGCGGCGATCAGATTGCCGCGCGCTTCGCCAAGGTAAGACGCAAGCTCAGTCAGGGCTTCACTCATATGCCTTGTCCTTAACCCTTAGCGTTCGATCGTGCCGGTGCGCCGGATCTTCTTCTGCAGCAGAAGCACGCCGTAGAGCAGCGCCTCTGCCGTGGGGGGACAGCCCGGCACGTAGATATCGATCGGCACGATGCGGTCGCAGCCACGCACCACAGAATAGGAATAGTGGTAGTAACCGCCGCCATTGGCGCAGGAGCCCATCGAGATGACGTAGCGCGGCTCAGGCATCTGGTCGTAGACCTTGCGGAGCGCGGGCGCCATCTTGTTGGTCAGCGTGCCGGCGACGATCATCACGTCGGACTGGCGCGGCGAGGCGCGAGGCGCAAAGCCGAAGCGCTCGACGTCATAACGCGGCATTGACAGCTGCATCATTTCGACAGCGCAGCAGGCGAGACCGAAGGTCATCCACATCAGCGAGCCGGTACGGGCCCAGTTGATCAGCTCGTCGGTCGAGGTGACGAGGAAACCCTTGTCGGCAAGCTCATTGTTGATCTCACCGAAAAATGCATCGTTGCTGCCGATCGGCTTGCCTGTGGAGGGATCGATGATCCCCTTCGGCTGCTGGGCGACGAGCGGCTGATTGCTCACAGGGGTCACTCCCATTCCAGGGCTCCCTTTTTCCATTCATAGATAAAGCCGATGGTCAGCACGAAGAGGAAGACCATCATGGACCAGAAGCCGAACCAGCCGATGGCGCCGAAGGAGACGGCCCAAGGGAAGAGGAAGGCGACTTCGAGGTCGAAGATGATGAAGAGGATCGACACGAGGTAGAAGCGGATGTCGAACTTCATGCGGGCGTCATCGAAAGCGTTGAAGCCGCATTCGTAAGCCGAGAGCTTTTCCGAATCGGGCGCTTTGAAAGCGACGGCGAACGGCGCAATGAGCAGCGCCAGGCCGATAACGAGCGCGATAGCGATGAAGATAGCGATCGGAATATAGGAACTGAGCAGTTCAGTCATCATGTTCATCCCTGCTTGCCGGAGGCGCCAGGCGGCGCATTTGGGCAAATGCCCGGCAAGCGAACGTGCGTTGCAACAAAGCCGTGGTTAGCGCAGCCGAAGCCCCGGCGCAAGAGATTTACAGAGGCAATTCGACGCGTCGCGCGCGGACATTATCAAGCAGATGCAACGATGTCGCGACAAATCCGCGCAAGCTGCCTGAAGCTGCATGTCTGACCAACGGAAACTGCATGGCTTTGAGAAGAAATGGCGCGAGTGACGGGGCTCGAACCCGCGACCTCCGGCGTGACAGGCCGGCACTCTAACCGACTGAGCTACACCCGCGCATTGATTGGCCATTTGCGGCCGCAGGGATGAAGAAAACCGGACGAACGACAAATCACATTTGCGTTCTAAAGACTTGAAATGGCGCGAGTGACGGGGCTCGAACCCGCGACCTCCGGCGTGACAGGCCGGCACTCTAACCAACTGAGCTACACCCGCAATTCATTTCAAGCAGTCCGGATGCCTTCGCACCCTCACCAAAACGGCTGCCCGTTTCGATGAGCGGCTAACTACGGGGTTCGCCATTTAGTGTCAAGCAGGTTTGGAGACAAAACCATGACAGTCGTTGAATTGTTTCGGCAAGGCCCATGCGGGGAGAATGAAAATCGGCAATTCCGTTGTCCGCATCGACACCGACACCCGTTCGAAGCCGCCGGCGCAGTCGAAGCCGACATGCCCCCTCCCCTTTATCCACAGCCTGGCTGCGCCCGACCGGCATCGGCAGGAGCGAGACCGCCGCCAAAAAAATCAAAAAATCTTCACAAACACTCTTGCGGTTTTGCCGCGATCCGCATAGATCACGGCCACCAACGCGGCAGGCCGATCCGGCTTCGCTCGCGATGGGCGATTAGCTCAGTTGGTAGAGCGCCTCGTTTACACCGAGGATGTCGGGAGTTCGAGTCTCTCATCGCCCACCATTTTCCCTAGAATGTCAGATATCTTGGCGGCATAAACGGCCCACAGGCCCGCCGACGCTGCTTGCCACTATGTACGATCCCAAACGACCCATTGATCCCAGTGGAACGCCCGCCAGATGCGGCGCGCTGCCTGACATCTGATTCCATCAAACGGACTACTCCCGACCGCCGCGGCCACCTCCTATTGGGCGAATGGATGGGGGCCGGCAAAAATGGGAATATTCGCGGCCCGGAAAGTCTCCGCTCTGACGGCTTACGACACCTGGAGGTGTTCCATGAGGACTCTCTGCTCCGCTTTGACGCTGTGCATCGCAATCGCCCTTTGCACGCCAAACGCCATCTATGTCAGCCTGCCCGGATACGCATTCAAGACGAATCCGCAGTGCCAGCGCCACGAACCAAAGACGAAGTTTGACAGGCGGTGCGACTGGCCGAGAGTGGGCTTCAAGGACTTTACGCCCCCGCTGGTGACCGTGCTTGGGATCTGACGACCGTCTCAGCGTCTTTGCGAATCATCGTGATCCAGTCCGGCTTGCCAGCCCGACGGGATCCATCGCTT
Organism: Rhizobium sp. N324; assembly: GCF_001664485.1. Taxonomy (NCBI): domain Bacteria; kingdom Pseudomonadati; phylum Pseudomonadota; class Alphaproteobacteria; order Hyphomicrobiales; family Rhizobiaceae; genus Rhizobium; species Rhizobium sp. N324. The sequence goes on along the minus strand of NZ_CP013630.1, from coordinate 1,725,650 downwards.
GACTGCGACGGAGTTTCTGATCGTGGCCAAGGGCCTTCGCCCTGAACTCCCCACCAGACTCTATATAGCCCTTCGGAATCCCGAAATTGGTTGCGGCATTGAAATCATTGCGTGATTTTTTCTGTCGACCGCTCGCAAAACGCTGCGGATTTCGGAATCCCGAAGCGGGGAATTTCGGGATTCCGAAGTGGCGTTCTAAAGCGCGTCGCGATCTTTCAGATTCGCTCCTCGCGCTTTAGCTCTTTGTTTTACGCATGTCGTTGCCGCAAAACCGCTGCACACTTTTGCGCGACATGCTTTAGAATCGTAACAGCCGGGCTCATCGCCGACCATTCACCCCTTCGCCAGTTCTTTATCCACCGCCGAGACCAGCCGCGAATCATCGGCCGTCACGTCGGGCGCGAATCGGGCGGCGATTTTGCCGTCGCGGCCGATCAGGAATTTTTCGAAGTTCCAGAGGATATCGTCCTCGTCGCCACCCGATATGCCATGGGATTTCAGGCGTTCGCGCATCGGGCCCTCGCCTGTGGTCTTCACGCCGGATTTGGTCAGTTGCCGGTAGAGCGGGTGCTGGGTCTCGCCCTTGACCGAAATCTTCGAGAAAATCGGGAAGGTGACGTCGTAGGTGCTGGTGCAGAAGTCGAGGATCTCGGCGTCGGTGCCTGGTTCCTGGCCCTTGAAATCATTGGCGGGGAAAGCGGCGACGACGAAGCCGCGCTCGCGCTTTTCCCCATAGAGCTTTTCCAGCCCTTCGTATTGCGGCGTGAGTCCGCATTTCGAGGCGACGTTGACGATCAACAGCACCCTGCCCTTGTATTCGTTGAGCGTGGTCTCACGACCGTCCACTGACTTGACAGGGATATCCAGCACGTTGCCCGTCACGGGAGCCTCCAATTTTGGTCGGAACATATCCGCCAAACTTAGCGATATCGCCACCGTTGTCATCAGCGTCTGGATCAACTCGGCGTCAACAAGAGCCGGCGCAGGCTTGCGGCCGGCGCCGGACTCAGGCACTCAGGCGGGGGATGTTTCCTTCACGTCGTCGAGCAGGAAGTGCACGACGAGATAATCGGTCTTGTAATGGCGGCCGCTGTCGGACACGGATTCGATGCTGCCGCCGTCCTTCGGGTGCCAGGCGTGGTAATGGGGGTTGGTGGTGATCAGAGTGATGGCCTTGCCTTCCAGGGCTTCCTCACCCAGCCGGAATCGCATCTCCGCCAGCGGCCAGATCCGCTCGTAATCCGCCATGCTGATGCGCGCCTTCAGTGCCTTGCGGTGCAGCGGCGCTTCGCCGGCCTCGGCGGGCGCTTCCAACATCACCTCCTCGGCTCCGTTGATGATGGCGTTGAACTCTTCAGGCCACATGCGTCTCATGAAATCGCTCCTCCCGAGGCTCTCGTCAGTCCACAGGTGAAACTTAGCGATTTGTTCGAAAGAAGCAAATTCCCGTCATGTGGTTGTCATCGAGGGCCGCTGCTCCTACGTTCCCCGCAGACCGCATCAGGGCCGTCAGACGCCCGCAATCCCGAGATCAGAGATGAAGACACGTGAAGACAGGCAGGCGCTCCGGGCAAGCATGCCGCGCACCTCCCTCAGCGCCCATCATATGGAAAACGCCCGCCTGCTGCCCGATCGCGGCGAGTTGCTCTACCGCATCCCGAACGGCGGCATCGGCGTCGAGGTCGGTGCGGCCTTCGGCGAATATACGGCGGAGATCCTGGAAAAGAATCGCCCGGCGCAGCTCTACCTCATCGACCCCTGGTCGATGGATCGCTACAGCTCCGGCCTCGATTCGATCCACACGACGTTCGCGGCCGAGATCGAGGCAGGCCGGCTGCATCTGATGCAAGGCACGTCGCTGGAGAAGCTCGCCGAATTCGCGGACGATTTCCTCGACTGGGCCTATATCGATACCGATCATTCCTTCGAGCTCACCTGGCAGGAACTGCTGCTCTGCGAAAAGAAGGTGAAGCGGACGGGGCGCATTGCCGGGCATGATTTCTGCACCGGCAACACGGTCAAGCCGATCGTCTATGGCGTCGTCGAGGCGGTCACCAAATTCTGCAGGGATTACGGCTGGCAATTCGAGTTCCTGACGGTCGAATCACACGCGCATTTTTCCTATTGCCTGAAGCGGCTCTGATCAGCTTTTGCCGGAATATTGCGCGTCGCTGACCTGCTCCATCCAATCGACATGCCTGCCGTCCAGTGCTTCGTGGATGGCGATGTGCGTCATCGCCGTATCCGGGGCGGCGCCGTGCCAATGTTTTTCGCCCGGCGAAAACCACACCGTGTCGCCGGCGCGGATCTCGCTGATCTCACCGCCCCAGCTCTGGACGAGACCCCTGCCAGAGGTGACGATCAGCGTCTGGCCGAGCGGATGCGTGTGCCAGGCGGTGCGGGCGCCGGGTTCGAAGGTGACGGAGGTTGCCCGCATCCGGGCCGGTTCGGGCGTCTCCATCAGGGGGGCCTGGCGAACGGCGCCGGTGAAATAGTCGGCCGGCGGCGTCATCGAGGGGCGAGAGCCGGCGGGTTTGATCTCCATGATCTTTTCCTTTTCTATTCCATTGCGGTTGAAGCCTTACCGCGCTCCACGATATTTCAACGGGATGACCGATCAAGGCCGGATCGGCAATTGTCGCACAGTTCCCCGCCTGCTAGGCCAGTGTCTTTCATTACTTACGAAGGATTTTTCTCATGAAACACCATGCTTTCGGCCGCATGCCCTTTACCGTCACCAGTGTCGGCTTCGGCGCCTGGCAGATCGGCGGCTCCTGGGGCGATATCAGCGAGGCGGACGGCCGCGCGGCGCTGAATGCCGCGCTCGATGCCGGCATGACCTTCATCGATACGGCTGACGTTTATGGCGACGGCCGCTCGGAAAAGATCATCGCCGACGTGCTGAAGGCGCGCGGCGGCGAACGGCCGATGGTCGCCACCAAGGCGGGCCGCCGGCTCAACCCGCATGTTGCCGAAGGTTATACCAAGGCGAACCTCGAAGGCTTCATCGACCGCAGCCTTGCGAATCTTGCCGTCGACAGCCTCGACCTCGTGCAGCTTCACTGCCCGCCGCGCGAGGTGTTTTATCAGCCGGAGGTCTTCGAAAGTCTGGATGCGCTGCAGAAGGCCGGCAAGATCAAGGGTTACGGCGTCAGCGTCGAAAAGGTCGAGGACGGGCTGAAGGCGATCGAATATCCAGGCGTCGTCAGCATCCAGATCATCTACAACATCTTCCGCCAGCGCCCGGACCACCTGTTCTTCCAGGAAGCGCGCCGCAGGAACGTGGCGATCATCGCCCGCGTGCCGCTGGCCAGCGGCATTCTCTCCGGCAAGATTACCGGGGAGACCCACTTTGCCAGCGACGACCACCGCAACTTCAACCGCCACGGCGAAGCCTTCGATGTCGGCGAGACCTTTGCCGGCGTGCCCTTCGAGGTCGGCCTGCAGGCGGTGGAAGAGGTGCGCAGGCTCGTGCCCGCAGGCGCCACCATGGCGGCCTTCGCGCTGCGCTGGATCCTGATGACCGACGCCGTCACCGTCGTCATCCCCGGTGCCCGCAATGGCGAGCAGGCCAGAGCCAACGCGGCCGCCGCCGATCTGGCGCCGCTTGCGGCCGATGTCATGGCGGCAACGCGCGAGATCTACGAGCGGCTGATCGCGCCGCATGTGCATCAGCGTTGGTAGGGTGCGGCTGCTTGTTTTTGAGGGTTGTGGCACGACGGAGAGCCGCCCCTCATCCGCCTGCCGGCACCTTCTCCCCGTAAACGGGGCGAAGGGGATATGCCGCGACCTCTCGGTTCCCCTCCTACCTCTCGCAAGGCACGTCCCCTCTCCCCGTTTTCACGGGGAGAGGGTTAGGGTGAGGGGCTTTTCCCCCTCTATCGCGTCTCAGTTCGTGGCGCTCAGCTCCACCGTGAAGAACAGCGTCTCGCCTGAGGAGTCGCTGACGCCGTCATTGTCGGTGACGGCGTAGGGCTTGCCTGAGGCGTCGAAGGTGAAGCCTTCGAGCTTGTCGAGCACGTAACCGTTGGTCGCGCTCTTGAGTTCGCCGAGGAAGTCGTGGGCTTCGGTCTTCTTGACCACCGGCAGTTCGCCGCCGAGCTTGGCGGGCTTCAGCTCCGAGATCGCCACCTTGTAGAGCTTTTTCAGCTTCGCGGCATCGCCGACGAGGTTGTCGCGCTCGATGATGTAGACGCTGTCGCCTTGCGCCGAAATCTCCGACAGGCCGACCCAGCCGCTTTCCGTCTTGTCGAGCGGATAGCGCACGGCGCCCCATTCCTTCTTCTTCGGATTGTAGGAGACGAGCTTGACGAAGCCCTTCTCGTCGTCACCCCACTCGCGCTGAACCGCCATCCAGAGCGTGGTGTCGTCGCCGGTGCCGATAATGGTCACACCTTCGAAGCCGTAGCGGATTTCGTTGGCGGCAAGCTCCTTCGGCAGGGCGATCTCGGCCTTGATGTCGCCCTTGGCGTTGACGTTGTAGAGGGCGTGCGGGACGAGGCGCTCGCTGTAGCCTTCCGAGGCCAGCCAGAACGAGCCGTCGGCAGCCACTGCGATGCCTTCGATGTCGAGCTTCTGGGCCGGGGCGCCGTCACGCTTGACGATCAGAGCGTCGGTGATGACGGCCGGCTTCTTGCTGGCATCGATCGTGTAGATCGTCGGCTGCGCGCCGAGAACGCTGTCGCTGACGGCATAGAGCATGCCTGGCTTGCCCGGCACGGCGGCAAGGCCCGAAAGGGCTGCAAAACCGATCGGATTGCCGTCTTTGTCAGCAGAGACGATCTGCGGATAGGCTTTCTCGCCTTCCGAGCGCTGGTAGATCATCACATGCGAGCGTGCGCCGCCATCCTTGCCGAGGTCCAGTTCGTTGGCGGTGGCAAAAAGATTGCGCTGGGGAATGGCGATCCCGCCTTCCGGCGAAATGCCCGACGGCAGCAGTTGCACGAGTTCGGGATCGGCACCAGTATCCTTATAGACGCCGACGACCGAGGCGCGCTCGGCAAGCAGGAAAAAATACTGCTCATCGCCGAATTTTGCCGCTTCGAGGCCTTCCGGCTCGACTCCCTTCGATCCCGAACGGCTTTCCGGATAATGGCCGATATGGACGACGGCGCGTTCGAAGGATGCGCCCGATTCGTAGAGAAGCTTGCCCGTCTTGTCGAAGATGGTGAAACCGCGCGAACCGCCCTGATAGTCGCCTTCATTGGCGACGACGAGGCGGTTGTCGTCCAGCCATTTCACGGCGTCGGGCTCGCGCGGCACGCCCTTCAATTCGCCGGTGAATTTCAGGGCGCCGTCCCGCTTGGTGTCGATGCCGGTGAGATCGACGCTGCCGGCGGAGAAATGCGTTTTCACCTGAGCCGTATTGGCGTCGATGATGACGATCTCGTTGTTTTCCTGCAGCGTCAGGGCGATCTCGTTCAGGCCGTTGAAGGCGACGAATTCCGGCTCCGGATCCTCAGGGGCGACACCGGCGAGACCGGTCAGTGCCACGTGCTTGATGGTGCCGCAATCGACGGCGCCGTTCTTCAGCTGGAAGACGACGAGATCGCCGGCCGGCATCTGCGGGATCTTGCCGTCATTGACCTCTTCGTCGCGTTCGTTTTCGATCGCGATGGCGCCGAGCGTTTTGTCCTTGTTGAGCGCGATCGAATCCGGCTGGCCGCCGAGATCGCAGCTGTTTTCGATCTTCTTCGTCGCCACGTCGACGATCGCCAGACGGCCCGAGGGCTTGGCCTTGCTTTCGGAGGTGTTGACGGCGACCAGGGCCTTGCCGGCGCTCGAGGTGACCGATGTCGGCTCGCCGTCCATCATCAGCGCGCCGCCTGATTTCGGGGCCTTGGCATCGGTGATGTCGATGAAGCCGATCGCGCCGAGCGGGCTGTCGCTATAGATCAGCGTGTTGCCGTCATCGGTCGCGGTGATGATTTCGGCAGAGGTCGGCGAAAGCTTGTCCTTGTCATCAGGCAGGTTCTGCGCGACCGGGAAGGACGCGATGCGGTTGAAGACCGGCTCGGCGGCGGCCGGGAAGGCAACGGATGTGAAAAGCACGGCAGCAAGCGCTGCCTTGCGCGATAAAATTGTCATGAAAATCCCCCATGTGTCGAATAGTCGAAACATGGGTTTTCTGCGGGACTGCCATGACAGAGGCATGACAGCCCCGGCCATTTTACGCGCTTTGCGTCAGGCCGCCCTTTTCCCGGCGCATCTCGTTGCGCATGATGAAAAGCGACGCGGCAAGAATGAGGGCGGCTCCGAGCCAAAGGTAACCAGCCGGCGCATAACCGAAGAACAGCCAGCCTGCCAGCACATTCAGCGGCAGCTTCAGATCGTCGAAGGGCTGCACATAGGCGGCGTCGGCACTGGCATAGGCGAGCGTCAGCAGATATTGCGCCACGACCGTCAGCAGGCCGGCCAGCAGGAAGAGAGCAAGTGCGGTGCCTGTCGGCACGGCGAAGCCCGCCGCCAGCGCCAGGCCGCCGTTGATCGGCGTCAGCAGCACCAGCAGCCAGACGGTGATCGTCTCGGGCTTTTCGATGCCGGTCAGGCTCTTGGTGATCAGCGAGGAGGCGCCCCAGAGCAGCGCCGAGAGCACCGGCAGCAGGGCTGCCCAGGTGAAGCTGTCGGACCATGGCTGCAGGATGATCATCGCGCCGGCAAAGCCGACACCGGTCGCCGCCCACCGGGCTGGACCGACACGTTCACCGAGGAACAGGCGGGCGCCGAGAATGATGAAGAAGGGCGAGGTCATGACGAGGGCGATCGCCTGCCAGATCGGCACCGACGCAAGGCCGGAAATCCAGGCCTCGACGCCGAGCGCGGCAAAGATCACGCGCACGAGATGCCGCCAGGGATATTCGGTGCGCATTGCCGAAAGGCCTGATTTGCGCAGGAAGGGCAAGGAGAACAGAAAGGCGAAGGCATATTGCCAGAAGGCCGCGGAGGCCGGGGGAAAGGCGAGCTTCATCGTCAGCCACTGGGTGACGACGTTGAGGAGCGAGAAGACCACGCCTCCAAGCACCATGAAAGCTGCGCCGGCAAGGGCGCGCGACTGCGAGACTGCAAGGGATTTCTGATTCATGTCTTTCATCCGAAATCAGGGACCAACATAAATCAGGACGCAACGAGCGACAGCACGCTGACGCTGGCAGTCCCCTGCCCCGCACGCGGCCATGCTCATCCTCTTCCATCCGGACTTTGACCGTCGGCTCCGGAATCGCACCGGATCTGCTGACCCCTCCCAAGCGTCGGCTTGGGAAAGCGCTCGCGGGCTCGGGCCGCAGCCCTTACCGCCGGTGGGGAGTTTCACCCCGCCCTGAGAACAGCTCTGTCGTAGAACAAAGGGCCGCATGCGGCAAGCGGCGAAAGCGAAAGGGGTCCGGCAAAGCCGAACCCCTTCCAAATCCTGCGCAGCCGGTCTCGTTTACGGCTGGCGGATAATCTCAGATCAGCCGTTGACGGCGTCCTTCAGGCCCTTGCCGGGCGTGAACTTCGGCACGTTGCGAGCCGGAATGTCGACTTCAGCGCCCGTCGACGGGTTGCGGCCCTTCGATGCGGCACGATGAGAAACGGTGAAGCTGCCGAACCCAGCGAGGCGGATGTCGCCCTTGTTCTTGAGTTCACCCTGGACAACGTCAAAAACCGCGTCAACAGCGGAAGCCGCGTCAGACTTCGTCAGTCCTGCCTTTTCGGCGACTGCGGACACGAGTTCATTCTTGTTCATGTTTCCACCCCTTTCTAAATGGTACGAAACGACTCAAAAGTAAGCTAGGCGCAGAATAGGTTTCATCAGGCCCGCCGGGAACCCAAAAGCCCTGCAAATCAAGGAAAAGCAAGCGTCTCCATGACGTTTTCACAAAAAAGGCTGGCGTTTTCGCCAGCCTTTTTCCGTCTTTTCAGCCAATGGGGCCTAAATGTGGCCAAGGCCACTCAATGCGCTATGGTCGCGCCCGTCTCATCAAGGCCTTCGACCGAGGTGATGACCGGCGTTTCCACCGTGCCGTCCCATTCGATCGGCTCCGGCCGCCGGATCAGCGCATGCTTGATCACCTCGCCCATGCGGGATACCGGGATGATCTCCATGCTGTTCTTCACGTTATCCGGAATCTCTGCCAGGTCCTTGGCGTTTTCCTCCGGAATCAGCACCTTCTTGATGCCGCCGCGAAGCGCTGCGAGCAGCTTTTCCTTGAGACCGCCGATCGGCAGCACACGGCCGCGAAGGGTGATTTCACCGGTCATGGCCACGTGCCTGTTCACCGGGATGCCGGTCATGATCGAGACGATCGCGGTCGCCATGGCGACGCCGGCCGAGGGGCCGTCCTTCGGTGTCGCGCCTTCCGGCACGTGCACGTGGATGTCGCTCTTGTCGAAGCGCGGCGGCTCGATGCCGAAATCGACAGCGCGCGAGCGGACATAGGAAGCCGCTGCCGAAATCGATTCCTTCATGACTTCCTTCAGATTGCCGGTAACCGTCATGCGGCCCTTGCCCGGCATCATCACGCCTTCGATGGTCAGCAGTTCGCCGCCGACTTCGGTCCAGGCCAGACCGGTGACAACGCCGACCTGATCCTCGCCCTCGGCTTCGCCATGGCGGAAGCGCGGAACGCCCAGATAGTCGGAGATGTTGGCAGCCGTCACATGCACGGACTTCGTCTTGCCCTTGATGATCTCGGTCACCGCCTTACGAGCGAGCTTCATCAGTTCGCGTTCGAAACTGCGCACACCGGCTTCACGGGTGTACTGCTGGCTGATCGCCATCAGGGCGTCGTCGCTGACCGAGAACTCTTCCGGCTGCAACGCATGTTCCTTGATGGCCTTCGGCAGCAGATGCCGCTTGGCGATCTCGCGCTTTTCATCTTCGGTATAGCCGGCGATACGGATGATCTCCATGCGGTCCATCAGTGGCGCCGGGATGTTCAGCGTATTCGCCGTCGTGATGAACATCACGTCCGACAAATCGTATTCGACTTCCAGGTAGTGGTCCATGAAGGTCGAGTTCTGCGCCGGATCGAGCACCTCGAGCAACGCCGAAGACGGATCACCGCGATAGTCCTGGCCGAGCTTGTCGATCTCGTCGAGCAGGAAGAGCGGGTTGGACTTCTTGGCCTTCTTCATCGACTGGATGACCTTGCCGGGCATCGAGCCGATATAGGTGCGGCGGTGACCACGGATTTCGGCTTCGTCACGAACGCCGCCCAGCGCCATGCGGACATACTCGCGGCCGGTCGCCTTGGCGATCGACTGGGCGAGCGAGGTCTTGCCGACGCCCGGAGGGCCGACGAGGCACAGGATCGGACCCTTGATCTTGGTGGCGCGGGCCTGCACGGCCAGATATTCGACAATGCGCTCCTTGACCTTGTCGAGACCGAAGTGATCGGCTTCGAGGATCTTCTCGGCATTGTTGAGATCGGCCTTGATCTTCGACTTCTTGCCCCAGGGAATGCCGAGCAGCCAATCCAGATAATTGCGCACGACGGTGGCCTCGGCCGACATCGGGCTCATCTGACGCAGCTTCTTCAGCTCGGCATCGGCCTTTTCACGGGCCTCCTTGGAGAGCTTGGTCTTGGCGATGCGCTCTTCCAGTTCGCTCATCTCGTCGCGGCCTTCCTCGCCGTCGCCGAGTTCCTTCTGGATCGCCTTCATCTGTTCGTTCAGGTAATATTCGCGCTGGGTCTTTTCCATCTGGCGCTTGACACGCGAACGGATGCGCTTCTCGACCTGCAGAACCGAGATCTCGCCTTCCATGAAACCGAGGGCCTTTTCCAAGCGAGCCTTGACGCTGGTGGTTTCCAGCATCTCCTGCTTCTCGGTGATCTTGATCGACAGATGCGAAGCGACCGTATCGGCGAGCTTGGAATAGTCGTCGATCTGGCTGGCAGCGCCGACCACTTCAGGCGAAATCTTCTTGTTGAGCTTCACATAGCTCTCGAATTCGGAGACGACCGAACGCGACAAGGCTTCCAGTTCGACCGGATCGTCATGCGGCTCCTCAAGCACGTGGCCGAGCGCCTCATAGAAATCCTCGCGGCTGGTATAGGTGTCGATCTCGGCGCGGGCGCGGCCTTCGACCAGAACCTTGACGGTGCCGTCGGGCAGCTTCAGGAGCTGCAATACGTTCGCCACGGTGCCGACCTTGTGGATCGCGGAGGGATCCGGATCGTCGTCACTGGCGTTGATCTGCGTCACGAGCATGATCTGCTTGTCGGAACCCATGACCTCTTCGAGCGCACGGATCGACTTTTCCCGTCCGACGAACAGCGGCACGATCATATGCGGGAAAACCACGATGTCGCGCAAAGGCAGAACAGGGTAGGCAGTGCTGCTCGCTACAGACGTTTTCTTCGTCATTTTTAAGTCCTTTCCATCGTCCCGTTACCGGGCTCTCTGCGCGGCCGCTTGGGACCGGCCGGCACTCTCACTTGGGTCTACAAGTGGAGGTTCTGACTACGCTTTTCAAGCCACGCTAACGCCCGCGTTCCCCGGATGTGACAGCTTTGTTACAACGGAACGCCAACACTATGAAGCGCGTGGCTGGACCGGCGCTTACCACTTCCGACCGGCTAAAATACAAGCACCGGCAATAGGCTACGGAATCACGGCATCATTGCCAAGCACTCTTTACTTGCGCAACATCGGCCCCTTCGCAACGTCGGCTAAGTCAATTCCGGTTCCCACCGGCAAAATACTAACAGTGCCTCGGATGGTTTTTCAAATAGAAAGGGGCCTGCCGATGGCAAGCCCCCAAAATAATCGTGCGAAAGCGCAAAGGTTACGCCGAAGCGTTGGCCTTTTCTTCCTGACGATCGGCATAGATGTAAAGCGGGCGGGACGAACCGCGCACCACTTCCTCGGAGATGACGACTTCGCGCACGCCTTCCAGCGTCGGCAGTTCGAACATCGTGTCGAGCAGGATCTTCTCCATGATCGAGCGAAGGCCGCGGGCGCCGGTCTTGCGGACGATCGCCTTGCGGGCGATTTCCCGCAGCGCATCCTCGTGGAAGGTCAGTTCCACGTCTTCCATCTCGAACAGGCGCTGATACTGCTTGATCAGCGCGTTCTTCGGCTCGGACAGGATCTGGATCAGCGCATCCTCATCGAGATCCTCGAGCGTCGCCAGAACCGGCAGACGGCCGATGAATTCGGGGATGAGGCCGAACTTGACCAGGTCTTCCGGCTCCAGCTCGCGCAGGACTTCGCCGACGCGGCGGTCGTCCTGGGCCTTGACAGTGGCGCCGAAGCCAATCGACGTCTTCTCGCCACGGGCGGAGATGATCTTGTCGAGACCGGCGAAGGCACCGCCGCAGATGAACAGGATGTTGGTCGTGTCGACCTGCAGGAATTCCTGCTGCGGGTGCTTGCGGCCGCCCTGCGGCGGAACGGAAGCGACCGTGCCTTCCATGATCTTCAGCAGCGCCTGCTGCACGCCCTCGCCCGAGACGTCGCGGGTGATCGACGGATTGTCGGACTTGCGCGAAATCTTGTCGACTTCGTCGATGTAGACGATGCCGCGCTGCGCGCGCTCGACATTGTAGTCGGCCGACTGCAGGAGCTTCAGGATGATGTTTTCGACATCCTCGCCGACATAGCCGGCTTCGGTCAGCGTCGTCGCATCGGCCATGGTGAAGGGAACGTCGATGATGCGGGCGAGCGTCTGGGCAAGATAGGTCTTGCCGCAGCCGGTCGGGCCGACCAGCATGATGTTCGACTTCGCCAGCTCGACTTCGCCGTTCTTGGAGGCGTGCGCCAGGCGCTTGTAATGATTGTGAACGGCGACCGACAGGATCTTCTTCGCCTGCCGCTGGCCGATGACATATTCGTCGAGGACCTTGATGATGTCCTGGGGCGTCGGTACGCCGTCGCGGGACTTGACCATCGAGGACTTGTTCTCCTCGCGGATGATGTCCATGCACAATTCGACGCATTCATCGCAGATGAAGACGGTCGGTCCGGCAATCAGTTTCCGGACTTCGTGCTGGCTCTTTCCGCAGAACGAACAATAGAGTGTGTTCTTGGAGTCGCCGCCGTTGCTGCCGCTGACCTTGCTCATATCACTTTCCTTCCAGCACGCCGCATTTCAAGGCGAAATCGCGGTCCACTCAATCAGCTCCTGGCGGCACTCCGTCACCGGAGCCTTTGCCGAGAAGGGCTTCAGGGGGTACGAACCGGGCCCAATCATGTCCGGGTTCCGGTGGCAACGAATTCCCCTTCGAATGCCGATGCTATGTCATAAAAATTCAACATAGCATTAATAGCTACTATTAGCGTCTTCGTCGCCAGTTGAAAGCCTTGTTCGATCACAAATGAGATAGAACTGTGGCGACGAAAACACCATCCCAATTAATTACTAGGCCTGTTCGCCTTCCATTTCGAGACGCGACGTCAGAACCTTGTCGATCACGCCCCAGCCCTGGGCTTCGTCCGCATCCATGAAATGGTCACGATCGAGCGTCTTTTCAACTTCCTCGTAGGTGCGGCCGGTGTGCTTGACATAGACCTCGTTCAGGCGGCGCTTCATCTTGAGGATGTCGCGGGCGTGGCGCTCGATGTCCGAAGCCTGCCCCTGGAAGCCGCCCGAGGGCTGATGCACCATGATGCGGGAATTCGGCGTGGCGAAGCGCATATCCTTGTGGCCGGCGGCCAGCAGCAGCGAGCCCATGGAGGCGGCCTGGCCGATGCAGAGCGTCGAAACCGCCGGCTTGATGAACTGCATCGTGTCGTAGATCGCCATGCCGGCAGTGACGACACCGCCCGGCGAATTGATGTAGAGGGCGATTTCCTTCTTGGGGTTTTCGGCCTCGAGGAAGAGAAGCTGGGCGCAGACGAGCGTTGCCATATGGTCTTCGACGGCACCGGTCAGGAAGATGATGCGCTCCTTCAACAGGCGGGAATAGATGTCGTAGGAGCGTTCACCGCGGTTGGTCTGTTCCACGACCATCGGCACGAGGGCCATTGCGGTATCGACTGGGTTTCTCATGTGCGTCCTTTGTCAACGTCTCGCCGGCCGGCGCCGGGAATCAAAGAAAATGTCTTATCCCTACATAGAGTGTCCCGGCCCTCCTCTTCAAGACACGCATGCGGATAACGTTAAGAAGCCGGGGCAAGACGGCCTTAGCTGGTAGCCTCTTTCCAACAAGCGGCTGTTAACGGCGAGCCCATGGCACCGCCCTCCCCGACTTTTCTCCGCGACAGGATGAAGGAATGCTTACTCCATTCGAGAGTGCTCACACACGTTTACCCTAGGGAAAGCCTACCGGCAGATATCGGCGTAAAATCATGCCGCAGCGCAGCAGCATTAAGGAAGTGGCGAACTTCCTCGGCAAGGATGCACGCCAACAAATCGGGCCGACTGATCAGGCCGACGGGCAAGGGGTTGCTGCCGTGTTCAATATCGCTACAGGTCTCGCCATCTGGTGTTCCGAGGCCATGACGCTCGCTTTGGTGCTGTTCGTCGCCTGGCGCCACAATGTCAGGAACGAGGCTTATCTCTATTGGGGCATCGGCTTCCTTCTGACCGGCATCGGCTTTGCGATGATCGCGCTGCGTGGGCAAGTGCCCAGCCTGCTGTCCATCGAGATCGGCAATGCCGTCGCTCTGCTCGGCCAGAGCGCCTGGGTGGCGGGCTTTCTGGCGCTCGACCGCAAGAAGATCGAATGGTGGGCGCTGCTGCCGCCGGCGATCTGGCTGGCCGGGGTCTTCCTGCCCTGGGTCAACAGCGACTATTCAAACCGCGTCGTGCTCTACAATCTCGCTTCGGCAACGGGGGCGACGGCGCTGGCGCTCGCGGTTGCCGCCGGCGACATGCGCCGTGAGCGTACCCGCGTCAAGCTGATGGGCGTCTTCGTCATCCAGGGCTGCCTGTGCTTCGGCTCGGCGCTGACGATGGCGCTGACGCTGCCGAGCGATATCGAGGCAACCAATCTCGGCGGCGCCTCGGCCATGGCAAGCGCCTTCCTGCTCACCATCGCCTTCGCCTTCACCTGCCGGCTGATCATGGAGCGCTCCGAACGGCACCTGCGCGCCCTCACCCTGACCGATTCGCTGACCGGCGTGCTTAACCGCCGCGGCCTCATCGGTTATTTCGACGCCATCCAGGAAAAAGCCCATGACGAGCAGCGCCAGGTCGCGGTGATGCTCTTCGATCTCGACCATTTCAAGCGCGTCAACGACCGTTTCGGCCACCAGTCCGGCGACGCCGTGCTGATCGCATTCGCGCGCATGGCCCGCCAGTATATTCCGAACAGCATCTTCGGCCGCATGGGCGGCGAGGAATTCGCAGCCTTCGCCGCGGTCACCGACCAGACCGAAGCCGAGGCGATCGCCGAAGCGATCCGCACCGAATTCTGCCGCCTGCCCGTCAGCACCGGCGAAGCGATCGTCCCGGCCACCGTCAGCATCGGCATCGCGCTTGCCTCCTCGATCGAAGCCAATATCGACAAGCTGATCTCGGCCGCCGACCGGGCGCTCTACGCGGCGAAGGGCGCCGGCCGCAACTGCACCGTCACTTTCGGCGAAGCCGAGGCGGCATCCCCGGCACCGGCGACGCCGAGCACCACCGCCGGCGAACTCGTGCCGACGGTCGACGACCAGGTCGAGGCACTGCGGCGCATGGGCACGCTGTCGCGGGCCGGCTAACCGGAAAACGGGAATCAATCCCCGGGGTTAGGCACGGATTTTAATGTGATCGGCGCGTCCCGCGGGCGCGTCGTTTCAGGATCGCTCGCCCTCACCCCGCCATCTTTCCGAGGGCCGGCAAATCCGCTAAGCCTTCGGGTCATGACGATACCGCCCTTTCTCTCGATCGATCCATCCAACCGACATGTCTCGCTGGATGCCCGCAATCCGGCCTTCTACGGCAACCCGAATGCCGTCTATGCCGCGCTGCACGCCCATTGCCCGACATTCTACTGGCGCGAGCAGAAGCAGTGGTTCTTCACCGGCTACGACCATGTGAACGGGCTGCTGCGCGACCGCCGCTTCGGCCGGCAGATCCTGCATATCGCCAGCCGCGAGGAGCTGGGGCTTGCCGAGCCGATGCCGCATCTTGAAAATTTCGATCTCTCGGAACGGTATTCGCTGCTCGAACTCGAACCGCCGGAGCACACGCGGCTGCGCACGCTCGTCAACCGCGCCTTCGTCTCTCGCCATGTCGAAAAGATGAAGCCGGAACTTGCCGACCTCGCCAACCGGCTGATCGACGGCTTTGCCGACCAGGGCGAGGTCGAGCTGCTCTCCGCCTTTGCCGACATCATCCCGGTGACGATGATCGCGCGGATGATCGGCATTCCCGAGGAGATGGGGCCGCAGCTGCTCGCCTGGTCGCACGCCTATGTCCGCATGTACATGTTCGGCCGCACGCGCGCCCAGGAAGACGAGGCCGAACGGGCGGCGAAGGAATTTTCCGACTACGTCAGGACCGTCATCACGGAACGCCGCGCCGCGCCGCGCGACGACCTGCTGACCCACATGATCCATACCGAGCACAAGGGGCAGTATCTCACAGAGGAAGAGCTGATCTCGACGACGATCGTGCTGCTCAATGCCGGGCACGAGGCGACCGTGCACCAGATCGGCAATTCCGTGCGCACCATTCTCGAGAGCGGCTCGAATCCGGCAACGCTCTTCCGCGACGAGGCGACGACGGAGCGCACCGTCGAGGAAACCCTGCGCATCTGCGCGCCGGTCCACATCTTTCAGCGCTGGGCGCTCGAGCCGGCCGAAATCGACGGCGTCTCGTTCCAGCGCGGCGACAAGGTGAGCCTAATTCTGGCCGCCGCCAACCTCGACCCGACGAAATTTTCCGATCCCCTCACCTTCCGTCCGGACCGCAGCGAGGCGGCAAACCTCTCCTTCGGCGCCGGGATCCATTTCTGCATCGGCGCGCCGCTGGCGCGGCTGGAACTCAACGTCGTGCTGCCGATCCTGTTCGCAAGGCTTGCCGGCTTGAAGCTGGCAAAGACGCCCGTGGTCAAGGACGTCTATCATTTCCACGGGCTCGACCGGCTGGACCTGCGGTGGTGACCCGTTCGGAAGCGCTGATCAGCCGCAGCGGCCGGTGATGCCCCAGCCTCAGCCTTTTGGTTGAAACGCGGATTGACAAAACTTATCGGGACAGCCGCCGCATGGGCCGGCGACGGCCATGCCCGAAAATGTGGCGATCGATGCGGAAAGCCTGCTGGTTGGTACGCCTGATCGGAGCATATGCCACGAAATCCACGGCGTCAGGCGGCCGACTCTTCTTCCAGCTTGCTGGATATGTCACGGGCCGACATAGGCCTGCCAATCAGATATCCCTGAAGCTGATCGCAGCCGGCCTCTCGCAAGATCGTCGCCTGGCGGCTGGTCTCGATGCCTTCGGCGGTCACCGGGATCTGCAAAGCGGTTGCCAGGGAAATGGTTGCCCGAAGCACATCGGCGCCGTTGGCACCTTCATCGAGAGCGGACACAAGCGAGCGGTCGATCTTCATGCGATCGAACCCGAACTGCCGCAAGGCGCCAATGCTGGCGTAGCCGCAGCCAAAGTCGTCAAGCGCGAACTTTATGCCGACGCGCTTGAGCTGGTCTATCGACCGCCGGGCCTGATCCGGATTCGTCATCAGGACGCCTTCGGTGATTTCCAGGGTCAGGCGCTTTGGATTGAAATCGAGCTCCTGCAGGACCGAAATCACTTCGGCGGCAAATTCGGGATTGCAGAGCTGGATCGGCGAGACGTTGACCGACAATGCCAGATCCGGCCAGCTCCTGGCATGCTCGATCGAAGTTCTCAGCATGTGCACGCCGAGCGCATCGATGAGACCGCACCGCTCGGCGAGCGGGATGAAAATCTCCGGGCTGATGTGTCCTGTCGGCGTTCGCCAGCGCGCCAGTGCTTCAAGACCGGTGACAGCGCCTGTCGTGGCAGAAACGAGAGGCTGGAAAACAGCCTCGATCGCACCAGTGCTGATGGCGCCTTTCAAAAGGCCTTCCAACTCGGCGATCCGTTGGCGCTCCTCGTCCAGTTCGGGGTCGTATTCGATCGCCTGGCCTCGGCCGTTTGCCTTGGCGCGGTAGAGGGCCATATCCGCTCTGCGCAGAAGCTCCAAAGGCTCGATGTCTCCGTCACCCGCGGCAGCGCCGATGCTTGCACCGACTTCGATCGTCCGGCCGTCGATTTTGAAGGGCTCGGCAAACAGCGCCAGAATGGTTTTTTCCATCTCTTCACAGGTGGCGGACCCAACATGCACCAGCGCAAATTCGTCGCCGCCCAGCCGGGCCGCGGCAACGACTTCGGGATGGCAGCCCACCAGGGCGGTCGAGACCAGCCGGATCAAATCGTCGCCGACCGCATGCCCCCAGGCATCGTTGACGGCCTTGAAGCCGTCAAGGTCGACCAGATAGAGCCGTGGCGGCGAAGAGCCCAGCCCTTCCAACTCCTCCAGCAGGCCGAGAAGCCCATGCCTGTTCAACAGACCGCTCAGGCTGTCATGGCCGGCTTCGAAAAGTGCTGCTTGCGCCAGTTGGCGCAGGCGCCGCGTCTCGGATGCGCCGAGCATCAGCACGCCGATCAGGAACAGCGCCAGGATGACGACGGCGGCCGCCACATATGGCGTTACCTGCTGGAACACCGTACTTCCAGGGGCTTTGCTCGGCCAGACGAGATAACCGATGACGGCGCCTTTGATGTCGGTGATCGGCGTGTTCAGAAATTCCGGTCTGGGCTTCGTCTCAAGGTGCAGGCCTTCGAGTTCATGTTCGTCCGAGAGCGTGTCGAGAACCTCGGGCGTAAATTCCTTGTAGAAACTCAGCGTGCTGAGCTTCGGAAGCTCGCCGGCGGTCTGGAATGGCTGGATCGCCTGCGATGCGAGCAGGGCGATGCCGTTTTCGGTCTTGATGAAATTGACGAGCGGCGCCCGGGCCGGATCGGCAGCCGCGTTGGTCTGCCGAAAAAAGCCTTCGCCGAAAAAGGCGGTCGGCTCGAAGGGCTTGCCCTTGGCATATGCGGAGACGATCGAAGTCCGGTCGGGACCGATAACGACCGCGCCGTCATAGAGCGCGTAATCCTCACTGGTCTTTCCCCAATTTTCAAAAGCCCAAGCGGCGGCGGTCGGAGACGAGGCTGCACTATAGGCATCGTCCCATATGGCATTGTCCGTCGTCGTCCCGCTCAGGCGCGCCACAAAGGCTGAGATCGCCGCACGGGCGGCGCGCGTGGCCCGCGCATCATCGATCTCATTTGCCGACCGGGTCATCGTGACGACGACATGCGCCATCAGGCCGGTCAGGACAAGGGCGACGACGAGGAAGCAGACCGTTGTCGCGATGATGGAGGACGTTTGAGTCCGAACGTACCTACCTGCAAGGGTCGACATGCAAATTCCGCAAAAGATTGATTGCAAGGCCATGTCTGTGAGACGGCAGGAGACATCATGTCCGCTATGCGCTGCGGACGAGATATAGCATTTTGACGATGTAGGCCCGATTAATGGGATTGGTTAAAAGCGTTCTATCTGGGAAAGAGGCGCGGTCATTCGCACAAAGACCGGCCGTCCCCGCCGCAATTCGGGACAGGCCGACCATCGTCGGCGGCGATTTGCCGGCACGGCCTAAACCTTGATCACATAGTCCTTGCGAGTCGTTTCAACGACTTCCCACGTTCCCTTGAAGCCGGGTCTCAGGATCATCCGGTCGCCCGTCTTCAGATGAACCGGCTCGCCGCCGTCCTCGGTCACGATCGAATGGCCGGACAGCAGGCTGAAATATTCCCATTCCTCGTAGACGATTCGCCACTTGCCCGGCGTTGCCTCCCAAACCCCGGAATAGAGGCCACCTTCGGCCTCCTCCAGGCTCCAGGTGCGAAATTGCGGATCGCCGGAGATGATCCGGCCGGCCTCCGGAGCGCCGAACTCCGGCTCGACGCCGTCAATGCTGAAGGTGATGAAATGAGTCATGGTCAGGACCTCCGACTTCAGATCTTCGAGAGCGCCTGTTCGAGATCGGCGATGATGTCCTTGACGTCCTCGATGCCGACGGAGAGGCGGACCACATCCGGTCCGGCGCCGGCTGAGGTCTTCTGCTCGTCGCTCAACTGCCGGTGCGTCGTCGAGGCCGGATGGATGACGAGCGAGCGGGTGTCGCCGATATTGGCAAGATGGGAGAAGAGCTGCAGCCCCTCGACCAGCGCCTTGCCTGCCTCGTAACCGCCCTCGACGCCGAAGGTGAAGACGGAACCGGCGCCTTTCGGCGAGTAGCGCTGCTGCAGGGCGTGGTTCGGATCGTCGTCGAGGCCGGCATAGTTCACCCAGGCGATTTTGCTGTGGGCCTTCAGCCATTTCGCCACCGCGATCGCATTGTCGCTGTGGCGCTGCATGCGCAGCGGCAGCGTCTCGATGCCGGTCAGGATCAGGAAGGCGTTGAAGGGCGAGATCGCCGGCCCGAGATCGCGCAGGCCGAGCACGCGGGCAGCGATCGCAAAGGCGAAATTGCCGAAGGTCGCGTGCAGGATCATGCCGTTATATTCCGGCCGCGGGCTCGACAGCATCGGGTAATTGCCCGATTTCGACCAGTCGAAAGTGCCGCCGTCGACGATAAGGCCGCCCATGGAATTGCCGTGGCCGCCGAGAAACTTCGTCAGCGAATGCACGACGATATCGGCGCCGTGTTCGATCGGGCGGATGAGATAGGGGGTTGCCATCGTATTGTCGACGATCAGCGGCAGGCCGTTGCGATGGGCGACATCGGCAATGGCGGCGATATCAACGAAGGTGCCGCCGGGATTGGCCAGGCTTTCGATGAAGATACCGCGCGTCTTGTCGTCGATCTGGCTTTCGAAGCTTGCCGGATCGGCGGGATCGGCCCAACGCACCTGCCAGCCGAAATTCTCGAAGGCGTGGCCGAATTGGTTGATGGAGCCGCCGTAGAGCCTGTTGGCGGCGATGAAATTCTCGCCGGGGCGCATGATGGTGTGGAAGACGATCATCTGCGCCGCATGGCCGGAGGCGACGGCAAGCGCCGCCGTGCCGCCTTCGAGCGCTGCGACGCGCTCCTCGAGCACGGCCTGGGTCGGGTTCATGATGCGGGTGTAGATGTTGCCGAAGGCCTGCAGGCCGAAGAGGGCGGCCGCGTGATCGGAATCATTGAAGACGAAGGCGGTCGTCTGATAGATCGGTGTTACCCGCGCGCCGGTCGCCGGGTCGGGCTGAGCGCCGGCATGGATCGCCAACGTGTTGAATCCCGGATCGTTCTTGGCCATGTCGTCCTCCAATTATTGCTGACGGACGGGATCATAGCCGCTTGAAGACGAAAGTTAATCGCGATCCGTTTCAACCCAATGGCGTTCGGTGGAAAATCCGTCTCTCCAGACCGCAACTCAGGCAATGAGACGGGGATATTCGATCGCCGGGCAGCGGTCCATCACCACCTTGATGCCGGCGGCTTCCGCCTTTGCCGCAGCCGCATCGTCGCGGACGCCGAGCTGGGCCCAGATGATCTTCGGCAACGGCCTCAGCGCCAAGGCCTCCTCGACAACACCGTCCAGATATTCAGCGGCGCGGAACACGTCGACCATGTCGATCGGCACGGGAATGTCGGCGAGCCGGGCATAGACGGTGCGGCCCTGGATCTGTTTGCCCGCCTGCCCCGGGTTGACGGGAATGACCTCGTAGCCGCGCGACAGCAGATAACCCATGACGCCGTTGCTCGGCCGGGCCGGATTGGGCGAAGCGCCGGTCAGCGCGATGGTCTTTACCGAATGCAGGATTCCGGCGAGATAGTCATCCGTGTAGCTGTCGTGGTTCATGTTCGCGTCTCCACTCCCGAAGGCTGCGGCCTGCGGTTTTTTTGCGTTTAGGTGAAACCGGCTGCGTGTCTTTGCCGTATATATGAATTGGGTGCTCCCGGAGGATAATTCGATGAAAAAAATCGCTCTTGCCCTCGTGCTCGTGCTCGCCGCATCGCCGGCGCTGGCGATCTCACGCTACAATCCGCTGACCATGAGCTGCGCCAGCGTGCGCGCCGCCATCCACAATCAGGGCGCCGTCATCTTCCGATACCAGTCTCGTCGCGGTCTGCCCCTTTATGATCGTTACGTCCGCAACAGCCATTATTGCGACGCGACCGATTATGCGGAGTGGACGCACATCCCCTCGAAAGACGATCCCCGCTGCCCGGTTCTGAACTGCCAGAACATAGACAACCTGGACGGGATGCTGTTCGTTCCGCACTATCAGCTCTGATGTTTTCTCAGAAGTAGCGGAGGCTGAAGCGTCGCGCCCATCGCGCTTGCGTAAGGGCTGGAACTCAATCGCGCACGGCGATTTATTTTCGATATTGCAATCAGCAGCTTTAATTTCCACATATGTCAAAGTTATAGAATAATATCTGTATTTCAGCATCATAGAATAATCCGCCGCGGAATTCGCTGATGCCAATTCTCATTTTGTTCATGATAGGTACGGCACACGTTCCCGCGTCCATTAGAAACATCTCATAGTTGAAAGGACCGTGTGGATTGAACGCATATCGCGCGCACGTAAAAATTGCCTTGGCGATCGCACATTGTCTGCATGTTGAAAGGATGCTATTCGACGTGGGAACGCATCCGTGACCGCGTCGCGTTGATTTTCTTGCAAATACCAGTTGTCTTTTGAGATGTTCGCCCCGTCGGGCGAAGCGTACTCTCCCTCCCGTATTCCGGATTTACCCCTTGCCTCTGGACGTCATCCTGCTCGTTCTTTTCGGTGCACTGCTGCATGCGACCTGGAATGCCATCGTCAAAGCCGGCAGCGACAAATCCCTCGATGCGGCGCTGATCTCGGCTGGCGGCGCGGTTTCAGCGCTGCCGTTCCTGGCCTTTCTGCCATTGCCGCACAGCGCCTCCTGGCCGTTCATCGGCGCCTCCGCCATCTTGCAATTCGCCTATTTCCAGCTGGTCGCCGCCGCCTATCGAGCCGGCGATATCGGCCTCGTCTATCCGCTGATGCGTGGCTGCGCACCGCTGCTGATTGCCGCGACAAGCGGTTTCATTCTGAAGGAAAATCTTTCCGGCGGTGCCCTTGCCGGCACAATGACGATCTGCGCCGGCGTGCTCACACTCGCTCTAGAGGCGCGGCACGGCAGCAGCCGCGCCGTCATCCTCTCGCTTGTCAATGCTTGCGTCATCGCCAGCTACACCTATGTCGACGGCATCGGCGCACGCCTTTCCGGCAATGCGGTGTCCTACACATTATGGATGTCGCTGCTGCCGCCGGTGCTGCTGTTTTCCTGGGCGGTTTCGCAGCGCGGCACCCTGGCCGTGGCGCGTCACGTCCGTCGCAACTGGTGGCGCGGCCTCATCGGCGGCGCAGGCTCGATCGCCTCCTACGGACTGGCGCTCTGGGCGATGACGAAAGCCCCGGTCGCAACCGTTGCCGCCCTGCGCGAAACCGCGATCCTCTTTGCGCTGGTGATCTCGATTACCGTCTTCAAGGAAAAGGCCAGCGTCTGGCGCTACGTCGCCGGCGTCGTCATCGCCATTGGCGGGCTGGTTCTGAAACTGACGTAATCATTCGCCTTTCCATTCCGGCAAGCGCTTGCCGAGAAAGGCACCGATGCCTTCCTCGGCATCGCGCGTCAGCATGTTCTCGACCATCACTTTGGCGGCATGATCATAGGCTGCCTCGACCGGCAGCTCGAGCTGCCGATAGAAGGCTTCCTTGCCGATCTTCAGGGTCAGAGGCGACTTGCTGGCGATCACGCCGGCATATTTGGAGACGACCTGCGCCAGATACTGCTTCGGCACGATGCGGTTGACGAGGCCGAAATCCTTGGCTGTGGAGGCGTCGATGGTCTCGCCGGTCAGCAGCATCTCCATCGCCTGTTTGCGATGGGCGGCCCGGGAAACGGCGACCATCGGGGTCGAGCAGAACAGGCCGATATTGACGCCCGGCGTGCAGAATGTCGACGTGTCCGTGCAGATCGCCAGATCGCAGGAGGCGACGAGCTGGCAGCCGGCCGCCGTCGCCAGCCCATCGATCTCGGCGATGACCGGTTTCGGCAGATGCGCGATCTTCAGCATCAGATCGGCGCAGAGCCGGAAGGCCCTCTCGAAGAAACCGGCTCCCTGATCCGCATCGGCACGATGGGCGGTGAGTTCCTTGAGATCATGGCCGGCGGAAAAGACATTGCCGGTCGAGGCGATGACGACGACGCACACGCTCGCATCCGATCCGGCCTTGTCGAGCTCGGCGATCAGCGCTTGGAGAAGGGCGATCGACAGCGCATTGGCCGGCGGGTCGTTGAGCACGAGACGCAGCACGCCGTCGCGCGACGAGCGGAGCAGCAAGCCATCCGCTTTGCCTGCCTCCGGGAAGGATACGATTTCGGCCATGATGCTGCTCCCTGCGCTCGATTTCCAGACTGAGGTATTGCCACAAGGCGCCGGCAATTTCGAGCGGCATCCACGCTTTTCGCGCAAGCCCTCTTGGTCAGGACCAGAACCAGGATTTCGATATTTCGGCCTTGGCCTGTGCACGGGTCAGGCCGATGTCGCGAAGCTCGTCCTCGGTGAGTTCGCACAGCGTGCGGCGGCTGCGGCGCTTTTCCAGGCGATGCTCGACGGCCGCAAGCAGCCATCGGCCCCGGCGCGCCATCCCGCCAATCTTCGACCGAGCGATATCGCGCGGCGTTTCGAGTCTCTCGCTCAATTCCAAGGCCATTTCGTCTTCCTTTCCTCGACGGAAGAAATGCGCTGGAGAATGCTGCGAAGGAAGCTTATGGATATTATGAGATACATAAGGATTCCTTTGGTATGGCGCTCAGCCTCGATCAGCTTGCAACCTTCGTCAACGTCGCCGATCTCGGAAGCTTTACGGCCGCGGCCGACAAGGAAGGACTGACGCAGCCGGCCGTCAGCCTGCAGGTCAAGGGGCTCGAACAGCGGCTCGGCGTTCGGCTGATCGAGCGCGTCGGACGGCGGGCGCAGCCGACCGCGGCGGGCCTCGATCTGCTGGCGCATGCAAGGCGCCTGCTCCAGGACGCGGCGACCGCCGAGGAAGCGATGATGCCCTATCGGGATGGCGCCAGCGGCCGCGTGCGGATCGGCAGCGGCGGCACCGCGTCGATCCATCTGCTTCCCCGCGCCATTGCCGCCGCCCGCAAATCCATGCCCGGCCTCGAAATCACCGTCCATATCGGCAATGCCGACGACATCTTGCGTGATTTGGAAGCCAACAGCCTCGATATCGCCGTCATCGCGCTGCCGGCCTCGGGACGGAACCTTGAGATCGAACCGTTCTACGAAGAGGAATTGCTGGCCGTGGCGCCGGCCGGTAGCCGCATGCCCGAAGGCGGACCGGACGCCGCCTTCATGCGCGACAGGACGCTGCTGCTGTATGAGGGCGGCAATACCAGGCGAGCGATCGACGCGTGGCTGGCCGCCCCGGACACTAGGATCCGGCCGGCGATGGAGTTCGGCAGCATCGAGGCGATCAAGGAACTGGTGGCCGTCGGGCTCGGCTGGTCGATCCTGCCGGGGCTGGCGGTAAAGCGCGACCGCGCCGGCCTCGTGACGACATCATCGCTGCGGCCTAAGCTCACGCGCCGCCTCGGGATGGTTCTGCGCCGCGACAAACATCTGACACGCGGCCTTCGCGAAATGATGAAATGCCTGCGCGCCTTCGAGGATTAGCGGCAGCTCTCGGCGGTCGCGTACGCTTTCGCGGCCGGCGGGTTTAAGCCCGCCACAGGTGACGCCAACACCAAATACGGCAGATTCCAGTCGCCAAATTTGAGGTAACATAATACCATACTATTAACCTATTGTTTCTGCTTGTATTTTTTTCAAAACCTCGGGAACGTCGATGTTGACCCCATGTCACATTCCCTTTATACACCGCGCCAGAACGCAGCCTGTCCGGGCTGCTTTCTTTTTGGCATGCTGCAAGCCTGTCAATTCAAGCAACAAGAAACGCCCTTCAAGCCCTCGGGCCAAGGGTCTCAAAAGAGAGTATTCACTATGGCAACCTTCTCCCAGAAGCCTGCAGAGGTGGAGAAGAAGTGGGTGATCATCGACGCCGAAGGGCTGGTCGTTGGCCGTCTCGCTTCCATCATCGCTATGCGCCTGCGCGGCAAGCACAAGGCAACCTTCACGCCCCACGTTGACGACGGCGACAACGTCATCGTCATCAATGCCGACAAGGTCGTTTTCACCGGCAAGAAGTATTCCGACAAGGTCTACTACTGGCACACCGGCTTTGCCGGCGGCATCAAGGAACGCACCGCGCGCCAGATCATCGAAGGCCGCTTCCCGGAGCGCGTCCTCGAAAAGGCCGTCGAACGCATGGTTCCGCGCGGCCCACTCGGCCGTCGCCAGATGAAGAACCTGCGCGTCTACGCCGGCTCCAACCATCCCCATGAAGCCCAGCAGCCGGTCGCCCTCGACGTTGCCGCGCTCAACAAAAAGAATGTAAGGAGCGCCTGATCATGGCTGACCTCTCCTCCCTGAAGGATCTCGGCACGGCTTCCGAAGCTGCTGCTCCGGCCCACGTCCGCAAGGTCGACTCGCTCGGCCGCTCCTACGCGACCGGCAAGCGCAAGAACGCTGTCGCCCGCGTCTGGGTCAAGCCGGGCTCCGGCAAGATCATCGTCAACGGCAAGGAATTCGCGGAATATTTCGCCCGTCCGGTGCTGCAGATGATCCTGCGTCAGCCGATCGTTGCGGCTGCCCGTGACGGCCAGTTCGACATCGTCGCAACCGTTGCCGGCGGCGGCCTCTCCGGCCAGGCCGGTGCTGTTCGCCACGGTCTGTCCAAGGCGCTCACCTACTTCGAACCGGGCCTGCGCTCGGTGCTGAAGAAGGGCGGCTTCCTGACCCGCGACAGCCGCGTCGTCGAACGTAAGAAGTACGGCAAGGCCAAGGCTCGCCGCTCCTTCCAGTTCTCCAAGCGTTAATCGCTTCGAACAGACGGAATTACGAAGGCCGGGGCAACCCGGCCTTTTTTATTGTGCAATCGGCTTAAAAGGGCAGAACCACTGCCACGCGCGCGCTTCAGGACGCCAAAACATCCCGCGCAAAACCGCGCTGCGGTTCCGCGGTAACGGTGTGGGTCAAACAAAAGCAGAAGCAGCGCGTCTGAAAGATAGCGACGCGCCTTGGTTCGCCCCACCCGGCGTGCATCAGTCGGAAGAAAGGGAGGCCACGCCGTTTCCATCCACCACGTCGTCTTGCCTGAGAGCGACCACGATTTCGTCGGCGACGGCTTCCGCACCCGCCGGGGTGAAATGCACTTTGTCGGAAATGAACGTCTTGCCGTCCCGCGCCAGATCGCACCGCCCCGCCTCTCTCCCACAGAAAATCCTGGCCGGATCGACGCGTAGGACATGCCTGTCTTTGGGACCGTCGAGATAGGCGTAGGAAGGCGACGATTGCTGGAGAAATTCATCCTGGGCGATCGTGATCGTCGGCGCCGGCGTGCCCTTGTGCATCAGTTTCGCGACCTTGGCGGCGATCTCCGTGTCGCCGCGCGGATGAGGATAGACGATGACGACGCGGATGCCGGCCGATGTCAGCGCGCCGACGGTTTTGTCGAAAGCATCCCTCAACCTCTGTCCCACGTCTGATGTCGCGACCTCTTCGCCGTTGAAGATGTACCGGGATTGCTCGAAAAAGATCTTCCATGAGGCGGCGAGGAAGACCGTTTTCACCTTGCTCTTGACGAGATAGTCGATCGCCGCAGCGTTGAAGGCGCCGCAGTCGCGCGCCTGGTGAGGGACCATCGAGACGTCGGCGACCGGCGCACAGAAGCTGTGGGTGATCTGCTGCAGGCCGATATTCATGCCGTCCAGGCGCTTGGCCAGCGCCGGTGTCAGCGACGAGGCTAGGGAATCTCCGAGGATGGCGTAAGTCTGGGCGTGGTTGCCGTTAAATACGCAGTCCTCGATCGGCATCGCATCCCAGCCCGACGCGCCCTCGATAAGGCAGGTCTTGCTCCAATCATTGTCCGCCATGAATTCCTTGATCGGCGCCGGCAGCCGCCAGGGAATCCCACGCGTGTCGTGGCCGTAGATGCCGAAGGCGATGAAGGCTGCAAGCACCAGGGACACGGATGCGACCAGGCTGCGGGTGGACGGCAGCAACCGGCGCTCGCCGCGGCGGAACGGCTGCTCGACGAAACGCCAGGAGATATAGGCGAGCATAAGAGAAAGGCAGGCAAGAGCGCCCATCACAGCGAGCGACGGCGGATCGATACTGCGAATCCGCGCAAAGGCAAAAAGCGGCTGGTGCCAGAGATAGGCGCTGTAGCTGATCTGCCCGATCATGGTGAAGATGCGGGTCGAAAGCAGTGCCGCCACCCAGGTTCCCTGTCGTGCATAGAGCAGCACGAGCATCGCGCCGATCACGGGAACCAGGGCGAGCGTGGAGGGAATCGGCGAGGTTTCGTCGAAATAGAAGACGGAGAAGGCGATCATGCCGAACCCCAGCAGCGACAACGGATCGTTGCCGCGCTTCTGCCCCTTCGACTGCACCAAGCTGCAGATCGATCCGGCCAGAAACTCCCAGGCCCGCGAGGGCAGGAAATAGAAATTGGCCGAGGGAAAGACCCGCGAGGCCCACTCGCTGTAGGCAAGGCTGGCACACGCGATCGCAACCAGGACCGCAAACATCCAACTCGGCTTGCGCTTCCCCATCACCATGACGAGGAGCGGAAAGAACATGTAATACTGCTCTTCGACGGCGAGGCTCCAGATGTGGAGCAGCGGCACCTCTCCGGCTTCCGGTGCGAAATAACCGCTCTTGAACCAGAACAGGAAGTTGGCCCCGGAAAGACTGGTGGCAATCAGGCTGTCGGAGAAGGCGCGAAACTCCTCCGGCATGACCCAGAGCCAGGCGAAGGGCAGAGAGCACAGGATGACGAGAAACAGGGCCGGCAGGAGCCGGCGAGCGCGGCGCTCATAGAATGCCGCCAGCGAGAAGGTGCCGTTGCGCATCTCCTCAAGGATGATCGAGGTGATCAAAAAGCCGCTGATCACGAAGAAAACATCGACACCGATGAAGCCGCCGCTGAAGAAACTGAAGCCCGCATGAAACAGAATGACAGGCATCACCGCGGCCGCCCGCAGGCCGTCAATCTCTCTTCGGTAAATCACTCAAATATTCCCAAAAATATGATGCTAATGCCGGCGAAAAGGAGCGAATCTGCAACCCGGCCTTGCATAGGCAGTCGTGGTATTTTCTGCAAGTATTACTTTTAGAAAAAATTTGACTAAACCACCGCTTTTATCCGGATCACCGGCGCCGGAGGAGGCATGCTCAGTTGTCGAGCCTTGGCTACGCTGCTAGATAGGAGCAAAGGGGCTTCGGGAATGAGCGGAGCCGCAGTCAGGGGCGCATGATGGGAACAACCAAGTCCGCAGACAAATAGGCCGCAACAACTCTGCCCTGTTGTTGCGGCGTCTGTCCGGCCAATCCTGATACTGATGAAGAGACAGATCGCCGCCGAATGAAAATCATTTGAGCGGGTTCTTTCCCATGTCTTATCCCAAAATCCAGCGCTGGACCTATTCCCTGCCGGCAGCCTTGCTGCTGATGGCGCCTTTCGACATCCTGGCCTCGCTTGCCATGGACATCTATCTGCCGGTCGTGCCGACGATGCCGGAGGCGCTCGGCACCTCGCGTGCGGTCATCCAACTGACCCTCAGCCTCTACATGCTTGTGCTCGGTGCCGGACAGATCGTCTTCGGTCCCGTCTCCGATATCGTCGGGCGGCGGCCCGTTCTGCTCGGCGGGGCGGCACTCTTCGCCGCTGCCTCGCTCTTGCTTGCCGGCGCCTCCTCCGCACCGCTCTTCGTGGCCTTGAGGTTGCTGCAGGCCATCGGCGCGTCGGCGGCCATGGTCGCGACCTTCGCAACCGTGCGTGACGTTTACGCCGGGCGCCCCGAAAGCAGCGCGATCTATAGCCTTCTCGGCTCCATCCTGTCCTTCGTGCCCGCATTGGGCCCGATCGCCGGAGCCCTGATCGCCGATCACCTCGGCTGGCGCGCCATTTTTCTCGTCATCGGCCTGCTGTCGGTTGCCACCCTTCTTAACGCCGGCATGCGGTGGCATGAGACCCGTCCAGCGGCCCCCGCGAAGATCGCTCTGCGCTTAATCCTCAAAAGCTCTCCGTTCTGGGTCTATACAGCCGGCTTCAGCGCGGCGATGGGCGCCTTCTTCGTCTTTTTCTCGACTGCACCCCGGATCCTGATCGATAAAGCCGGCTTCTCCGGCATCGGCTTCAGCGTCGCCTTTGCCACGGTGGCGCTGGCAATGGTCGTGACGGCGCGGTTCACCAAGCGCTTCGTCATGCGCTGGGGCATTGCCGGCAGCCTTGCCAGAGGCATGGCCATGCTGCTTTTCGGAGCCGCGCTGCTGGCCTTCGGCGAGTTGTTTCTGCAGCCTTCGCTTCTCAGCTTCGTCGGGCCGATGTGGATCATCGCAATCGGCATCGTCCTAGCCACAGCGGTCACCGCCAATGGTGCGCTCGACGCCTTTGGGGACATGGCAGGAACGGCCGTCGCGTTCTATTCGTGCATCCAGAGCATCATCGTCAGCTTTGCCGGAACCTTGTTCGTGCTTCTGCTCGGCGGCGACAGCGCCTGGCCGCTCGTGGGTTATGTCTGCGTGACCGCGCTGACGACCCTTTCTGGATTGCGGTGCCTGCGAGAACCGGCCTGACAGCGACGAGAAGGACGGCCGCCCGATAACGACGAGCGGCCGTCGTCCGAACGATTGCTTGAAATCCGTGCGCACCTCGCCTACCCCTGTCTGCGCGACGGATCGGCCAATTCCTTCGCGCGGACCAGGCACCGACGCTTTGACGTCGAGCACCCGCAATGCAGCGTCCGCATTGAACGCGACGATGGTTCTGCGACCGAAAAAAGGAGCATGACTTGGCGAACAGATCGATTGACCACGCCTTCACGGCGACCAGCCTCACGTCAGCCGCCAGCGATCCGACCTTTGCCGGAGCGCTGTCCTTCATGCGCCGGCGCTTCACCAAGGAGCTCGCCGGCGTCGACGTCGCTGTCTGGGGTATTCCCTTCGATGCCGCTACCTCGAACAGGCCGGGCACGCGCTTCGGGCCGCAGGCCATCCGGCGCGCCTCGGCGATCTTCGACAATGATGCGCAATATCCTTTCAACCGCGATCTTTTCGCCGAGATGGCGGTGATCGATTACGGCGATTGCCTGCTCGACTACGGCAATCATCAGGACACGCCTGCTGCCATCGAACGGCAGGCGAACATGATCCTCGACAGCGGCGCCTTCCTGCTGACGCTCGGCGGCGATCACTACGTCACCTGGCCGCTGCTCAAAGCCCATGCGGCAAAACACGGGCCGCTGGCACTGGTTCAGTTCGACGCGCACCAGGACACCTGGTTCGACGAGGACCGGCGGATCGACCACGGCTCCTTCGTGGCACGCGCCGCCCGCGCCGGCATCATCGATCCCGATCGTTCGATCCAGATCGGCATTCGCACCCATGCGCCGGAGGATTGCGGCATCAATATTCTCTACGGTCATCAGGTCGAGGAGATGAGCGCCGGCGACATTGCTTCGGCGATCATCTCGCATACGCGCGGCGCGCCTGCCTATCTCACCTTCGATATCGATTGCCTCGATCCGGCCTTTGCGCCGGGCACCGGCACGCCGGTTGCCGGCGGGCCGTCGAGCGCCAAGATCCTCTCGGTGCTGCAGCGTCTTCACCAGCTCGATATTCGCGGTGCCGATATCGTCGAGGTATCGCCGCCTTACGACCATGCCGACATCACCGCCATTGCGGGAGCAACGGTGGCGATGTATATGCTGGGGCTTCATGCCGAACGACGCGCCATCGCCGTGTCACAAGGCTGACCTATTATCCCAAAATGAATCCGGAAACCTTCTGAACCCATTGAAAGCGCAGGTTAACATGGCACCGAAAATCTTCATCGACGGCGAACACGGCACGACGGGTCTGCAGATCCGCACGCGTATGGCCGGTCGCCGCGATGTCGAGCTTCTGTCCATTCCCGAAGCCGAGCGGCGCAACGCCGCCATGCGCGAGGACATGCTGAACAGCGCCGATATCGCCATTCTCTGCCTGCCCGACGATGCGTCGAAGGAAGCGGTTCAGATGGTCTCGGCCAACAACAATGTGCGCGTCATCGACACCTCGACCGCCTTCCGGGTCAATCCCGGCTGGGCCTATGGCTTTGCCGAAATGGACGGCGCACAGGCAGGCAGGATCAGAGCCGCCCGTTTCGTCGCCAATCCCGGCTGCTATCCGACAGGCGCAATCGGCCTGATCCGGCCGCTGCGTGCCGCCGGCCTCCTGCCGGACGGCTATCCGGTGACGGTCAACGCCGTCTCCGGCTATACCGGCGGCGGCAAGCAGATGATCGCCCAGATGGAAAATGCGGATCACCCGGATGCGATCACCGCGCCGCATTTCCTCTACGGCCTGCCGCTCACCCACAAACATGTGCCCGAGATGACCGTGCACGGGTTGCTCGACCGCGCGCCGATCTTCTCGCCGTCAGTCGGCAAATTCGCGCAGGGCATGATTGTGCAGGTGCCGCTGCATCTCGGCGATCTCGCCGAGGGCACGACGATGGAAAGCCTCCATGCCGCCCTCGCCGCTCATTATGCCGGTCAGGAGGTCGTCACGGTCGTGCCGCTCGCCGAAAGCAAGGCGCTCCCCCGCGTCAACGCCGTCGAGCTCGAAGGCCAGGACACGATGAAGCTCTTCGTCTTCGGCACGCCGGGCGGTTCCCAGGTCAATCTGGTGGCGCTGCTCGACAATCTCGGCAAGGGCGCCTCGGGTGCCGCCGTGCAGAACATGGACCTGATGCTCGCTTCCTGACATTATGACGCTCGAGGCACTCATCGCCGGCGTGCAGGCCTGGTTTGCCGCCGCCCTGCCCGACCATGGCATCTATGCGCTGATGGCGTTTGCCTTCGTCGCCGGGCTCGCCCGCGGCTTTTCAGGCTTCGGCGCCGCGTTGATCTTCGTTCCGCTCGGCGGTGCGATCGTCGGGCCGAAGCTGATCTCACCCATCCTCCTCGTCATCGACGGCATTGCCTCACTCGGGATGATTCCGCCGGCCTGGCGCGGCGCCAACCGGCGCGAAGTCTTCGTCATGGCGGCCGGTGCTGCGCTCGGCATCCCAGCCGGCACGGCGATACTGACGTTGCTCGACCCGCTGATCCTACGCTGGAGTATCACGATCATCGCCATCTGCCTGCTTGCGCTGCTGGTATCTGGATGGCGCTATCACGGGGAGGCGTCCGCACCGCTCACAAGTGGCGTCGGGCTGATCGCCGGGCTTTTCAGCGGCGCCGCGCAGCTCGGCGGGCCACCGGTTGTCGCCTATTGGCTCGGCGGCAAGAGCGACTTCACCCGCGTCAGGGCGAATGTCGTGCTCTATTTCTCGATTTCGAGCGTCTTCAGCGCCATCAGTTATTACTTCGGGGGATTGTTCGTGCCTGCCATCTTCGCGCTGACTGCGGTCATTCTGCCGAGTTATGCGGTCGGGCTCTACGGCGGCTCGAAACTATTCGGGCTCGCCGAGGAGCGGACCTTCCGCATCGCCTGCTACATCCTGATCGCCGCCGCCGCGATCATCGGCATGCCGCTGCTCGACGGTGTGCTGCGGTAGCCCCCTCCGTGGAGCGAAGGCTCGCGTCAATCGCGCTCTCTGATCATCGTCGCCTGCGGATATTCGCCGTAAAAGCCGCGCCAGTTGGCGACGGCGAAACCGAAAACCACCAGGGCGCCGGCCTGATGCAGCAGGCCCCAGTGAAGCGGCACCTGCATCAGCAGCGTGGCGATGCCGATGGCCGCCTGCAGCGTCACCAGCGAGAAAAGCACGACGGCGCGGCGGGCATGGGTGGTCCAGGATGCGGCGCGAAGGGCGATCACCATGTTGATCAAGGTTAGCGCGAAAAGCGTATAGGCGCCGACGCGGTGGATGAACTGCACCGTCTTCGGGTTCTCGAAGGCATTGATCCAGAAGGGCTGCTGGATCAGGAGATCCGACGGGATGACGGCGCCATCCATCAGCGGCCAGGTGTTGTAGGAAAAGCCGGCGTCCAGCCCCGCGACCAGCGCGCCGAGATAGATCTGGAACAGCGCGAAAATGGCGATCGCGGCGGCGAAACCGCGCGAACTGCGGGCCGGCGGCGGATCGCTGGAATGCGGTGAGAGCCCGCGCATGATCCACATGCAGCCGGCAAAGATCAGGCACGCCATGACGAGATGCGTCGCCAGCCGGTATTGGCTGACATCGGTGCGGATGGAAAGGCCGGAGGACACCATCCACCAGCCGATGAAGCCCTGCAGGCCGCCGAGCGCCAATATGCCGACGAGCGGCCAGCGCAGGCGCTTTTCGATTCGCCCCGTCAGCCAGAAATAGAGGAGCGGCAGCGCGAAGATCACGCCGATGCCGCGGGCAATCAGCCGGTGCGCCCATTCCCACCAGAAGATGCCCTTGAACTCGTCGACGGTCATGGCGCTGTTTAATTGCTGAAATTCGGGAATGCGCTGGTAGAGGCGGAATTCCTCCTCCCATTCGACAGCCGACAGCGGCGGGATGACACCGTGGATCGGTTTCCACTCGGTGATCGACAGGCCGGAATTGGTCAGCCGGGTGGCGCCGCCGACGAGCACGAGACAGAAGAGCGCCAACAACACGAAGCCAAGCCAGAAGCGCAAGGCGCGGCGGTTGCGGTTCTGCTTTTGCACTTCGCTCAGGATCGCCTGTTCCGTGGTCGGGTTTGCGACGGCCATGATGTCTCCTTCTATCCGGCAGTTGATTTGCCCCACCGGCTCATGCAAAACAAGCCCCGAACCTTTGCGGCATGCCGTCGCGCCGGTCCGCCCCGTCCCTGCCGAGAGATCATCGATGCCCGTCCGCCTCCGCAAATTCATCGGTACGACCCTCATCATCGTGCTCGTTCTGGTCTATGCGCTGGTGGCGAATACGATCGCGGTGGCGACGCTTGGCAATGCGCCCTGGTGGGGGCACCTGCTCTATTTCCTGCTCACCGGCCTGCTCTGGGTCCTGCCGGCGATGGTGATCATCAAATGGATGGCCGGGCCGCGGCAGCAATAGGCCATTAACGGCCGAATAACCGTGATCGGCGGAAAACCTCGCCCATCGCGTGCGAGTAAACCAAATATACGTCCTGCATTCCTACCTTCCCGTTCAGCATTCTTGACCGGAGAAAACCGTGCAGACGCAAAAGCTCGATGTTCATGAACAGCCGTCGGAAGACGTGGCGCTGGCCCAGACGGCCATTTCGCGCCTGCGTCAGCTGAGCATGAAACTCGCCATGGCCGAAGTCGATATCGGCGTTTTCGACGCGATGCAGCCGTTGGAGGACGACTGGCGGGCGCTGGAGCGCGACAATCTCCAATCGCTGCATCAGAGCTATGACTGGTGCGCCGCATGGGTCAGCGCCTTTCAGCGGCCGCTGGCGATCCTCAAAGGCAGCTATGCCGGCCAGACCGCCTTCATTCTGCCGGTCGAAATCGTCAAGTCGCGGGGGCTTGCCGTGGCGAAGTTCATCGCCGCCGATCACAGCAATATCAATACCGGCCTGTTTTCCGAGAGCTTTGCCGAATCCGGCGGCAGCATCGATGCCGGCAAGTTCGCCGGCCAGCTTCAGCAGGCGCTCAAAGGCCGGGCCGATCTGCTGCTCTTGCAGAATATTCCGCTGGAATGGCGCGGGCGACAGACCCCGCTCACCGGGCTGCCGATGGTGCAGAACCAGAATCATGCCTATCAGTTGCCGTTCTTTCCCGCCTTCGAGGAGACGCTGAAGCAACTCAACGCCAAAAACCGGCGCAAGAAATTCCGCGTTCAATCGAAACGTCTTGAGGCGGCCGGCGGCTTCGAATATCTTATCCCCGAGGCATCGGAAGAGCAGCACCGTCTGCTCGATATCTTCTTCCGGCTGAAGAGCGCCCGTTTCGCCAGCCTCGGCCTGCCCGACGTCTTCGCGGATCAGGAAACGCAAGCCTTCCTGCACGCTCTCATCGACAAGCGGGATGGCGGCAGGCGATATTTCGGGCTGCAGATGCATGCGCTGCGGCTCAAGGGCGAGAATGAGGGCCGGATCGCCGCGATTTCAGGGATTTCGCGCAAGGGCGACCACATCATCTGTCAGTTCGGCGCGATCGATGAAGAGCTGGTGCCGGATACCAGCCCCGGCGAATTCCTCTACTGGCAAACCATCTCGGGATTGCATGGCAAAGGCGTTGAGCTGTTCGATTTCGGTCTCGGCGATCAGACGTACAAACGTTCCTGGGCGCCTGTGGAAACCGCGCATTACGACGTGGTGCTGCCGGTCTCGCCGTTTGGCATTGTCGCCGGCACCGCGCACCGGATCGTCACCCGCGGCAAGGCATATATCAAGGCCCGTCCGAAGCTTTATAAATTCACGCAGAGCATCCGAGCACGGCTCGGCTAAACCTTCAATTTTTAGGCAGCCCGGCCGAGCGTCTGCTCGCCCGCTTCTCCGCCCGACATCAGCACGACGCGCTCGTAGCCCGCGGCCTGGAATTCCGTCATCAGGGTCACGAAGATCGTCTCCTCGATCTCCGGCAGGGAGAGGATGATCTCGACATCGCGGCTGCGCGTCAGCCGCGAGACGCCGGCGACATCGGCCGAACCGCATTCGACCACCACGAGGTCGTAGGCGGCGGCAAGTGCATCGAGCAGCAGCGACAGCCGGTCGACACCGCGCATGGCGCGGCGCACGTCGCTCCGGCCCTGAGGGATCAGGTGGGCGTCGGAAAGGCGGTCGCCATGGATCGTGTCGCCGAAGGCGGCCTCGCCGCACAGCAGATCGGTGACGCCGGGAGCAGCCTCGTCCTCGGCCATCAGTTCCGTGGGGTAACCGGAACCGGTCATATCGATCAGAATGACGCGGCGGCCGGCGTCGGCCAGCATGCGGGTCAGCAGGACCGTCGCCGCCGAGCCATTGTCACCGGTCGGAGATATTGCGATTGCCAGCGGCGCACCGCTGCCCGTGAGATAATCAGCAACGGAAGCGACGGAGAATTCATTGTCGTCCTCCGGCGGCTCCTCGGCGGCCTCGGTGTCTTCGGTCGCGTCCTTTTCGTCTTCATCGCCGACAATGGCGAGCATACTCGGCCGGATGGGCTTTCTGACGGCCGCGGCAACCGGAGCGGCCTGCGGGACAACCCTCCCCTCAACGAATGTTTCCGCCTCGATCGTCTCAAGGGGCGCATCGACGGGACGGAGCGCCCGGCCGCTGAAGAGTTCGGCCAGCATGGTGACAATGGCACTCAGGATCAAAGTGGCGACGGCAGCGACGACGACGATCGGCACTACCTTCGGGAAGTAGGGATCGACCGGCTCGATGGCCTTGGAAACGATACGGGCATCGGCCGGGCTCGAATTGCTGTCGGCGCGGGAGGCGGCCTCGCGGTAGCGCACCAGATAGGTTTCGAGCAGCTGACGCTGGGCGGTGGCCTCGCGCTCCAGCGCGTTGAGACCGACCTCGTCCTCCCCGGCACGAGCGCTGGTGGCCTGCACCGTGTCCGACTGGTGCTCAAGCTCGCTCGCCCGCAGATCCGCAACCTTGGATTCGTTCTCGATGCTCGTCAGGATTTTTTTGGTTTCCTGGCGGATCTGAGTGCGGATATCGGCGAGCTGGGCGCGCAGGCTTTTCAGCCGCGGATGATTGTTGAGAAGGCTGGTCTGCAGATCCGATATTTGCGACTGCAGGCCGGATTCCGTCGCTTTCAGCCGCTGGATCGCCTGGGACGACATGATGTCGGGCAGCGTGTCGGAAGCCTCACCCGAAGACAGCGCATTGCGCACTGCCTGCGCCCTCGCCTCGGCATTGGCCTTGTCGCCGCGCACGCGGGTCAGCTCGGCGGAGATGTCGTTCAGCTGCTGGGCCGGAAAGGTGGTCGTGCCGTTGGTCTGTAAGAGCCCGTGCGAGGTGCGGTATTCGGCGACCTTCTTCTCGGCTTCGCTGACCTTGCGGCGCAGGCCCTCGATCTCCGGCTCCAGCCAGCGTGTCGCTTCCGAATTGGAATCGAGCTTGGCGCCGCTCTGGGTCGAAAGATAGACATTGGCCATGGCGTTCGGAATGGCGGCGGCGAGCTTCGGGTCCTTCGAGGTGAAGCTGACGCCGATGACGCGCGAACCCGGCACCTGATAGACCTGCAGGCGCTCGACGAAGGCGTCGATCACCCGCTCTTCCGGCGGGTTCTCCATCGGGTTCTTCTTCAGGTGCAGCTTGACCAGGATGCTGCTCATCGCCGAGCCGTTGGCGGCATCGTCGAATTCCGGCAGGTTGTAGAGCTTCAGGTCGTTGATCACCTTCTTGAGGAGATCGGCCGATTGCAGCAGCTGCACCTGGCTGGCGATATTCAGCTCGTCCATCAGCGGGCCGGCGCCAGCGTCGTTGACCTGCTGGGTGCTGGCGAAGGCCGGCGCGCGGGGTTCGATCAGAATGCGCGTTTCGCTGCGATATTGCGGCGACATGATCTTGGCGCCGGTAAAGGCGACGCCCGCTCCCGCAAAGGTGATCGCCAGAATCCTGAGCCGCCGCGCCCAGACGGCGCGAACCAGCTGGCCGAGGTCGATGTCCACATCCTGATCACGCGCTACGCCGGACATGCTCTTACTCCACAACAAAGGTGCCGCAAGCGTAAACGACCATGGTAACTCAACGGTTAATGGCAATCTTGCCGAGAATAAGCGACGACTGAAGAACGGACGCCAGGAAATCGCAAGCGGCCTTTACCGGGCATTAACCCTAACGGATCGATAACGGCTCTACCGAGTTCATTTTCTGTGAGCACCAACGGATGTCTGTCGTCCAGCCCAAGATCCTTTTGGCCCTGAGCCTTGCAGCCATGACGGCGGCATTGGGCGGCTGCACGACGTACAAGCCGGCTCCGAAGGCGTTCAACGAGGCGACCATCCAGCCCTATACGCTGGATAGCGGCGACCGGTTGCGCGTTACCGTCTTCGACCAGCAGAGCCTGACCAACACCTATACAGTCGATCAGGCCGGCTATATCGCCTTCCCTCTTATCGGCCAGGTCCCTGCCCGCGGCCGAACCCTGCAGCAATTGTCGGGGCAGATCGCCCAGAAACTGCAGCAGGGCTATCTTCGCGATCCGGATGTCACCATCGATGTCGATCGCTACCGTTCGATCTTCCTCATGGGCGAAGTCGGTCAACCCGGCCAATATGCCTATGTCCCCGGCATGACGGTGCAAAATGCCATTGCGGTCGCCGGCGGCTTTACCAGCCGTGCCAACCAGAGCATGGTCGACGTCACCCGCAAGATCAACGGACAGGTGCTGACCGGCCGCATCAACATATCGGGGCCGATCATCGCCGGCGACACGATCTACGTACGCGAACGGCTCTTCTGAGCGATGGCAACACACAAGCCCCTCCGCATCCTCCATTGCTTCAGATCGCCGGTCGGCGGGATTTTCCGCCATGTCCGCGATCTCGTCGAGGAGCACAGCAAGGCCGGCCACCAAGTCGGCATCCTCTGCGACAGCTCGACCGGCGGCGAGTACGAGGACAGCCTGTTCGACGATATAAGACCCTATCTTTCGCTCGGCCTGACACGGGTGCCGATCCGGCGTTCGATCAGCCCGTCCGACATTGCGACGATGTGGGATACATACAAGAAAATCAAAAGTTTGCGGCCGGATGTGCTGCACGGACACGGCGCCAAAGGCGGCGTGCTCGCGCGACTTGCCGGCTCAGCGTTGCGGGTGAACAGGTATCGCGTAGCCCGCCTCTATACCGCGCATGGCGGAAGCCTGCATTATTCGCGTTCCTCGCTCAGCGGACAATTCGTCCTCAGGATGGAGCGCCTGCAGGAATATTTCACCGATGCGCTGGTCTTCATCTGCGAATACGAGCGCGACACTTACGCGCGCAAGGTGGGTAAGCCGCGGACGAAGACCAGACTGATCTACAACGGCATCTCCGAGCGCGATTTCGAACCGATCCCCACCCGCTCGGATGCCGTTCACTTCATCTATGTCGGTATGCTCCGGGACCTCAAGGGTCCCGATCTGTTTGTCGATGCCTTCGCCAAGACAGAACGGCTGCTCGGGCGGCCGCTGTCGGCGCTGATGATCGGCGACGGACCGGATCGCGACCGCTACCGCGAGATGATGGTCGAACGCGGCCTCGGCAAGCGCATCGGCATGCTGCCCGCGATGCGGGTCCATGAAGCCTTCTCCATGGCGCAGAACCTCGTCGTTCCCTCGCGCGCCGAAGCCATGCCCTATATCGTGCTCGAGGGGCTCGGCGCCGGCAAGACGATCATCGCCAGCCGTGTCGGCGGCATTCCCGAGGTGCTCGGCGCCGATAGCGCAGCCCTCGTGGAGGCTGGGAATTCCGACGATCTCGCCCGCGTCATGGCGGAAACGCTGAGCACGCCCGGCTGGCACGCCAGGACGATGCCGAAGCCCGAAGCGGTGAAGGCGGTGTTTTCCTCGGCCGTCATGGCGCGCGATGTCCTGAAATTATACCATGAACTCGTCGAGCCCGCCGCCGGCCGAGCAATGCCCGCCGCCCCGTAAATATTTCTTAGGGGCTTTCTGGTATTTCGCTTGCTGACAACGAGCGAAAAGCCCCATGAACAAGCTGGAAAAAGGCGATCAATTCGACGTGGAAGCTCTGCGCAGGCAGGTCTCCGACATCGAGGCGCGCGGCGACGCGGGTCAGGAAAAACCGTCCGACCCGACCGAAATCAATCCCTATGCCCGGCAGATCGCCGAACAGTTCCGCGACGGAACCAATTCGCCCGTGATCATCATCGGGCAATTGCGGCTGCTGGAATTCCTGGCGCTCTTCGCGATCGCCCTGATCGCCCATTATTTCTGGCCCGGCGACGGCAATGATTCAGCCCTGGTGCGGACGGTCATGGCGGCGATTGCCTCGGCCTTGACAGTCATCGGCCTGCAGCTTGCCGACAGCTACACCATTCCGGCACTTCGGGCCAAGCTGCGATTGATCCCGCGCATTCTGGCGTCGTGGACGATCGCACTTTTTCTGACCGTCGGCCTGTTCGCTCTCGTTCGCGGCAGCACATGGGCGATGGTCGTCGACGCTTATATGCCCTGGTTCGCGGCTGGCGCGCTCTTCCTTACGGCCGAGCGTTTCCTCGTCGCCTACGGCATCCGCAACTGGGCGCGCAACGGCATCATGGAGCGCCGCGCCGTCATCGTCGGCGGCGGCGAGCCGGCCAAGGAGCTGATCCGCATCCTCGAACAGCAGGATGACAACGACATCCGCATCTGCGGCATCTTCGACGACCGCGGCGAAAAGCGCTCGCCGATCATGGTTGCCGGTTATCCCAAACTCGGCACCGTGGCCGAACTGGTCGAATTCGTGCGGCTGACGCGCATCGACATGCTGATCATCGCTCTGCCGCTGTCGGCCGAAGCGCGCATCTACGACCTTTTGAAGAAGCTCTGGGTGCTGCCGGTCGATATCCGCCTTGCCGCCCATGCCAACCGGCTCCGCTTCCGGCCGCGCGCCTATTCGCATGTCGGCTCGGTGCCGATGCTCGACATTTTCAAGAAGCCGATCCGCGACTGGGATTCCGTCGCCAAGCGCGGCTTCGACATATTCTTCACGCTCGTCGCCCTGGCGCTGCTCTGGCCGCTGATGGTCGCGACCGCCATCGCCATCAAGGCGACCTCCGAAGGCCCTGTTTTCTTCATGCAGAAGCGCCACGGCTTCAACAACGAAATCATCAACGTCTTCAAGTTCCGCTCGATGTACACCAACATGGCCGACCCCACGGGCAAGGCCGCGGTGACCAAGGGCGATCCGCGCGTCACCCGCGTCGGCCGCTTCATCCGCAAAACCTCGATCGACGAACTGCCCCAGCTTTTCAACGTGCTGCGGGGCGAGCTCTCGCTGGTCGGCCCGCGCCCGCATGCCGTTCTCGCCCAGGCCCGCGACCGCGCCTTCGGCGATGTCGTCGAGGGTTATTTCGCCCGCCACCGCGTCAAGCCCGGCGTCACCGGTTGGGCGCAGATAAACGGCTGGCGCGGCGAAGTGGACAATGACGAGAAGATCAAGTTCCGCACCGCCTACGACCTCTATTACATCGAGAACTGGTCGCTCTGGTTCGATCTCAAGATCCTGTTCCTGACACCGATCCGGCTGCTCAACACGGAAAACGCCTATTGAGCGCGATCGAGGCGACATATCCCCGTGTCGCCCAGCCGCAGCGGATGACGCTGCGCCTGATCGGCTCGGCCTTCGTCGCCTTCGGCGTTTTCCTCTCCGGTTTCGTGATCGACGAGCCGGCGCCCTACGAACTCTGGATGGCCGGGCTGATCGGCCTCTGGTTCATCCTGGGTCTCAGGATTTCGCGCGGCGTGGCACCGCTGCTTGCGCTGCTGCTCACCTTCAACATCGGCGGCATGCTATCGCTGACGCAGATGAAGGATCTGGCGACCGGGCCGATGTATATCGCGGTCTCGACCTTCCTGGCGCTGACGGCGGTCTTCTACGCGGCGATTATCGAGGACAGCCACAAGCGGCTGCCGCTGATCTTCAACGCCTGGACCTTCGCCGCCGTCGCCACCTCCGCGCTCGGCATACTCGGTTATTTCCACGCCTTTCCCGGCGCGGAGATCTTCACGCTCTATGACCGCGCCAAGGGCGCCTTTCAGGACCCGAACGTCTTCGGCCCGTTCCTGGTGCCGCCGTCGCTCTATCTCGTCCACGGCATCCTGGTCGGCGACCTGAAAAGATCGCCGCTGAAGGCTGTCGCCCTGCTGGTGCTTGCGCTCGGCATCTTCCTGTCTTTTTCCCGCGCCGCCTGGGGGCTCTTCGCGCTCGGCGTGGCGCTCCTGATCTTCATCATGCTGCTCAAGGAGCGTAGCGGCGCCTTTCGCCTCAGGGTGCTGGTCCTGTCGCTGGCGGCGATCATCATGCTGGTCGGCTCACTGCTGGTGGCGCTGCAGATCCCGAAAGTCGCCGAACTGTTTTCGGCGCGCGCCCAGCTGGTGCAGCAATATGACGGCGAGCATCTCGGCCGCTTCGAGCGTCACCGGATCGGCTTCACCATGATGATGGAGCGGCCGCTCGGCATCGGGCCATTGGTGTTCGGCACGATGTTTCCCGAGGACGAGCACAATATCTGGCTGAAATCACTGACCACCTATGGCTGGCTCGGCTTCGTCACCTATGTCGGCATGCTTGTCTGGACGCTGGCGCTCGGCTTCCGATACCTGCTGCTCGACCGGCCGTGGCAGCCCTTCCTGATGATCGCCTGGATCTCGGTTCTCGGCCACGCCACCATCGGCAACGTCATCGATATCGATCACTGGCGCCATGTCTATCTGCTGCTCGGCACTGTCTGGGGGTGCGCCGCGCTCGAGGTGCGCCACAAGCGTCAAAGACGGCTCGGGCGCACGCCGTAAGGCTCTGTCGTCGTGCTATTTCGTCGCGCCGGCCGTCAAGCCGGCGATGAACCGCCGCTGGAATACCAGATAGGTCAGAATGAGCGGGAAAATGACGATCACCGCGCCGGCGGTCAGAACCGGCGTGTTGACGGTATAACGCCCCTGGAAAAACAGCATGCCGAGCGGCAGCGTCCGATAGGCGTCGTCATTGACCAGAATGAACGGAATGAGAAACTCGTTCCAGGTCCAGATGAACAAGAACAGCGCCAGCGTCGACATTGCCGGTATCATCAGCGGAATAACGATCTTGCGCAGGATATAGAAGCGTCCGGCGCCGTCGAGGACCGCCGCTTCGAGAACCTCCTCCGGTAATTGCTGCATCGCGCTAGCGAGAAAGATCGTGGAGAAGGGTATCGACATCGCGATCTGCGGGATGATGAGAGCCGCATAGGTATTGATCAGCCCAAGGTAGCGCATTTCATAATAAAGCGGGATGATGAAGGCCTCCGCCGGCACCATCATGCCGAGCGTCAGGATCGCGAACAGCGTGCGCCGCAGCGGAAACGACAGGTAGGCGAAGGCAAAACCGGTCAGCAGGCCCAGAAAGACGCTTGCGGCAACGACGGGTATGACGACGACGATCGAATTCCAGAAGTAAATGTTGAAGTGCCCGGCATTCCAGGCATCGACGTAATTTTCGAAATGCGGATAGGCCGGAAGGGCGAATGCGCCTTTCAGCACGTCGGCCTTGCTCTTTATCGAGGTCAGCAACAGCAGCAGGAACGGGGTGATCGTTACGAAGGCCAGGAGCCAGAGGACAATGCGAAGGAACAGCGCGGCGGGAATATTGGACGAACGGCTCATCAAGCCAATCCTTTGCTTCTGGAGCCCACCAGCCGGTGAATTGCGAAATTGATTGCGAATGTCAGCAAGGCGCCGACAATGGCGATGGCGGCTGCGGCGCCGAAGCGATTGAGCTCGAAGCCGAGCTGATACATGTAGATATTCGGCACCAGCGTTGCGTTGGCGGGTCCACCGCGGGTCATCGTGAAAATCAGGTCGAAGCTTTTGATCGAGGCAATGACCGTCAGAAGCAAAACCACCCTGATCTCCGGCATGAGAAGCGGCAGCGTTATCCAGAAAAAGGTCTTTCGCGGCGACGCGCCGTCGACCTTGGCGGCGTCGAAAAGAGACGGGTCGATGCGCTGGATTCCGGTGAGGAAGATCACCATGCAAAAACCGAAGAAATACCAGGTGGCAACGATCCCGACCGCAGGAAGCACAAAATTGAAATCTCCGAGCCAGGGCAATGCGAACCTGCCCAATCCCACCGCTCGCAGAAACTGATTGAACGGGCCGAATGCAGGATTGTAGAGCCATGCCCAGATGATGCCCAACACGGCAGTCGGCATGATGTAAGGCAGGAACAGGAAGGTTCTGAGGGCGAGTTGCTCGCGCTGCTTCAAATTCCACACGCAGGCGGCAAGCGTTATACCGAGCACGAGCGGCAGAACGCAGTAGAAGATCATGAGCTCGGCGTTGTTGCGCAAGGCAATGTAAAAACGGCTGTCGGAAAAGAGATCGGCGTAATTGCCGAGCCCAACCCATCTGGGCATGGTCAGGCCGTCCCAACTGGTCAGGCTCAAACCCAAAGCCGCGACGATCGGCCCAAAGACAAACGCCCCATAGAGCAGCAATCCAGGCAATAAATAGATGAAATTGGTCTGTTGCGTTCCATCCAGTGCGGAGCGTTTCATCCAGTACTCCCTGCCAAATCTCGGGTCATCGCGCAGTAAGCCGTAGGCTCGCAACGCTCATTTCAGCGTGAGGAACAGGACGCCGGTCGAGCCGCCCGGAGGGCGCGACCGGCGTCCGCACTCCCTTATTTCTTATCCTTCAAATAGGCCTGATAGTCCTTGTCCATGGCATCGACAAAGGCTTCGGGGGTGATCTTGCCGGACAAGAGAAGCGGCGTGTTGTCGTCGATTGTCTTCAGCATCGTCGGGCTCGACCAATCGGGGTAGTGGCCGAGCGCATCGTTGGCGTTGAGCGTCTTCCACATCTCGATACCAGCGGTCAGGAGCGGCGTGAGCTTCGGCTTTGCATCCGCCGGGAGCGATGTTGCCGGAAGATAGCCTGCCGCGGCCCAGCTTTCAGCGGCCTTTTCAGACACCATATAGTCGATGTACTCGCCGGCCAGGTCCTGCTTCGCCTTGTCTTTGGCAAGGCTGGTTATCGCCCAGGCAAGATCGACGCCGCCGACGCTCATCGGCTTGGAAACGCCCTTCGGAGCAGGAATGGCCATGAAGCCGATATCCGGATTGTTTTGCATGTCGCCGAAATACCAGGTCCCGGAGATCAGGAATGCGCCCTGCCCGGATATGAACAG
This sequence comes from Rhizobium sp. N324, assembly GCF_001664485.1. Lineage (NCBI taxonomy): Bacteria > Pseudomonadati > Pseudomonadota > Alphaproteobacteria > Hyphomicrobiales > Rhizobiaceae > Rhizobium > Rhizobium sp. N324. Next base: position 1,680,849 of record NZ_CP013630.1, on the reverse strand, counting down.
CTGGACGGCGTCGTCACCCGAGATGCCCTCGAAGCCGGGATAAAAATAGCCGCCCTGCGCCCATTTCTGCACGAGCTTGGCCGATTCGATATTCCCCTTGGTGTTCCAGGAGCCGCCTTTGCCGTAAATCAGGTCGTCAAGCTCGGCGCGATTGGCCGCGTCGATATGGGCCTGATCGATGGCGCCGATCATGTGCAGGGCGAGATGCTGCTTGGCCGAGCCCATCATGAAGGGCGCGACGCCTTTTTCCTTGAGCTTGTCGAGATCCGCCAAAAGCTCCTCGAAGGTCTTCGGCAGCGCCACGCCCGCCTCGTCGAGGATCTTCTTATTGTAGTAAAGGCCGACGATCTCACCGAGACCCGATATGCCGTAGGTCTTGCCGACCCCGAATTTCGTCCCCTCCCAGCGGTCTCTGGCCAGCACGGAATCCGACTGCCGCTTATCCCAGCCGTATTTCTTGATGTACTCGTCAACCGGCAGGAGCAATCCTTCCTTGACCATCGCGCCCATGTCGCCGGCGCCCTGGTTGACCTTGGTGATGACGGGGCCATCGCCTGCCGAAACCGCAAGCTTCAGCGTCAGCTTCATGTCATCGAAGGTTCGGGCGGTGCGTTTGATCGTGACACCGGGATGTGCGGCTTCGAACTCCTTGTTCAGTTGCTCGATGACCGCGCTCTGGCCCTCAAAGGTTTGGTCGTCCCATACGGCCAGATCGTCGGCGCGGGCGGCGGAAAGGCCGAAACTGACAAGCGCCGCGCCGGCAAGCGCGACAGCTGCTTTCAATCGGTATGCCGGCAGTATGCTGATCGATTTCACGGTTCTGTTCATCTGCTCCACCTCATTTGGTTTATTCTCCACTCCCCGTCCGGACCTCGCGCCTGGCGCCGGCCGAACGTTTTCTTCCCCCAGAGCTTTGCCTGGCTGGCGAATCTGGGGTAATCGTCAATGCATCAGCCCCTCTCGCGATCCAGAATGACAAAGCGCCACGCAGGAGGTGGCAAAGCGATGGACAGCAACTGCTTCATCCGCCCGGCGATCGAGGCCGATAGTGACGCTCTTTTCGACATCTGCCTGAAAACCGCCAACGGCGGCGAGGATGCCAGCGCGCTTTACAGCGACCCGCATCTGCCCGGTTACATCTGGTCGGTACCCTATCTCAAATTCGCCAGGGACTTTGCCTTTGTTCTCGTTCAGGGCGACCGGCCGGTCGGCTACGTCGTCGGGGTGCCCGATACCGGCGGGTTCGACAAAGACCTTGAGGTAAACTGGTGGCCGTTCGTCCGCCGAGAGATCGCCGGGCTGACGCCCAGCCGTGCGCGCGACGCCGACGTGATCGAACGAATTCAAAATCCGCGCAGCGGAACGACGTGGCTTCAGGACGATTACCCGGCGCATCTTCACATCAACATTCTTCCCGGACTTCAGGCAGGCGGCTGGGGCCGCCGGATGATCAGCACCGAGCTCGAAGCGCTTCGCAATCACGGGGTCGCAGCTGTGCATCTCGGTGTCGATCCAAACAATGAACGGGCCAGAGGTTTTTACCGTCACCTTGGCTTTGCCGAACTCGAACGGGACGGCTCCGTCGCCTTCGCCATGCGGATCGATAAGGTCCCCGGCTAGAACCGACGGTGCCATTCTGCTCATGAGATTGGCTCCGCATTTGCGGCGTCAAGCCCATATTTCAAAACGACCGCCGCCGACATGCCGCTCCAGCCTTGCAGCAGGGAGCCGCGCCCATAGGGCGGCGAGAAATATTCCACCGCACCCATCCAGCCGTTCTCCAGGCAGGTTTCCCACCAGCGTGTCAGCGCGTAGCGTGCACCTCCAAGTCCGTGGCGAAGGCGCTCTTCGGCATAGGCGCCATCCCAATAGGGCCAGTCCGAACCATTATGGTAACGGTAGGGAAACGCGGTCTTGGATCGCAGATCGCCTGGCCGCTTGAAGGGCGGATAGGCGCACATGACACCCCAGCTGCCATAGGGCTGTTGCTGATTGTTGCGCGTTTCCAGCTTGGTTTCAAACGCTCTCAGCAAGCCAATAGCCTTCGGCCGTGAAATCGCACCAAACCGCGACAAGGTCAGGCTGTCGAGCGCCAGATGATCCTCGACGAATACGCCAGGCGTTCCATAGTCGAGATATCCTCCCGTTGCCGGGACGAAGAGTTTGGCCTCGATTTCCTGGCGGGCCAGATCTGCGATCCTGCCCGCGCGTTCGGCAAGAGCCGGATCGTGCCCCTCGCCAAGCCTTGCCACCGCATCCATGGCGCCGACGAAAAGGCCGAGATCATAGGAGACAAGGCCCTCGCGATAGACGTTGTCGGCCCAATCCCGATCGTTACGTGGCTTTACCGGCAGGACGCTGTCGGGGCCGGCCAGGCTGAGATAGCGGTCGACGATTGCCCGGACGATCGGCCAGTGCAGCTGCGCCTCGGCGAGGTCCTTCGTGGCCCTGACATAGTCGTCGATGAACAGGATGAAGAAAAGCGGACTGTCGAAGTGGTCGCTCCACCAGTCCTGCGGGCGGTTGTGATATTCCGGAACCGCCCTTTTGTGGGTTTTGGGATTGGCCTTGCTGTCTGCGACAAAGCGCTGCCAGGCTTCTGACTGCGCCGGTCCCGTCAAGATCACGCCGCTTGGGGTTTCTCCATCCGGCTGCACGCCTTTCGCAAGCAGCCGGATCTCGTCGCGCACCGCCTCCGGCGCAAGCGTCAAAAGAGGCTGCATCGTCCAATAGCCATCGCGGTAATAGGTGCGCGCCGGAGCGCTATAGGCCTGCCCGGCGGCAAGTCCGGCGAAGGCGCCGTTTTCGTCGCGCCTGATGCTGGAAAGGGCGGCGTGCGTCCCCTGGCTGACCATGCTGCGCATCAACGGGTCGGCGGCTGGCGCCATGTCACAACGAGCCGCATATTCAGCGGCTTCGGCAATGATGGCTTCGCTGGTGAGGCTTAGCGCCTTCTCGGCTTCGTCTCTCGACGCGCCGACGGCAATCCGCAAATCGGAAGCCAGAGCCTCCACAATGAGGACACCCCAGCCCATTTCGAACGTCTGCCGGTGATGCTTCCGGGTGACCCTCGCCCTTGCGCCTTCCCCACCTGGCTCATGCCACCACGCGCAGCGGCGGGCTGGATAGACGCCCTGAAGTCTCACGCCGCGGATCACCATCACGGGCAGCGACTGCGCAACGAAGACGCCGCCTTGTTCCGACAGGATCCGGTTGGGGGCATAGGTATAAGGCTCGCTGACCGCGGAAAATCTTACACGGCCGAGGCTGCCCGCCCCCCATAAGGCAAGATCGGCATATCCATCAGGGTGAACATCCGCCTGAAGGCGTGGCGCCATGACAGGCAGTAAAACGCCTTCTTCCGTGAAGAGCTGTCCATCAATCAAGGGCTTTAGCATCGGCAGATCCCCGGCAGCCAAGTTAACGGGACGGCGAGACGTCAAAGCGAAAATAGCGAGATAAGTCCCAGCCGGCCGCGACTAGGACGACCTTGGCGAGCGCGCGGCTACACAGACAATATGTATGATGCATACTTGTCCGACCCCTCTTTATTTCATCGCGCATCTCATTGCACGTTGGTCTCAGCCTACAGCCAGCCCCCTATTTGTCAATGGCATAGACAAACCATCGACTTCGATGTACTGAATTTGGGACAAGATCATGAGAGTTTGACCTCTCGCTTCTTTTCGCGATGGTTACCAGCCGATATCGCCATCGAATTAGGTACATGCTCCGAACTAATTAGAGCAACAACCGGGTGCCAATGACATCTTCTGTCGTAGAAACACCGATCGCCCGAAAAATATCGACCAATGCGGTGATCCGGACCGTGTTGGCGAACCGGTCGATTTCCCGCGCCGATATCGCCAAGCTGACCGGCCTGTCGAAACAGACGATCTCCGATGTCGTGCGCGACCTTGAGGATGATGGCTGGCTGAAACCTGCCGGGCAGACCGACGGTCGGCCGGGCCGCAATGCAATCATCTACGAAATCAACGCCAGGGCTGGATTGGCGGTCTCCATCGATCTCGGCGGCACCAAGATTGCCGCGGCGATCTGCGACCTGTTGGGCAATGTCGTTGCCGAAACCAAAGTGGCGACCGACCCGCGCGGCGGAATGCATCTCGTCAATCAGTTCAGCGATGTGATCGCTGGACTCGCATCTGCGGCAGGAACGGCCGCCGACAAGCTCCGCCTCGTTGTTCTGGGCAGTCCCGGCGTGCTCGATCCGGCCACCGGACATATCAACGTCGCGCCAAACATCCCGGGCATTGACGCCATCAATCTGCGGCAGGTCTTCAGCGACAGGATGGGCATACCGGTGATTGTCGAAAATGACGTCAACCTGGCGGCGCAAGGGGAGAGATGGCGGGGTCACGGGGTCGAAACTGGCAACTTCGCCTTCATTGCTCTCGGAACCGGCGTCGGCATGGGCATCATCGCCAATGGCGCTCTGTTGCGCGGCGCGCGCGGTGCGGCCGGCGAAATCGCCTATCTTCCGATCGGCGGCGATGCTTTCGATCCCGGCGGGTTTACGCTTGGAACCTTTGAGAGCGCAGTCGGCAGCGTCGCCATGTTGCGCCGCTACACCGGTTTCGGTGGGCGCAACGCATCCACCGTCGCCGATCTCTTCGCCGCGTTCAATGCCGGAGAGACCAGCGCCGTCGCGGCAATCGAAGAGACGGCGCGGCTGGTGGCGCTCGCCATTGCCGCCATCGGAGCCACTCTCGATCCCGAACTGGTGATCACCGGCGGCAGCATCGGCGCAAGACCGGAACTCGTCAACGCCATCCGCGGTTTCCTGCCGCGTTGCACGCCCTACCCGCCGCGCATCGAGATCAGCCGCTTTGGCAACCGCGCCGCCCTTATGGGAGGAATGGGGGTCGCGGTCGAGCGCATGCACGACGATCTGTTCGGCGTGAAATTGAAAGACGCTTGATCGGCCCGCACCACTTGAGAAGTGCGGTCAATGCGCTAGATTTTCCGCCATGATAACAGCAACGCAGATACGCGGCGCGCGCGCCATGATCGGGATGAGTATCGAAGAGCTCGCCGCCGCAAGCGGCCTGCCGGTGGAGACCGTGACCGCTCTGGAAAACGGCGAATTCGCGGGCGAACCGCACGCGCTGTTCGATGTGCGCAGCACGCTCGAGGCGCACGGCATCATCTTCCTGTCGAGCGGCAATCAGGATGAAGGCGGCCCCGGCATCCGGTTGCGCGCGCGCACCATGAGCGACGACGGTATCCGGCCGGAAAACCTCAACGCCGCCAACGACGATTAGGAAATGGGTGCTATCGGCTCGGCGCTTATATCCACCGCTGGGAAAACACGATCGAGCAGAACTGAGCGTCAGAGATAGGTCTTCGCCAGATCGGCGAGTTTGCCGCCGTCCTTCACGCCCTGCCTGTAGAGCTGAATGATCACCGCACCGATCCGCTCGGCTTCGGGTGTCGTCCGGACCAAGCCGCGTTCGTCGCAGACCTTGTCGAGCACCTGCGACAGCAGGTCGAGATCTTCCGAAAACAGCGGTAAATCATGCGGATGAATTGATGATCGTAACATCACGCCGCATTCCCTCCGAGGGCAAACGCATTCACGCTTGCATTGCCGGCCGCCCTCCGCAACCGGCAAAAATGATTATGCGCGAGGGTCCGAACTTTAGCAACTATGCAAATTTCCACAGAGCAAAATTCGGGAACAAAATTTTGCCCCGCGCGTTTTAGGCGCGTTTGCAGCAGGAATGAGCGAGTGCAGGCGTTGACTGAAATACGCTTTCCCTCCCCGGTCCGGGTAGTTTCTCAAAACCGCAGCCTGATCGTTTCCACCGTTTGGGAAGCCGTCGAATATTTGAAACGATGGCCGAACAAGCGTGGGCGCGACTATCGCGTTGCGCGCCAGCATTGCCTGGATGCGCTCGACGGGCTACGCAGCCCGCGCGCCGCACAGGCTTCTTTCATCACGGCGGCGAAGACGGCGGGATTGTTGCTGTGAGATCAGCTGCTGTGGCGGCCGGCGGCGGCGAGCTGCGGGTGAATGGAGCCTTCCATGATCACCTTGGCGGTTACCTCGATCACCTGCTCCTCGGCCAGTTCAGCAAGCGCGAGGGCGACATCGCCTTCCGGCCAGCCAGCCTTGACGGCCTCGTCGGACAAAGCCTGGAATGCGCCGGCGAGGGCTTGCCTGCAAGTGAGATTCTGCTTCATATCCGCCATGCGCTCGCCCTAGGCTAATTGTGATAGGGACGTTTTAATCTACACATATTCGCATGAATGCGAAGAGGTTTCACGTTCTTAAATTTCGAATTTTGGTATCTCTTGGTATAACCTTAACAAAAGGCAACAAACACAGCCTCCATCAATTGGATGAGTGCCAAAAAGAACTAATAGATTATTTGACTACGCACCCTCGAAGGGTATTTTCATTGCGTTAGTTACTGCAAATGGCTGCGACATCGGAGTCGAAGCGGCGACTATTTAACCCGCCTACCAGACAAAATCCGAATTGCGGCACGTTTCATCATCTTCCCTCCACCCTGTCAATCCGCTTCGAAATCGTCCAAGGCGTGCGCCGGGCGGACATGGTTCATGAGGCAACGGCGCGCCCGGCTGAATGCGCACATCGTCAACAATATCCTCAGCTGCCGCGATCGCCTTCGGCGCTAATCACTTTAATACCACAACGACACCACACTGCCGTCAAAGTCCGCCGTACGATTGTGTTGCGTATTATTGGGTTGGCGGGCCCACTTCTCCAGGAGTTAAAATGTCTATCGAACTAGACGCGACGACCTATGTGCATGCCAAACCGGCGACTGCGCATTCTTATATCTTGCCGGCTGTTGTCGATGTACTTGAGAACAGTTTTCAGGAGGCAAACGAAACATCGGTTTTCGATCTCGGTTGCGGTGCCGGCGGTGCTGCAGCCATGCTTGCGGGAAAGGGCTATGATGTCATCGGCGTCGATCCGTCCGAGGACGGCATCGCAAAAGCGCGAACGGCCCATCCCAATCTGCCGCTGGAAATCGGCTCCGGTTACGAAGATCTTTCCAGCCGGTACGGAACCTTCGATGCGGTGATCAGCCTTGAGGTCGTTGAGCACGTCTATGATCCCAAGGCGTTTTCGGCCACCATGTACGATCTGGTCAGGCCCGGCGGCATCGCGGTCATGTCGACGCCTTTTCACGGTTACTGGAAAAATCTGGCCTTGGCCGTGAGCGGTAAGATGGACGACCATTTCATGCCGCTCAAGGACCATGGCCATATCAAATTCTGGTCTCCGGGAACGCTGAGCACGCTGCTGCATGAAACAGGTTTCGAAGAGGTCGACTTCGAATATGTCGGGAGGATTCCGCTTCTGGCCAAATCGATGATCGCGATTGCCCAGAAACCGCACTGAAGATCCGCCGTTTTCGGCAATGGCCGCGAGAGCGGCCGCCACGAAACATGATCTTCTGACTGGATTTCAAGGGGATAAATGGTCGGGGCGACTGGACTCGAACCAGCGACCCCTTGACCCCCAGTCAAGTGCGCTACCGGGCTGCGCTACGCCCCGACCTGCCGAAACGGCTTGCTTCGTTTAGTTTTTCGGCGCGTGCAATGCAAGCGGAAAAACTCGCCTCCGACAAAAAGGAGGGCGGTTTGTCGGTTTGGTCAGATCGCCGCGATCGTCAGCCGGCCTTCGGCGGTGTGGCGGGGCTGCCATGCCTGGTAATTGGCGATGGAGAAATGCGGGGTTTCGAAGGGGGTGGCGTGGGTTTCGGTGATGATGGCCACATCGGCACCGGCCGCCTCGCCGGCGAGGATGCCGGCGACGGCGTCTTCGAAGACCAGGCATTTTTCGGGATCGACACCGAGGCGGCTGGCGCCGAGCAGGTAACCCTCGGGACTGGGCTTGCCGGATTTGACCTCGCCACCGCTGACGATGACGTTCGGCATCGGGATGCCGGCGGCGGCCATGCGGCGCACGGCGAGTTCGATCGGCGCCGAGGTGACGATCGCCCATTTGCCGTCGGGAATGGCGGAGAGGAAGCGGACGGCATCGGGGATCTCGACGATGCCGGAGACATCCTCCATCTCCTCGGCAAGCAGCAGATCCGCCTCATGGGCCGGATCGACGCCGGGCAGGCCGAGCCCGCGGATAACGTCGGAAGCGCGGATGCCGTGGATCGTCTTCAGGAAGACCTCCGGTTCGAAGCCGTGGCGCCTTGCCCATTCGCTCCAGACGCGTTCGACGACGGCGATCGAATTCAGCAGCGTCCCGTCCATGTCGAAAAGGAAGGCGTCATAGGATCTGTCGAGGATATCGTGGAGAGCGGGCACGGGCGTTTCCTTGCGGGTGCGAGGCCGGGGCGACCCCTGCACAGGCGAGTAGCGGAGAGCGGCGGCGGCGTCAACGCTAGTCGTTGACATCGGGATGGGTGACGTTGCGGACGTCGGCCAGGCCGCGGGCGGCGTCGCGGTTGCCGGTCGCGGCAGCAGCTTCGAAGATACGGGTCGCGTCGCCATACATTTTAAGATTGAGGTAGCAGTAGCCGCGCAGCACCATCAGGTCGATGCGTTCCTGCTGCAGCTGGGCGCGCTGATCGAGATAGATCAGGGTCTCGCGATAACGCCCGGCGTCGAAGGCCGAAAGCGCACGGTCGGCGAGGATCGCCACCTGGAGCTCGGCGGCGCGCTGGCGGTTCTGCGGTGCCTTGGTGGCGGCCACAGCGGCATTGCTGGAAAGGCCGGCGCGCAGATAGGCAAGGCTCTGGCCGTAGGCTGCGTCTTCACGGTCCTTGCGGACGGGGCTTTGCAATGCCGTCTCGAAGGCCGAGATCGCCTCCATCGGCCGGTTGATATCCATCAGGCACCAGCCACGCGACAGCGCGTTCGCCGGGCTGAGCTGTGCCGCATCGATGGTCGTCGAGCAGCCGCGTGTCTGGCGCGGACCGCGCTGAACGGTCACCGTCTGCAGCGCCGGCCTTGCCGGGCGAACGGCCTGATCAGGCCCCGGCTGCAGCGGCGTGGGGCGTTCAGCCGGAAGTGGCTCTGCCGTCGTGGCGGGGCGTTGCGCCGGCTGCGTCGGCTGAACCGGCTGAACCGGCTGCTGCGGGGCAAGCGTGCCCTTCTGCGGCGGAAGGACGCTTCCGTTCGGCATTAGCGAGGAGGTGTCCTCGAGATTGGCGATCCGGGTCGACCGGCCGGCCCAGGCGTGCTGCAGGTCGAGCACACCCTTGCGGTCGTCCAGCTGCTCGCGGGTGACGGCAAGGCCATAGGCCGACGGCTCGTCATCGGGTTTCCACGCAAGCGCGGTCTCGAACCAGCGTGCGGCGGTCTGGAACTGGTTGAGCGAGCGGGCATACCAGCCGAACTGCTGCGCCGTCGGCACGTATTTCCGGGCGATAATCTCGGCGGCGATGCGATGCAGCACGTCTTCGGCGAGATCGGCCGGCGGCTGCAGCGCCATCAGATTGGCGGTGGCGGCGAGATAGGTGGCGCTCGCATCATCGGATTCGGCGCGCCAGCGGAACATCACATCCTCGGCCTCCTCAGGCGCCTTGCGGGCAATCAGCGCCAGCGCCAGCCCCTGCGAAGCCGCCGCCGTGTCTTCCTTGGCGCGGGCGGCGCGGAACCACTTCTCCGCCTCGGCATCGTTGTTGCGGCGAAGCTGGTACCAGCCGAGCAGCAGCGCATCCGAGGCAAGCCCCTCGCTTCCGGCAAGTTTTTCGAGGCGGGCGACGTAATCGGGGCCGATGGCGAGCTTCGGATCGTCATTGCCTTCGGCCATGAAGCGTCGGGCGAGGTTGTCGCGGATCGCATCGAACTCCCTGCTGCCGTCGGCAGCAGGCTTTTCCAGCGCCAGCAGCGCCTGCATCGGCTGATAGGCAAGCAGTGTCGAGGCCTTTTCCACAGTCGCCTGCCGCTCGGACGGATTGGGGCAGTTCTTCAGGATATAGCTATAGGCGTCCTGGCCGCGCTGCACCCTCTCCGTCTGGATGAAGGCTTCGGCGACACGCCAGAGGACGTCGACCTCGCTGCAGGTGAGCAGGCTCGGCGTTGCGGCGGCGATATCGACCACGGTCGCATATTGCTTGAGGTCCGAAGCGTTGATGAGGCGGGCGCGGGCCTCGGCGACGTCGAGCCGATCGAGCAGATCGGCCGGCGGCTGCCATCCGGCATCGGCGGCCTGACGGTCGGCGACCGCCTTGCGCAGCTCGGCATAACGGCCATCGGAATAGAGCTGCCACATGGCCTCCAGCTGTTTGTCGCCGTTTTGCGGCACGGCGAGCGGATCGGCCGGCGGAACCCAGTTCGGGTAGAGCGCCTGAAGGCGGGAGATCTCGGCCTGCAGGCGCACCTTGTCGCCGCGGCTGGCGAAATACCGAAGCGCGCTTTCATCGACGGCAGGCTGCGGCGGCGCGGCGGCCTCTTGCGGCGCGGGAGATTCGGAGACGATGGGAGGCGTGACCGGCGCCGGCGGAGCCGCCGGCTGAGGTGCAGGTTGGGGTGCAGATTGAGGCGCGGCGGATTGCGGCGGTGCGGGCTGCTCCGCAACGGCATTCGGATCTGAAGTCCCCGATGCTGACGGCGGCGAGGAGGTGATCGCTTCGATCTTGTCGGCGACGAGCTGCGCATTGAAGTCGGAATTGCCGGCAGCGGCATCAGTCGGCTTGATGCGGCCCATCATCATCAGCTCCGGCGCCGGCTTGCCGGCCGGGCCAAGGCCAAACTTTTCCTGCAGAGCGGCGCGGTCCTTCAGCCCGGTGACGAGGCTCGCCACCACCACTGCCGCTGAAACCGCCACGAGAGAAGACTTCACAGACACTCCGGATGCTTCTCCCCGATATAGGCCAGCCCCAGCAGTTGAAGGGTGGACGGATAATAGAGTGCGGGGGCAAACTGCAGCGCCGAACTCGGCAGCCTGGTCCCATCGACAACACAGGCCACAACATCGTTAACAATTCTATAACCGGGGTCGGACAGCACGGTCTTCGGCCGGCCGGTGGTCAGATCGATGGTGGCGGGAACGCCATCTTGCGACATCCCCTTTTGCAGGCGCATCAGCAGCGCCTTGTCGGTGATGCCGCCCCGCGCGAGATAGAGCGGGATGCGGATGGCGTTATATGAGAATTCGGCGTCGAACCCTTCCGCCGGCCGTGGCTTATCGCGAAGGCTCACCCATTCGGCCGGAAGCTTGCGCGGGCCGAATTGCATCGTCTTCAACAGCTCCACGCCGTCGTCCGACAGTTTTTTCCAGGCATCCGAAGGAGCGAGCGCCGACATCACCGGGATCGCCTCATAAATCCAGTAGGACGGGTTGACGACGGGGCCGTCGTCGCGGTCGCTGCCGGTAAAGCCTTCGGTTCCCGGCATCAGCAAAGTGCGGCCTTGCGAGCTGCCGACGGTTTCGGCAAGCAGCGCCTGCGCCATGCGGGAGGCTGCGAGGATATAGTCTTCTCGCTTCCATGCCGTGCCGGCCAGCGCCAGCGCATAGGCGATCAGCATGTCGCCGTCCGTGGCATTGTTGGTGTCGGCCACGTGCGGCTTGACGTTCGGATCCCATTTCCACACGGCCAGGCCATCATCGCGCAGCAGCAGCTCGGTGCGGGTAAAATACCAGATCTGCTCGAAATCGGCGGGGTTTGCAGCGAGATAGGCGAGCAGCAGGCCATAGCCCTGCCCTTCGCTGTGGCTGATGTTGCCGTTGCCGTTGTCGACGATGCGGCCGGTCGGATCGAGAAACTTCGCCTTATAGGCCGACCATGCGCCGGCATTGATCATCGCCTGCTGCGCGCTGGCCGGCAGGCCCGGTGCCAGCGCGACCGATGCCGCCAGCAGGAGCGCACACCACCGCCTCATTTCGACCGACCCAGGTTTCTCAGCATCTTCGACGTGGTGACGCCGATCAGGAGCACGAAGACGACCAGCAGCGAGGCATAGGAGAGGATATTCGTCGACAGCCAGTTGGCAGCGATCAGGCGGTAGTTGGCGATCGACCAGGGCGTCGACGGCACGAAATCGAAACGGGTGACCGGCACCGCCTCGATCTTGCCGGTCTTGCTGGAATAGGTGGTGATGTGGCCCGATATCTGCGGCCAGTTCAGCTGCGACGTCAGAACCTCGACCCCTTCCCGCAAATCCTTTGCCGACGGCGCCGCCACCACGGTCCAAGAGCCCGCTCCCGCCGGGCTGGAGCCCTGGGCCACCAGAAGCGAGGCGGTATTGGGCGGCGTAAAGATTTGCTCGGCGCCCGGCACGAATTGCAGCGAACTGCGGGAAATATCGAAATTGCGCCACAACCACTCGCGGAACGCCGTCATCCGGCTGCGCAAAACACCGCCGCTGACCTTGGAATTCCACTCCTCGAAGGCCGTACCGGTATCGACGACACCCGTCTGCGCATCCGTCACCGGACGCCACGAAGCCTGGCTCGCCGTCGCAATATTGGTTTGCGACAGCGCGGTAGTCGGCATCTGCGAGATGGAGCCGATGAAGATGGCGTCACGATCGCCGATCGTATTCGGCGAGGCGACGGTTTCCACGGGGATCGGATGGCCGGCCATGATCGCCATCTGGCCAAGCAGGGTCGCGGCGGCCGAAAGCGTGTCGGTATCGACACGGTCGATGAACAGCGGCGTCGGCTCCGTGGCCCGGCCATAGGGATAGGCGGTGCCGGCCATGGCGGCCAAGTTCGGCCGCTGGCCGACACGGGCGAAATCCGGCATATGCAGCTCGGAAGTGTCGAACAGGGCAAAGCGCGGGCTGGCGCCGGCGGTGGCGCCAGGCGCGCAAGCCGCATCGTCCTTGGTCATCAGGATCGCCTCGATCGCCACCGTATTCAGGCCGGGCTTGAAGTGCCGCATCGTCACGCGGATCGGCAGATGACGCAAAATGCCGCCTGTTGTGGTGGTGATCGGCACGGTGGAGGCGATATTGTCGTTGACGTAAATATCGATATGGCTGCCGGGCAGCACGTTGTCGGTATAGGCAGCGTCGAGCAGCACCTTCGCCTCGCCATAGGCATTGGCATAAAAATCCGCCGGCACGGCGATATTGAAGCTGGTCCGCAGCCGCCGGCCGGAGAATTCGGTGGTCTTCACACCGAGCTGAGACAAAGCGATGTTGGTGTCGGAAAAGACGAGCGGCGCGTTCGGCGCGCTCCAGCGTTCGGTGGTCAGCACGTCGCGGCGGCTATCTGCGGATCTGTCCGTCGGCGAGACGATGGTATCGATGGCCGAGGACACCGCCTGCCAGGAGGGGCCGCTGATCAGAAGTACCGGTAAGCCGCTGCGCGGATCGGTGACGAAAGCGGCGAGTGCCGCACTCTCGGCGCCGGGCGGCAGGCCGGGAAAGAGCGGCCGCAGTTCCGCCCCGGTGCCGACGAGCACGCTGAGCCTGCCGGCCCCGCCGGCCGGAAGCGAAGCGGTGCTGAAAGCAAAGATCTGGTTCGGCATGCTGCTCAGCACAGAGAGTCCCTGCGCCAGGCGCAGCAGCGGCTTCGTGGTTCCCGGCTGCTCCAGCGCCGGGACGACGATATCGAACTCGGTCTTGCCGGCGCCGTCGACACCGATGGCGCGGATCGCATCGGCACTCGCCGGCTCTGCGGCGTCGTTGCCGGCAAAGCTCAGATAGGTGCCGGCCGGATCGATATTCGACCATAATTCATAGGTTGACTGGATGCTGCAATCGGTGCGGTGACGCTGAGCGGCCTCGAAGCTGACGACATTGGCGCCCGGCTGCAGCAGACCTGGCGGAACCTTGAAGGTGACGGCCGACGGGCCGTCCGGCGAGCCGACGCGCTGCTGGCCGATCGGGCGATTGTTGAGATAGACGGTCAGCGCCGAGGCCTCGGGGGCGACGACGATCGCATTCTGGTAGGCGAAGGTGAAGCTCGCCTGGGAGGCCGCCTGTTCCTGCGTCAGATAGACCGACCATGACCGCCGGTCATATTCACCGTTAAGACCGAGCTTCGAAAAGGGCACGACATAACGGCGGACGCTCTCGGGGTGCTGAGCCGGCGCCGTATCTGTCGCGGCCGGCTGCAGCGCCTGCGGCGAAACGGTAATCGGCGGGGCAACCGGCGCCGGTGCCGAAGCAGGCGCGGGAGTCGCATGGGGTGCGGGTGCCGGCGCTACGGAAACCGGAGGCGTGACGGGAACCGGCGCGGCTGGTGCCGGCGGGGTCGACGGTGTCAGTCTCGGGGTAACGGAGGCGCCGGGCGGCCGCTCGCCGGACATGTCGAAGGGTGCCGTCTGCGCCTGGGCGAAGGCGGAGGCATTCAGCAGCAGAAGCGAGGCGGCGACGATGCTTCTCATCCGGCGTTGACCTTTGCCGCCTGCTGCTGGGCTTCGCGCTCCGGGCGCATGCTGCGGAAGAAATAAACGAGGCCGCGGCTGGTCTGATAGAGCGCCATGCCGACGAACCAGATGGTGCCGCGGATCAGGCCCGGATTGCGGCGGCGCGAGGCCTGGAACTCGGTCCACTGGCCGGAATTGGCAAACATCAGATCGGCGATCAGGCGATGGTCGAGCGCGCTTTTCGGCACGTATTGGCAGCCGACATTGCTGATGTCGCCCGAGGGCTCGATGTTGCGGACGATCAGCGGCAGGGTTTCCAGTTCCGCGCCGCTATAGGGCCGGAAGCGGATTTCGCCGACGGCGCCGACCAGCATCTCGTCGAGCTGCTTGTTGAAGATGTGAAGCCTGGCGCCATGGACGGAGACGTCCTCGATCGAGGCGGCATACCACTTGCCATTGGCGCCGAATTCGCAGCGCCGGTTGACGCGGACGCGGCGGGACAAGGCGCGCTCGCCGCGCTCCGACACGACACCGAGCGCACAGCCGGCCATGATCAGGTTGATGACGTTCCAGCCGCCGACGACGAGCGTGACGTCGGCCTTATAGGGCTCGGCATAGATCCTGTAGAAGGTGATGACGAGCGCGATGATCTGCACCCCAAAGATGACGAAGAACGGGCGGCTGATCTCCGACAGGCGGCTGACCGCAATCGATTCGTCCTTGGCGGTAACCTTGAAGGTCGGTTTCCTCGGATTGAGCATGACGGAGACGACAGCCGGCAGCAGATGCACGGTCTGGACATATTCGTAGAGCTCCGAAATCCATGGCCAGCGGAACGACCCGTAAAGGTAGTTCTGCATCATCAGGTTCACCAGCATATAGGCCAGCGTATAGGCCAGGAACTCGCCGCCCGACGCGGTGAAGATCTCCAGATCGAAGAACAGGTAGAAGAGCGGCGCAAACAGGAAGATCGTGCGCGGGAACGGGAAGAGCCAGAAAAGCGTGGAGGACATGTAGCAGAGGCGCTGCGGGATCGACAGGCCGCGCTTCAGCAGCGGGAAGCGGAAGCGCAGGATCTGCATCATGCCCTGCGCCCAGCGGCTGCGCTGGCCGATGAAGCTTGCGAAGGTGGCCGGCTGCAGGCCGGCGATCAGCGGCTTGTCGACATAGATGCTGTTCCAGCCGGCGCCGTGCAGGGCCAGCGCAGTCTCGCAGTCTTCGGTGATGCTGATGCCGGAAAAGCCGTTCTGGGATTCGAGCGCCCTGCGGCTCAGAACCGCGGCCGAACCGCAGAAGAAGGCGGCGTTCCATTTATCGAGGCCGCGCTGGATGATGCCATAGAACATTTCGTTTTCGCTCGGCATCTTGTCGAAGGTGCGCAGGTTGCGCTCCAGCGGATCGGGATTGATGAAGAAGTGCGGGGTCTGGACGAGGAAGAGCTTCGGATCGTCTTCGAAGTAACCGACGGTCTCGAGCAGGAAATCGCGGGCCGGCGCGTGGTCGGCGTCGAAGACGGCGATGAGTTCGCCGGTCGAGTGTTTCATGCCGTTGTTGAGATTGCCGGCCTTGGCGTGCTCGTTGCGGTCGCGCGTGAGATAATGGACGTCGAGGTCCTGGCAGAGCTGCTTCAGCTCGACATGGCGGGCAGCGGCGGCCTGGGCCTCGAGCAGTTTGCCGGAATTGCGCTTCTGCAAGGTGCCGCCGTCGTCGAGCAGCCAGACATGCAGCTTGTCGGCCGGATAATCCATCGCCTTGGCGGCCGCCAGCGTGTTGCCGAGCAGCCCGGCATCCTCGTTGTAGGACGGTACGAAGACATCGACATGCGGCAAACGCCCGGGATTGGCGGCGCGCGAGGGGCGCGGCGGCAGCGGTGTGGCGACGATGAACAGGCTGAGCGCCAGCATGGCGACGCTGTACATTTCGGCGAGATAGAGCAGCAGGCCGGGAATGAAATTCTCAAGCTGGTTGACAGGCGGCAGCGTGTTGGTGGTGCGCCAGTAGACGTAGCGCAGCACGATCGAGGTGCCGAAGGCGAGCGCCACGAGGCGCCAGGTCCCCTCGCCCTTCAAGACCTTGATCAGCGCCATCACCGTCACGACCGTGATACTGGTAATGAGCTGGGTCTGCAGGTTGACCGGCAGCGTGATCAGTACGATCAAGCAGAGCGAAACCACGGCCCATATGAAGACACTGCGGGCTTTGCGCATCGACGTTCCTCGAAATTGCTAACCGAGGCGCCCTTCGGCACTCCGGGCATGCTCACTAGGACAGGCATGATGTCGTCCGAAAACCGCTCACACTTTTCGGCATCATGCTCTATCTCCGGCAGGCGGCCGTCATGGCCGCGTCGCCTATGCAGTCTGGCGACGGCACGGTGACGCCGATCGCCCTTGCGGATTGTTCAACCTGTTGCTCGGCCGATGCGGCTGCATCCGGCATTGCGCTCGCCTGAGGCGCCTCGCCGGGCAGCGGCACAGGCGGGCCGATCGGCGCCGGCATCGGTGCGACGCTCTGCGCCGGTGGCGAAGCGCTGCGGGCGGGCGCTACCCGCGGCCGGCTGACAATGGCAGGCGCCGGCTCGTAGCCGATCGGCATCGGGCTGGCGCGGTAACCGCCCTGGTCAGGATAGATCGGCTCGCCGGTGCGCCCAAGTGCGGCATCGGCGGGTGGCGGATTGCCGTAAGGATTCCAGATCTCCCCGTCGAAGGTGCCCGATACGGTATAGCCATAGACGATGCCGAGCAGCTGACGCTCGCTGGCCCTCGCGTCGCAGAGACGCAGGCGCAGCTGGATCATGCCGAAATTGCGCGCCTGGGTATTGGCGTTGACGCTGGAGCGGATCTGCTGCCAGGCATAGATGCAGGTGTCGCCGGCACGGCTGCGGCCGGAGGCATAACCGAAGGGGCCATAGCTGTTCTGCAGGAAGGTCGCCGACGTCGCCATCGGCACACCGGGGGCCGAGCGCGCCACTTCGCGGGCAATGCCGCTCTCGTTGATCATGCTGAAGCCGGCATTGCCGGTGCCGGGATTGGCCCCGGAGGCGCCGAAAAACTGAACTTTCAGGAAGTTCTGCCCCGGCACGGAGGATGAGGTAAACAAGGAGACCGTCTGCTCGACGCCGTTGCCACGCTTGCGCTCGACGACGCTAACGATCGACGGGCCGCCCGGCGGCGGCAGGACCAGCGCCTTTTCAGGCGCCACGGTCTCCGGCCCGGAGGGCTGGCGCACACCGCCTGTCGAGGTGCAGCCGGCCATCATGCCTGCTACAGCCACCAGCGATATCGTCATCCGCAAACGCATATTTCGAGCCGCCGCAATCGTCTTTCCAGATATCCATTCGCAAACCGAAACGCGACGGACCTTCGAATCAACGACCACGCGGCCGTTCACAGGGTATAAATCGCCAACATGGTTAACGAAGAGTAAACAGTCGGCCGGCGATGGCACCAATCGAACCCGCACGGATCATGATTCGGATAGCTCAACCGTATGGTGCATAAATCGATTTAGCAACACCTCAGCTGCGCCCGTGACGCCTGACCTGCCTCGCCATGAAACGCCGGCGCGGGAACTATGCCGCATGGTCAGCGTTGCCTTGATGTCTGAGGTTAAAGAGGAGAACATCCTATGCGCAAGATCATGCTGACTACGGCCGCCATGCTGACCATCAGCTCCGCCGCCTTCGCGCAAAGCACCGTCATCGTCACCGATCCCGCACCGACCGGCTCCGTCGTGCTGCCGGGCGAAGTTCGCACCTATGTGATGGAGCAAAACACGCCGTCCGTCGTCTATGAAGGCGATATCGCCGTCGGCGCGACGCTGCCCGATACCGTCGAAATACATACGGTGCCGAATATAGACGGCTATGGCTATACCGTCGTCAACGAGCGGCGCGTCATCGTCGAGCCGAAGACGCACCGCGTGATCCAGGTCCTGGAATAAGGTGATCGGGAACAGTGGACGTGCGGCTGCCTGGAACGGGATGGCCCGGTTAAAGGAGCGGCTTCACGTCCTCTCATCTTCCATTCTCGCCGGCACATTCAGAAGTTCGCGGATCTTGTGGGCGAGCTGCTCCAGGCTGAAGGGCTTGGCAAGCAGGGAGACGCCGTGATCGAGCACCCCGTTATGGACGATGGCATTGCGGGTATAGCCGGTGGTGTAGAGGATCCGGATCGCCGGCCATTTTTCCTGGACGATATCGGCAAGCTGGCGCCCGCTCATTTGCGGCATGACGATATCGGTGAAGATCAGGTCGACCTCGCGATTTTCTTCCAGAAGGAGAAGCGCCTCCATGCCGCTTGCGGCCTGCAACACCGTGTAACCCAGTTCATGCAGGCTTTCGGCGGTCATGAAGCGAACGTTCTCGTCATCCTCCACCACCAGGATGATATCATTGACGCTGCCCTGAGGGATCGGCTGGGCGCCCGAGGCACTCAGCCTGGCGTCCGCTGCGCCGACATGACGGGGCAGATAGATCTTTATCGTCGTGCCCCTGTCGATCTCCGAATAGATCTTGATGTGGCCGCCGCTCTGCTTGATGTAGCCGTAAACCTGGCTGAGGCCGAGACCGGTGCCCTTTCCGGGTCCCTTGGTGGTGTAGAATGGGTCGAATGCCCGCTCGATCACGTCGGGCGACATGCCGGTGCCGGTGTCTGTCATGCTGACCATCACATATTGGCCGGCCTCGACCTCCGAATGCATGCGGGAATATCGCTCGTCAAGTTCGGTATTGGCGGTCTCGATGGTCAGATTTCCGCCGCCGGGCATGGCGTCGCGGGCGTTGACGGCAAGGTTAAGGATGGCGTTCTCAAGCTGGCTCAAATCGGCAAAGCTCGGCCAGAGGCCGCCGGCCAGCACTGTCTCGATCCGGATCTGCTCGCCAAGTGTACGCCGCAGCAGTTCCGACATGCCGCCGACCAGCTTGTTGAGGTCGATCACTTCAGGGGCGAGCGGCTGCTGACGCGAAAAAGCGAGAAGACGGGCGGTCAGTACCGCGGCCCTCTGGGCGCCGTCTTTGGCATTCTGGATGGAGTTCAGCAGGCGGGGATCCTCCTGTCCGGTCATCCGCCGCTGGGCGAGATCGAGATTGCCGATGATGATCGCCAGCATATTGTTGAAATCATGCGCGACGCCGCCCGTGAGCTGGCCGATCGTCTCCATCTTCTGCAACTGACGCACCTGCGCCTGCGCGGAAGCATTCTCTTCCATCTCGTGCCTGAGCTCGGCGGTACGCTGGACCACCGTCTGTTCAAGGCGGGTGTTGAAACTGTTGAGTTCATCGCGGAGGCGACTCTGCCTGCCGTGGGCGATGATGATCAGTTCCATCAGGCCGATGATAATCACCGCATTGACGAGATAGGTTGAAAGCCCAACCCATTGGCCGGCGCTGACCGGCCAGAAGACATCGTGCGGCTCGACGAAAAACTGCTGAACGGTGAAGGCAGCCAGTATCGCCGCGACGAAACCCGGCCCCGCGCCGCCGATGAAACTCGCCAGCAATATTGCCGGAAGGAAGCTCAGAAAGGGAAAGCCGGAGAGATAGTCGCTGGCGGCAAGCCTCAGAAGAAACGTCAGGCCCACGAAGGCAACGGCCAGCGGATATGTATAACCCGGCCTATGACGCAGCCAATCCGTGGCGCTCAGCAAATCCATTCCAGACCCTCCTTACGGCGCCCGCGTCTTTTCAGACTCCAAAGAACGCCGTAACACTTTGAATTACTGCATAGTTTTATCCAAAATCGATCCCGATCTAAGACCTATGCAGTCGCCGTTGCGCAGACGGCATCTCAGCTTTTACACATCGAATTTCACCCGGCAATATGCTGTTTCTCGCACTGGCGGACACGACGTCTTGACGAGCCGTGCCAGGAGTCCACATAAATCCGCAGGCCCGGCAAGGGGAAATGGTTGGACGGGAACATGAAAGACATATTCATCGTCGAAGACGACGCGCTGATTGCCATGCTGCTCGAGGACATGCTCGCCGATCTCGGCTACCGGGTTTGCGCCAGCGCGCCCGATCTGGAACGGGCGATGGCCGCCGCCCGGGACACGGAATTCGACGCTGCGATTCTCGACGTCTCGCTTGCGGGGCAGAGCTCGCTGCCGGTCGCCAAACTGCTCGACGAACGCGGCAAGCCCTATGTTTATGCGACGGGATATGGCGCAGCCCCGGCTGGCAGCAGCCCAAGCACATTGCCGGTGCTGCAAAAACCCTTCCAGCTCAGCGAACTCGAACAGACGATGAAACGGCTTACCGAAGCCTGATGCCTGTCGCAGGAAACGTCCAGCGGTCGGGATCACGACTTGCATAAAACGTTCTGGTCAGCGCACCTGATCGAGCAGACGCTTGCATTCCAGCAGGTCGTAAAGCGCCTCCTGCAGCAATGCCCTGTCTTCCTTGCCAACGCTCGACTTGCCGATCGAGACTTCCTGCTCGTCCTCGCCAGCCACAAAATTGAAGAAGCGTCGGGTAATCGGCGGCTTGGCGCGGCCGACAATCTGGTCTTCGTCGGCCATGCCGACGCGCGGTTCCCCGGCACTCGTTTCCTGCACGCCCGATGCAAGCGCCTCGACGCTGGCGAGATCGCCGTGGCCGACCGAGATGACGAACTTATTGCCGTTGGTTTTCAGAAGCTTCTGCACACCCTTGATCGTATAGCCGTGATCATAGAGCAAATGCCGGATGCCCTTGAGGAGATCGACATCCTCGGGCCGGTAGTAGCGCCGGCCGCCGCCGCGTTTCATCGGCTTTATCTGCGGAAAACGCGTCTCCCAGAAGCGCAGCACATGCTGCGGCAGATCAAGATCGTCTGCGACTTCGCTGATGGTGCGAAAGGCATCGGGGCTCTTGTCCAACGTCATACTGCTACGCGACCTCGCGGCTCGATCTTACGGCGACTCATCATATTTCAACGGTTTGGCGCCGACAATTCAAGTCATGTCTCGACGTTGCGCACAACGCAGGACAGTGCGAGGGGAAAAAAACGCCGTTTGGAAACGGAAAGCCGGTGATCAGGAGGCCGGATTCTGCGGCTTCAGCTTGACCTTGCGAGACACATGCGCCTTGAGGATGCGTGTCTTCAGCACGTTCGACGCCTTGAAAGTCATGACCCGGCGGGGAGAAATCGGAACCTCCTCGCCGGTCTTCGGGTTGCGGCCGATCCGCTCGTTCTTGTCGCGCACCTGGAAGGTGGCGAAGGAGGACAGCTTGACGGTTTCACCACGCACGATGGCGTTGCAAACTTCGTCGATGACGGTTTCCACAAGTTCCGCAGATTCGGTGCGGGACAGCCCGACCTTTCGGAAAACCGATTCCGCCAGGTCTGCTCGCGTCACTGTTTTTCCGGTCATGGTTTCCCCGCCCATTACAAATATTTTGTGAAATCGCGCAAAGAGTATTTGTCTTGCGCCTTACGGTCAAGCTCTTGTTCGCCGCCAGTTTTTTTGGATTCGTGCCTACCAGCGCAGCAGAACGGCGCCCCAGGTGAAGCCGCCGCCCATGGCTTCGAGCATCACCAGGTCGCCCTTCTTGATGCGGCCGTCGCCGGCGGCGGTCGCCAGCGCAAGCGGGATCGAGGCGGCCGAGGTATTGCCGTGCAGATCGACGGTGACGACGACCTTCGCCGCATCGATGTTCAGCTTCTTGGCCGAGCCGTCGATGATGCGCCGATTGGCCTGATGCGGCACCAGCCAGTCGAGATCCTCGGCGGTGGTGCCTGTGGAATCGAAGGCAGCCTGAATGACATCGGTGATCATCCCGACGGCATATTTGAAGACCTCGCGGCCTTCCATGCGCAGCTTGCCGACGGTGCCGGTCGTCGACGGCCCGCCATCGACATAAAGCTTTTCCTTGTGCGAGCCGTCGGAGCGCAGATGCGCGGTCAGCACGCCGCGATCGGCAACCGTGCCCTCGCCTTCTGCCGCTTCGAGCACGATCGCGCCGGCGCCGTCGCCGAACAGCACGCAGGTGGTGCGGTCGTTCCAGTCGAGAATGCGCGAAAAGGTTTCAGCGCCGATGACGAGAACGCGCTTGGCGAGGCCGCCGCGGATATAGGCATCCGCCGTCGTGACCGCATAGACGAAACCGGTGCAGACGGCCTGGACGTCGAAGGCGAAGCCGTGGCTCATGCCGAGACGGTTCTGGATATTGACCGAGGTTGCTGGAAAGGTGTTATCCGGCGTCGAGGTAGCGCAGATGATCATATCGATATCGGCGGGCGTCAGGCCGCCATTGGCAAGGGCGGCACGCGCGGCGGCCTCACCGAGCGAGGCCGTCGTCTCGTCATCGCCGGCGACATAACGCTGGCGGATGCCGGTGCGCTGGACGATCCATTCGTCCGACGTGTCGACGATGGCCTCCATGTCACCATTGGTCATCACGCGCTTCGGGAGTGCGGCTCCGAACCCGCGAACCACTGAACGGATCATATTCGATTGAACCCCATTGCTCATGCAGCTTCCGGGCCCATCGGGGGCAGCCGCTTGGCATGATATTTCTTAAGATCGTTTTCTATTTTCTGATTGAGGCCGTTCTTGGCCATATCATAGCCGACTTCGATGGCCGCTGCGATGCCTTCGGCATTCGCCCCGCCATGGCTTTTGATGACAATGCCGTTCAGGCCGAGAAACACGCCGCCATTGACCTTGCTCGGATCGAGCTTCTCGCGAAGCAGGTCGAAGGCGCTTTTGGCAAAGAGGTAGCCGATGCGGGCAAGCAACGTGCGCGACATGGCGGCACGCAGATATTCGGCGATCTGCTTGGCGGTGCCTTCGGCGGTCTTCAAAGCGATATTGCCGGAAAAACCTTCGGTGACGACGACGTCGACCGTGCCCTTGCCAAGGTCGTTGCCCTCGACGAAGCCGGAATATTCGAGCGAATCGATGTTCGCCTCGCGCAGCAGCCGGCCGGCCTCCTTGACCTCTTCCTGGCCTTTCATCTCCTCGACGCCGACATTCAGAAGGCCGACCGTCGGACGTTCGACCTCGAACAGCGCCCGCGCCATGGCGCCGCCCATCAGGGCGAAATCCATCAGCTGCTGCGCATCGGCGCCGATCGTCGCGCCGACATCGAGCACGATGCTCTCGCCTTTCAGCGTCGGCCAGATCGCGGCGATCGCCGGGCGCTCGATATTGGCCATGGTGCGCAGACAGAACTTCGCCATCGCCATCAGCGCGCCGGTATTGCCGGCCGAGACCGCGACATCGGCCTCCCCGGTCTTCACCGCCTCGATCGAGCGCCACATGGTGGAGATATAACGGCCGCGGCGGAGCGCCTGGCTCGGCTTCTCACTCATGCTGACGGCAAGCTCGCAGTCGTGAAAGACCGATTTTTCCTTGAGCTTCGGAAACTTGGCGAGAACCGGATCGCACTGTTCCTTGAGACCGTAGAAAACGAAGAAAATATCCGGATGCCGGTCCAGCGCCTTGGCGGCGCCGGGGATGACAACCTGGGGACCAAAGTCGCCACCCATGAGGTCGAGAGATATTCTGATCACGCGTCCCTGATCCTTCTTTTCGCCGAGGGCGAAATTTCGGCCAAAATACCGGTTTTGGCGTCGCTTACAACTGAATTATGTCAAATGCCAGAGGCGCTTCAGTCCTTTTTCCAATCCTTGAGGGCAGCGAAAGCCGAAGGCTTTTTGTCGTCCTCGCCGCTATCCTCGATATGGCCTGAAAATTCGATGCCCGCCTTGCGCGGATAGGGGTCGATCGCAAGAGCGGCGAATTCGGCAACCACCTCGCCGGCATCGATCGTATCGCCGACAAAGGTTTCGGGCAGATCGGGACCGTCGGGATCGAGCAGCATCTCGCCGGCATCATTGCCGGCCTGGCGGGCAAGCTTGGAACCTTCAGGCACGAAAATCTGCTCGAAGCTCTCGTCGATGGCGGATTCGACCGGCTCCAGCGTCACGACGCAGGACTGGACGATCTTCGCCTGTACGCGCCCCTTGATGCGCACGCCGTCGCGCTTCCAGCGGGCAATCTGCAGATCGGCGCGGAGATCATCGACGGCGACGACGCTCCAGCTTTCGGCAAGCGCCTTCAACTCGTTGGCATCAGCCTCGACATGAACCTCGACGGGGTTGGCCGAGATATGGCCGACCTTGACGTGATAGGAGAAGGGAACATGGTCCCGATCGTTCTTCATGATGTCCTCCTAAGCAACCGGTGGGTGGGCAACCGGCGGGAGCGTCGCCGAACCGGTGGCGATCTCCTCTTCGGCCAGAGCCGACAAATGCGCTTCCGCGGCGATCATCCAGCCGGCGAGACCGGACATGTCGGCCGGCGCCGGGCTTTCCGGATAGACATTGCGCGTGAGCGCCAGTGCGAGCGCTTCGGTATCGCCCATGTCCATCGCCTTCGAATAGGCTTCGAGCCGGCCGTAAAACATGCCGGCGAGCTTCTTCATGCGCTTCGGCACGCTGTTATCGCCGATGCCGAGTTCGCGGATCGAATAGTCGATATCCTGGAAGAAGGCGTCAACGATCTCCTGGGCGATCTCCTGACCGCTCACGGCGGAGCTGCGCGTGCGGCGGAAAAACAGAATCATGGCGATCGACAGCATCTCGAAACGGCCCATGACCGTATCCGGCACATTGAGCCGCTCATAAATCTCCGGCATGCGCGCGGCCGCCGTCAGCAGCGCATATTGCCTGTCGACGATTGCCTGATTGTTGTTTTTCTTGCGGAACAGCCCGAAGATCATTGTTTTTTCCGGAAATGCCTCATTCTTCACGCCGGCCGGCCTCTGGCCTTGTTGCATGATTTCGAAAGCTGGTTTACCGAAGCAGGCGCGAATTGCAATGCCGATCGTGGCCAGTTTCGGGACGACGCCCTCGATGCGTCAGCGAAGCGAAATCGGGATAGTCGACCCGGAATGGCCACAATGGTTTTGCAGGAGGTAAAGCGTGCAAGGCCCAAATGGCTGCTATCGATACTTTAGGGAGTAGATGTCGTTGAAGAAACGGTATTTCAAGTCTGACGTGAAACTCTTCAGCAGTGCGGCCATTGCCCTTATAATCGCCTCCACCACGGCTCTTTCCGGTTGCCAAACCAGCACCGTGCTCAACGGCGGATACGTCGCCGACCAGCAGTCGCTGAACCTCGTTCCGGAAGGATCCAGCCGTGAGCAGGTGCTGCTTTCGCTCGGCACTCCGTCGACGACGGCGACCTTCGACGGCGAAGTCTTCTATTATATCTCGCAGCGGCGCACACGTGCGGTCGCCTTCCAGAAACTAAAGGTCGTCGACCAGAGCGTTCTGGCGATCTATTTCGACAAGGACGGCGTCGTCAGCCGCCGCGCCAATTATGCGCTGCAGGACGGCAAGGTGTTCGACACGATCGGACGCGTCACGCCGACCGGCGGCAAGGAACTCACCTTCCTGCAGCAGATGCTATCCGGCGGCAGCGCTGCAAGTGCTGCCCGCAGCCTGTTCGGCGGCGGCGCCGGCGGCACGCCGCAGAATCCGAGCAGCCTGCGCTGATCGGACAAGCTTCAACAACAAAACCCGTCGGATCGCTCCGGCGGGTTTTTTGTTGAGAAATCTAGTTTTTTAATTGGCGTCATCTTCGGCCCAGGAGATTGGACGCCCGCCCCTCATCCGGCTGCCGCCACCTTCTCCCCGCCTGCGGGGCGAAGGGGACACGCCGCCAGCTCCCCGTCCCTCACCAGCGTCTCACAAGGCACGTCCCCTCTCCCCGTCAGAACGGGGAGAGGGTTAGGGTGAGGGGCAGCCATCGGCGGTTCTCGCATCAACCGGCGAGAACAGCGAGCAGCAGCAGCGCGACGATGTTGGTGATCTTGATCGCCGGGTTGACGGCGGGGCCGGCCGTATCCTTGTAGGGATCGCCGACGGTATCGCCGGTGACGGATGCCTTGTGCGCATCCGAGCCCTTCATGTGACGCACGCCGTCCTTGTCGACGAAGCCGTCCTCGAAGCTCTTCTTGGCATTGTCCCAGGCGCCGCCGCCCGATGTCATCGAGATGGCGACGAAGAGGCCGTTGATGATGACGCCGAGCAACGATGCGCCAAGTGCGGCGAAGGCCGAGGCCTTGGAGCCGGAGATGAGCAACACGCCGAAATAGACGACGATCGGGGCCAGCACCGGCAGCAGCGATGGCACCAGCATTTCGCGGATGGCGGCCTTGGTCAGAAGGTCGACGGCCTTGCCGTAGTCCGGCTTGTCCGTGCCCTGCATGATGCCCGGCTTCTCCTTGAACTGACGGCGCACCTCTTCGACGATCGAGCCGGCGGCGCGGCCGACGGCCGTCATGGCGATGCCGCCGAAGAGATAGGGGATGAGGCCGCCGAACAGCAGGCCGGCGACGACATAGGGATTCGACAATTCGAAGGAGATTTCGCCGATATTGGCGAAATAGGGATATTGGTCGCCGTGGGCCGCGAAATACCTGAGGTCGTTGGCATAGGCGGCAAAGAGCACCAGCGCGCCGAGACCGGCCGAGCCGATCGCATAGCCCTTGGTGACCGCCTTGGTGGTATTGCCGACGGCGTCGAGCGCGTCGGTCGACTTGCGCACCTCAGGCGGCAGATGCGACATTTCGGCGATGCCGCCGGCATTGTCGGTGACCGGGCCGAAGGCGTCAAGGGCGACGATCATGCCGGCAAGGCCAAGCATGGCGGTGACCGCGATGCCGGTGCCGAAAAGGCCGCCGAGCTGGTAGGTGGCCAGAATGCCGCCGACGATGACGATGGCCGGCAGGGCGGTCGATTCCAGCGAGACCGCCAGGCCCTGGATGACGTTGGTGCCGTGACCGGTGACCGACGACTGGGCGATCGACACGACCGGGCGCTTGCCGGTGCCGGTGTAGTATTCGGTGATGACGACGATCAGCGCGGTGACGACGAGGCCGACAAGGCCGCAGACGAAGAGGTTCGTACCGGTCACGTCGGCACCGGCGACCGTGCCGAGCGAGCCCCAGCCGACCGTCAGCGAGGTGGCAGCGCCGAGACCGACGATCGACAGCAGGCCGGTGACGATGAGCCCCTTGTAGAGAGCGCCCATGATCGAGCCGTTCGAGCCGAGCTTGACGAAGAAGGTGCCGATGATCGAGGTGATGATGCAGGCGCCGCAAATCGCCAGCGGATAAATCATCGCCGACTGGAGGATCGGCGCGCCGGCAAAGAAGATGGCGGCGAGAACCATGGTGGCGACGACTGAGACCGCATAGGTCTCGAAGAGGTCGGCGGCCATGCCGGCGCAGTCGCCGACATTGTCGCCGACGTTATCGGCGATCGTTGCCGGGTTGCGCGGATCGTCCTCGGGAATGCCGGCTTCCACCTTGCCGACGAGGTCGCCGCCGACATCGGCGCCCTTGGTGAAGATGCCGCCGCCAAGACGGGCGAAGATCGAGATCAGCGAAGCGCCGAAGCCGAGCGACACCAGCGCATCGATGACTTCGCGCGAACCGCTCTCATGGCCAAGGCCAAAGGTCAAAATGGTATAGTAGATGGAGACGCCGAGCAGCGCGAGGCCGGCCACCAGCATGCCGGTGATCGCACCGGACTTGAAGGCGATGTCGAGACCGGCGGAGAGGCTGGCGGAAGCCGCCTGGGCGGTGCGCACATTGGCGCGGACGGAGACGTGCATGCCGATGAAGCCGGCAGCCCCGGAAAGCACGGCGCCGATCAGGAAACCGATGGCGGCCGTGGCGGAAAGAAGCAGCCAGGCTGCGATGAAAACAACGACGCCGACAAGGGCAATGGTTCTGTACTGGCGCGTCAGATAGGCTTGGGCGCCCTCGCGGATATAGCCCGCGATCTCCTGCATGCGGCTATTGCCCTGATCGGCGGCAAGCACCGATCGGGTTGCCCAGGCGGCATAGACCACCGAGAGCAGACCGCATGCAATTACGCATAAAAGAATGGTCATTTCGCTCTTTCCTCCCATAGGCCGGAGCTCACTCCTCCTCCGGCAAAAACGCCGCCGAATCGCCTTTCCTCTCCACAGAAATGCCACAGCTAAGCGGTGCGGAGATTGCGTGGTCGATCACGTGGCGTCAAGACCGCAACGGGCGAAAACCGTTGCAGTGCAAAGAAAGACTTAGGGAGATTGTTTGGCGGCTAAAGACTTACTTCTTCGTCTCGCCGCGAACCTGCTTGGCAATACGGTCGAGCACCGCATTGACGAGCTTCGGCTCGTCGTCGTCGAAGAAGGCCTGGGCGATCTCGACATATTCGGTGACGATGACCGCCACCGGGACGTCCTTGCGATCAGTGATCTCGAAGACGCCGGCGCGCAGGATGGCGCGCACGGTGCTGTCGAGGCGCGACAAGGCCCAGTCATCCTGCAGGGCTGCGGCGATCAGCGGATCGAGACGGGTCTGATCGCGCACGACGCCGGAGACGATCGAACGGAACCAGCCGGCATCGGCCTTCAGATAGGTGGCGCCGTCGATTTCCTGGCCAAGACGGTGCGCCTCGTATTCGGCGACGATTTCCAGAACGCCGGTGCCGCCGACATCCATCTGATACAGTGCCTGAACGGCAGCAAGACGGGCAGCGCCCCGCTGGTTTGCAGTCTTGACCGGCCGTTCCGTCTTGTCGTCGTTCATTCGTTATGCACCCAGTTTCTGCTTCAGCTCGATCATCGTCAGAGCTGCGCGGGCGGCAAATCCGCCCTTGTCCTTGTCCGAGCGGCGCGCGCGCGCCCAGGCCTGTTCGTCATTTTCCACGGTCAGAATGCCGTTGCCGATGGCAAGCGACTCGCTGACCGCAAGATCCATCAAAGCGCGCGAGGATTCGTTCGACACGATATCGAAGTGATAGGTCTCGCCGCGAATGACCATGCCGAGGGCGACATAGCCATCATAATGCGTTCCGCCATTGTCGTCTCCATCGAGCGACATGGCAATCGCTGCCGGAATTTCCAGTGCGCCGGGAACGGTGACGACCTCGAAGGTGGCGCCGGCCTGTTCCAATGCGAAGGTCGCGCCTTCGAGCAGGGCGTCGGCCATGTCGTCGTAGAAGCGGGCCTCAACGATCAAAATATGGGGAGCGGTCTCTCTCGGCATGGTTCACCTTCGTTTTGTGGGGCGTTTTCCACTCGCGGCAGCCCGCGGTCAAAACATGCCTTCACCAGAATGGCAAGCACTTTCGCCCGATGCCGCAGCGCCAAAGAAGAAATATCCGCAAGGGGATAGCCGCGCCACCACCACGCTGCTCGGCAGGCCTTTCGACCCCGTTTTTCCGCATGCCTGGAAAACGGCAATTCGAAGGCGGATTTCATGAACAATTCTTAATGCGTTTTCAGTGGCTTAACCTATTGAATCGCGAAGAGGAGAACGCCAATTCCATGTCGTGACAGACGATCCCCTGCAACGACAGCCGACCGTCAAAGCAGATGAAAGGATATAATCATGAACCGCGTTGTCACTCTCACCATCGCAGCCACCCTCTCCTCCCTCGCATTTGCCGGTGTCAGCCGGGCCGAAAGCCTCGGGATGAACACTGCCCAGGGCATCGAGCAGACTCTCAGGACCTTCCACGGCAATGATTTCAACGTCGAGCAGGTCCATAACTGGCGCAACCTCGACGACGAGAGCACCGGGCCGCGCTCGGCGCCGGAACGTTCCGGCCAGGCCGTTCACGCCATCCAGGCCTCGATCGACGCCAACCGGTCGCTGGCCCATCGGCTCAACAATGAGGGCGTCGACGTCCGCAACATCGTCAATGCCGAACAGGCCGCCGACGGAAGCCTGACCTTCTACGTCCGCTGACAGCTCGAGCGCATCGCGTCCCATCGGTGCGCGGCGCTCAAAGCATGGGCGGCGGTCTCCTCTCCGCCCATGCTTTTCTCCGCCCATGCCTTTCTCCGCCTATGCCGGGGATTTCCAGAAAACTATTGAATTTTCCCCGGCGATGATGGTTTCTCTTTCTGCAACAGGAGGACATCATGGCCAGGGAATCGAAGGCGGCGATCAATATCGCCGATCTCAAGCTCGACCATTGGAAACGGGGCACGCTCTATGAAAGCCTGGACACGTCGTTCGGCGCGCTTCTCGGCCTGACCGGCCTCGGCATCAGCTATAACGAGGTGCCGCCGGGCAAATCGGGCTGCCCTTTCCACAATCACCATGTCGAAGACGAGCTTTTCTACGTGATATCAGGCAGCGGCGAATACCGCTTCGGCGGCGAGCGCCATGCGATCAAGGCGGGCGACACGCTCGGCGCCCCGGCCGGCGGGCCGGAAACGGCGCACCAGATCATCAACACCGGCACCGCTCCGCTCGTCTATCTCGGCATCTCGACGATGGCGAAGACCGAGATCGTCGAATACCCGGACTCCGGAAAATTTCTTGCCAAGACCAACAGAGACGGTTCCAAACCTGTACGCTTCCGCCATATCGGCCGACCGGAAGGCGATCTCGACTATTGGGACGGCGAGCCCGGCGCCTGAAGGACCCGATATGACCGACATCCCAACCCTCGAAACGGAGCGGCTGACGCTCCGTCCACACCGCCTCGACGATTTCGAGGCCCATGCGGCACTCTGGGCAGACGAAGACGTCGTTCGCTTCATCAGCGGCAGCCCATCGACGCGCGAGCAGAGCTGGAGCCGCATGCTGCGGATTGCCGGCATGTGGCACCATATGGGCTTCGGCTTTCTGGCGATCGAGGAAAAGGCGAGCGGTCGTTTCATCGGCGAAGCGGGCTTCATGGAATCGCGCCGCGAGATGGAACCGCCGATCGAGGGGACGATGGAGATCGGCTGGGTGCTGATGCCCTCGGCGCATGGCCGCGGTTATGCCACCGAGGCGCTGACGGCGCTGATCGGCTGGGCGGAAAGCTATTTCCCGGGAAAGCCGATGAGCTGCATCATCAGCCCGGAAAACCAGGCCTCGCTCAGGGTCGCAGCCAAGCTCGGTTTCCGCGAGACCACACGCACGCAGTATAACGGCGAGATCATTCAGTTTTCGCGGTAGGGATCCGCCAAACGGGCACAGAGTGGCGCAGGGCGTCCACCGCACCGGCCCGATGCTCGTGGAATGCGGGGTTGCGAATGCACGAGGGCGTGCCACCTTTCTTTTACATCAGTGCTTCTTCAATTTGCGCAATTCTCGCTCCAAGCTGAGGGAACGAATTCTGCCAGTACCGGTAGACATTCAGCAGGTTACGATATGAGGTAGGCAAGTCGCTTGCCGGCAAATAACCTCTTTCAAACGCAAAATTTAGCACGTCCTCATAGTAGGTGATTGCATAAATGAATTTCCAGTTGACCTCTGGGTTCGACGTGGCGTTCTCATGGCGCCTGAAATAGGAAAGCGGTGTAGGATGAACGACGAAGTTGCCGAGCTGCGCCAGTTCCACCCAGGCTGACAAATCAATCAAGCCAGGAAAGAGATCGCCTTCCATCTTATACAATCGGAATTGACCATTGCTATCGAATGCATCCTCCTTCCGAAATAAAGCCGTTGTATACTCTCCAACCAAATTGACGTGATTGAGAGCCGTCAACCGCAAGAAGTCGTCGCCAGAAACGATCTTGAGGCCATCTCCGGAAGCATTGAAGTGGTTGATGAAGCCGGTAGTGTGATTTTTCCCGTCAATCAAATAACGAGGAGAAAACGAAAGGCGCGTGTTTCTTTCCTTTGTCGACTCCAGCGCCTCTAGCAGGAACTGTATGCAGAAAGGGTGTAGCACGTCGTCATCGAACAGGAATTTGATGTATTCGCCGCTCGCGATTTCCACCAGTCTGCGCACATTGCTCTCGGGACCGGGATTCGGATTGCGGCTGTATTGGACAAACCCTTCGTAGTTCCGGCAGATCGCTTGGATTTCATCGGTCGGACAATCATCCGACACCAGAATTTCGACATCGGTGAAGCTTTGAGCTAACGCACTTCGCAGGCACAGTTCGAAATAGTCGGCCTTGTATGCGGGAATACAGATCGATACGCGCGGCATCGGACATCCTTCGAATTCAGAAGTTGAGTTCGCTAAAGCGCAGCCTATTGCGCTCGGCCGGCTTCACACATGAGAAAGATGCTGGCGCAAAGATCGGGATAGATTTGCCCTAGCTGATAGCACCCCTCCAGATATTCACTGGAAATGATGTCCGTCTGGAGCAAGCGATCCCACTGGAAATTTGCCAGGGCTTTGAAGAAAACGCCGGACCGATGCACAACGTTCAATCCCGCCAATCTTGCATCGCGCTCCAGGGTATCTAGTGAATATGTGATGCGGTGACCATGTTCCGCTTCCGCCTTCGTGATTGCGGAATTGTGGCTTATCAAACCCATTTTAACAGCGATCTGGCGGGACGGGGCATTCGCATTCGGGCATACCAGGAAGAGCCTGCCCCCTTCCGATAGCCATTCGTCATTGATGCGCTTCAGCACGCCTACCGGATCGTCCAGATGCTCGAGAACATGTGTCAGCAGGACATTGTCATAGCGCTTGGGGAGCTTCACCTCTTCGAACACGTCATTGATAAATGTCAGGCCGTCACCCAGTTCGTTCCTCGCGACGGCTATTGCCTCATCGGAGGCTTCTACGCAGGTGATATCGTCGAAATAAGGAACGATCCTTTTCGTGAAATCGCCCCGGAAACTTCCAAGTTCAAGCAGGCTTCCCGGGCGGAAAAAGGGCATGAAAGACTTCAGCATATAATGATGCATGACGTCAAAATCGAAGTTGTATGCGTAGCGATGATCACTAGCATCCTTGATTTCGCTATTATAATCGCGCTTCTTCTCAGCCATCTTCTACCCCAAATCTCGCTTCATTGTCAGCATTGACTGTTCGCTATCCAGCACCACGAACCCATATCTGCTATAGACAGCGACGGCGGCCGTGTTTTTCGCCTCGACCTCGAGGCGTATCGTTTCAAACCTCTTCTGCCTGGCCAAAGCGATGCTCCGTTCAAGCAACGCTCCCGCTATCCCCCTGCCGCGCCATTCTTCGAACACACTTAGATTCGTGATGAACGCCGATGTCTGTTGGGAATTGTTGCAATATATGGCCAGAAGCCCGATCAACCTACCGTCAGACCATGCCTCAAAGCGCTCGGCATTGAGCAGGATTTTCAGCGCATAAGCGTCGATGTCCACGCGTGCGCGAAGCCCCTCGGCGAAAACACTTCCGCATTCATTCAAGTGGTAGGCGATGTCGCTTGCCGAAGCGAGGTTGTGGCCCCAATCCGGCGTCATGCAGCGCGTTCCAATATTGCGGCGCCGAATCCATGCCGGCCAAACTGGTTTCCGTTATAGAGGAGGTAAATCGCCCCATCCGCCTCAAAGACGTGCGGATAGCACAACATGTCGGAATCCCATTCGCCGTCCGTTCCTTCAATCCCCAATTCAAGGTCATCGCGTGACCAGTTGATCAGATCGTGCGAATAGGCGTGGCCGATTTGATAGCCGCGTTTCCTGTTAGTTCGGAAATCCGACGATTGCCGATAGCAAAAGAACATATGATAGCGATCATCGATCCGGATGACGGTCGGCAGAGCTTGGCTCTCGTCGGCGCCAAGCCGATCCGGTATGATCTGCCTGCCTTCCTCCTTCTGCCAATTGATGCCGTCTGGCGAGGTCGCATGACCAATTTTATAAGTCCTATCCGGAGGCGCGCCCGGGGAGTATTCTTTCCACCCAGTCCCGAAAATGTACCACATGTGAAATAGGCCATCGATGAACTTCACAAAGCCGTCGCCGACCAGGCACGGCTCCTTGAGAGACGCCGACAAGACCGGCCCATCGCCGATCCTCTTGAACGACATCCCGTCGTCGTGACTGAGGGCAAGCCCGATTGCCGTATCGACCGAGACAGCAACCCTTCGATTCCAGCCGCATGTGTAGCCGTAGATCTTCCCTTCGTGTCGCATCACATTCATCGGGAAGATGCCATGCTCGTCAAAGCAACCGAGTTTGCCGAGTTCAATAACCGGCCTGTCGGAAACGCGAATGGCCCTCTCCAGAGTCTTGTCCATATCGACAAAAGCGACATGGCTGAGATATTTGCCGTTCACGTCAGTTGCGCGCGTTGAGAAGTAGATTCGTATAAAGTCATCGAAAACGAGCGCTTGGGGCGACTGCGCAAACTCGACACAGCCTGCGGGCAGATGATGCTGCGTGGGATCAAAGATCTTGCCCAGTTTCTTCCATCGCATCTTGGTCATGCGTCACCAAGCTTTCCGTCGAGAACAGCAAGGCCGAAACCATTGCGCCCGACTTGATTGCCGAGATAGGCCATATAGGTCTTGCCATCCAACTCGAAGACATGCGGGTAGCTAACCATCTCATCATCCCAGCCTGTGTCGGACACCGTCAGCCCCGCTTTGCTATCGTCACGTTGCCAGTTGACCAGATCGTTGCTCGAGGCGTAACCGATCCGGTACCCCCCTTCCTTGCCGCGATAATTCGTGCTGTGGCGATAGCAGAAGAACATGTGGTAGCGCCCGCCGGCAAAGATCACATCGGGGCTCGCCTGTGCCTCATCGGTCTCGACGACAGATTCGATCAGATCCCTGTTCGCTTTCTTCCAGTGCACGCCATCTTCAGAGGTGGCTAGACGGATTTTGTACACAGGCTCCGCACGCCCATTGGCCATGATCCACTTGGAACCAGAGATATAGAACAGGTACCACCGGTCGTTAAAACGCCGAATCTTGGGTCCACTCAGGACGAAGGGTTCATCCGGCGAGTATGGCACGACGGGTCCCCTGCCCGCCTTAGAGAAGGTCCGGCCTTCGTCCGTGCTAAAGGCCAATCCTATACCGACGTTGAATGGCACGGATTCGCATCGCGTCCAGCCGGCATAGTAAGCGCGTATGAGGTCGCCATCCCTCGCGACGGAGATCGGATAAGTACCAAATTGATCGAATTCGCCGAGACCGCCCAATTCCAGGACCGGACCTTCGCTGATCCGTATGATCTTAAACAAGTCGGCCCTATCCACGTCAACATAAGCAGAATGCGAGACATATTGCCCGGCCTGATCCGCTGGTGGGCGGCAGGAAAAGTATATTCGCACAAAATCGTCGAAAAGCAGCGTTGCGGGCGCTTGAGCAAACTCCTTAAGCCACGGACGATCAGTCACCTCCTGCGGTGTAAAAACCTTGCCTAACTTCTTCCATTTGAACATTGCTTCACCGATATCTTCTTCTTGGCAGACCGCCGAAAGGAACCACTCGTCCGCATCTAAGGTTGAATGAGCTCATACGCACCCAGCATATTCCCCTGAATCTCTTCCACCGAATTGAACATGATGACATCCACCATTGACAGCCAGGGCACGAAATCAGCGCCGAACTGAGAATATTCCACACACTTCGACTTGATGAATTTCAGTTCTATACCGCGCGCAGCAAACGCCTCTCGAGAGTAAAGTTCCATACCCCCTATCGCATTCACATAGACCTCCGCGCCCGCTTTCTCGCAAAGCTCCAAAACTTTTTCCTGGCCCTTGAGATCATGATTTATCGTTATTTCAGAGGAAACGACGAAGTCTGTCCTGATGCCAAGGTAGCCGCAAATTTCCCTGATTGAGTTGAAAATATAGAAAAAAAGATTGTTGTCGGGAAATCCTATCGCCTGCTCGATTACCGGGAAAGCATTGGAAAAAAATGGCGCGCGTCGATAAGCGCCTTGAATTTGATTGAGCAGCTTGTTGCGGTCGAAGTCTGGCGACAGGCTGCGTTCGCACACGTCCAAACTATCCGGCGCGGCCTTCAGCGGCAGAGAGAATGTGGCGTCCCGGCCGTCGCGCAACATGCGGTTTCGGTTAATCCAACCCTTTTTTGTGTATTTGATATTGTCGTAGACGATGAATTTATCGACCGCACTGATCAGCTGAAAGTAGCCAATGTAAGGAAAGAAATACGGCTGCATAATAGCCAGTTTCATTTCGTCTACCCCTAAGAAGCAATGATCGCGCAGACCTTGTCGACGACCTCCATTTCCATGTCGGGATAGATGGGAAGGCAGAGCACTTGTTGTGCGGCTTCGGTTGCGACCGGCAGATTCGCAGGCTGCGCGGAAGGCAGGCTGCGGTACATCGAAAAGCTTGAGATCAGCGGATAGAAATAACGGCGCGGATGAATGCCGTTTTCCTTCAGAAGCTCATAGAGCTCATCGCGCGATATGGGATAGCCAGGGCGTACGAGGATCGGGAAATAAGAGAAATTTGAGACAGTCTCGCCTGAGCGGTCCAGGCATTCTATGCCGGCGACGCCGCGCAGACGCTCGCGGTATGCGGCGTCGATGAGCCCACGCCTTTCAAGGGCGAAATTGATATATTTCAGCTGCAACAGCCCGAGCGCTGCATTGAATTCGCTCATCTTGCCGTTCGTGCCTGGCGCTACCACGGTAACCTCATCGACGTAACCGAAGTTCTTCAGCTGGTCGATTCGAGTCTTCGTCTTGACATCAGGGCAGATGATGGCCCCGCCTTCGAAGGTGTTGAAAACCTTGGTTGCGTGGAAGCTCAGGATGGAAAGGTCGCCGTGATTGAGAATGCTTCCTCGTTCGTCCTCGACGCCGAAGGCATGGGCGGCATCATAGATGACCTTGAGATTGTAGAGATCGGCGATCTTCTGGATCGCATCGACGTCGCAAGGGTGGCCGTAGCAATGCACCGGCATGATCGCCGTCGTCTGCTGCGTGATCGCTGCCTCGATCTTCGCTGGATCGAGATTGAGCGTCACCGGATCGATGTCGACGAAGACGGGCTTCAAGCCGTTCCAGAGAAGCGAATGCGAAGTGGCCACGAAGGAATAAGGCGTGGTGATGACTTCGCCCGTGACGCGGAGCGCCTGAAGCGCCGTCAGCAACGCAACGGTGGCGTTCGAAAACAGGCTGATGTGCTTCACGCCGAGATGGCTGCAGAGCTCCTGCTCCAGTTGCTCGTGGAAAGGCCCGCCATTGGTCAGGATGCGATTGTTCCAGATAGCTTCCAGCGAAGGAATGAATTCTTCGAGCGGCGGCAGGCTGGGCTTCGTTACATAGATCTTTTCGTTTTTCATGACGCCGTCCAAAGTTAGCCACTATCACGCAATGGGCCTGGCGCGAACATCACGGCTTAACCTGTTCCCAGGCTGACCAGCGAAATTCCCGCCCAACAGTGTGGCGCAAGCTTCACGTCCAATAGTCGACACCAGAACCAGCCCGAATGCCGTTTCGTGAATCACGAAAACGGTAGCTATGCGCGAAGGACGACGCCTTGACGATCAATCAGCCCATTTCTTCTTTGCCGGCCGGCCTTCCTGATCTGGCGCTTCTCACGGAGAAAGCGGCCGGCACGGGATCCGTCATTATCTATCAGCCTTATCTCGATGCTTCGCAGCGCAGCCAGCTCGACGCGGCGGCCATGCCGTTCGACATCTCGTTCAATACGCAGGCGACGACCCGCGAATATGAACTCTTCCTCACCCTGCATCAGCATCACGAGGCGATCGGCCTCGGCGACGACGTGTTCTGGGGGCTGCTTTCGAGCAAATTCGAGATGAAGTCGGTGACGAGCTTCCCGTCCTTCGTCACCGAGGCGGAAAAGGCCAGGGCGGAAGGTGCGGACGCCTATCTTTACAATCCGCTGATCGGCCACGCGGCGATCTACAGCAACGTCTGGGAACATTCGCTGCTTGGCGGTCATCCTGGCATGGAGCCGATCTTTCTGCATCTCCAGGAGCTCGGCTATCCGATCGCGCCGCCGCAGGACAAGATTGCCTTCATGTTCTGCAACTATTTCTGCGGCAACCGGAAATTCTGGTCCGGGTATTTCGCCTTTTGCGAACGCATTCTCGAATCGCTGGAAAACCAGGCGCGCGCCGGCACCGCGGCGGGCAACGCATATTCCGGTACGGCTCACTACTCACGCGATGCCAACGCAAAGATGCGCCCTTTCGTGATCGAGCGTCTGCTCGGCCTTTATGTCCAGCAGGCTATCGCCTCCGGATTGAAAGTCGCTGCCTTCGTGCCGACCCTTGCCGATTTCGAATGGAAGTTCGGCGTCCGCCTCGGCCGGATGTTGCATGGCCTCTTCGCCGCCAAGGAAGCCTTTCTGCGGAGTCCTGAAGATGCTCTCCTGAACGCGTGGCAGCAAGGCCGTCAACCATTGATCAAGCAGCCGCATCTGATCTGGTGCGCCGATGATCCGCCGGCCTGGATGCCGCGCGGCCAGTTCACCGGCGGCCCCGAACTGGTGCGTGCCTATTCCCACCAGGTTCCAGGCGCCTCTCCGGCGCCACAGCAGCCGCTACGAACGGAAAGGCCCGCCATACCGGCCGCGCCGAGAATCGAGCAGCCGCCGTTGCAGCCCTTTGCCGGCGGATGGCAGGCCCACAAGGACCGTCATTGCATCTGGATCGTCACGCCTGAAAACTACAATCACAGCCACGCCTTCGACGAAGTCGCGCTCGGCCTGCAGGGCGCCTTCGAGGAACTCGGCGGCTCGGCACCGATCGTCCGCGACATGAACGCATTTGCCGGCCGTGCGCCAATCATCTACGGCGGCAATCTTCTGGCCCCCGAAGTCGTCGCTCATCTGCCGAAGGATAGCGTTCTGATCAACCTCGAGCAGGTGTCTGAAGAAAGCACCTGGATCAATTCACGCTATGTGTCGATCCTGAGGGCGATGCCGGTGCTCGACTACAGCCCGCGCAACCGCGAGAACCTTGCCGCCAAGGGGATCGATCACGCCGGTGTGCTCGAGATCGGTTACAACAGTTGCCTGAGCCAGATTCAGCACGCCCCCGTCAAGGATATCGACGTGCTCTTCTACGGCTCGATGAACGAACGCCGCCACCATATCCTGAAGACGCTGAAGGACGGCGGGCTCAAGGTCGCCCACCTCTTCAACATCTATGGTGCGGAACGCGATGCGGCGATTGCCCGCGCCAAGATCGTCATCAACATCCATCATTATGCCAGCGGCGTCTTCGAGATCGTGCGCATTTCCTATCTGCTCGCCAATCGGGTCTGCGTGTTGACGGAAGGCAACATCCGCGATCCGGACCTCCAGCCCTTCATCGGCGGCTTGGCAATCGAGCCCTATGACGACATGATCGAGCGCTGCTTCAAGCTGATCGCAGATGCTAACGAGCGCGATGCCATTGCCGCGAAAGGTCTTGAGGCCATTCGGATCCGCTCGCAGGCGGACATGCTGATGAGCGTTATGAAGGCCGCAGAAAAGGTACGTCATGCGCATTGAGACCGCCGCCATCGAGGGCATCGTTGCAATCACGCCGCCACGCTTCGGCGATCACCGCGGCTACTTCTCCGAGGTATTCAAGGATGCCTGGTTCCGGGAAAATGTGGCCGACGTCACATTCATCCAGGACAATGAATCGCTCTCGGCGCAGGCCGGCACCGTCCGGGGGCTGCATTTCCAGATCCCACCCTTCGCACAGGGCAAGCTGGTGCGCTGCCTTGCCGGCCGGATCATGGACGTCGTCGTCGACATCCGCGAGGGATCACCGAGCTTCGGCAAATGGCTCTCTCAGGAGCTTTCGCCGGACACCGGCAAGCAGCTCTGGATACCGGCCGGTTTCGCGCACGGGTTCGTAACGATCGAGCCGAACAGCGTCATCAGCTACAAGGTAACCGCACCCTACAGCCCGCAGCATGACCGGGGCATTGCGTGGAACGATCCGGCGATCGGCATTCGCTGGCCCTTCGATGAGCGAGACATGGTATCGTCCGACAAGGACAAGACGCTGCCGCGGCTCGCCGATCTGCCAAGCCATTTTTCCTTTTCAGCACAGCAACCCCAGGATTGATCGACAATGCGCATACTGGTCACGGGCGGAGCGGGCTTCATCGGATCGGCATTGGTGCGCCATCTCGTCAGCGAGATCGGCGCCGAGGTACTGAATGTCGACACGCTGACCTATGCCGGCAATCTGGAATCGCTGAAATCCGTCGAATCGGCGCCGAACTATCAATTCCTGCGCGCCGACATCTGCGACCATGCCAGGATGCGGGAAGCATTCGCGTCCTTCCGTCCTGAAATCGTCATGCACCTGGCGGCAGAGAGCCATGTCGACCGCTCGATCTCGGGCGCGGCCGATTTCATTCAGACCAACATCGTCGGCACATTCAGACTGCTGGATGCCGCACGGCACTATTGGGACGGGCTTGACGTTCGCCGCAAGAGCGCCTTCCGCTTTCTGCATGTCTCGACGGACGAGGTCTACGGCTCGCTCGGCGACGAAGGCCTCTTCGAGGAGACGACGCCTTACGATCCGTCCTCGCCCTACTCCGCCTCCAAGGCCGCGAGCGACCATCTGGCGATCGCCTGGCACCGCACCTACGGCCTGCCAGTCGTCGTCTCCAACTGCTCCAACAATTACGGCCCGTTCCATTTCCCGGAAAAGCTCATTCCGCTGATGATCCTCAACGCACTGGAGGGCAAGCCTCTTCCGGTTTACGGCAATGGCGTGAATGTCCGCGACTGGCTCTATGTCGAAGACCACGCCCGCGCGCTCTTCACGATCGCATCCAGAGGGCGCCCTGGCGAAAAATACAATGTGGGCGGCCGCAATGAGCGCAGGAATATCGATGTCGTTCATCGCATCTGCGCTATTCTCGACGGCGTCTACAGTGACAAGGCACCGCATGCACGTCTGATCACCAATGTTACCGACCGCCCCGGACACGACGCACGCTACGCGATCGATGCCTCGAAACTCGAAAGCGAACTCGGCTGGAAGGCGCAAGAGACCTTCGAAACCGGCATCGAGAAGACCGTGCACTGGTATTTGGAAAACGAATGGTGGTGGAGGCCGCTGCGCGAAAAAGTCTACTCCGGCGAACGCCTCGGCGTTGTCAAGGGGCGATAAGATGCGCATTGCCGTCACCGGCAAACAGGGCCAGGTCGTTCAGTCGCTGCTCAGACGTGGCGCCGGAACAGGCGTCGAAATCAGCGCGGTCGGGCGCCCAGAAATGGACCTTGCGAATCCTGCAAGCATCGCAGCCGCCTTCTCGGCTCTGCGCCCGGATGTGATCGTCTCGGCCGCCGCTTATACGGCGGTCGACAAGGCCGAGAGCGAAGCCGAGCTTGCTTTTTCCGTCAACGCGGCAGGCGCCGGCGCGGTTGCCGAGGCTGCCGCGCGGATCGGCGTCCCGGTGATCCACATTTCGACCGACTACGTCTTCAGCGGCAACAAGGCCTCCGCCTATTGCGAAGAGGATGCGACGGCGCCGATCTCCGTCTACGGGCATTCGAAACTCGCGGGCGAGAAGGCCGTCGCGGCGGCAAACCCGAACCACGTCATCTTGCGCACCGCCTGGGTCTACTCGCCCTTTGGCTCCAATTTCCTGAAAACCATGCTGCGGCTTTCCGAGACGCGCGATCATCTTCGCGTTGTCGCCGATCAGACAGGATGCCCGACCTCGGCACTCGACATCGCCGATGCGATTCTTGCGATCGCAACCCGTGTTGTAGCGGACCCTGCGCCATCACTCCGCGGCACCTTTCACCTGACCGGCAGCGGCGAAGCAAGCTGGGCCGATTTCGCCGAAGAGATATTCGCGGAGCTTTCCAAGTCCGGCGGCAGAAACGTCGGCGTCGAACGCATCCGGACGGCGGACTATCCGACACCGGCGAAGCGTCCCGCCAATTCCCGTCTCAACGGCGACAAGCTCGCCAGGACATATGGAATCCGGCTCCCTGAGTGGAAGCAGTCTATGACAATTGTCATGCAAGACCTTTTGAACGAGGGTCTTTAAGGAGATGGGCATGAAGGGCATTATTCTCGCCGGCGGCACCGGCACGCGTCTGCATCCGATCACGCAGGCGATCTCGAAACAGTTGATGCCGGTCTACGACAAGCCGATGATCTACTATCCGCTGACGACGCTCATGCTCGCCGGCATC
Organism: Rhizobium sp. N324; assembly: GCF_001664485.1. Classification (NCBI taxonomy): domain Bacteria; kingdom Pseudomonadati; phylum Pseudomonadota; class Alphaproteobacteria; order Hyphomicrobiales; family Rhizobiaceae; genus Rhizobium; species Rhizobium sp. N324. The sequence continues at coordinate 1,638,737 of NZ_CP013630.1, read as the reverse complement.
AGGGAACTGCTGATCATCACCACGCCTCACGACGTCGAAGCCTTCAAGCGCCTTCTCGGCGACGGCTCGCAATGGGGAATTTCGCTGAACTATGCCGTACAACCGAGCCCGGACGGCCTCGCCCAGGCCTTCATCATCGGCGCCGACTTCTTGCATGGCGACAGCTCGGCGCTCGTTCTCGGCGACAACATCTTCTACGGGCACGGACTGCCGGAGATCATGAAATCCGGCACGAGCCGGCGGGAAGGCGCAACGGTGTTCGCCTATCACGTCACCGATCCGGAACGCTACGGCGTTGTCGGCTTCGACGAAAAGATGAATGCGCTGTCGATCGAAGAGAAACCGAAAGAGCCAAAATCGAATTGGGCGGTGACCGGCCTCTATTTCTACGACCAGCAGGTGGTCGATATCGCCGCCAACCTGAAACCGTCACCGCGCGGCGAACTGGAAATCACCGATGTCAACCGCACCTATCTCGAGCGCGGCCAGCTTTTCGTGGAACTGATGGGCCGGGGCTATGCCTGGCTCGACACCGGCACGCCTGATAGTCTGCACGATGCAGCCGCTTTCGTCAGCACGCTGGAAAAACGCCAGGGCTTCAAGATCGCCTGCCCCGAAGAAGTCGCCTGGCGCATGGGCTACATCTCGCAGGGCGACCTCGCCAAGCTGGCGGAGAAGCTCGGCAAGAGCGCTTACGGCCAGTATCTGACGAAGCTGTCCCCGGATTGGTAAGTGACTTGTGACCCCGGAAACAGGTACAGGTTTTCGATTCAGGCGCTCGGGAATTCCGCCAGTCGGGCAGCGTAGCGTGCCATGGTGTCGACTTCGAAATTGACGAAATCGCCGGCCTTACGTTCGCCCCACGTCGTCACTTCGAGGGTGTGGCGGATGAGCAGGACGTCGAAATCGGTGCCGTCGACCGCATTGACGGTGAGCGAGGTGCCGTCGAGGGCGATCGAGCCCTTGGGGGCGACGAATTTCGCCAGATGGTCGGGCGCCCGTAAGCGGTAACGGGTGGCGTCACCCTCTGATGTTACCGAGAGGATTTCCGCCTTGCCGTCGACATGGCCGGAAACGATGTGACCACCGAGTTCATCGCCGATTTTCAGCGACCGTTCGAGATTGATGCGGCTGCCCTGCTGCCAGGCGCCGATCGTCGTCAGCCGCAGCGCTTCCTCCCAGGCCTCGACCTCGAACCAGCGGCCGTTGCTGCCTTCGGCAGGAAGTGAGGTGACGGTGAGGCAGATGCCGGAATGCGAGATCGAGGCGCCCATGTCGATGGTCGAGGGATCATAAGCGGTCGCGACCCGCAGCCGGATGCCTTCCTTCAAGGGGGAAACGGATTCGACCGTGCCGACATCGGTGACTATTCCGGTAAACATCAAAGTCCTCTTTCGTATTCGTCCAGACGATCTTCGCCGAACATCTGTGTGCCCGTATGGGCAAAACCCGATGGTATGTCGGTTACCTCAAGCGGCGATTCAATACCGCCCTCGCCGATCACGACAGGCGCCTGGTAAAGCTGGATGCGATCGACGAGGCCAGCCTCGAGGAAAAGCCGCGCCGTCTTGGCGCCGCCTTCGACCAGAAGCGAGGAAATACCGCGTGTTGCCAAGGCCGGCAGCAGGACTTCCGGGTGATAGGGATTGCAGTAGACGATCTCGATGCCGGCGGCTTCCAGTGCGGCGCGGCGGGAGTCCAGGTCGGCGGCGTCGGTGGATGCGGTACCCCCCTCTGCCCTGCCGGGCATCTCCCCCACAGGTGGGGAGATTGGCTGAGGGTCAGCTCCCTGCTCTATCTCTTCCGCCGCGGACGGCGACCCGCTGTCGTGGAAACTCAGATCGTGCTCCTTGTTGATCTCCCCCCTTGTGGGGGAGATGTCCGGCAGGACAGAGGGGGGTAACCCTTCTTCTGTCCCTAATGGCGAAATCTCTTCACTCGCCACCACGATCACCGGGACATCCCGCGCCGTCTGAACCAGCTTGCTCGTCAGCGGCAGGGCCAAAGAAGGATCGAGCACGATACGAACAGGCGACTGCGCTTCGAGGCCCGGCGTGCGCACAGTCAGCAGCGGATCGTCCGATATCGCCGTGCCGATGCCGACCAGGATCGCGTCGGTTTCGGCGCGCAGCGCCTGAACCTCGGCGCGGGCCTCCGGGCCGGTTATCGCCACCTGTCCCGCCCCCTCGCGGCCGATCATGCCGTCGGCGGAAACGGCAAGTTTGAGAGTCACATAGGGCCGGTTCTTCGTCTGGCGGGTGAGATAGCCGGCCAGTGAACGCCTTCCCTCCGCCTCCAGCACGCCGGCATCCACCTCGATGCCGGCTTCCCGCAGCATGGCGATACCGCGGCCGGAGACGCGCGGATCGGGATCGGTGACGCTGATGACGACGCGAGCAACGCCATAGGCGATCAGCGCCTCGGCGCAGGGCGGCGTCTTGCCGTGATGCGAGCAGGGTTCGAGCGTCACATAGGCGGTGGCGCCGCGGGCAGCCGCGCCGGCTTCCGCAAGCGCCTGCGGCTCGGCATGCGGGCGGCCGCCGACGGCGGTGACCGCCTGGCCGACGACAACGCCATCGCTCACGATCAGGCAGCCGACGGAGGGGTTGGTGGCGGTGCGGCCGAGATGCCGGCGCGACAGGCGGATCGCCGCCGCCATGAAACTCTCGTCATGCGGCGTGACGCTCATGGCTCACCTGTCCAGCGGGTCGCGGGCGATCTTGGCGTTGATTTCGGAAATGACCTTCTCGAAATCCTCGGCAAGCGAGAAATCCCGATAGACCGAGGCGTAGCGCACGAAGCCGACATCGTCGAGGCTCTTCATGGCTTCGAGCACCTGCAGGCCGATCTGCTCGGAGGAGATCTCGGTCTCGCCGGAGCTTTCAAGCCGGCGAACGATGCCGGAAACGGCCCGCTCGATGCGATCGCGCTCGACAGGGCGCTTGCGCAGCGCCACTTCGAAGGAGCGCACCAGCTTGTCGCGGTCGAAGGGTACTTTGCGGCCGGTCTTCTTGATGACCATCAGCTCGCGCAGTTGCACGCGCTCGAAGGTGGTGAAGCGGCCGCCGCAATCCGGACAGATACGCCGCCGGCGGATGGACGTGTTGTCCTCCGCCGGGCGCGAATCCTTGACCTGTGTATCTTCCGAACCGCAATAGGGGCAGCGCATCGCTACTCCTTATCCCATGTAGTCATACATTGGGAAGCGGTCTGTGAGGTTGACCACCTTGCCGCGCACGGCGGCTTCGACGGCAGCGTTGCCTTCATCCGAATTGGCGACCTTCAGGCCGTCGAGAACCTCGACGATCAGATTGCCGATTTCGCGGAATTCGGCTTCCTTGAAGCCGCGGGTCGTGCCGGCCGGCGCGCCGAGGCGCACGCCGGAAGTGACGAAGGGCTTTTCCGGGTCGAAGGGAATGCCGTTCTTGTTGCAGGTGACGTAGGCGCGGCCGAGAGCTGCCTCGGCGCGCTTGCCGGTGGCGTTCTTCTTGCGCAGGTCGACCAGCATCAGATGGTTGTCGGTGCCGCCGGAGACGACATCGAGGCCACCAGCGATCAGCGTTTCGGCCAGCGCCTTGGCGTTCTTGACGACCTGGGCGGCGTAGTCCTTGAATTCCGGCTGCAGCGCCTCGCCGAAAGCGACGGCCTTGGCGGCGATGATGTGCATCAGCGGACCACCCTGCAGGCCCGGGAAGACGGCCGAATTGAACTTCTTGGCCAGATCCTCTTCATTGGTGAGGATGACGCCGCCGCGCGGGCCGCGCAGCGACTTGTGGGTCGTGGTCGTCGCGACATGGCAATGCGGGAACGGCGACGGATGCTGGCCACCGGCAACGAGGCCGGCGATGTGGGCCATGTCGACCATCAGATAGGCGCCGACCGAGTCGGCGATTTCGCGGAAACGCTTCCAGTCCCAGATGCGGGAATAGGCGGTGCCGCCGGCGATGATCAGCTTCGGCTTGTGCTGTTCGGCCTTGCGGGCAACGTCATCCATGTCGAGCAGGTTGTCGCCTTCGCGCACGCCGTAGGAGACGACGTTGAACCACTTGCCGGACATGTTGACCGGCGAACCATGCGTGAGGTGGCCGCCCGAATTCAGGTCGAGGCCCATGAAGGTATCGCCGGGCTGCAGCAGCGCCAGGAACACGGCCTGGTTCATCTGCGAGCCGGAATTCGGCTGAACGTTGGCGAAGTTGACGCCGAACAGCTTCTTGGCGCGCTCGATCGCCAGCTCCTCGGCGATATCGACGAACTGGCAGCCGCCGTAATAGCGCTTGCCCGGATAACCCTCGGCATATTTGTTGGTCATGATGGAGCCCTGGGCTTCCAGCACGGCGCGGGAGACGATGTTCTCGGAAGCGATCAGTTCGATCTCGTGCCGTTGGCGACCGAGTTCCTTTCCGATCGCGCCGAAAATCTCGGGATCGACGTCCGCAAGCGGGCGATTGAAGAAGGATTCGGTAGAAGCATTGGTCATGGGCGGGCTCCTCAACTGGAATGCGCTGAGGTATTAGCCTTCCGCCGGGGCAAGGGCAATACGAAGAACGACATTTGCTGAGCAAAGCGCGCGCTCCCGTCATTTTGCGACAGCGCAAAACTAAGAACCGGCGGTCACCTTCCCCCGGCATAAAAAAAACCGCGCCGGGAGGGCGCGGTTTGAAGATACGATGCAGAGGCCGGCGTTTACTGGGCCGGCTGTTCCATGCCGGCCGTGGTATCGAGCGCCAGTTCGGCATTGCCGTCCATCTGATAGATGTCGTCGCGGAACTGGACGATGCCGTCCGGCATGCCCCAGGCGGAGATATAGACGAAATAGACCGGAACTTCCGTGGCGAGTTTGACCGGCGTGTTGACGCCGGTTGCGATTACCTGCTCCATCTGCTGGCGGTTCCAGCCGGGGGTCTCGCGCAGCAGCCAGTTCGACAAGTCGCGCACGTTCTGGACGCGGACACAACCCGAGGATTCGAAGCGCATCAGCTTGTTGAACAGGCCCTGCTGCGGCGTGTCGTGCATATACTCGCCGTTTTTGTTGTAGAAATTGATCTTCGTCGAGGCCATGGCGTTGGTCTTGCCGGGGTCCTGGCGGAACATCAGGTTCGGCGCCTCGCCGTTCCAGTCGATGGTCTCGGGGGCGACTTCGTTGCCCTTGCCGTCGATCAGGCGGATGGCGTTCTTTTCGAGATAGGTCGGATCCTTGCGCATCAGCGGCATGATGTCCTTCTCGACGATCGAGCGCGGCGAGGTCCAGTAGGGGTTGAGGATGACCTCGTAGATCTTCGAATTGACGAGATGTGTCGGACGGCTGAGACGGCCGACAACCGCGGTGTGGCGCGTCGCGACAGTGCCATCCTCGACAGCCTCGACATAGGCGGCGGGGATGTTGACCATCACGTGGCGACGGCCGAGATCCTCGGGGAACGTCTGCAAGCGGATGATGTTGGTGTTCAACTGCTGTAGGCGGACATCGGCGGGGATGTTCATCGCCTTCAGCGTGAATTCGCCGAGCACACCATCGGACGGCAGGCCGTGGCGGGCCTGGAAGCGCTTGACGGCGCCGTCGACATAGGAGTCGAAGGCACTCGACATGCCGGCCTCGCGCGGCAGGTCGCCGGTGATCGCCAGACGCTGGCGCAGCGCCTGGACTGCGGGATGGCTGACGCCGAGCTGCAGCTTCTGGTCACCGGGATTGACCTCCGGCCAGCCGCCGGCGGCCGCGATCTGCTGATACTGCATGACCGCCTGCTGGGCGCTGGCGAGCGATTGGGGACCAAGGATCGGCGTGTTGGAAACGACGGCGCTTGCCGTGCGCGAAGCCGCCTTGGCGTCAAACTGGTCGTCCCAGTTGCCGCGGCGCGGCGCGTTGATCAGCGTATCGATCGCCGATTGCGCGAAGGCCGGCGCGGCAATCGCGCTTACGCCAACCGTTGCCGCGGACGCAAGGAAAGCGCGGCGCGAGAGAGCTTCATTTCCGTTTTTCTTCGACATAGTCCCAACCACTGAATGCGGCGATAAAGAGAAGCCGCGGCTCTTTGCGATATCCCTGCGCCTTAACGCAGATCTCTGTGCATTTGTTGTCCCGGCACATCAAAACTTTCCGCTTGCCCCATCACAAGTTTGCGATGCGACAGCCTGACAATTTCGATCGGTCCATTGAAAGCGCCGGTTGTTAAGCCTTCCGCTGCCACACCAATATGGCCAATTCGTGTTGCCGGCCGAAAGACCGACGACCCGGCTAGCGGAAACACGACACAACGAACCATATGACGGGCTAAACCGTGGCGGTTAATAACGGCTAAAAAACGGCTTGGATACGGGAGATAATGCTTGCCTCCCTTGCGTTGCAAAGATGCCACGCAGCGCCAACGGCAAAACCGGACGCGCAGGGACACGTCCGGTTTTCTGCAACCCTGATGGAGGTCCAGGGTCTTAGAGGCGATACATGATGCTATCGTTCCAGAAGCGGTCAAGACGCTGGAGCAGCTTGTTCATCTGGGTGAACTCGTCGGTGCCGATGCCGCCGACCTTGTCGATCGAGGTGATGTGGCGTTCGTAGAGTTTGGCAACCGTTTCGGCAATGTCCTGGCCCGTTTCGGTCAGGCTGATGCGGACCGATCGGCGGTCGATGCGCGAGCGCTGGTGGTTGATGAAGCCGAGATCGACCAGCTTCTTGACGTTGTAGGAAACGTTGGAGCCGAGATAGTAGCCCCGCGAGCGCAGCTCGCCGGCGGTCAGCTCGGAATTGCCGATGTTGAAAAGGAGCAGCGCCTGGATGGCGTTGACATCGCTGCGGCCCTGACGGTCGAATTCGTCCTTGATGACGTCGAGAAGACGGCGGTGGAGACGTTCAACAAGATGAAGGGATTCCATGTAAAGATCACGGATGCCCTGGTCCTGCTGGTCACGGAAGTTCGATACCGCCTGCGGCTTGATTTTCGTGTTCATATTGACTGCCTCACTGTTTGTTTGGCGGTGTCGTTTTCTTCCCGCCTTGAGTGAGACCCTATCGAATACATATAAAATTCGACTTAAACCGCAGGCTTAACGGAGCCTTACTGGAAACCCCACGTTGTCTCAGGGTAAATCAACACTTACCTGGCGGCGATGACGGCGCTTTTCCAGCCAGAGCAGCAGGCGGAAAATCCAGTAGACGACGGCGACGATCAGATGCAGCAGGATGATCAGCTTGTTCGGGCCGAAAATATCCGGCAGCAGGCCATACATCAGGATTTGCCCGCCGGCCGCCAGCACCCAGATGACCGGCCCCCAGGAGACGGTCAGCCAGAGGCCGAGGGAGGCGACGGGAAAAAGCACGGCAAGACTGGTGCTCGCCACCTTCCACGGCAGGCTCAAAAGATCGAAGCGGCCGGCGCCGACCAGCGAATAGCCGACGAGCATCGCCCAATATTGCAGGCCGAACCAGAAGCACGAAACGGCGACCAGCCTCAGGAAGAGAATGAAGAGTATATCCGCCAGCGTGCGTTTCGGTATCGTCGGGGAATCGGTTTCCATAGCGCAGACATCGGTTTGGGGTTGCAGCTTGTTAAAGAGCGCCGCACATCTGACGACGTACCAACGACGCTCTATCATATCGCGTTCGCGCGTAACGCAGAAAAATGATTGCGGGTTTATAAGCCTGAGGTTTTTCCGCCGCGGCCAATCGCCCGGTTTGGATTTTCGAGGCGTCATGATAATGAGCGCTCCGATAAATGGAATGGGCCAGGGGCAGATATCATGCAGGATAGGACGCATCTCGTCGACGACATCACCGGCCATCGCCGCATGCGGCGCAACCGCAAGGCAGACTGGACGCGCCGGCTGGTGCAGGAAAACCGGCTGACGGTCGACGACCTGATCTGGCCGATCTTCATCGTGCCGGGTTCCGGCATCGTCGATCAGATCCCGGCCATGCCGGGCGTCAACCGCATGAGCATCGACAAGGCCGTCGAAGCGGCGCGCGAAGCGGCCAGCCTCGGCATTCCGGCGCTCGCCACCTTTCCGAATATCGAAATGGAACTGCGCGACGAGACCGGCTCGAACAGCCTCGAAGCCAACAATCTGATCAATCAGGCGACGGCGGCGATCAAGAAGGCGGTGCCCAATATCGGTGTTATCACCGACGTCGCGCTCGATCCCTTCACCAGCCATGGCCATGACGGAATCTTGAGACACGGAGAGATCGTCAACGACGAGACGGTCGATCAGGTGGCGCGGGCCGCGGTGATGCAGGCGGATGCCGGCGCCGACATCATCGCACCGTCGGAGATGATGGACGGACGCATCGGCGCAATCCGCATGGCGCTCGATGCCGCCGGCCACCAGGGCGTCGGCATCATGAGCTATGCGACGAAATTCGCCTCCGCCTTCTACGGCCCCTATCGCGAGGCGATCTCGACGGGCGGGCTGCTGAAGGGCGACAAGAAGACCTATTATATCGACCCGGCCAACGGCACCGAGGCGATCCGCGACGCGGCCCTCGACGTCGAGGAAGGCGCTGATATGCTGATGGTCAAGCCCGGCCTGCCCTATCTCGACATCTGCTGGCGGATGAAGGAGGCATTCGGCCTGCCGACCTTCGCCTACCAGGTTTCCGGCGAATATTCGCAGATCAAGGCGGCGGCGATGAACGGCTGGATCGACGGCGAACGGGCGATGCTCGAAACGCTGCTGTCGTTCAAGCGGGCGGGATGCGACGGCATCCTCACCTATTTCGCGATCGAGGTGGCGAAAATCCTCGCCAAGCGGTGATTGCGAGCATGATGCCGAAAAGTGTACGCGGTTTTCGGGCGACATCATGCTCTATTTCTTCGATTTAGATGCGGATGTTTCAGGCCAATCCGGCCTGAAACATCCGCATCTAGGAAGAAATATTGTATTTCCCACTGCCGATACCATATCAGCGGCATCGCTTTTCCGCAGGAGATTGAGATGAGCTACAACCCCAATCCGCTTTATGCCGCACCGGAGGACTGGCGCGCCTATAGCGGCGTGTTGAGCCGCCGTGTCTTCGCCTTCATCCTCGACTATCTTATCGTGCTGCTGCTCTGCATCCCCGCCGGGATCGTGCTGTTCTTTCTGTCGATCGTCACGCTCGGGCTCGGCTTCCTGCTCTACCCTGCCCTCTTCGTCATCGTCGCCGGCATCTATTTCGGCCTGACCGTCGGCGGGCGGAGCCAGGCCTCGCTCGGCATGCGCGCGATGGGCATCGCCATCGTGCGCGTCGACGGCCGGCCGATGGACTTCCTGACGGCGATCGTGCATCTGGCGCTGTTCTGGATCCTCAACTCGGTGCTGACGCCGCTCATTCTGCTTGCCGGCCTGTTCACCGAGCGCAGCCGTCTCATCCATGACCTGCTGGTCGGGACGGCGACGGTTCGCACCGCCTGAGCGTTGGACCGAGGCCACGGCTAAGCCATTCAGCGGAGACGAAATAAAGTCTCCGCTTTCTCTTTGCCCGGGCGCGCCAACGCTCCATATCTAAAATTAGAAGACCGAAATGAAGGGCAAGAACCGCCCCGCTGTTGACGTTTTTTATTCTTAGGTCATGCTGTCAAGAAACAGCACAGTCTCGACAAGGAAATTTCCGCGACAGATGAATACGCAGACAACGCCATCCCCGCAGTTTTATCTGACGGCTCCGGCTGCGTGTCCGTATCTGCCGCATGAGATGGAGCGTAAGGTGTTCACCCATCTGGTGGGCCCGCGCGCCGCCGAGATGAACGACATCCTGACCCAGGGCGGTTTCCGCCGATCCCAGAACATCGCCTACCGCCCGGCCTGCGAATCCTGTCGCGCCTGCGTTTCCGTACGGATTCTCGCCCAGGAATTCGAGCCGACGAAATCGATGAAGCGGGTGCTTGCCGCCAATTCCGACGTCATCGCCACCGAATTCACGGCCCAGCCTTCCAGCGAGCAATATTCGCTTTTCCGCCGCTATCTCGATTATCGCCACCAGCAGGGTGGCATGTCCGACATGACCGTGCTCGACTATGCGATCATGGTCGAGGACACGCATGTGAACACGCGAATCGTCGAATACCGCCGGCGTGAAGAAGGCTCCGGGCTGGAGCAGCGACCGAAGGGCGAGCTGCTTGCCGCTGCGCTGACCGACACGATGAGCGACGGGCTGTCGATGGTCTATTCCTACTTCAACCCCGATATCGAGCGGCGATCGCTCGGCACCTTCATGATTCTCGACCATGTCAGGCGTACGAAGGCGCTCGGCCTGCCACATGTCTATCTCGGTTACTGGGTTCAAGGGTCGCGAAAAATGGACTACAAGACACGCTTCCAGCCGCAGGAGCATCTGACCCCACGCGGCTGGGAACGTTTCGATCCCTCATCCATGCCCGAGAGTCCCCACGACTAAATGTTCCCCACCGCTCTTTCCGATCATCGGAAGGGTCTGCTGCTGACGGCGATCGGCGGGCTGGCGCTTTCCATGGATATTCCGCTCGTCCGTCTTGGCGGTGGCGACATCTGGTCGGTATTGGGGATGCGAAGCGCGGCCACGGTCCTCGCCACGCTCGTCATCCTTGGCGCGATGCGCCTGGCCTCTGGCAAATGGCCGATCCTCGTCCCGGGGCGGCCCGGCTTGTTCGCCGGTCTGCTCTACGGCCTCTCCTCCCTCACCTTCGTGCTGGCCATCTTCAACACGACCACGGCCAATGTCGTCTTCATCGTCGCCTTCAACCCGATGTTCGGGGCGCTTCTTTCGTGGATTTTCCTCAAGGAGAGACCGCAGGCCGCAACGCTGATCGCCATGTTCTTCATGATTCTCGGCGTCGGACTGATCGTGCGCGAAGGGCTATCCAGCGGGCATTTTTTCGGCGATGCCATGGCACTTCTCAGCGCGCTTATTCTTGCCGCAGCCATCACGATCGGGCGGGCTTCGCGCCGGGAAATGGGCTTCGTGCCGCTGCTTGCCGCCATCCTGCCGGCCGCGCTCGGTCTCGCGCAAGCTCTGCCGTCAGGGCTTTCCATCGCCCATCCGGGCTGGATCCTCTTGAATGGCGCCATCGTGATGCCTGTCGCCTTCTGGTGCCTTGCCACCGGGCCGCGCTACCTCTCCGCCCCTGAAGTCGGCATGTTCTACCTGCTCGAAACCGTGCTCGCCCCGATCTGGGTCTGGCTGATCTTTTCGGAAACGCCGGCGACGATGACACTCATCGGCGGCGGAATCCTGATGGCGGCGATCGCCGGGCATTGTTTCTGGATGGCGCGGGGAAGCAGCAGGCCGTTGGCGGAATAGGCGTTGTCGCCTGCTTACCACCATGTGATACTCCGTTCTGACACAGAGGACGAAGCGATGAACGTTACAATCCGCAAGATCGGTCATTCCGAGGGGATTATTATCCCTAAGGAAGTTCTGGCCCGTCTTGGATTGAAGACGGGTGATTCACTGGAAGTGAAGCTGCAAAACGGCGGCATCAATATGAAGCCGGTCAATGAGGATTTCCCTCGTCAGCTGGAAGCGGCACGAAATTTCGTAGACAAGTACAAGGTCGCGTTGAAAAAGCTGGCGGAATAAAGCGGTTCAAATTTCATCGAAAAGCGGGGCCGCTTCAACGTCTTGACGCGACCCGCTTCCTTCGCGACTTCAGCGTGCCGCTCAACCCGTAGCCTTCATCTGCTGCTGCTCCAGCTCACGGCCAAGCCCTTCGACCACGTACGCCCAACCTTGCCGGGTCTTCTCCTCATGTTCGGCCCATTCGGCGCACATTTCGTGGGTCAGCGTCAGTCGGCTGCCGCCGCCGAGCGGCTCGATGTCGATTTCGACGCGGTCGCAATTGTGGTCGTGGTCCTCGACGGAAAAGCTGAAGACCATGCGCTGCGGGCGCTTCAGCTCCAGGAAGACCCCCTGGTGAAAGGCGTCGCCGGTCGGGCGGCGGTCGACGATGAAAAAACGGCCGCCGACATGCGGATCGATATCGGCGCGAATGACGTGACCGTCATCGGTGGCAAACAGGAAGCGGCGGGCGATTTCGGGGTTGAGCCAGGCGTCGTACACGACAGCAGGCGGCACTCTATAGGTGTGGCAAACATGCAATTTGATGGTGCTGGCGGGCATCGATTTTCCTCCGGTAACGGCGCGCGCCTTCTCCAAGCGCGCGTGCCATAGCCGTTCCATCCGCCCACGGACCGGCCTTCTCTTCTTTTGGGTAACAGCGTTGAGATAGAGAAGTTCCAGCGCCCGCCAAGAGACGAGCATGGAATTTTTATGGATGTCGTTCCGGAACCGCTGTACACGTCCGGGGGACATGCATTAGCCGGCGAACTTGCCGCTGCGCGGAAAGCCCTTCGGCACGGTGCGGCCGGCGGTGGCGCGGTCGGACAGCCATTCGGCAAGCTCGTCCTTGTTCTTCGTGAAGGTGCGGCCGGCGCTGTCTTCCCAGACGAGGCCGTCCGATATCGCGAAGCAGCGGACGTCTGAGATGCCGCCATCCTTGTAGCGCTGCAGACGCACGCCCTTGCCGCGCGACATTTCCGGCACCTGCGCCAAGGGGAAGACCAGCAGCTTGCGGTTTTCGCCGACGACGGCGACATGATCGCCGCCGACGGGCACGAGCAGCTGCGTCTCCTCGGGCAGCGCCACGTTCATGATCTGCTTGCCCTTGCGCGTATTGGCGAGCAGCTCGGCCTCGGCAACGACGAAGCCGTTGCCGGCTGTGGAGACGATCAGCTGCTTGCGCGAGGGATCGTGCACGAAAGCGGTCAGCACCGCCTGGTCGTTGTCCATGTCGACCATGATGCGCAGCGGCTCGCCGTGGCCGCGACCGCCCGGCAGCTTGTCGCCACCAAGCGTGAAGGCCTTGCCGCCTGTCGTGACGATCAGGATCTTGTCCGTCGTCTGCGCCGGGAAGGCTATCTTCAGGCCGTCGCCCTCCTTGAAGGTCAGCGTCGCCGTATCGGCGATATGGCCCTTCAGCGCGCGGATCCAGCCCTTTTCGGATATGACGACGGTGATCGGTTCCTTCTCGATCATCGCCTGCTGGATGGCTTGCTCATCGGCTTCTGGTGCGTCGGCAAACTGGGTGCGGCGGCGGCCGACCTCGGTCGCCTTGGCAAATTTCTTCTTCACCTCGCCGATTTCCCAGGCGACCGTCTGCCACTGCTTGTCGTCGGAGGCAAGCAGCGCTTCGATCTCGCCCTTTTCCTTGGTGAGTTCGTCGAACTCCTTGCGGATCTCGAACTCTTCGAGCTTGCGCAGAGAGCGCAGCCGCATGTTGAGAATCGCCTCGACCTGATTGTCGGTGAGATCCCACCGCGCCACCATGACCGGCTTCGGCTCATCCTCCTCGCGGATGATCCTGATCACCTCGTCGATGTTGAGATAAGCGATCAGCAGGCCGCCGAGGATTTCGAGGCGCCTTTCGATCGCCGCCAGACGGAAGCGCGAGCGGCGCTGCAGCACCTCGCGGCGGTGATCCAGCCACTCCTTCAGCACATCGTTCAGCGCCATGACCCGCGGGATGCGGCCCATGGAGAGCACGTTCATGTTGAGCGGGAAGCGGCTTTCCAGCTCCGTCAGCTTGAACATCGATTCCATCAGGATCGTCGGATCGACGCTGCGGGTCTTCGGCACCAGGACGACACGGATGTCCTCGGCCGATTCGTCGCGGATGTCTTCCAGGAGCGGCAGCTTGCGGGCAATCAGCAACTCGGCGATCTTTTCGATCAGCCGCGACTTCTGCACCTGGAAGGGAATTTCGGTGATGACAATCTGGTAGCCGCCGCGGCCGAGATCCTCGGTCTGCCATTTCGCCCGCACGCGGAAACCGCCGCGGCCGGTGCGGTAGCTCTCGATGATGCTGTCGCGGCTGTCGATGATGATGCCGCCCGTGGGGAAATCCGGGCCGGGAATGAACTCGACGAGCTTTTCGACCGTCGCATCCGGATGTTTGATCAGATGCAGCGCCGCGTCGCAAAGCTCGTGGGCATTGTGCGACGGGATCGAGGTCGCCATGCCGACGGCAATTCCGGAAGAGCCGTTGGCGAGCAGGTTCGGGAAGGCGCCGGGAAGGACGGTCGGCTCGGAATTCGATTCGTCGTAGGTGTCGCGGAAATCGACGGCATCCTGATCAATGCCTTCGAGCAGCAGTTCGGAGACTGCCGTCATCTTCGATTCGGTGTAACGCATGGCGGCGGGGCTGTCGCCGTCGATATTGCCGAAATTGCCCTGGCCGTTGACCAGCGTGTAGCGCTGCGAGAAATCCTGGGCGAGACGGGCAAGCGCGTCATAGATCGACTGATCGCCGTGCGGATGGTAATTACCCATCACCTCGCCGACGATCTTTGCGCATTTCCTGAAGGCCGATGTCGGCCTCAGCCCCATCTCGTTCATCGCGTAGACGATGCGGCGATGGACGGGCTTCAGCCCGTCGCGCACGTCTGGCAGAGCGCGGTGCATGATGGTCGACAGCGCATAGGCGAGATAGCGCTGTTCGAGCGCCGCCTTGAGGTCGACCGGCTGGATGTTGTCGTCGTCTCCGCCGGAAGGCGGCAAAATCTCTTGTCCCATAGGTTCTGACTAGCCCAGAAGAGGCTGGCGGGCAAGGAATCCAGGCCATTGCAGCTGTGGATGAAGTCTTGGCACCGACATCAAAGGATGAGACAAACGTGCGGCCGCAATTTGGACTTCGTTTGCCGTTCCCTTCAACGGAAATTTAGAAGTCCGCAAATATAAAGCAGGCCCAATCCGTAGTAGCGTAACTGCAGATTTCCAACCGCCACACGCCACCAGAGGAATCACCCCATGAACATTTACCGGACAACGCGGCTGATGCTGTCGGGCGCCGCCTTTTTCTCGCTCGCCGGCTCGGCTTTCGCTCTCGACGGCACCGATCTCTTGAAGAAGATCAATGCCGCCTATGCCGCCCAGGGTGGGACGATTGCGGCTGAAAGCGTCGATATCGACGGCACGACCGTTACGTTGAAGAATGTCACCGTCAAGCCGACCGGCAGCGAAAGCCTGCCCATCGGCGAAATCACCCTTTCCGGCGTCGAAGAAGACGAGGACGGCGGCTATTACATCGAAGAAGCGGCCTTCCCCGACATTAACAAGACGCAGGACGGCGTCACCGTGACGGCGCAAGAGCTGACGCTCGCCGGCATCTCCGTGCCGGCAACGCCGGGCGGCGACACGCTCGACACCATGATGCTCTACGAAACCGCGCATATTGGCCCGGTGAAGGTGGTCAAGGACGGTGCGGAAGTGTTCTCGCTGCTCGAAAGCAACATGAACCTGACGCTGCGCGAAGACGAATCCGGCTTCGATTTCGACGGCGCCTTCAAAAGCATGAAGGCCGATCTCACCAAGACCGAGGATGCGCAGAGCAAGGATGCGATCGAAAAGCTCGCCCTGCAGCACGTCCAGGGCGACATCACCATGAAGGGCGCTTGGGAACTCGCCCCCGGCACGATTGACATTTCGGAATTTGCCTTCGACTTCACCAATGTCGGCAAGCTGAATCTCGGCTTCAAGATTTCGGGCTACACGATGGCCTTCATGAAATCGATGCAGGATGCGATGAAGGAATCCGAAACCAACCCGAACAAGGAGCAGTCGCAGCAGGCGCTCGGCCTCGCCATGCTCGGCCTGATGCAGCAGCTTTCCTTCGAGGCGGCGCAGGTGCGTTTCGACGATGCCTCGATCACCAAGCGCGCGCTTGATTATGCCGGCTCGCAGCAGAACATGTCGGGTAAGCAGATGGCGGATTCGCTGAAGGCGATGACGCCGATCATGCTGGCGCAGCTCAACATCCCGGAACTGCAGAACGCCGTTTCGGCTGCGGTCAACACCTTCCTCGACGACCCGAAGAGCCTGACCGTCAAGGCCGCTCCTGAAAAGCCGGTGCCTTTCCCGACGATCGTCGGTGCTGCCATGGGCGCTCCGAACACGCTGCCGCAAGTGCTCGGCGTCAAGGTTTCGGCTAACGACTGATCGCTTCACTCTTGCGATGGAAGGCCCGGCCGTTCGCACCGCCGGGCCTTTCGTTTTCAAACGCGGTGGCGGGCGAGTTCTGCGATGGCGAGGGTCGCGATCTCAAGCAATTCCTCAAGCGATGCGCCGTCCCTTGCCTGCACGGACATGCCCTGAACGATCGCGCCGAGGAATCGCGCCAACGCACGCGGATTCGTTTCCGCGCTCATGTCGCCCTCGCGGATGCCGCGCTCGATCCTTGCCGCAAAAGTATCCAGCGACCGACGACGCAGCGCCGCGACATGGTCGGCGATCGTGTCGTTCTCGCTGGCGCAATTCAATGCAGCCGTCGAAATCATGCAGCCTTTCGGATGTTCCGGCGCCGAAAATATCGCCGCCGAGCCCCGCAATATCCGTTCGAAGGCAGAGACGGTGTCGATCGGCTCGCCGAGCGCGGAAAAGGTTCCGGCGCCCAGCGCTCTATATTGCTCCAGCGCCGCGCGGTAGAGATCGGCCTTCGAGTGAAAGGCGGCATAGAGGCTTTGAGGCGTGATGCCCATGGCGGTCGTGAGATCGGCGATCGAGGCGCCTTCGTATCCATGCGCCCAGAAGGTCTCGCGGGCGGCCGCGAGAACCGTCTCGCGATCGAAGGCTGGCGGGCGGCCGCGGCGGCGCGCGGAAGGATTTTTCATCTCTGGACTATTTTTCACAACGATCACTCTAGAAATTTCGCCTGATCTATCTAATTCAGGAATGGTCATTGTGATTATAGAAGGTTTGATCTGATGAGTCTTCCCCTCGAAACGACACATGCCAACAAGAATTCCTTGCTTTCCGCGGGCGTCGACGCGGCAATTGCAGATGCGCTCGACGACAGGCGGCTGGTCGGAGCGGTCGTGCTCGTCGCCCGCGACGGAGAAATCATTCACCGGCGCGCAGCCGGCCTCGCCGACCGCGAAAACGGCCTGGCAATGCGCGAGAATACGATCTTCAGGCTTGCCTCCATCACCAAGCCGATCGTCACCATCGCCGCGATGCGGCTCGTCGAGCAGGCGAGAATCGACCTTGACGACGCGGTGACCAGATGGCTGCCGGAATTCCGGCCAAAGCTGCCCGACGGCAGCGAGGCGACCATTCGTATTCGCCATCTGCTGACCCATACATCAGGCCTCGGCTACAGTTTCTCAGAAGAGGACGGTGGTCCCTATATCCGCGCCGGTATTTCCGACGGCCTCGACCAGTCGGGACTGGCGCTCACCGAAAATCTCAGGCGGATCGCCAGTGTGCCCTTGCGTTTCGCGCCAGGCAGCGACTGGCAATATTCCCTTGCCATGGATGTTATCGGCGGCGTCATCGAGGCGGAAACCGGCGTGCCGTTGGCTGAGGCCGTCGCCGAACTGGTGACAAGACCACTCGGGATTGCCGACACGGCGTTTTCGGTTCGTGACCGCAGCCGGCTCGCCGCCGCCTATATGAACGCTTCACCGGAACCGGCGCTGATGGGCGAAAATGCGCTGGTGATGTCGCTGATGGGTCCGATCCGCTTCGCGCCGAAGCGCATCTTCGATCCCGCCTCCTATCATTCGGGCGGCGGCGGCATGGCGGGAACGGCTGGTGACGTTCTGGCCGTGCTCGAAACCATCCGCAGGGGCGGCGCACCGCTGCTCTCGAGCGACACCGTTGCGATGATGATGACCGACCAGGCCGGCGGGCACCGCCAGCGGTATGAACCCGGCTCGGGCTTCGGCTTCGGCTGGTCCGTCATCACCGATCCGGCCGAGGCAGGCGTCCCCTTCCCCAAGGGCACGGTGAAATGGGGCGGCGTCTACGGCCACAGCTGGTTCATCGATCCGGTCAACGGGATAACCGTCGTGGCGCTGACGAACACGACGCTGGAGGGCATGTGGGGCAAGTTCACGGTCGATCTGCGCGAGGCGATCTACGCGGCCTTGTGAGCGACAGCAAAAAGCCCGACGACACCTGAACGGTCGCCGGGCTTTTCACATTCGGGATCGGACGATCCTCAGTCCTTCTTGACCGGCGGGATCGGCCGAATCGAGAGTTCGCGCAGCTGCGTCGGGGTTGCCGGGGTCGGCGCGCCCATCAGCAGATCCTGCGCCTGCTGGTTCATCGGGAACAGCGAGATTTCACGCAGGTTCTTGGCGCCGACGAGCAGCATGACGATACGGTCGATGCCGAATGCAGCACCGCCATGCGGCGGCGCGCCGTACTGGAAGGCGCGGTAGAGGCCGCCGAAGCGGTCTTCGACGTCCTGCTGGCTGAGACCGACCTTCTCGAAGGCGGCGACCATGGTTTCCGGCGACTGGTTGCGGATCGAGCCCGAGGCGATTTCGAAGCCGTTGCAGACCGCGTCGTACTGGTAGGCTTTGATGCCAAGCGGATCCTGGTTCAGCAGCGCATCGAGGCCGCCCTGCGGCATCGAGAACGGGTTGTGGGCGAAGTCGATCTTCTTTTCTTCCTCGTTGTATTCGAAGAAGGGGAAGTCGACGATCCAGCACAGCTCGAAGCGGTCGCGGTCGATCAGGTTCAGTTCGTCGGCGGCGCGGTTACGGGCCTCACCTGCAAACTTGTAGAACTTGGACGGCTCGCCGGCGACGAAGAAGCAGGCGTCGCCCGCCTCAAGGCCGAGCTGCGTGCGGATCGCCTCGGTACGCTCCTCGCCGATGTTTTTGGCAAGCGGTCCGGAGCCGGCGATTTTGCCCTCTTCTTCCTTCCAGAAGATGTAGCCGAGACCGGGCTGTCCCTGGCTCTGCGCCCAGGCATTCATACGGTCGCAGAAGGCGCGCGAGCCGCCGGTCTTTGCCGGGATCGCCCAGATCTCAACCTTCGGATTGGAGGCAATCATGCCGGCGAAGACCTTGAAGCCGGAGCCGGCAAAATGCTCGGTCACCGCTTCCATCACGATCGGGTTGCGCAGATCCGGCTTGTCGGAACCGTACTTACGGATCGCCTCGTCGTAAGGGATGCGCGGCCATTCCTTGGTCACCGGCTTGCCTTCGGCGAATTCTTCGAAGATCGAAGTCATCATCGGGCCCATCGTGTCCCAGATGTCCTCCTGTTCGACGAAGCTCATTTCGAGGTCGAGCTGGTAGAATTCGCCCGGCAGGCGGTCGGCGCGCGGGTCTTCGTCGCGGAAGCAGGGCGCGATCTGGAAGTAACGGTCGAAGCCCGCGACCATCAGCAGCTGCTTGTACTGCTGCGGCGCCTGCGGCAGGGCGTAGAAGGTGCCGGGATGGATGCGCGAGGGCACGAGGAAGTCGCGCGCGCCTTCCGGCGAGGAGGCCGTCAGGATCGGCGTCGTATATTCGGTGAAGCCGACATTGCCCATTTCGCGGCGCATCGCCGAGATGACCTGGGTGCGCTTGACGATGTTCTTATGCAGCGTTTCGCGACGGAGATCGAGGAAGCGGTATTTGAGGCGGACGTCTTCAGGGTAATCCGGCTCGCCGAAGACCGGCAGCGGCAATTCCTTGGCGGCGGAAAGCACTTCGATCTCCTGGGCGTAGAGCTCGATCTCGCCGGTCGCCATTGTTTTGTTGACGGTGTCTTCGGTGCGGGCCTTGACGAGACCGTCGATGCGGATCACCCATTCGCCGCGCACGGTCTCGGCCATCTTGAAGGCCGGGCTGTCCGGATCGGCAACCACCTGGGTAATGCCGTAATGGTCGCGAAGGTCGATGAAGAGAACGCCGCCATGGTCGCGGACGCGATGGACCCAGCCGGAGATACGGACGGTCGAGCCGACATCCGTCTTGCGGAGGGCGGCGCATGTGTGGCTGCGATAGCGATGCATGATCTCAAATCCTGGAATGTGGCTTAAGACGGCAGCAAGGGTTCAAAGACCCTCAAGCGCCGACAAGAAAATCGGGCGGAAAAGCGCATGGACGCTCCGATTTGTCAAGGCTTGGCGCGTGCCGCCCACGCGTTTGGCACGCGTTTGTGGTAACGCAGCGGCCCGTATGCTGCGGCAGTTTGGCCGCGCTTCCCGTATTGATGAAGAAGCCGGTCAACTTTAAAAGGATCGGCATTCTCACTGTGGAGCGCCCGCATGCCCCTCCTGACCCGCCGCAATCTTCTCAAGGCATCCGCCGTCGCGGGCGCCTATGGCGTCGGCATCGGCATTGCCGGCAAATTCGGGCCCGCTGAGGCAGCACCCGAGCCGCAGCTGCTGGCGGCGGTTAAGACCGAGGCGGTGCTGACCGAGGCGGGACCGACCCGGGATATCATGAGCTGGGGCCATGACGGCATGCCGCCGGTTCTCCGGATGACGAAGGGGCGCCCTTACGCCGCGCGGCTGAAAAACGGGCTCGACGAGCCGACGACGATCCACTGGCACGGGC
Organism: Rhizobium sp. N324; assembly: GCF_001664485.1. NCBI lineage: Bacteria > Pseudomonadati > Pseudomonadota > Alphaproteobacteria > Hyphomicrobiales > Rhizobiaceae > Rhizobium > Rhizobium sp. N324. The sequence continues at coordinate 1,618,457 of NZ_CP013630.1, read as the reverse complement.
TTCGCATCGACAACCGCATGGACGGCGTGCCCTTCATGACGCAGCCCTACATCTATACCGGCGACAGCTTCGACTATGCCTTCACGCCGCCCGATGCCGGCACCTTCTGGTATCATCCGCATTGCAATACGCTGACGCAGATGGGTCACGGCATGACCGGCGTCATCGTCGTCGAAGATCCGGCCGATCCTGAGTTCGATGCGGAGGTGGTGCTGAACCTGCGCGACTGGCGGCTTGGCGGAGACGGGCAGTTCATCGCCGCTTTCCGACCGCGCGACGCGGCCAAGTCCGGCACCTACGGCACGGTGCGCACCGCCAACTGGCGTCAGGAGCCGCAATATGACGCGCCGGCCGGCGGGCTGGTGCGGCTGCGCATCGCGGTCACCGACGTGACGCGGATCTTCTCGCTGAAGGTGGAAGGCGCCGATACGACCGTCATCGCCATCGACGGCAATCCGGTGCCGAAGCGTTTTCCCCTCGACCTGCTGCAGATCGGACCGGGACAGCGGCTCGATCTTGCGGTGCGCATGCCGGATGGAGAAGGCGCTGTCGCGACGCTCGAGGATATCCGCGGCACCACGCCGAAGACGATCGCCAGCCTGCGCGCCATCGGGCCATCGCTGAAGCGCGAGATCGGCGATCTCGGGCCGCTTGCCGAAAATCCGGTGGCGAAGGCCGACCTTTCCACTGCCGAAGAGATCCCGCTGGTGCTGAGCGCCACCGCCGAGAATACCGCCACCGAGAGCATCTGCGGCACACTCGGCTACAGTTTCTGGGCGATCAACAAGGTGCCATGGCCGGGCGACACGCCGGATCCGACGGCGCCGCTGGCGGAATTGAAGCTCGGCCGGAGCTATGTCTTCAATCTGGAGAATGTCACGCCGCACGCGCATCCGATCCATCTACACGGAATGAGCTTCACGGTGATCTCCTCCTCGACGCGGCAGGTGATGCCGTTGGTGTCGGACACCTATCTCATCCAGCCCGACGAGAAGGTGCAGCTCGCCTTCGTCGCCGACAATCCCGGCGACTGGCTGCTGCATTGCCATATCATCGAGCACCAGAAGACCGGGATGACCAGCTACGTCAGAGTGAGCTGAGGCGGCTTCGCCGCAGTTCGGACGTAATTCTTAGCCAGCGATGCGCGAAGCTTATGCTGTTGTATTGACATATCGAAGCGAAAGGAGAAGGAAGGTTCAACCGACCTTTTCCTTGCGAATGAAATGATATGATCGAAACCACCGCCGATTTGGCGGCCGCCTGCAAAGAGCTGGCCAAGTCCGACTTCATCACCATCGACACCGAATTCCTGCGCGAGACGACCTTCTGGCCGGAGCTTTGCCTTATCCAGATGGCAAGCCCGACAACCGAAGTGCTCGTCGATCCGCTGGCCAAGGGCATCGATCTCGCCCCCTTCTTCGAGCTGATGGCCGATCCGAAGGTGCTGAAGGTCTTTCATGCGGCCCGCCAGGACATCGAAATCATCTTCAATCGCGGCAATCTCATTCCGCATCCGATCTTCGACACGCAGGTCGCCGCGATGGTCTGCGGCTTCGGCGACAGCGTCTCCTATGATCAGCTGGTCAGCCGCATCAAGAATGTCCATATCGACAAGTCGTCGCGCTTCACCGACTGGAGCCGCCGGCCGCTCTCCGACAAGCAGCTGGAATATGCGCTGGCCGATGTGACCCATCTGCGCGACGTCTACCTGTCGCTGAAGGCGGAACTCGATCGCGAAGGCCGCACCTCCTGGCTCTCCGAGGAAATGGACATTCTCGAGGCGCGCGAAACTTACGACCTGCATCCCGACGATGCATGGCAGCGGCTGAAGATGCGGTTGCGCAAGCCGCAGGAGCTGGCGATCCTGAAATATGTCGCCGCCTGGCGCGAACGCGAGGCCCGCGCCCGCAACGTACCGCGTTCGCGGGTGCTGAAGGACGATGCCATCTACGAGGTCGCCCAGCAGCAGCCTAAGGATACTGAGGCGCTCGGCCGGCTGCGCACCATTCCCAAAGGCTGGGAACGCTCGACTTCCGGCGCCGCCGTCATCGAGGCCGTCAACGCAGCACTCGCTCTCCCGAAGGCCGATATGCCACATGTGCCGCGCCAGGCGCAGGCGCCCGAAGGGGCTGCTGCTGCCGTCGAACTCTTGAAGGTGCTGCTGAAGCTGATTTCGGAAAAACACGGCGTGGCGCCGAAGGTGATCGCCAACAGCGAGGATCTCGACAGGATCGCCGCCGAGGGCGAGAAGGCCGAAGTCGCGGCCCTCAACGGCTGGCGACGCGATCTTTTCGGCGAGCCGGCGCTGCAGCTTATCCAGGGTCAGATCGCTCTGCGTTTCGTCGGCCGCAAGGTCGAAACCGTCAGCCTGTAGCGCATCGGCCCGACAGGCGGTTTCCAAGCGCTACGGTGCCGCAGCGAATTCGCTTGACGCTTTTTTCCCAGCTGAAACAATGGCTGGACGAAACATTACGGGCGAAGCGCCGCATGCGGGAAATATCTCCGACGCAGAACTGGATCTTGATCACGATCGTTCTGGCTGCCAGCGGCGTCGTCTATGATCTGATGTTCTACTCCAATCAGACGCCCGTGATCGGGGCGATCTTTGCGCTGTTCATCGGCATGCCGATCATCGCCTTCGAGCGCAAGGTGCTGTTCCGCGGACTCTACAGGCGCATCCAGAAGCTGCCGACGTTCGCCTTCATCATCACCGAGCTGGTGATCTACGAGATTCTGATGAGCATCGGCTTTGCCTGCGGCGGCCTGCTGCTTTGGGCGATCGGCATGCTGAAGCCGCCCTCGCTCTTCGATCTCGTCATCATGCCTTACGAGGTCTTCCTCTATGCGCTTGCCGTCTGCTCGGCGATGATCTTCCTTCTGCGCGTGCGGGAACTGCTCGGCCGCGAAGTCTTCCTGAGCATGCTGGTCAGCCGCTATCGCAATCCGGTCAGGGAAGAGCGTGTCTTCCTGTTCATCGATCTCGTCGATTCGACGGCTTTTGCCGAAAAGCACGGCGACCTCCGCGCGCAGCAGCTGCTGAGCTCGCTGTTTGCGACCTTCGCCGAGCCGGTTCGGCGCCACAAGGGCATGATCAACGACTATGTCGGCGATGCGGCGATCATCACCTGGCCACTTGCCCGCGGCGTCAAAAATGCGCGCTGCGTGCGCTGCATCTTCGATATCCTCGCCGATATCGAAGCCAATGCCGCCGGCTGGCGGAAAAGCTACGGACAGGTGCCGAAGCTGCGGGCCGCCCTTCATGGCGGCGAGATCATCACCGCCGAAATCGGCGTCGATCATCACAAAATCAGCTATTTCGGCGATACGGTGAACACCACCGCCCGGCTGGAAACCCTCTGCCGCAGCTTGAACCGGCCGGTGCTGATCTCCTCCGAGCTTGCCCGGCGCATGGAGTTTCCCGACGATATCGCTTGCGAGGATCTCGGCACCCATGCCGTCAAGGGGCGCGGCCAGGCGCTCGGCGTCATGGCGCTTTCCTCGCGCGCGGTGACCGTGCTGAACACGCCGGCAGTCATTCTGCACGGCTGAGCAACGGCATTTCCACCCGTCACCAAAGCTTCACCCAACCGTCAATTCGCTGACACGGAAGCCCTGCTAAGCGGAAGCCATTGGCATCCGTTCCATGGGGATATTATGAAGAACGTCCTTTTTGCTTCCGTATCGCTTTTCATCCTGATGGCCGCCTCCGCTTCGGCCGACCAGCAGCAGTTTCCGGCGAAGCTCGCCGGCCAGGCAATCCTGCTTGCCAACACCCTGGTTCCGGCTCCGGCCGACGCTCCTGAATTCCTCAAGCACTCAGGCAAGTTCACGACGCCGGACCGCAAGCGCACCGAAGCGCTCGGCACCGTTCCCGGCAAGGACGGCGCCCGCGTCACCGATCTGAAGCTCCCCTTCGACGGTCAGGCGGTCCAGGGTTTCTCCGGCATCAAGACGATGGCTGACGGCACCTTCTGGACGCTCACGGATAACGGCTTCGGCTCGAAGGCCAATTCCTCCGACTCCATGCTCTTCCTGCACCAGATGAAGTTCGACTGGGCGGCCAACAAGGCCGACGTCGTCAAGAACCTCTTCCTTTCCGATCCGAACAAGATCGCCCCCTTCCCGATCGTGCTGGAAGGCACCGATACGCGTTACCTCACCGGCGCCGATTTCGACATCGAATCGATCCAGCCGGTTGCCGACGGTTTCTGGCTCGGCGACGAATTCGGCCCCTACATTCTGAAAATCGACACCGAGGGCCACCTGACCGACGTCATCGCAACGACGCTCGACGGCAAGCCGGTGCTTTCGCCCGACAATCCGCTGATCCAGCCTCCAGGCAACCCGGCCGCGAAGATGCCGGTCTTCAACCTGAAGCGCTCCGGCGGCTTCGAAGGCCTCGCCATGTCGAAGGACGGCGCTAAGCTCTATGGCCTGCTCGAGGGCGCCATCTACAAGGATGACGGCCAGATGGAAACGGTTGACGGCCACACCGCCGTCCGCATCATCGAATTCGACCTCGCCTCCAAGAAGTGGACCGGCCGCAGCTGGCTCTATCCGTTCGAGGACAAGGGCGTGTCGATCGGCGACTTCAACATGCTCGACGACACGACCGCCCTCGTCATCGAGCGTGACAGCGGCGCCGGCACCAAGGACAAGGCCTGCGCCGACCCGAAGCAGCCGAAGCCGGATTGCTTCGAGGCGCCTGCCGAGCTGAAGCGCGTCTACAAGATCGAGTTCAACGACGCCAATGCCGGCAAGGCCGTCCGCAAGATCGGCTATATCGACCTTCTGAATATCCAGGACCCCGACAACAAGAAGAAGGCCGGAGCCAAGGACGGCGTCTACGACATGCCCTTCGTGACGATCGAAAACGTCGACCGCGTCGACGCCACCCACATCATCATCGGCAACGACAACAACCTGCCCTTCTCCGCCGGCCGCGCCGTCGACAAGGCCGACAATAACGAGTTCAGCCTGCTGGAGGTTGGGGAGTTTTTGAGCGCGAAGTGATTTGGGTTCTGATACTTGAACAGGAAGGGCGGTGCGCGAGCGGCGCCCTTTTTGCCTGGACAACATGCGTGAGGAGGTAAGCAGCCGTCTCGTTCGTTCCCTCGGGCTTCTAACGAGTGAAGAAGGCATTCGGCGCCGCCACATTCCCCTTCTCCCCAGCGGGGAGAAGATGCCGGCAGGCAGATGAGGGGGTGAGCGGCAAAAGCCGCGAATGCACTGAGCGCAAGCGAAGGCAATAATTACATGGTGTGCCGTGCGGCCCCCTCATCCGACCCTTCGGGCCACCTTCTCCCCGCTGGGGAGAAGAGGGAGCAAGCACCACCTTACTCGAACAAAAACGCCAGCCTCTTGTTCGTCAGCCGCGACAGTTGCTGCAATCGTCCGTCCAGGCGTTCGCCGGCGAAATCGCGGTATTCCGGCGGCACGACGAATTCGAGGTCGAGGTCCGGGTTCGACGATCTGCGGAAGGTCAGGTTCTTGACGATTCCGGGCATCGAGGCCGAGAAGAGGTAGACGACGCGCAGCATGCCGCCGAGCAGCTTGGCGCGCTCGATGAGCTGCGGCGTGGCGATCTGCGCCAGCGGGCCGGTGGCGCCGTCGTCGTGCAAGCCCTCGAAACGGTAATAATTGGTCAGCGCGATGAAGGCGCGGCCAGGATGGCTGATGCCGACGAAGGAAGAGTGGGCGATGACGTTCAGCGCCTGCAGGCCACGATAATCGGGATGAGCGCGCCAACTAATATCGGCAAGCAGGCAGGCGGCCCGGCGATAACGGCTTTCCTCTTCGGTTTCCTGGATGCCGAAGAGCGGCATCATCCGGCCGGTCCATTCCGCCAGCTCGCGGGCATGCTCGGGCGAGCGGGCCCGCAGGATTGCCAGTTCGCCGGCAGCGGCAAGCAGCGGATCGAGACGGCGCTCGCCCTCCGACAGCAGCGAATAGAGATATCCCTCGCGCACACCCTGCGCCGAAAAGGAAATCACCGACGGCTTCATCGCGCTCAGCACTTCCTTCATGGCGACGGCGCCGAAGGGCAGCAGCGAACGGCGATGCTTGGACACGGCTTGCAGCGCCGGCTCCTTGGAATCGCGCGCGGTCACCACCTGTTCGAGAAACAGCATCATCGCTTCGAGCGAGACTTCATAACCCTGCATCATGTGCAGCGGATAATGTGTCATCTCCATATGCAGCTTGGCGATGTTTCGCCAGGTGCCGCCGACGGCGTAGAAGGTGCGCCCCTCGCCCTTCGACAAGAGCTTTGCCGTCTTCACCTGCTTGCGGGCAAAGGTACGGGCCTTGGAGAGCGAGCCGCCGGCATATTCCGACAGGCGCAGGCCGCCGAGCGGCAGGGTGATGCCCTTGCCGAACTCCTTGCCCTTGATATCGATGAGCTCAAGCGAGCCGCCGCCGAGATCGCCGGCGATGCCATCGGGATTGAAGAAGCCACTGATGATGCCGAGCGAGGCGAATTTCGCCTCCTCCTCGCCCGAGAGCACACGGACCTTGCGGCCGAGGATGGTTTCGGCCTGATGGATGAAATCGGGACCGTTGCTCGCCTCGCGCGCGGCGGCCGTCGCCAAGACATACATGGTGGCGGCGCGCGCCTGGTCGGACAGAGCCTTGAAACGATGCAGCGACGCCAAAGCCCTGATGACGCTGGCTTCATCCATTTTGCCGGTCAGGGCTATGCCCCTGCCGAGGCCGCAGAGAACCTTTTCGTTGAACAGGACGGTTGGCGAACGGGACATGCCTTCATAGACGACAAGACGAATGGAATTCGATCCAATATCGACGACGGAGACCGGGGCGATCCCCGGAAGGCGCCCCTGGGCTTCAGATTCAACCATCTAGGTCCAGTTTTACTTGTTGTTGCGGCCTTCGAGCAGGCCGGCGATCAGCTTCGGCGCACTGGACTTCAGAGCTTCACCACGGCCCGACAGGCTCGGATTGGTCATGAAATACAGCTGCGCATTGAACGGTTCCTCGCCTCTGCGCACTTCCATGCGCCGGGACGTACCGTCGGGCAATATCTCGTAGCTTTGTTGATTGTCAATCACGTTGCCGAGCATAATCTGTGACAAGACCTGCTCGTGAACGGTCGGGTTTGTCAGCGGAACCATGGTCTCGACGCGGCGATCGAGATTTCTCGGCATCATATCGGCCGAACCGATATAAACCAGCGCCTTGTCGGACGGCAGGCCATGGCCGTTGCCGAAGCAGAAAATGCGGCTGTGTTCGAGGAAGCGGCCGATGATCGACTTGACGCGGATCTTTTCGGAAAGGCCGGGCACCTGCGGGCGCAGGCAGCAGATGCCGCGTACGACGAGATCGATTTCAACGCCGGCATGGCTGGCGCGATAGAGCGCGTCGATGATGTCGGGGTCGACAAGCGAGTTCATCTTCATCCAGATTGCTGCCGGAGCGCCGTTCCGGGCATGCTGAATTTCTTCCTCGATGTGGCGCAGGATGCGCGGCCGCATCGTATAGGGCGAAATCGCAAGCTGCATGCCCTGTTCCGGCTCGCCGTAGCCGGTGATGAAATTGAAGATGTTCGCCATATCGTGGGCGATGACCGGATTGCAGGTGAAATAGGACAGGTCGGTGTAGATCTTCGCGGTGATCGGGTGGTAGTTGCCGGTTCCGAGGTGGCAATAGGTCCGGAGCTTGCCTTCCTCGCGGCGGACGACCATCGACATCTTGGCGTGGGTCTTGAGCTCGATGAAGCCGAACACGACTTGCACACCGGCGCGCTCGAGATCGCGCGCCCAGCGGATGTTCGCCTCTTCGTCGAAGCGGGCCTTGAGCTCGACCAGTGCCGTCACCGACTTGCCGGCCTCGGCGGCGTCGACCAGCGCGCGGACGATCGGGCTGTCGTTGGAGGTGCGGTAAAGCGTCTGCTTTATCGCCAGGACGTCAGGATCGCGCGCAGCCTGGAGAAGGAACTGGACCACCACGTCGAAGGATTCATAGGGGTGATGGACGACCATGTCCTTTTCGCGGATGGCGGCGAAGCAGTCGCCGGCATGTTCGCGGACGCGCTCGGGAAATCGCGCATTGTAGGACGGAAACCTGAGATCGTCGCGCGGCGCCTTGGTGATCTCGGACAGGGTGTTCAGCGCCAGAAGGCCCGGCAGAACGGCGACGCGATTGTCAGGGATATTCAGCGCCTGAACGACGAACTGACGCAGCGAGGCCGGCATTTCCGAGTCGGTCTCGATGCGGATGACCTTACCGCGACGCCGCCGCTTCAGCGCCGTTTCGAAGAAGCGCACGAGATCCTCGGCCTCTTCCTCGACTTCGATATCGCTGTCGCGGATGACGCGGAAGGTACCGGAACCCTGCACCTCGTAACCCGGGTAGAGCCGATGGATGAAGATGTTGGCGACATCCTCAAGCGTGATGTAGCGGATAGTGTTTCCATCGTCCGGCAGACGGACGAAGCGGTCGAGCGCCGGCGGCAGACGCAGCAGCGCCGTCATCGGCTCGCGGCCGTTCTTGCTGACGAGTTGCAGGCCGATCGAGAAGCCGAGATTGGGAATGAACGGGAAAGGATGGGCCGGATCGATCGACAGCGGCGTCAGCACCGGGAAGATCGCCTGTTCGAATTCGGTGGCCAGCCACTGGCGATCGGCATCGCTCAAGGCGCCGGGGCGCACGATCAGGATGTCTTCCTTGGCGAGATATTGCTGCAAGACGGCCAGCGAGGCCTGCTGCTCCATCTGCAGATGGTCGATCTCCTGCAGGATCGAATCGAGCTGCTCGGCCGGCGTCTTGCCGTCGGGACTGCGGATGACGATGTTCTGGCGCACCTGGCCCTCGAGGCCGGCGACACGCACCATGAAGAATTCATCGAGGTTGGCAGCCGAGATCGACAGGAAGCGGACGCGCTCGAGCAGCGGATGCTCGGTATTCAGCGTTTCCTCCAGGACACGGCGGTTGAACTGCAGCCAGGAGAATTCGCGGTTGATGAAGCGCTCGGGGCTCTTGAGCAGTTCTTCCAGCGGGGGCGTGTTGTCGTTGGTTTCCGGAGTGAGTTCCTGATGCTCTGCGACGGCACTATCCATGGTCTACCCCGTTCTCAATCGCCGAAGGCAATTATATCAGTTTCACGACGGAACTGTGACAGTCAATCGGCCGGCTCCGAATTTCCCAATTCATTCAATACTTCGGCAGCCATAGACCGGGTGATTTTCGTACCCCGCGACAGGGCCAGCCGGTCCAGCCTTTCGACGATCGTCTGGGCGGCATTCAGCGACCGCTCCATCCGGTTGACGATATAGAGCACGAGTTTGTCATCTATATAAAGCTGGCGGTCGGCGAAGAGCTTGACGATCACCTGCGACAACAGTGCCTCGTCGGGCTCACCGATCTCGACGACGGTCGCAGCTTTCAGGCGCGAGCGCAGATCCGGCAGCAAGACCGGCCAGGAGATCGGCCAGAGGCGGCTGGTTATCAACAGGCTGGTGCCGTTTTCGCGCACGCTGTTGATGACGTGGAAGAGCGCATTGTCGTTGAAGCCGAGGCGGTCGGCATCCTCGAACAGCACCGGGCCGGCGGCGGCAATAACGGCAGCGTCCGAGCCAAGCTCGGGATGGATGTCGACGGCGCCGCTCAGCTCCCGCCAAATGCGGGCGAGATGCGATTTTCCCGAACCGACCGGGCCGGCGAGCACGACAACCGGCGACGGCCATGCCGGCCAGGCATCGACGATCGACACGGCGGCGGCAAGACGCTCCGAGATCAGGAGGTCGTCACGCCCGCTGGCGGCATCGTGCGAAAAGACCAGCGGCAGCTGCTCTCCGGCCTTGCGCTTCGGATCAGCGTTCTTCACGTCATTCATTGGAAACTGATTTCGTCTTCCGGGCGCGGTCGCCTGATGACCCGCCAAAATAAAGATCGCTCTGAAGGTAGCGTGAAAGCGCGAAACGAACAAGGACGCCGACGGCAGCAGCAGCCGGCACGGCGACCAGAAGACCGACGAAACCGAAGAGCGCGCCGAAGGCAAACAGCGCAAACATCAGCCAGACCGGGTGCAGTCCGACGCTGGAGCCGACGAGCTTCGGCTGCAGGATGTTGCCCTCCAGGAACTGGCCGCTGAAGAAGACAACGAGCACCAGGCCGATCCAGGGATAATCCGGCCAGAACTGGACGATCGCCACGCCGACGGCGAGAACCAGGCCGACCAGCGAGCCGACATAGGGAATGAAGCTGATCATGCCGGCAAAGAGCCCGATCAGCAGGCCGAAATTCAGCCCGACGAGCGACAGGCCGGCGGCATAATAAATGCCGAGGATGAGGCAGAGCGAGCCCTGACCGCGGATGAAGCCGGCGATCGCCTGATCGATCTCGCTGGCGATCTGGCGGACGTCGCTGATATAATCGCGCGGGATCCACTGATCGACCTTGGCGACCATACGGTCCCAATCGAGCAGGATATAGAAGGCGACAACGGGGGTGACGACGAGCAGCGATATGACGTCGACGATCGCCTTGCCGGAATTCCAGATCTGCGCGAAGAGCCCGGTCAGGAAGCCCATGCCTTCGGAGAGGATGCCTGAGAAATTGTCCTTGATCGTGCCGGCCTGGCTCCTGACCCAGTCCGGCAGCAGCGAGTTTTTCGAGCTGTCGATGAACTGCTGCAGCTGGCTGATATAACCCGGCAGCCGCTCGGCGAAGTCGTTGAACTGGCTGACGAGCACGGGAATGAGGATCATCAGCGCCAGCGCGAAGGTGATGACGAAGGCGATCAGGATGACGACCGTCGCCATCATGCGGCTGAGGCCCAGACGCTCCAGCCGATCGGCCACCGGGTCGAGGAAATAGGCGATCGCCATGCCGGCGATGAAGGGCAGCAGGATCGAGCTGAAGACATAGAGAAAGACGATGAAGAAGGCGAGCACGCCCAGCCAGAAGAAAATCTGACGCTTGAGACTGTTGCCGCTGACTTGCTGTGGCATCGCTTCCCCGCTGATCGCTTTCCGCCGCCAAACGCCGCATTCGAACCGACGCGGCCATTCAGCACATAGGATGCAGGCGCAAAGATGGTCAACCCTGTCGCGGCAAATCCCGGAAAGGCCGGTTGAAGACGCGGGAAATTGGGGGCTTTTGCCATGCGGCGCTTGCATAAAAGCCCCTGTCATGCAATTGCGACCGGCAGATGACGCGGCATGTTAGCCGCCTGAAAATAGCCATCGGAGACCAGCATGAGCCAGTCTGGGAAAAACGGCCTGACATACAGCGATGCGGGCGTCGACATCGATGCCGGCAACCTCCTTGTCGAGAAGATCAAACCGGCGGTGCGCTCGACGCGGCGCCCCGGCGCCGATGGCGAGATCGGCGGCTTCGGCGGGCTCTTCGACCTCAAGGCCGCCGGCTTTACCGATCCGGTTCTCGTCGCCGCCAATGATGGCGTCGGCACCAAGCTGAAGATCGCCATCGATGCGGACTATCACGACACCGTCGGCATCGACCTCGTCGCCATGTGCGTCAACGATCTCGTCGTCCAGGGCGCCGAGCCGCTGTTCTTCCTCGATTATTTCGCCACTGGCAAGCTCGACCCCGACCAGGGTGCTGCGATCGTCGGCGGTATTGCCGCCGGCTGCCGGCAGGCCGGCTGCGCGCTGATCGGCGGCGAGACCGCCGAAATGCCCGGCATGTACTCCTCCGGCGACTATGACCTCGCCGGCTTTGCCGTCGGAGCTGCCGAACGCGGCAAGCTGCTTCCCTCCGGCGATATTGCCGAGGGTGACGTGATCCTCGGTCTCGCCTCCTCCGGTGTCCATTCCAACGGCTTCTCGCTGGTGCGCAAGATCGTCGAACTGTCCGGCCTCGGCTGGGATGCGCCGGCGCCGTTCGCCGAAGGCAAGAAGCTCGGCGAAGCGCTGCTCGAGCCGACCCGCATCTATGTGAAGCCGCTGCTGAAGGCGATCCGCGAGACCGGCGCCATCAAGGCGCTGGCCCACATTACCGGCGGCGGCTTCCCCGAGAATATTCCGCGCGTGCTGCCGAAGCATCTGGCGGCCGAGATCGATCTTGCCGCCGTCAAGGTTCCCACGGTGTTTTCGTGGCTCGCCAGGACGGGTGGCGTCGAAACCAAGGAAATGCTGCGCACCTTCAACTGCGGAGTCGGAATGATCGCCGTCGTCGCCGGCGAGAATGTCGCCGCCGTTTCCGCTGCCCTCGAGGCCGAGGGCGAGACGGTGGTCACGCTCGGCCGCATGATCGCCCGCGACGAGGGTGCTGCCGGCACGGTGTATAAGGGCACGCTTGCCATATGAGCGCGAAGCGCAAACGCGTCGTCGTCCTCATATCCGGCGGCGGCTCCAACATGATGGCGCTGGTTGCGGCCGCCAAGGCCGCCGATTACCCGGCCGAAATCGTCGGCGTGATTTCCGACAAGGCTGAGGCCGGCGGCCTTGCCAAGGCAGCCGCCGAAGGCATCGCCACCTACGCCTTTCCCCGCAAGGGTTATGCCAGCAAGGAAGCGCATGAGGCGGCGATCTTTTCCGCACTTGATGAGCTTTCCCCCGATATCCTCTGCCTGGCGGGCTACATGCGGCTGCTGACGCCGACCTTCATCCAGCGTTACGAAGGCCGGATGCTCAACATCCACCCTTCCCTGCTGCCGCTGTTTCCGGGCCTCCACACTCATCAGCGCGCCATCGACGCCGGCATGCGCATCGCCGGCTGCACCGTGCATTTCGTCACCGAAGGCATGGACGAAGGGCCGGTCATCGGCCAGGCGGCCGTGCCTGTCCTTTCCGGCGACACGGCCGAAAGCCTTGCCGCGCGCGTGCTGACCGTCGAACACCAGATTTATCCGCAGGCACTGCGGCTCTTCGCCGAAGGCCGCGTGACGATGGAAGGCGGCAAGGCCATCGGCGCCGAGGCTTCGGCCGTTGCGCCCAAGGCCCAGCTCATCTCGCTGATCGGCGACCGCTGTTAGGGTACAGAGCCACAAGGGCTCTTCTAAACATTTTACTAACGCAGCCAACTCTTCGGGGCAAAGGGCATCTCTGTCATCGGCTAGCGTCTCCAAAGAAGTCGGCTGGCGTAATCACGTAACTGAACGGCAATTCCCTATAAGGCCGCAGAGCGCCTGGAGGATCGCGCGCAAAAATTTTTCGCGGTGCAATAGTGGTATCGAGCCAGGGAAGCCGTTTTCGTAATTTATAAGTTAGCCGGTCGGTCGTAATCGCGATATCGAGACCCGTAAACTGCACGCCTGAAAAGTATCGACCAATCTCGCCCGGCTGAATCTCAAATATAGTTTTTGGATCATTCTCGTTCTTGAACGACACGATTACCGGCAGCCGGCTCGTTTTCAACTTGAATGGATACCGCCCATTTGCGCTGCGCAGGCTCGCAAAATCTGCATCAGACAGCGAGCCTATGCTATTCCTTATCTCTAAGGTTGCTAGGATGCCATCCTCGTAAACTTGGGTAAGACTGTTGTTCGGATCATGCTGGGTTGGCAAGATGTAAATTGTACCTTTTCCGTCTAGATCAAAAATCAAGGCCTCGCCATAGAGCCGTGTTGCGCCACCATTTCCGATCAGGCTGTGCGTCACCTTAGAATAGGTGATCTCCATCACTGATGAACTTTCGACCGGTCGGCCATCGATGATCGCAGATGCGATGACCTTGAAACGAACCGACGTAGTTGCACCCTGGCAACCGACCAATGCCAACGCTCCGAACGACGTAAGTAGCCCTCTTCTGGTCGTGAACGACTCCGGAATGCTGCCGCTACACTTTATGATCGGCATTTGTCGCCTCTCCATCGATCACCTTATGACTGCAATGCCTCTTCTGACCTGGCCGGGGTAGGCCGACGCTCAACTGCATGGAAGCGACGAGCGGCGGCTTGCCGACAGCCCCTAAACCGGCTGGGCAGGTCAATCCAAATACTGCTTAGCGAGCCGCTACATCTACTGCGTGCCAAGTCGTCCGAACTGACCCGGCCGACGTTTGGCCGGAGTCGGCGACTGGGCCAATTTGTAACGAGTGGGCGGGCTGGAGTCCTCACCAGAAATGAAGGCAAGAACGAGAAGGACGCCGTAGAAGAAAAAGGTAATCCCCTGGATCGCGAGCGCCGGCAGGGGAATTGCCAAAAACTTCGGCAAGAAGACGGGCGCAAGCAGCCCCCAGAGCAGATATTGAGGCCAGCCAATATCGCGAAGGCGACCTGATACGATGTAGAGCAGGCCTACAATTGTAATCGCTGTCATCGCGATCGCAGCAACCATGTATAGCGTTTCGAAGAAGGATCGGCGGGCGACGAGCTTGGCAGTTTCGGCGTCGCCCGCTCCGACGCCCAACGTCATCTGCATTGCCCCTTTGGCGGCCATAGCACGTAGATTTTCCATATCCTCCGCCGTCGGCTTGCGGCCGGAGGCTGCAATCTGCTTCACCAACTCTTCCTGGCCTTTGAACATCAGCGGCATGTTTTTGCCGCTGACCTCTCCTCCGACGGCGGTCCCTACGCTGCTTGCCGGGCGTGGCGCCATTAGCTCGCGCGCCGCCTGATCCTGTTCGGCCACAATGAGGCGCTGGATCGGGTCCTTTGCAAAGTCGAAGCAGAACATGAGCAGAAGCAGCACGGCATAGGTGATGCGTGTAAGCCGAGATTGGCCAAAAATGGTCACTAAGTACAGCCTCGTTGATCTTGAAATCGCCGAACGATGCACGAGAAAGTTGAAGTGTTCGCTAACCCAGCATAGACGATTTTATCGAGTTCGGAGTGCAGTGAGGCTGGCTAGCGCACGGCATACGTTCGCCCTACGCAACAGCAAACGGCTGCCCTGGTTGAAGTATGGCCTTGAAGCAATTCGAGCCATGGGTTCGCTATCGTTTGCACGCTGCTCAACCGACGGCAATCAAGTTCAATTAAAGCTACGCCGCAAGCGCCCGCAGCGGATGCAGGGTGCCGTCGCTATAGACGAAGCGGCCGGCGCGGAAGGTGGCGCGGATGCGATGGACTTCACCCGGTTCGACCGCCACCAGATCGGCCCGCTGGCCGATGGCGATTTCGCCGCGATCCGAGAGGCCGGCGGAGCGGGCGGCGTTGCCGGTCGCCATGGCGACGGCTGAAGGCAAGCCGCCTTCCACCATCTCGGCGAGCTTGAAGATGCCGGGCACAAAGGCGGCCGGGTGATAGTCGGCGGCTATGACGCTCAAGAGGCCGGCCCTGGCGGCATCGAGGGCGCTGAGGTTGCCCGACATCGACTGGCCGCGCAGCGCATTGGGCGCGCCCATCAGCGTCCAGAGGCCACGGCGGCGCGCCTCTTCGGCGGCGGGCGCCGTCACCGGGAACTCGCTGATGGTGACGCCGAGATCGTGCATTTCCGCGACTTTCTCGACACTGTCATCATCATGCGAGGCAAGCGACAGCTTATGCTTCAGCGACAGCGCGACGATCTCCTTCAGCTTGGCCTCGATCTCGGAATTGCTGCGCATGGCGATGCGTTTGGCGACGATCTCGGCGGCCATATCCTCAGAGATGGCGCGGCGCTCGGAAATGCTGAGGATGTAGCTTTGCAGGTTGTTGTATTGGCCCTGCCCCGGCGTGTGGTCGGTCAGCGAAACCATATCGATCTGGTCGGCATTGAGCAGGCGCTCGAGTGCGGCAGCGGCGCCGACATTGGTGATTTCGTAGCGGGCGTGGACGCGGTGGTCGATCAGCAGATCATCGCGCAGGCGGTTGATGCCCTCGATCACCGCCGAGGTGGTCTCCAGCGAGCGGACGTGGCCGTAAACACTTTCGGTGGCGAAAGAGACGGCGGCAAAGGCCGTGGTGACACCGGCGGCGGCCAGCTTCTTGTCGAGCTCGTGGATGCCGAAATCGATCGGCATCGTCGCGTTCGGGCGCGGCGCGATCTCGCGCTCGATCATGTCGCCGTGGAGATCGACGAAGCCCGGCATCAGCAGCCGCCCGCCGCCATCGATGGCAGCCCCGGCGACCCGCTCCGGCCTGATTTCGGCGATGGCGCCGTCTTCAACCCGCACGGAACCTTCACTCACCACCTCGTTGGGGAGAACGAGGGTGAAATTGCTGAGCCACATGGGCTTTCTCCTGACCGCATCGATGATTGACAGACCGCAGCGGATAGAACCGCTTCGTGACAAACGTATGAACTTTTCGAACGCCAGAACCGCGATACCGAAACCGTCTTGAGCCCAACCCGGCGGGTTGCCCGAGACCGCTCACCCGCTATCGAAGCTTATTCCTGTTCAACAAGGCCCATTGCAGCAGCATGATCGTCTTGGCGTCGAAGATCTCGCCGTTTTCGATCATTTGGGCTGCCTCATCGAGCGGGACTTCGAGAACCTCGATATCCTCGTGCTCCTCGTCCAGGCCGCCGCCTTCCGCCACGCGGTCGGCGATGTCGATCAGCGAGACGAAGAAGTGAACGACTTCGGTGATGGCGCCGGGCGAGCTGTAGCATTTGAAGAGGAAACGCGCGTCGCGCAGTTGGTAACCGGTTTCCTCCATCGCCTCGCGGCGGATCGCCTGTTCGGGATGATCGTCATCGAGGAGGCCGGCCGGCACCTCCATCATCCAGGCGGGATCGCCGTTCAGATGGACGGGAAGGCGGAACTGGCGGACGAGAATGACGAGATCGCGTTGCGGATCATAAAGCAGGATGCAGGCGGCGTGCGTGCGGTGGTAGACCTCCCGCTTCAAGCGTTGGGTCGCGCCCTTGCGGTCGATATAGTCGAGCAGATAGCTGCTAAGCTTTGTCCAACCATTCGACAGCGTTTCCGCGCTGACGATCTTCACGCGTGATTTCGGCTGCATCATGCTGCGTCCTTGCGAATCCAGACCTTGTTATCGTGCACGGCCGCCCCGCCATAGGGCGCGACCGGGTCGGCGCCTGTGAGGACATTGATACCCTCGCCGTCGATATGCGCCTTGTTCGGCCAGAGGCCCTCGGCGATCAGCACGCCAGGCTTCACGTCGGTGGTGATGCGGGCGTGGATGCGCAGATCGCCGCGGCTGTTGCCGATTCGGACGAGATCGCCATGGGCGATGCCGTTGGCTTCGGCGTCGGCCGGATTGATCATCACCTCAGGACGGCCCTCCTTCTGACGCGAGGTCTTGGTCTCGGCGAAGCTCGAATTCAAGAAATTGCGGGCGGGCGAGGTGGCGAGGCGGAAGGGATGCCCGGGATCGGCGACTTCGATGACATCGACCTGATCGGGGAAGGCGGGAAGCTCGGCATGCGGCCCGAGCAGGCCGACCGCCGCCGGCGGCTTGTTCGGCGCCGGCTGATCGATCCAGTCCGGGCGGAAATGAAACTTGCCGTCGGGATGGGCAAAGCCGTTCAGGAAATGCGCCTCCTCGAAGGCCGGCTGACGATCGAACCATTTGTGTTCTAGGAAATGCTCGTAATCCGGCAGGCCGCTCGATTCCAGTAAGCGATCGACCATTTCGCGGGCTGAAAAGCCGAAGCCGGGGCGATCGGCGACGCCGAGGCGTTTGGCCAGTTCCTCGATGACGAAGAGATTGGTACGCACGGTCGGCGGCGGCTCGACCAGCTTCGGCCCGAGCAGGATATGGTTCTGGCCGCCGGCCCGGTAGATGTCGTCATGCTCGACGAACATCGTCGCGGGAATGACGATGTCGGCGATCTCGGCCGTCTCGGTCATGAACTGCTCGTGCACGGCGACGAACAGGTCGTCGCGGGCAAAACCGCGTTTGACTTGGCGCTGCTCGGGGGCGATGTTGGCCGGGTTGGTGTTCTGGATCAGCATCGCCGTCACCGGGCCGCGATGGCGCAGCGCCACCGGATCGCCGGTCAGCACCCGGCCGATCTGCGACTGATCGAGCATGCGGATATCGGCATCCTTCATCGAACGGCCGGTCAGTTCCGCATTGTTCATGCGGAAGATATCGTTGTTCGAATGGAAGGCGCCGCCGCCCTCATATTGCCAGGAGCCGAGCACGGTGGCGACCGAGGCGGCGGCATGCATGGCGACCGCGCCGTTGCGCTGGCGGGTGAAGCCGTAGCCGAGGCGGAAAAAGGTCTTCTTCGTCGTGCCGACGAGGCGGGCAAAGGCTTCGATCTCCTCGACCGAAAGGCCGGTGATATCGGCGGCCCATTGCGGCGTCTTCGTTTTCAGATGGACTTCGAGGCCGGCGGGATCATCGGCATAGCGCGCCATGTAGTCCCGGTCGGCATAGCCGTCGCGGAAGGCGATGTGCATGACGGCGCAGGCCAGTGCCGCATCGGTGCCGGGCCTGACGATCAAGGCCATGTCGGCCTGCTTCATCGTCGGATTGTCGTAAATGTCGATGACGACGATCTTGGCGCCGCGCTCCTTGCGCGACTTGATGGCGTGGGTCATCACATTGACCTGGGTCGAGACCGCATTGGTGCCCCAGATGACGACGCAATCGGTGCGGCCCATCTCGCGCGGATCGGGGCCGCGCAGCGTGCCGGTCGCCACGGTGAAGCCGGTCCAGGCCGGATTGGTGCAGATCGAGGAGAAGAAGCCGGAATAACGCTTGGCGTGACGCAGGCGATCGATCGAATCGCGCTGTACCCAGCCCATGGTGCCGGCATAGAAATAAGGCCAGATCGCCTCGCTGCCGTCCCGCGCCTCGGCCTTCACGAAGGCTTCGGCAATCTCATCCAGCGCATCGTCCCAGGAAATCTGCTGCCATTGCCCTGCCCCCTTGGCGCCGGCGCGGCGCAGGGGATGCATCAGGCGATCGGGATGATAGAGCCGCTCGGCATAGCGGGCGACCTTGGCGCAGATGACGCCGGAGGTGTAGGAGTGATCATTGGCCCCGCGGACGCGGCCGATGCGGCCGTCCTCGGATATGTCGACCTCCAGCGCGCAGGTGGAGGGACAGTCGTGCGGACAGGCGGTGTGGCCTACCCTGGTGTCCGGCTTCGGGGATTTGGCGTGGATGGGGGTCGCAATGTTCATGGCATTTGTATATTCCAAGCCTTGCACGGCCAAAAGCCACAAACTTTCCCATGACGCGAATTCATACGGACATCACCGAAAATGAACTACCGCCACATCTATCATGCGGGCAATTTTGCCGATGTGCTGAAACATGCCGTGCTGGCGCGGCTGATCCGCTACATGCAGAAGAAGGATGGCGCCTTCCGCGTGCTCGACACACATGCCGGCATCGGGCTCTATGACCTCTCCTCCGAAGAAGCGCAGAAAACCGGCGAATGGCTTGAAGGCATCGGCAAGCTGATGGAGGCCGATCTCGGACCGCAGGTTTCCGAACTGCTGGAGCCCTACCTGACAGCCATCCGCGAACTCAACCCCGAAGGCGGCATCCGCTTCTATCCCGGATCGCCGAAACTGGCGCGCCTGCTGTTCCGGCCGCAGGACCGGCTGTCGGCGATGGAGCTGCATCCCGAGGATTTTGTCAGGCTGCACCGGCTGTTCGAAGGCGACCACCATGCGCGCATCACCGAGCTCGACGGCTGGCTGGCGCTCGGCGCGCATCTGCCGCCGAAGGAGAAGCGCGGCATCGTGCTCGTCGATCCGCCTTTCGAGGAAGAGGACGAATATCAGCGTCTGGCCGAGGGGCTGGAAAAGGCCTATCGCCGTTTTCCCGGCGGCACCTATTGCCTGTGGTACCCGCTGAAAAAGGGCGCGCCGATCAAGGAATTCCACGAGAGGCTACAGGCGCTCGACATTCCGAAAATGCTCTGCGCCGAACTTTCCGTTCGGAGCGACCGCGGCATCACCGGATTGACGGGCTCGGGCCTCGTCATCGTCAACCCGCCCTTCACGCTGAAGGACGAGCTGCACCAGCTGCTGCCAGCATTGAAGGACCATCTGGCCCAGGACCGCTTCGCCTCGCACCGGGCCTTCTGGCTGCGCGGCGAGACCAAGGCGGTGAAGGACGATTGACCCATTAACCCGGTTCGGGAATAGTCCGCCGCAGTTTCACAATCTCGTCAGGTATCTCATGAAGCTCCTTTGGTCGCCGCCCTCCCCCTATTCCAGCAAGGTGCGGATGGCCGCGCATTTCCTGGATCTCGAGTTGAACGCCATCCGGGTCGACACCAATACGGCGCCGGCGATCCTGGTGGAGAACAATCCGCTCGGCAAGATCCCGACGCTGCTGGCCGATGACGGCGCCTCGGTCTTCGACAGCGTGGCGATCATGCACTATTTCGACCGGCTGGCGAAGGGCAAGCTCTATCCCTCCAAGAAGGGCAAACGCACGGATGCCGACGTCCTCGAATCGCTCTGCGACGGCATCTGCGATTGCCTGCTGGCGATCATGTATGAGCGGCGTTTTCGCGATGAGGAAAAGATCCACCAGCCCTGGATCGACCGGCAATGGAAGAAGGTGACGAGCGGGCTTGCGCATCTGAGCGCCAAGCCGCCGAAATTGGGCAAGAAACTCAACGGCGGGCATTTCGCCTTGGCCGCCACGCTCGGCTATCTCGATCTGCGCTTCAAGGGCCAGTGGGAAGCCGATCATGCACCGCTGATCGACTGGTTGCGGCAGTTCGAAAAGAAATTCCCAGCCTATCAGGAACTCAAGACCCAGGCCTGAGCGCCTGGCAACAACAGGCGAGCAGCAAAAAGCCGGGCGACGTGCCCGGCTTTTCCATGTTTGAATAATTCCGTTCGGCTTAGAACTTGACGCCGATACCGAGCTTGACGCTGTTCTCGTCGTAACCGCGCGAGAAGCTGCCGGAGTCGAGGTCGTAGTCCTTGCTCTGGTAGTCGGTGTAGCGATATTCCAAGCGCGTCGTGATGTTGTTGGTCACGAAGGCTTCGACGCCGGCGCCGACGGTATAGCCGTAATTCGTCTTGCTTTCGTCCGAGGTGCCGTCGGAAACCTTGATGTTGCCGAGGGCGAGACCGGCCGTGCCGTAGAGCAGGAAGGGGTTCATGTCGTAGCCGACGCGGCCACGGACGGAGCCGTTCCAGCCATACTTGTTCTTGACGCCGCCCGAGGAAACGTCGTCGCCGCTGTAGCCGAGATCGGATTCAACGCCGTAAACGATCTGGCCCTGCTGCCAGTTGTAGCCGGTGAAGACCTGGCCGCCGAAACCATAGGTGTGACGGTCGGAACCGAAGTCACCCATGTTATAGGTGCCGGCGCCGCCGAGGTAGAAACCTTCCCAGCTGCCGGCCGGCTTGACCGGAGCGTCCTGGGCGACCGGTGCTTCCGGAACCTGGTCGACGGCATCGGCCGCCTGAGCTGCCGAGACGCCCGCAATTGCAAAAACGGAGGCCATGAGGCCAGCAATGAGTACACGCATACTTAGTCTCCTTTCAGTCCCGCACCGCTTATCATCTGTCTATCAGTGAAGCATTGGCGGGATATTGCCAGATGTCCCTTCCGGATCGAGACTGAAATTGGAACTCAAATGCGGATTTGAAAGAGCCAAATTGTGATATCATTGTGGCTGCCGCATGGCCGAAATTCGATGTTGCTTTGTCGCAACATACACTTCATTAACCTTACTGAAGGGTTAAACTTAAAATACTTATTTTAAGAAATCGCATTCTTAAATAATACATAGAATATCCCGCCCACGGACGCAACCACAACGACCTATTTATATAATCTCCGCCCGCGCCTATATAGTCGGCAGACAGACTCGCGGGATTAGAAGGCAGGATTTTGAACCACAAAAGACTTCGCTCGGCCCTTGTAACAGGGGCTGCTAAAAGAATAGGCCGGGCAATCGCCGAAGACCTTGCTGCAAATGGCTTTTCCGTCGCGATCCACGCGAACGGCTCCCTCGCTGAAGCCGAAGAGTTGGCGGCGGAATTGCGGCGGAAGGGATTTCGGGCGATCGCGCTCAAGGCCGACCTTACCGATATCGGCGAAACAAGCGAGCTGGTCACAAAGGCGTCGGCAGCGCTCGGCCCGCTTGATCTGCTCGTCAACAATGCATCGATCTTCCAGAATGATTCCGTGCGCAGTTTCAACGCCGACACCTGGGCACTGCATTTCGACCTGCATGTGCGGGCGCCCTCGATCCTTGCCGCAGCCTTCGCGCAGCAGATGCCCGGCGAGGCCGCCGGGCTGATCGTCAACATCATCGACCAGCGGGTCTGGGCACTGAGGCCCAGCTTCTATTCCTATACGCTCTCCAAATCGGCGCTGTGGACGGCGACGCAGACGCTTGCCCAGGCGTTGGCGCCGGCCATCCGCGTCAATGCCATCGGCCCCGGCCCGTCGATGCCGAGCGAACGGCAAGCGCAGGAGGACTTCCAAGCACAGGTCTCAGCCCTTATCCTGCAGCGAGGGCCGGCGCTGGAGGAATTCGGACAAACGATTCGCTTCCTTTACGACACGCCCTCGATCACCGGCCAGATGATTGCCCTCGACGGCGGCCAGCACCTTGCCTGGCAGACGCCCGATGTGGCGGAGATTACGGAATGAACGGACGAAAGCTGCCGGACGGCGGCGTTCTCTACGACGATACGGATGAGAGCGAAGACGAGATCGAGGTGGAAGGCGACGTTTCCGCCGCCGCCCCGCTTGCGGCTGGTGTCGACTGGAACGCCGGCAGCCTCAACGAGACCGGGCTCATCGGCGCCGAGCTGATCGGCGAATTCGTCAAGCGGCTGCCGAACAGCCCCGGCGTCTACCGCATGTTCAACGCCGAGGGTGACGTGCTCTACGTCGGCAAGGCGCGCAGCCTGAAGAAACGCGTCGGCAATTACGCCGTCGGCCGCGTGCATTCAAACCGCATCGCACAGATGGTGCGCCAGACGGCGAACATGGAATTCGTGACGACGCGCACGGAAACCGAAGCGCTGCTCCTGGAAGCGAATCTGATCAAGCGCTTGCGGCCGCGCTTTAATGTGCTGCTGCGCGACGACAAGTCCTTTCCCTATATCCTCATCACCGGCGATCACCGGGCGCCGGCCATTTTCAAGCATCGCGGTGCGCGGGCGCGAAAGGGCGACTACTTCGGGCCGTTCGCTTCGGCCGGCGCGGTCGGGCGGACGATCAATTCGCTGCAGCGCGCCTTCCTGATCCGCACCTGCACCGACAGCGTCTTCGAAACGCGCACCCGTCCCTGCCTGCTCTACCAGATCAAGCGCTGTTCCGGACCGTGCACCCACGAGGTCAGCGACGGGGGTTACGCCGAACTGGTGCAGGAGGCGAAGGACTTCCTCTCCGGCAAGAGCCAGAAGGTCAAGTCGCATATGGCCGAGGCCATGAACCAGGCGGCGGAGGATCTCGACTTCGAGCGGGCGGCAATCTATCGCGACCGCCTGGCCGCACTTTCGCATGTGCAGAGCCATCAGGGCATCAATCCGGCCGGCGTCGAGGAGGCTGACGTTTTCGCCATCCACCACGAGGGCGGCGTCTCCTGCATCCAGGTGTTCTTCTTCCGCACCGGACAGAACTGGGGCAATCGCGCCTATTTCCCGAAGGCCGATCCGCAGTTGTCCGGCGCCGAAGTGCTGAATGCCTTCCTCGCGCAGTTCTACGACGACAAGCCGGTGCCGAAGCAGATCATGCTGTCGGAAACGATCGAGGAGATGGAACTGCTCGCAGCCGCGCTCAGCGAAAAGGCCGGCCACAAGGTTTCGATCCTGGTGCCGCAGCGCGGCGAGAAGCGTGATCTGGTCGACCATGTCGTGGGCAATGCCCGCGAGGCGCATGGGCGAAAGCTTGCCGAGACGGCGTCGCAGTCGCGGCTGCTCGAAGGCTTCAAGGACACGTTCGGGCTTACCTATGCGCCGCAGCGCATCGAGATCTACGACAACTCGCATATCATGGGCACCAATGCCGTCGGCGGCATGGTGGTCGCGGGGCCGGAAGGCTTCGTCAAAAACCAGTACCGCAAGTTCAACATCAAATCGACCGACATCACCCCCGGCGACGACTTCGGCATGATGAAGGAAGTGATGACGCGGCGGTTCTCGCGGCTCATCAAGGAGGAAGGCATTCCCGACCGATCGGCGCAGACGGCCACTGCCGACGCCGCCGACATGCCCTTCCCGGCCTGGCCCGACGTGATCCTGATCGACGGCGGCCAGGGGCAGATGACGGCGGTGCGCGCCATCCTCGCCGAACTCGGCATCACCGACAGCGTGACGGCGATCGGCATCGCCAAGGGCGTCGACCGCGATGCCGGGCGCGAGCGTTTCTTCCCGCCGGGACGCGAGAGTTTTACCCTGCCGCCGCGCGATCCGGTGCTCTATTTCGTCCAGCGCATGCGGGACGAAGCGCATCGCTTTGCCATCGGCTCGCACCGGGCCCGGCGCAAGAAGGAAATGGTCAAGAACCCGCTCGACGAGATCGGCGGCATCGGCCCGTCGCGCAAGCGCGCGCTGCTGCAGCATTTCGGCACGGCGAAAGCGGTTTCGCGCGCCGCGCTCTCCGACCTGATGACGGTGGAAGGTATCTCGGAAGCCGTCGCCAGGCAGGTTTATAACCATTTCCACGACGACGCCGCGAAATAACCGGCGTCCGTCGCAAATTCCACGCAAAGGCAGTGAAAAGACAGAAAGAATGTTGACGGTCCGCGGTCAAAGCCGTCATCTACCGCATCGGCCCGAAAATCGGACTCGATTATCAGGAAAGTACGATGCGTCGATTCAAAGTGTTACAGCGTCCTGAAAGACGCGCGGCGCTGTAGCGGTGCATCCATTCAGAGAAACGATCCCATGGCATCGCGTGCGTACAGCATCCCCAATCTTCTGACCTACGGCCGTATCCTCGCCGTGCCGCTGATCGTTCTCTGCTTCTTCATCGAAGGCAGGCTGTCGATCAGCAACACGGCGCGCTGGGTGGCGCTGTGGATCTTCGTCATCGCCTCGATCACCGATTTCCTCGACGGCTATCTCGCGCGCATTTGGAACCAGACGTCGAATATCGGCCGCATGCTCGACCCGATCGCCGACAAGCTGCTGGTGGCCTCGATCCTGCTCCTGGTCGCAGCCGACCAGACGATTGCCGGCTGGTCGATCTGGGCGGCGATCACCATTCTCTGCCGCGAAATCCTCGTGTCCGGCCTGCGCGAATATCTGGCGGCGCTGAAGGTCAGCGTGCCGGTGACGCGGATCGCCAAATGGAAGACGACGCTGCAGCTCGTCGCCATCGCCTTCCTGCTCGCGGGTCCTGCCGGCGACGAGATTTTCCCCTATACGACGCAGACCGGCATCGCGCTCTTATGGATCGCCGCATTGCTGACCATCTATACCGGCTATGACTATTTCCGCGCCGGGCTGAAACATATCGTGGATGACGAGGAATGACGCGGCTTGTCTATTTCGCATGGGTGCGCGAGCGCATCGGCAAGGACGAGGAGGAAATCGACCTCCCCTCCTCCGTCGTCACCGTCGCCGATCTTCTGAATCATTTGAAGACGCTGGGCGAAGAATATGAGGCGGCACTTCAATATCCGGACGTGATCCGCGTGGCGCTCGACATGGAGCATGTCGAGCATGACGAGCCGATAGCAGGCGCGCGGGAGATCGGGATATTTCCGCCGATGACGGGGGGGTAATGCGGTGACGGCCGTGCCAGATCGCCCCCCTCTGCCCTGCCGGGCATCTCCCCCACAGGTGGGGAGATTGGCTGGGAGTGCCGGCTCGCTCAAACAATCAACGTTTCAGCCGGGCGGAACGGTAAGGGGGCAAGAAGGTCGTGCCACTTGTGATCTCCCCACCTGTGGGGGAGATGGCCGGCAGGCCAGAGGGGGGTTTCCACGGCACAGCGTTTCGGTATTCTTTGCAGCTGCATCAAAGCAGCGGAGGATCTCGCTGTGACCGTTACCCCCACCATCCGCGTCCAGCATGAGGACTTCGACCTGCAAGCCGAGGTCGACCTCCTCTCCAACGGCAAACCCGGCATCGGCGCTGTCGTCACCTTTTCCGGCCTCTGCCGCGATGACGGCGGCACACTTGCGGCGCTCGAACTCGAACATTACCCCGGCATGGCCGAAGCCGAGATGGCGCGCATCGGCGAACTCGCCATTGTCCGTTTCGGGCTGCTCGGGCTGACCGCCATCCACCGTTACGGCAAGATCGCCGTGGGCGAGAATATCGTGCTCGTCGTCGCGGCCGCGCCGCACCGGCAGGCGGCGTTCGACGGGGCCAATTTCGTCATGGATTTCCTGAAGACCGCGGCCCCTTTCTGGAAGAAGGAGCACGCTAGGGATGGCGGCGCCGGCGACTGGGTCGCGGCGAAAGACGCCGACGATGCGGCGCGCGACAAGTGGAAGTGACTTATAGCACGACGCGCTCCCTGCGGCTCATGACCAAGAGCAGGACGAGCAGTGAGAAGATGACGAGATCGCGCCAGACGAAGGGGCCGTAGGCGCCCCATAGGGTTTCGACGACGGCAAGCCCGGCAGCACCGCCGGCCGAGCGCAGCGGGTCGGAATAGCCGCCGACGGCTGATATCAGCAGCACTTTAAGCCCGAACATCAGGCCGGCGCCGAAATCCATCGAGCCGTA
Source organism: Rhizobium sp. N324 (assembly GCF_001664485.1). Classification (NCBI taxonomy): domain Bacteria; kingdom Pseudomonadati; phylum Pseudomonadota; class Alphaproteobacteria; order Hyphomicrobiales; family Rhizobiaceae; genus Rhizobium; species Rhizobium sp. N324. The sequence goes on along the minus strand of NZ_CP013630.1, from coordinate 1,592,018 downwards.
ATAGAAAGTGGCGAGGATGCCGCAGATCGTGGCGACGAGGGCGGCTGCCGCATAAGCGGCGAGAAAAACGCGGTCGGCGCTGGTACCGCAGAGTTCGGCGGCCAGCGGATCGTCGGTGACGGCGCGCCAGACGCGGCCCCAGGCCGTGCGCCTGAGGATTAGCGTCCCCACGGCGACGATCGCCGCCATCAGCGCGGTATCGATCAGTTGGATATAAGTCAGCGTCACCTTGAACGGGCCGTCGCTCCAGAACACGACCGTACCGTTCAGGAAGGGCGGCAGCCAGATGGCGCGGGTATCGGCGGCGAGCCGGGCGGTTTCCATCAGCACGATCATGATGCCGAGGGCGGCGACAATCACCGTATTCGGGGATTTTCTGACGAGCGGCAGCATGATCGAGCGGCCGATCCACAGGCCCGCTGCCAACGAGTAGACGATCGCAGCGCCGGCGCCGACGGCAAGGGCCGCTGGCAGCACCAGCCAGAACTTGACATAGGCGAGTTCGGTGAAGAGCAGCAGGATCTGCCCTGCGAAGGCGAAGATCGCCCCATAGGTGATGTCGGCCCGCTTGGTCACGCCGAAGGCGACGGAATAGCCGAAAGCGAGCGCAGCATAGAGGGCCGCGAGCGGAACCGCATTCGCCAACTGTTGCAGAAGATAGGCCATCCCAGACACTCCGCGTCGCCAAACTTATAACTGGTAAAACTGACTTCACCAGTTATAATTTCATCATGAGCTTTTCCTGGACCCCTCACCGCTTTGCCGGAGGCGCGCTGGCGCTCGACGTCGCCAATAGCGTCGTGCTGCGCCACGATGCGGCGCGGCGGATCGACCGCTTCGCGGCCCGGGACCAGATGCGGGATTTTCCGCGCGCCGCTGCCGAATTCTGCGCCGAGCGGGCCCTCTTCGGCGATATCGCCCCGGTGTCCAGGGAAAACGAGGCAGATTTCATCGCGCTGCGGGAAGCAATCGACCGCTATTTCCGCAAGCGTATACTGGATGGCGGCGACGACCAATTGCTGGCCGGACTGCTGGACGCGCTGGCAAAGGTGCTGCGCGAGGCAAGCCCCGGCAGCCTGGTCGCGGCGACCGCCCATTCGGTGCTGCGGCTGATTGCCATGCCGGATCCGGAGCGGATGAAAATCTGCGGCAATTGCGGCTGGCTGTTCATCGACCGCAGCAAGAACAGGAGCCGGGCCTGGTGCGACATGGCGGTCTGCGGCAACCGCGCCAAGGCGAACCGGCATTATCGTCGCAAGAAGGAGGAAATCCCATGAGGAAACATCTGATCGTCACAGCGGCGGCAATCGGCCTCCTGCTGTCCGCCTGCCAGCGTCAGGCCGAAAACCTGGTCGAAGTCACCGGCCACCTCTTCGTCTTCAACTATCGGGTGGCGAGCGCCACCTATCTGCTGACGCTGAAAAAGACCGGGCCCATCCCTGACGGTTCGGTCATCATCGCCGAATTCGAAAATCCTCAAGGCGGCGAACCGCTGGTGCTGAACCAGAAAATCTATCCGATCGACGACAAGATCGCGCTGCAGAGCCAAAACCTGCACTGCGTACGCAAGGACCGACCCTATGCAGTGAATGTCCGGCTGGTCGACAAGGACGGCAAGGTGCTGCAGGAATTGAAGACGCAGTTCCGATCCGACCTGGATCAGACCGTGCTGCCGAGCAAGCCGCTCGTCGTTGGTGCGCTTTATGACAAGAACCCTGAGGTCTTCAAGCCGGACGGCAGCGTCGATTTTTCCAATACCGACAAGTGCCCGGCATAAAAATGCCGGCATAGAAAAAGCCGGAGCGAGGCCCCGGCTTTCGAGAGTCAATTCAAGGCATTGCGAGCCAATGCCGAAGCGCAGCCTCAGCCGACGACTTCGGTATCGGAGAACCAGTACTTGATTTCCTGAGCAGCCGTTTCCGGAGCATCCGAACCGTGAACGGAGTTTTCGCCGATCGACAGGGCATGAACCTTGCGGATCGTGCCTTCGTCAGCGTTTGCCGGGTTGGTCGCGCCCATGATCTCGCGGTTCTTGAGGATGGCGCCTTCGCCTTCCAGAACCTGAACGACGGTCGGGCCGGAGGTCATGCCTTCGACGAGTTCGCCGAAGAAGGGGCGATCCTTGTGAACGGCATAGAAGCCTTCGGCTTCGCGACGGCTCATCCAGACGCGCTTGGAGGCGACGACGCGCAGGCCGGCATCTTCGAGCATCTTGGTGATGGCGCCCGTCAGGTTGCGCTTGGTTGCATCCGGCTTGATCATCGAGAAGGTGCGTTCAATCGCCATAGTCAAATCCTCTGTTTTCTCGGGAAAAGTGGGCGGTCTTTACCCGCCCCAACGCCCGAAAACAAGGGGTCGGCGGCAATTTCACGCCGCTGTCACAGTGCTGTTGCGGGTTTGGCGACGATCGAGGCTTGCGTAGCTGCAGTGCGCACACTCGAATGGCGCTTCACGCAATATCGAATGGCCGAAAGACAACAAGTCCTGAGTGTTTGAAATAACCAAAACTCTCTTCTTACTCATTAAGCATAAAAATCTTCCAAATAAGAAATTATACCTGTCGCCGATGTTATTTAAACCAAACCAAGGTCGGACGACATTTTGTAGAACCTGAATTGAAGTTCGCTTCTCTCAAGTTTTTGGATACGGCAAATGGCCTGAGGACAGTGATAAGCAAAACGTAACCTGACGGACCATTTTTGGTCTCTTTCCATGACCAACGTTACAGGCGATTTACGAGCATTTCACAACCTGTTACTCGGTGCGCAGGGTTGTGAGGTGCTGGGGGGGGCGCAAGGTGTCATATTCACGGGAAATCGATACGCTTTTGACCACTGTTGCTGCAGAAGGAGGCTATGTTTCCGGTGTCGGCCTCGCGGATGATGACGCAGTCAAAGCGGCCGCAGATCTTGGGTTGATCGATGTTGCCACCGGCGATGCGTGGACCCTCGTCGATACGGTATCGCTGACGCCTCGGCAGCGCTTGGAAATGGGCCTGCCGCCCATCGTGCCAAAGCCTTCCATGTTCGCTTCGGCAGCAAATGCGATCGCGTCGATGGTCGGCCGCGTCTTCGGAAAACCTAGCCCGCTGCGTTAACGCCCAGATCCGCCTTGGTAATGGGGCGGCACCTGAACGCCAGCTAGCCCCCGCGGCAATTTCACGCCGCTGTTGCAGTCCGGCCGCGGCTTTGATGGAGATCGAGGCAGCGTTCGAACCAGCCCAGGACGGGATCGTCGGCGGCCAGCATGGCGAGACCGGCGCAGACGCGCAGCCATTGCAGCGCGCCGAAGACGATATAATCGGCAAACAGCGGCGTCTGCCCGCCGATGAAGGGCTGAAATTTCAGCATATGCCGGAGCGGCTCGAGCTTGGCGCCGAAGGCGGCTTTCTCCGCCTCGCTGTCGGCAGCAACGACTTCAAGCGGCTTGCCGAGACGCGCTTCGCGGCTTTCGCGGAAATAGGCCTTGTCTTCCTCGTCGAGGTTGGCGTGAATTTCGAGAAGAGCAATCCGCATGATCGCCGGATGGATGATCATCTGCGAATAGCCCTCGACCATGCGCGACAGCGCTTTGCCGCCCTCCCCACCAAACAGCGACGGCCGCTCGGGATAGGCCTCCTCCAGATAGAGAGCGATGGAGAAACTGTCGGGGATCAGCCGGCCGTTATCGTCGAGAACGGGCACGGTCTGCGAGACGCCGCCGCCGATCGCGCGGATGCGGCTATAGGTCGTCGGGATCTCCTCGAAATCGAGCCCCTTATGCGCCAGCGCCATCACCGCCTTCCAGCAATGAGGCGAGAAGAAGTGCTGCTTGTCGGCACCGCACAGGGAATAGAGGGCTCTGGTCATGACAGTCCTTTCGAGATCGAAACGCAGTGCATTCCACGACAGAAAAAGCCTGCGATCAAATCAGGAAATTTCATGGCGCCATCACTCGGATTTCTCGGGAAACTGGCTAGACTGCCGTAATCACGACAGGGGGACCGAATGCTCCGACATTACAGGATGTTTGCCGCCTATAACCGCTGGGCCAACGCCCAGATCTACGCTGCGGCGGCCGAACTCAGCGACGCCGAATTCCGCAGCGACCGCGGCGCCTTCTTCGGGTCGCTGCACCACACGCTCAATCATCTGCTCGTCGCCGACCGGATATGGATGAAGCGCTTCACCGGCACCGGCGAGGCGCCGGCGACACTGGATGCCGTTCTCTACGAAGAACTGGATGCGCTTACCGTCGCACGCAGGGCGGAGGACGAGCGGATCATTGCCTGGACGGGCACGCTTGACGAGGCAAGCCTTGCCGCCGATTTCACCTATGTGCCGGTGACGCAGCCGATCGAGATCACCCAGCCATTGCAGCCGGCGCTTGCGCATCTCTTCAATCACCAGACCCATCATCGCGGCCAATGCCATATGACGCTGACGGCGCTCGGCAAGCCGAGCCTCAGTCTCGATCTCATCTACTTCCTGCGCAGCGAAGGCCGCGAGTGGATGTAGGCAGCCTTCATCATCAAGACCGCATTAACCGCCTTTGCCGGTTGCGCACGCAATCCAGCCAAAGATTCAGCCTCTCTTAAAGCCTTGCAGGCATAGCGGAACGAAGGGAAAAGCCGGGCTGCGAGGGATCGTCATGCAGAATGCAAGCGCAAACGCTTTGGTGCCGCGCGAGGCGGCGCACCCGGCGCCTATGGCCGACATTCAGAGGATCGCTCAGCACCTGACGCGGCTGAACATTGCGGCGCTGCCGCGCAATTACGAACTTTTTCACGAGGCGATCGTCGGGCTCAATGCCGGTCTTGCCCAGGATATCGCAGCACTCGGGCCGCAGCCGCAACAGGCGATGCTTGACGCACTCGGATTGAAATACCGCCTTGTCGGCCATTGCGGCCTGGCCGGCGAGACCTCGCGTAACGAGGCGAGCCGGATGCTGCGCGAGGTGGCGGAGAGGCTTGCCGAGGGGCTGCGGCACAAAGACGCCTTTGCACGCGCCTGCGGCACGATCTTGAAATCGGTTTCCGGCAACGACAACCAGAGCCTCACCGCCTTCCTCGGCGAGATCGACTACCTCTCCGCCTCGCTGGCGACGGTGCTGTCGGCGGAAACGGAGATCGCGGATAAGCTGCAGGACGACATCAAGAAACTGGAAAGGTTGGAGCGGGGCATTTCGGCGATGCAGTCGGCCGCCGTCGCCGACCGGATCACCGGACTTCCGAACCGCATCGCGCTGAACCGCGAGATCGCCGACCTCTATGAGCGCGAAGGGGGGTTCGCCGGCAGCGCGCTTGTTATGGTCGATATCGACAATTTCAGGGATCTCAACGACAGATACGGCACCCAGGCCGGCAACAAGCTCTTGAAAAAGCTCGCCGGCCTCTTCCGCAAGTCGGTCAAGAAAACGACTTCGTCGCCCGCACCGAGGCGGACGAATTCGCTTTCCTGTTTGCCAATGTCGGCATGCAGGATGCGATGACGATCGCCGAGCGCCTGCGCGCCTCCGTCGAGGACAATCTGGTCTTCGCGACCTCTGACAGGGCCGATCGCGGCAGGCTGACCATCTCGATCGGCGTTGCCCTCAGCACGGATGCGGCAACGCCCGGACAGTTGCAGGCCAATGCCCGCGTGGCGCTTCTCGCCGCGCAGACCAACCCCCGCCAGCCGGTGCAAGCCTTCGGCCACTGAGAAGCGGACAAGCTCTTGCCTTGGCGGGCGCTTTCGGCCAAAACGCCGGCCATGATCACGCTCACCGATATTTCCGCCCGCATTGCCGGGCGCCTGCTTCTCGACAATGCCAGCATTTCGCTGCCTTCGGGCACAAAGGCGGGGCTCGTCGGGCGCAACGGCGCCGGCAAGTCCACGCTGTTTCGCGTCATTACCGGCGATCTCGGCTCGGAGACCGGATCCGTGTCGATCCCGAAGGCGGCACGCATCGGCCAGGTGGCGCAGGAAGCACCGGCGACCGAGGAATCCCTGATCGAGATCGTGCTTTCAGCCGACAAGGAACGCGCCGCCCTCGTTGCCGAGGCGGAAACGGCGACCGATCCGCACCGTATCGCCGAAATCCAGATGCGCCTCGTCGATATCGACGCGCATTCGGCCGAAGCGCGCGCCGCAAGCATTCTGGCCGGCCTCGGCTTCGACCAGGCGGCGCAAGCCCGCCCCGCCTCCTCCTTCTCCGGCGGCTGGCGCATGCGCGTGGCGCTGGCCGCCGTGCTGTTTTCCGAGCCGGATCTGCTGCTGCTCGACGAACCCACAAACTATCTCGACCTCGAAGGCACGCTGTGGCTGGAAGACTATGTCCGGCGTTATCCGCACACGGTCATCATCATCAGCCATGACCGCGACCTCCTGAACAACGCGGTCAATGCGATCGTCCATCTCGACCAGAAGAAACTGACCTTCTACCGCGGCGGCTACGACCAGTTCGAGCGGCAGAAGGCGGAAGCCGACGAACTGCAGACCAAGGCCAAGGCCAAGAACGACGCGGCGCGCAAACATCTGCAGAGCTTCATCGATCGCTTCAAGGCCAAGGCCTCCAAGGCCCGGCAGGCGCAATCGCGCGTCAAGGCGCTCGAGCGCATGGGAACCGTCGCCTCTGTCATCGAGGATCACGTACAGCCGATCACTTTTCCAGAGCCGGAAAAGCAGCCGGCCTCGCCGATCGTGGCGATTCAGAGCGGCGCCGTCGGCTACGAGCCCGGCAATCCGATCCTGAAGAACCTCAACCTGCGCATCGACAATGACGACCGCATCGCCCTGCTCGGCTCGAACGGCAACGGCAAATCGACCTTCGCCAAATTCATCTCCGGCCGGCTTGCGCCGGAAAGCGGCGAAGTGAAGCTGGCGCCGAGCCTGAAGATCGGTTTCTTCGCCCAGCATCAGCTCGACGACCTCATTCCCGAGCAATCGCCGGTCGAGCATGTGCGCCGGCTGATGCCCGGCGCGCCGGAGCCGAAGGTGCGCGCCCGCGTCGCCCAGATGGGGCTTGCGACCGAGAAGATGGCGACCGCCGCCAAGGATCTTTCCGGCGGCGAAAAGGCCCGGCTGCTGATGGGGCTCGCCGCCTTCAACGCACCTAATCTGCTGATCCTCGACGAACCGACAAACCACCTCGACATCGACAGCCGCCGGGCGCTGATCGAGGCGCTGAACGATTACGAAGGCGCCGTCATTCTGATCTCGCATGACCGCCACCTGATCGAGGCGACGGTCGACCGGCTGTGGCTGGTCAATGGCGGCACGGTGACGACCTTCGAAGGCGACATGGACGAATACCGCGACCTGATCGTCACATCCGGTAAAAAAAAAGAAGAAAAGCCGCAACTGACTGAGGATGCGACGTCGAAGGCCGACCAGCGCAAGCTCAATGCCGAACGTCGCGCCTCACTGACGCCGCTCAAGAAAAAGATCAACGAAATCGAATCCTTGACGGCGAAGCTGGAGAAACAGATTCAGGCGCTTGACGCGGAACTTGCAAATCCCGCCCTCTACGAAAAGACGCCCGCCAAGGCGGCTGAGAAGGCAAAGCAGCGCGGCGAGGCCGCGGCCAAGCTGGCTGCCGCCGAGGAAGACTGGCTGATGCTTTCGGCCGAATACGAAGAAGCCATGGCAGGATAGCCACATTCCTCAAAGCATGATGTCGCCCGAAAACCGCTGACACTTTTCGGCATCATGCTCCGTCCAAAGCGTGGCGAAGTGCCGCGGATCGGTACAATTCCGGCCGCCATCAACCAATCGTTAACCATAATTCGAAAGGTTGTCTCAACATTCGTTACCGATTTGTTGAGCCCTTTCGATGTATCGCTTTTTCATTCTGTCCTGCATGGCCCTCACGGCCGCGCTGTCTGCCTGCAGCACCACCAAACAGGCCCCGGATACATCGATCAAGACCTCCTCGGTGATTGCGCCCGAGGGGCGGAAACTTGGCTATGCCGGCGACGATGCAGCCGCGCCGCGAATGACCGGCTGGCACCATCTGGCCGGACGGACGCTTGAGGTCTCCTCCCTCGCCGATCTCAAGCTGCAGAACAAGGAAGTGATCCTGAGCTTCGACGACGGCCCGATCCCCGGCCGGACCGACAAGGTGCTGGCCATCCTCGACCAGTTCGGCGTCAAGGGCGCCTTCATGATGGTCGGCGAAATGGCCGAGATGCATCCGACGCTCGCCCGCAAGGTCGCCGAGGACGGCAACACGATCGGCAGTCACACCTATGACCACGCCAATCTGAGTCTGCTCGATTTCGACGCGGCGATGGCCGAGGTGATCAAAGGCGAATTGGCGGTGACCAAGGCGACGGGAACCGACGTCTCCTTCTTCCGCTTCCCCTATCTTGCCGAGAGCCACAGGCTGCGCGCCGCGATCGCCATGCGCGATATAGTGGTCATGGATGTCGATATCGACAGCAAGGACTATTTCACCATCACGCCGGCCTCCGTGACGCAGCGGACGATGGACCTGCTGCACAAGCGCGGCCGCGGCATCATCCTGATGCATGACATCCACAAACGCACGGCAACGATGCTGCCGACCCTACTCTCGGAACTCGAGGCCGAAGGCTACAAGGTGGTGACGCTGAGGTTCAAGAAGACGCAGGCGCCGAGCAACCTCGTCGCCTCGGCCGATTTCGTGACCACCCGTTAGACGAGAGGCCAATCAACGGCGTCTCGCGCGGAGGATTTTTCAAAGCGCGCATGAATTTGAAAAAATAAAATCTATAAAAACGATCGTGATGGTGATCTTTTCGAGAAAGAACGTTCCTTCTCTCTCACCGGTCACCGATGCCTTTCAAAACTGCCCAAATGTCGACCCGCGGAAGAATAATCGATGCGATCAGCGACCTTTTCTACCGGCGCGGCACCTATCTGGTCGGCATCGACGAAATCGTACGGGAACTAAACATTGCCCGCGCCACTCTCTACCGTCATTTCGACGGCAAAGAGGGTCTCATCGTCACCTATCTCAGCCACCGCCATACCTTGGTCAGCGACCAACTGGAGAAGCTCGTCGCCGGCAAAAGCAATGCGCCAGCCATTTTCGCGATCTTCGATAGCCTGGCCGACAAGACCCGCAGCGAAAGCTTCCGGGGCTGCGCCTTCCTCATTGCGGTAACCGAAAACCCCGGCTCGGCAGCGATCCGGGACGTGGCGCGCGCGCATAAGGTTTTTCTTCGCGCCCTCTTCGGCCGGCTTGTCCCGCCAGGCCCGGCTCACGACGAGATCAGCGAGCAATTGCTCGTGGTCTACGAAGGCGTGCTTGCCGCATCGGTCCTGCGACCGGAAGCGAGGCCGGCGGAGATTGCCCGAAAGGCCGTCGCGGCTCTTCTTCAGGCCGGCGGTTTCGACGCATCCGGAGACGAGGCATGAGCGAGATTATTCACCAAGCGCCCGCCGCATCGCCGGTTTCGATGTCGTCCGGACTTCTCTTTTCCATCCCTTTCTTTCCTTCCTTCCTTCGTTTCGTAATGGAGCTCAAACATGTCACATAAAATTCTGCCAAAGGCGCTTTTCGCCATGTCGATTTCGCTGCTGGCGGCAACGCAGGCATTCGCGGATGCCACGCTCGATCGCATTAAAGCCCGCGGCGCCCTCACCGTCGGCGTCATCCTGTCCGGCGCGCCGTTCGGCTATATCGATCCGACGTCGCAAACGCAGAAGGGATACAATCTCGATATCGCCAAAGCGCTGGCCGACGATCTCGGCGTCAAACTCGAAACCGTCACCGTCACGCCGCCGAACCGGGTGCAATTTCTGCAGCAGGGCAAGGTCGATATTCTGATTGCCAACATGCAATACACCGAAGATCGCGCCAAAGTCCTCGACTGGGTGCCAACGCCATACGACCGCAGCGGCGGCGCTGCCGTCGGGCGCAAGGACAGTGGCCTGAAGGACTGGGCAGATCTCAAGGGAAAGCCGGTCTGCGTTTCGCAGGGGTCGAACTACACCCAGCCGCTGATCGAAAGATACGGCGCCGAGGTAAAAGGCCTGCCGAGCCAGCCGGAATCGCTGCTGGCGCTGCAGGGGGGCAATTGCGTGGTCGCGGTGCATGTCGGCGCAACTCTTGGCCTGCTGCTGCAGGATCGCCCTGAGGATTGGAAGGACTACGCCATTCTCTTCCCGACGGAACTGATCCCGTCCGATTCCGTCATCTGGGTTCGCAAAGGCGAAAAGGAAACGGCCGAGACACTCGATAAGACGATCCGGCAGCTTCATACCTCCGGAAAGCTGCTTGAGTTTGCCAAGGCGAACAGGCTCAGCAACACCGAATATCTCGAGCAGGAGCACAAGACCCTGACAGCCAGCAAATAAGACGGGTCGCACTGGTAGATCGACATGTGGAATAGCGGCATAACCGGCCTGTTCGTCGACCTGACGAACAGGCTTGGCCTGAACTACGAGTTTCTGGCAACGGGCTACGAAGCGCAGATATGGCGTGACGGTTTCATTACCACGCTCTATCTGATCGCCCTGCTGATCCCGGTCAGCCTGATTGCCGGACTGCTGTTTGCCGCCTGCCTGACATCGGACAGGCTCTGGCTCTCCGCGCCGGTGCGCGCTTTCGTGGAAATCACCCGAAACACGCCGACGCTGGTGCAACTGATGTTCAGCTTCCTCGTCCTCAATACCTTCGTGTCGAACCTGGTCGGCGGCGCGCAGAACAATCCGCTGACGCCGTTCTTCTGGGTGGTGGCGGTGGTGGGGCTGCACATTGCCGCCTTGCATGCCGAGGCGATCCGAGCGGGTATCGAAGCGGTTCCGGCCTCGACCGTGGAGGCGGCGCGCGGTATCGGCTTCAGCAAGCTGCAGATCCTTCGTTACGTCGAAATTCCTCTCGCGTTCCGGGCGTCGCTGCCGGCGATCGTCAACAACCTCATCAACCTCGTGAAACTGACGACGGTGGGCAATGCGATTGCAGTCAGCGAGATCACCTATGCCTCCATCATGGTGTGGACGCAGCGCGACAATGTGGTGTCGTTGATGATCGTCATCCTGCTGTTCTTCAGTCTCATCAATCTCGTCGTCGCCCGCGTCGGCCTGTGGGTAGAGCGCAAGCTCGCCGTTCCGGGATATGGCCTATGACGACGGTGGCGCTTTCCGAGCCGCGCAAGAGCGGCCACCTGCTGCGCAATATCGGCTTCGCAGCACTCCCTGCCCTCATTCTCCTCTGGTCGCTGGCCGATCTCACCCTTGGGCGCGAACTGGTGGAGTGGCTTCCCTATCTCGCCTCCGGCTTCCTGATGAACGTCGTCATCAGCCTCAGTGCGATGACATTGGGAACGGTGGTCGGAACCATATTCGGCATTCTTCAACTGGTGCCCTACAGGCCGGTGCGCTACCCGGTCGTCGCCTATGTTCAGGCCTTCCGAAATGCACCGCATCTCGTGCTGATTTTCGCCACGACTTATATCTTTCCCTTCGAGATCGTCGTGTTCGGCAACTATCTGCCCTTCCCGGACTGGCTGAAAGCGGTGATCGGGCTTGCCATACCGGCCAGCGCCTATGTGGCCGAGATTACGCGTGGCGCCATTCTTTCGATCCCGACCACGCAATGGGAAGCGGCAAAGGGACTGGGGTTTTCCCGCAGCCAGGCGCTGCGCTGGATCATTCTGCCGCAATGCCTGCGGCGCTCGCTGCCGCCATGGATGAACATATTGGCGTCCATCACCATGGGCACGTCGCTTGCCTCGCTGGTCGGCGTGCACGAACTCCTGCATGCGGCAACCGATGCCAGCACGGCCGTGCGCCGGCTCGATTTCACCATCATCGCCTACATCGTGGTGATGGCCGCCTTTTTCACGCTTTGCTACCCGATCGCCCGCCTGACCCGACGCCTCGAGCGGCGCTTCAACGCGGGCTCCAGGATTTGAGACGATGAACATGAAAACCGACGACGCGATCGTGCGACTGGAAGACGTACACCTTTCCTTCGGCCAGACCGAGGTGCTGAGGGGCATCGACCTGACCGTCAACAGGGGCAATGCGGTTTCCATCATCGGCCCATCCGGCTCCGGAAAGTCGACGATCCTGCGCTGCATCAACGCATTGGTGACGCCGCAGCGCGGCCGCATCACGGTCGGCGGCACCCGCGTCGACCAGTTGGCCACGGAAAGCGAGCGCATTGCGCTGCGCAAGCGCGTCGGCATCGTCTTTCAGCAATATAATCTTTTTCCTCACCTGACGGTGCTGGAGAATATCGTGCTGGCTCCGACCCGCATCCTCGGTGTCGCGCGGGGCGAGGCAGAAAAACTGGCGCGCGAACTGCTCGAAAAGGTGCGGCTCTCCGAAAAAGCAGGCGCCTATCCCGGCCAGCTTTCCGGCGGCCAGCAACAGCGCGTGGCGATTGCCCGCGCGCTGGCGATGAAGCCGGAACTGGTGCTGTTCGACGAAGTCACCTCGGCGCTCGATCCGGAGACGGTCGGCGAAGTGCTGTGGGTGATCCGCGACCTCATCCGCGACGGCATGACCAGCATCCTGGTGACCCATGAAATGCGCTTCGCCGAGGAGATCAGCGACACCGTCGTCTTCACCGAGAACGGACGCATTGTCGACCACGGCTCCCCTGAAGAAATATTCCATACGTTCGACAATCCCCGTATCCGCCAGTTCGTCGGCGGCCTTGCCGGCGGGCGCGGCATGGACCGCGGCGAAGGCATTTAGGATATTGTCATGACGAGAACATTCGCCCCTCTGACTTCGGCATTCGCCGAAGCGATCATCGCCTCGGACCCGTTGCAGGATGTCGCGGCGATGGACGCGGCCCGCCTGGCGATCATCGATTTTCTCGCCTGCGCGATTGCCGGCGCCCGAGACAGGACGACCGGCCTTCTGGCCGATGCCGTCGGAGCCGATCTCCCGGGTGAAGCGACCCTGATCGGCAGCGCGCGCCGAACCGATCCGCTGGCAGCTGCGGTCGTCAACGGTTATGCCGGCCATGTGCTCGACTATGACGACGTGCATGCAAGCGTGCGTGGCCATCCGACGACGGTGATCGTCCCGGCGCTGCTGGCGTTGGCCGCCGAGCATACCTTTTCGGCGGAGGCGCTGGTCGCCGCCTATATCGTCGGGCTCGAAGCCATGGCGCGGCTGGGATTGTCGCTCGGCTCGAAACACTACGAGAAGGGTTTCCATGCCACGGCAACGCTCGGCACGATGGGCGCGGCAGGCGCAATTGCCCATCTCAAGCGCGCCTCTGCGGACGAGACCGCCATTGCACTGGGCCTTGCAGCAACGCAGTCCTCCGGCCTGCGGCTGCAGTTCGGCAAGGACGCCAAACCCTTTCATGCCGGCATGGCGGCGCGATCCGGTCTGTTGTCGGCGCGATTGGCAGCGGCAGGTTTTGGCGGCGCGTCCGATTTTCTCGACAATCCGGTCGGCTTCCATTCGGTTTTTGCCTTCGGCGCGGAACGCCTGTCCGCCTTGACCGAGAACTGGGGCTTACCCTGGCAGATCGCAGCGCCCGGGCTGACGCTGAAGGCCTATCCCTGCTGCACCGCCAGCCATCCGGTCGCTTCTCTCGGCATCGACCTTAACCGCGAAGGCCTGCGCGCAGACGCAATCGAGCGTATCACCTTCACCTATCCGCCCGGTGCCGATGCAGCTTTGGTGTTGAGCGAGCCCACCAACGGGATCGAGGCGCGCTTCAGCCCGGAATACGTGTTCGCGGCGGCCCTGATCGACGGCGGCCTGCGGCTCGATCATTTTGACGGGCAGCCGGTCGCGCCACGGCTGATCGCGCTCGCCAAGCGCGCCGGCCGCCGCCATGACGAGGCCGCGCCGCGCATGTCGAGCGATCCACGGACCCGCTTCGTCATCGTCGATATCGCGCTTGCCGACGGCAGCACGATACAGCGCCGTTTCGACGGCCTGCCGGGGCTGACCGATCCGACGGAAAAATTTCGTGACGCGACCGGTCGCCATCCGGCCTTCGCCGACATCCCCTCACTCGTCCGGACCATGCACAGCGCCGCCGACCTTCGAAAACTCCTGGCGCTGCTCAATCAAGATGCCGCCCAAAACCTCGTTTGACGAAAGATTTTGCCATGACCCGCAAGAGAGAAATCCATCTGGGCCTGTTCCTGCAAGGGGCCGGCCACCACGTATCCGGCTGGCGTCATCCTCATGCCGAGGCGGGAAGCGAGAATTTCAACCTGCTGAGGCGCGTGTCTGAGATCGCCGAGGCGGCGAAATTCGATATGGTCTTCCTGGCCGACGGATTGACCAGCGGCGTCGATGCGCATCCCTCGACGATCGCCCGTTTCGAACCGCTGACGCTACTTTCCGCGCTGGCCGTGGTGACCGACAAGATCGGGCTGGCGGCAACGGCGTCGACGACCTACGGAGAGCCCTATCACACGGCCCGCGCCTTCGCCTCGATCGACCATCTGAGCCACGGCCGCGCCGCCTGGAATATCGTCACGACCTCCTATGCCCGCACGGCGAACAATTTCTCCAAGGCCCATCCCGAGCATGACGAGCGTTACGCCGTGGCCGAGGAATTTGTCGACGTCGTGCGCGGGCTCTGGGACAGCTGGGACGACGATGCCTTCGTCAAGGACAAGCAGAGCGGCGTCTATGCCGACCCGGCCAAGCTCCGCATCCTCGATCACAAGGGCAAATATTTTTCGGTCAAGGGACCGCTGAACATTCCGCGCGCACCGCAGGGCCACCCGATCCTGATCCAGGCCGGCTCGTCGGGGCCGGGCCAGGATCTTGCCGCCCGCACCGCCGACGTGGTGTTCACCGCGCAACAGAGCCTTGAAGAGGCGCAGGCTTTTTACGGAAGCCTCAAGGAGCGTGTCGCTCGCTTCGGGCGTCGGCCGGACGACGTCGCCGTCATGCCGGGCTTTCTGCCGGTGATCGGCCGCACCACCAAGGAGGCCGCGGACAAGCTTGCAGAACTCGACAGGTGGACGGATATCAAAAGCGCCATGCCGCTTCTGGAAGAACGCATCGGCCACAGCCTTGCCGAATACGATCTCGACGGCCCGCTGCCGGATCTGCCGATCTCCGATCAGTTGCGCAGCCGCGCCGAACTGCTGACGGCGCTGGCAAGGCGCGAGGATCTGACGATCCGGCAGCTGGCGCTGCGCGTTGCTGCCGGCCGCGGCCATCATATCATCCTTGGCACGCCGGTCGAAATCGCCGACAGGATGCAGCAATGGTTCGACAGCCGTGCCGCCGATGGCTTCAACGTCATGCCGCCGTTTTTTCCCGGAGGCCTGGAAGACTTCACGCAGCTGGTCGTGCCGATCCTGCAGGAGCGCGGCCTGTTCCGCAGGGAATATGGCGGCTCGACGCTTCGCGAACATCTCGGCCTGACGCGGCCTGCGCCAATTTCGCCCTAACTCTGCGAAATAGTGGCTCCTGCACAATTCAAAATGCTACAGCATCTTGGAAGACGCTACACAGGAGCCGGCAGGTCGAACATGAACCTTCACCTCGAAACGGACGACGATCCGCGCACCCGTCAGTTCATCGACGGATATAACCGGGTTTCCGACGCGGCACTCAGGACAGCTGAATTCGCCAGGGATCGCGATGCGATCAAGGCGCTGATCGAGCGGCAGGACAGGCTGATCGTGCCGATGCGGCGCGGCGGCTGGCTGTTCGATTTTCGGCAGAGCAAGGACAATCCTCTGGGCGTCTGGCTGCGTCTGCCTGATGACCAGGAGCCGCTGCCGGACGCCGACTGGGAGCCGGTCTTCGACCTCGATGCTTTCTGCGTCAGTGAAGGCAAGCGCTGGAACTGGCGCGGCGTCGTCACCTGCCCATGGGAGCCGACACGGGTGCTGCTGACGCTCTCGGACGGCGGCTCCGATCTTCTCCGGCTGCTCGAATTCGACGCCGAGAGCAAACAGGTCGTCGAGGGCGGTTTCGATACGCCGGCCGCACGATCGCATGCCAACTGGCTGAACCGCGACGAGATCTGCTATTTCGGTTCGATCGACCGATTTTCGGCGACCCGCTCCGGATGGCCGCGGGTCGGGCGGCGCTTGAAGCGCGGGCAGCGGCCGGAAGATGCGGCCGTCATGTTCGAAGCTGCGAACGAGGACGTCTACGGCTTCAATCTCATCATCGACCCCGCCCTGTCGGGCGCTGCGGCGGATGCCGGATTGATCGACATTTTCGTCGCTGCCCATGAGATCGGCGTGGCCAGCGCCTTCCTGACTGCCGACGACGGCACGCAGCGGCGCATCGATCTGCCCAAGGAAGCGGACTTCCAGTTCAACCACGATCATTGCCTCTGGCGGGCAAAGAACGATGAGCGCGTTCCCACCGGCAGCCTCGTGCTGCAGCGCTTCGATCCCGGCTCGGCGACAGTTCCGCTCGGGCCCGAGCGGATCCTGTTTCAGCCTGGCGAGGGCCAGTCGATCTCGCAGCTGATGCTGATGCGCGAGTGGTGCGTCTTCATCATCTCCGATCGGCTGCGTCCGCGTCTCATGGTGCTGGATCTGACGAAGCCCGACGCCGAACAGCGCGAGATCGCGCTGCCGGCGGACATGCAGACGGCTCATTTCAGGCCGCTCTATGCGGATCTGCATCTTGGCGACGATACGCTCTGCATCATCGGCCAGGGCTTCCTGCAGCCTCCGGCCTGTTACCGGCTGGAGCTGTCGGACCGCAGCAAGGAGGCCGAGCCGATTTTCGTCGCCGCGGCGCCCAGCTATTTCGATGCGACCGGCATGTCATCCGAACTGCTGGAGGCGGTGTCCGAGGACGGGACCAGGGTTGCCTACCGGCTGGTCCTGCCGAAGCAATGGACCAAGGGCGCGCTGCCGGTGCTGCTTTACGGTTATGGCGGCTTCGATGTGTCGCTGTCGCCGAACTATTCCGGCGTGACCGGCCGCTGGCTGGAACAAGGTGGCGCCTACGTGCAGGCCTATATCCGCGGCGGCGGCGAATTCGGGCCCGACTGGTATCGCAGCGCCAAGCGGCAGGGACGCGACAAGGCCTTTGCCGATTTCGTCGCCGTCGCCCGCGATCTCGTCGCCCGCGGCTACACCGTGCCGTCGCGGATCGCCTGCCAGGGCGGCAGCAATGGCGGTCTGCTGACCGGCGTGATGCTGACGCGCTACCCGGAGGATTTCGGCGCCGTCTGGTGCCAGGTGCCGGTGCTCGACATGACACGCTTCCACCTGTTCAGCGCAGGGCAGGCCTGGATGGACGAATATGGCGATCCGGAGATATCGGCGGACCGGGATTTCATGCTCGGCTACTCGCCGCTTCACAATGTCAGGCCGGCGACCGAGATCCGCTATCCGCCGATCTATATCGAAAGCTCCGCCAATGACGACCGGGTGCATCCCTCGCATGCGCGCCGCTTTGCCGCGCGGCTGGAGGAAGCCGGACACCGGCCGCTCTTCCATGAATTCGGCTCGGGCGGGCATGGCGGCGACGGCAATTCCGAGGAGCGCGCCGCCCGCGCGGCCATGGGCTACAGCTTCCTTCGCCAGACTATCATGAGGTAAGACGGGCCATCATGCGGTAGGATAGAATAGAATGACGGGAGAGAGCTTGTCGGCGCTCTCCTTTCTGCTAAAAGAAGCGCAATAAATCATACTTTTCACAGGCTCGAGCGAAACCATGTCTCCTATCAACCTCGCCATCGTCGGCGTCGGCAAGATCGTCCGCGACCAGCATCTCCCTTCCATCGCCAAGAACGCCGATTTCAAGCTCGTCGCCACGGCAAGCCGCCACGGCACGGTCGAAGGCATCAACAGCTATACGACGATCGAGGCGATGCTCGACGCCGAGCCGTCGATTGATGCGGTGTCGCTCTGCATGCCGCCGCAATACCGCTACGAGGCCGCTTATAAGGCGCTCGTCGCCGGCAAGCACGTCTTCCTGGAAAAGCCGCCGGGTGCGACGCTGAGCGAAGTGGCCGATCTCGAGGCGCTTGCCGCAAAGCAGGGCGCGTCACTGTTTGCCAGCTGGCATTCGCGCTATGCGCCGGCCGTCGAGGCCGCCAAGGCGTTTCTGGCTTCGACGACGATCAACAGTGTGCATGTGATCTGGAAGGAGGATGTCCGCCACTGGCATCCGAACCAGGACTGGATCTGGCAGGCCGGCGGCCTCGGGGTTTTCGATCCCGGCATCAACGCGCTGTCGATCGTCACCCATATCCTGCCGCGGCCGATCTTCATCACCGAGGCCGTGCTCGAATTTCCTGAAAACCGCGATGCGCCGATCGCGTCCGACATTCGCTTCCGCGATGCCGACGGCCTTCCGGTTCATGCCGAATTCGACTGGCGCCAGACCGGCAAGCAGAGCTGGGATATCGTCGCGGAGACGGCGGACGGCCAGATGGTTCTCGCCGAAGGCGGCGCCAAGCTTTCCATCGACGGCACGCTGACCTTCGCCGCGCCGGAGCAGGAATATCCCTCGCTCTACCGCCGCTTCGCCGAAATCATCAAGGCCGGCACATCGGATGTGGATCTGGCGCCGCTGCGCCACGTCGCCGACGCCTTCATGCTCGGCAAGCGCAAATTCGTGGACGCGTTCCACGACTGAGCCGTTGGCGGCTTTGGGACGCCATCTTGGACTTTTGCAGGCTGAGCAACAAGACCCGCCGCAAGGGTCAGGTTTTTCGCAGACCGACAATCGGTGCCATATTGGCGACGATTGTCGGTATCTCCGCTGAAGCGCTCAAGCCTTCTTCTCCCACCGCCCTTCCGGCGTCTGCTGCCAATAGGTGAGGTTATGCCCCTCGCCTTTCAGCTTCTTCCATTGCGCCCGGGCGGCCTCCAGTTGCGCCTGGTCGTGGCCGTCGAACATGAAGACGACGCGCTCATAGGCATCGACCGGCGGCGGCTCGGCGCCGTCGATGATGAAACGCACGGTCGCAGCATTGGCATTGCCTGGGGTCACCGTCAAAAGCACCGGCTGGCTTTCGGCGAAATCGCCCTCGTCGGTGCCGTGCGGCAGAAAACTCTCCTCGCGAAACGTCCAGAGATGCGTGTCGAGCGCATCGCGCCGCGCCGGCTCGCGCGTCTGGACGGCGACGCGCCAGCCGCGCTCGACACTTTTGTCGATCAGCGGCGGAAGCGCGTCTTCCAGCCTGGTTTCGGTCAGATGATAAAAGAGAACGTCCGTCATCAGGCTTCATAATGGGCGCGAACGAGCTCGTCGAGCAGGCGCACGCCGAAACCCGAACCCCAGGACTGGTTGATCTCGTCCTGCGGCGAGCCCATCGCCGTGCCGGCGATGTCGAGATGCGCCCAGGGCGTGTCCTGTACGAAGCGCTTGATGAAATGCGCAGCGGTGATCGAGCCGGCCTGCCGGCCGCCGGTGTTCTTCATGTCGGCGAACTTGCTGTCGATCAGCTTGTCGTAATCCTTGCCGAGCGGCATGCGCCAGAGCTTCTCGTTTGTGGATAGGCCGGCTGCCGTCAGCTGCGCGGAAAGCTGGTCGTCATTGGAAAACAGGCCGGCATGCACATTGCCGAGCGCCACGACGATGGCGCCGGTCAGCGTGGCGAGATTGATCATGAACTGCGGCTTGAAACGGTCGTTGCAGTACCAGAGCGCATCGCAGAGCACGAGGCGGCCTTCAGCATCGGTATTGATCACCTCGATCGTCTGGCCGGACATCGACGTGACGATATCACCCGGGCGCTGGGCGTTGCCGTCCGGCATGTTCTCGACCAGACCGATGACGCCGACGGCGTTGACGGCGGCCTTGCGGGCGGCGAGCACATGCATGAGACCGGTGACGGCCGCCGCACCACCCATATCACCCTTCATGTCCTCCATGCCGGCGGCCGGCTTGATCGAAATGCCGCCGGTATCGAAGACGACGCCCTTGCCGATGAAGGCGATGGGACGATCCTTGGCTTTACCGCCTTTCCATTGCATGACCGCCAGGCGCGGCGGGCGGACGGAGCCCTGGGCGACGCCGAGAAGGGCGCCCATGCCGAAACGGCGCATCTCCTTTTCGGTCAGGATGTCCACTTCGACGCCGAGCTTTTCCAGCTCCTTCGCCTTGGCGGCGAACTCGACGGGGCCGAGCACGTTCGGCGGTTCGTTGACGAGGTCACGGGCAAGATTGACGCCGCCGGCAATCGCTTCGGAATCGGAAAACGCCTTCTTGGCACCTGCCGGATCGGCGGTGACGATCGTCACCTTGACGGATTTCCCGGCCTTTTCCTCGTCATCGCTCTTCTTCGTCTTGTAGCTATCGAAGCTATAGGCGCGCAGCAGCATGCCGAGCGCGAAATCGGCGGCCGCCCGCGCGCTCGCCGGAAGGCCGGGCACGTCGATGAACACGGCCGCCTTGTCGGTATTCTTGATTCTCGCCGCCGCACAGCCGCCGGCCTTCAGCCAGTCATGGGCGGAAAGATCGGCGGCCTTGCCGAGCCCGATGACGACGATGCGCTCGACGGGCGCGCCTTCCGGGGCGACGATATCGAGCGCGCTCATGGATTTCGCGGAGAACCGGGCGATCCTGGCAGCCTTGGCGATCACGCCTGCCGGATCGACTGTTTCGGCGCCGGCAGCGCTGTCGGCTTCGCCGGTCTTCAGCAGGATCGCCAAACCGCCGGTGAGCTTTGCCGACTTTGAAAATGAGATTTCGAACTTTGCTGACATGTCTTCTCCGCAGGGATTCTTGAAATCCGTTCCCGGCGGATAATTTCGCGTTTGGCGGGTCTGTCAATGGCTGGCGACAATTGTTATGGTCGCCCGCGGCCATCACGGCCCCCATGTTTTCGTCAGTTTCGTAGATATTCGCGTTGACAGTTTTTTCGAAAAATCGCCCGCGGGGGCCGGTCGTCCGCCTGCCTAAAACGACTTTCGGTGCATTCATGCTGTTGTTCTGGGTGTGGTGGGCGCTGCTTGCCGCCTTCCGCGCCTTTCCCGGGATAGACATCTACTTTTCCCAGCTTTTTTTTCTGGCCACGGATTGCGACCCGACGGCTGCGGCCGGAAGCATCTGCGGCGGCTTTCCCTATCGCGACTCGGGGAACTTCGACCTGCTGCGCACCATCTTCTTCCGCCTGCCCTATGTGGTGGCCATCGTGATGGCGTGGAAATTCATCGAATGCTACCAGCAGCACGGCGCGACCTTCAACGCCGAACGGGCGCGCAAGCTGAAAGTGGCGTTGGG
Organism: Rhizobium sp. N324; assembly: GCF_001664485.1. Taxonomy (NCBI): domain Bacteria; kingdom Pseudomonadati; phylum Pseudomonadota; class Alphaproteobacteria; order Hyphomicrobiales; family Rhizobiaceae; genus Rhizobium; species Rhizobium sp. N324. The sequence goes on along the minus strand of NZ_CP013630.1, from coordinate 1,570,923 downwards.
AACGCTGCTGATCGGACCGGTACTGCTCGTCAATGTCGTGCTGAAGGAACATTGGGGCCGGCCGCGGCCGATACAGACGGACATTTTCGGCGGCGCGCTGCATTTCGTCGAGGCCGGTTCGCTTGCCGGAAAATGCGTTTCGAACTGTTCGTTCATCTCTGGCGAGGCCGCGAGCGCCGGCTGGCTTTTCTGCCTGCTGCTATTCGTGCCGAAATCATTACGGTATGCGGTGGCAGCACCCCTGGCGGCGATCTCGATCCTGACGCCTGCGATGCGGCTATCCTTCGGCGCGCACTACCTTTCCGACGTCGTTCTCGGATGGCTTTCATCGCTTGTCGTCTTCGCCGCGTTGCTGGCGTTAACTGAGTCGCAACAGCATCAAAAAAATTCTGAAAATTGAATGAATTTTTGACACCAGCTTGTCGCAATACGGCGACAAAGAGCGTAGAGGGTTTCTCCTGCAAAGCCGTTTGGGCGTGCAGGTGCTTTCAAGGGCAGGCATGAAACTACTCGAGACATACATATTGCGGCGCGTCGGCCAGATGTTTCTCGTGGCCCTCCTGCCCGTTCTGGCGATCATCTGGACGACTCAGGTTCTGCAGCGCATCAACCTGGTGACCGACAGCGGCCAGTCGATCGGTTCGTTCGCCAAGCTCGCGACGATGATCCTGCCGTCGATCATTCCTGTTGTCCTGCCCTTCGCCCTCGTCATCGCGATTACCCAGACGCTGACGACGATGAACAACGATTCCGAGCTGACCGTCATCGACGCGGCCGGGGCGCGGCGCAGCGTGCTGATCCGCCCGATCCTGCTGCTTGCCGCCGTCGTCAGCCTCTTTTCCTTCTTCGTCGACAACGTCGTCGAGCCGCGCGCAAAGACCGTCGTGCGCCAGATGATCGCCGAGACCTATGCCGATCTGCTGTCTTCGGTGATCGAAGAAAAGACCTTCCGCAAGCTTGATGAAGGCCTTTACGTGCAGATCTCGAAGCGAATGGCCGGCCGCATGCTGAAGGGCCTTTTCGTCGCCGACGAGCGCGATCCGGCCTACGAGCTGATCTATTATGCGAAGGAGGGCGCCGTCGACGATACGGGCACGACGCTGATCATGCATCAGGGCGAGGTGCACCGCAAAACGCCCGACGGCAATGTCTCGGTCATCAATTTCGATTCCTATTCCTTCGACCTCTCCGACATGACGGAGAATCGCGGCCAGGCGACGCTGCGCGCCAGCGACCGCGACCTGTGGTTCCTGCTCAATCCGGATCCGGCCGACAAGGACTATACGATCCGCCCGCAGAGCTATCGCGCCGAACTGCATCGGCGGCTGACGGACTGGGTCCTGCCTGTCGTCTTCGCGCTGTTTTCGCTGGCGATTGCCGGTGATGCACGCTCGCACCGCGAAGCGCGGCTGCATCCGATGGTGAGCGCCCTCGCCTATGCCTTCGCGCTCAGATGGGCGGCGTTTTACGCTGCCAATCAGATCGATACCGATCCTGAATATATCGTCGTTCTTTATGCCATACCGATCGTCAGCAGCATCATCTCGATCGTCTTCCTCGGCCTGCACAAACGACTGGCCGTCCCGTCCTTCATTCGCGACCGGATGTCGTCTTTCTGGAGACGGACGCAGGAAAGGCTGCTTGCCGCAACCGGCAGGACCGGCGGAGATGCCGCCCAATGATGTTCGGAACATTGTCGCGTTATTTCTTTCGCCGCTACCTGGTGACGATGGGCTGGTTCCTGATCGGCGTCTCGGCGATTTCCTTCCTTCTCGATTTCAGCGAGACGGCGGGCCGGATGTCGGGCCTGCCCGGCTACACGATCGGCGGCGGCATTCTGATGACCGCCGTGCGCCTGCCGCTCATCCTGCAGCAGACGGTGCCGTTCATCGCGCTGTTCGTCGGCATGACGGTATTGATCGGGCTCAACCGCAAATATGAGCTCGTCGTCACGCGCGCCGCCGGCATTTCGGTCTGGCAGTTCATGTTCCCCTTCATCGCCGGCTCGCTGATACTCGGCCTGCTGACGATGACAGCGCTCAACCCGCTTGCCGCCTGGGGGCAGCGCCAGGCGCTGCTCGTCGAATCCGACTGGCGCGGCGAGAACGCGGTTCTGCGCAAGGCGCCGCAGATTCCGTGGCTGCGCCAGATCAGCGGCCGGGACGATGTCATCATCGGCGCTCATACGGTTCAGGAGAATGGAACCAAGCTGATCGACGCCGTGCTGATCCATTTCGATTCAAGCGGTCAGGTCATTCTGAGACAGGACGCCGCGACGGCTAAATTGGAAGATGGTTACTGGCAACTTAACAACGTTGTCGAGCGCAAGCCTGGCGAAATACCGATGCGTAAAGCTTCGGTTCAACTTCGCACCAATCTGAAACAGGACTTCGTCCAGGAGCGGCTGACAGCGCCGGAAACAATTGGTTTCTTTGACCTTTCCAACCGCATCGCCGCGGCCAAATCCTTCGGCATCTCGACCAAGGCGCTGGAGACGCAATTCAACTCCCTGTTGTCCCAGCCGTTGCTGTTGGTGGCCATGACTTTCATTGCTGCAACAGTGTCCCTAAAATTTAGCCGGTTCAACCAATCCCGCTCGGTGATTCTGGGTGGCATCCTTTCGGGCTTCATGCTTTATGTCATCACCGTGCTTGTAAAGGCATTCGGAAGCAGTGGAGTCGTGCCTCCCTTCGTGGCGACGTGGATACCGGTGATCGTCGCGCTGGCCTTGGGTGCGACTATTCTGCTTCATCAGGAGGACGGCTAGTGGCGGCAGGCGACCGCAAGTATTTTAGTAAACAGTTGGTTGCCCTGCTCGTCGGCGCGACTCTATGTTCCTATTTCGGCAGTGTCCCGGTCTCCTACGGCCAGGCCAATACGTCCGCTCAAGATATTGGGAAGAAGATTCCGGAAGGGGCCAAGCTCCTGCTTTCGGCCAATGAACTCGTCTATAACCGTGACGCCGATCTGGTGTCGGCGGTCGGCGGCGTGCAGATCAATTATGCCGGCTACAAGATGGTCGCGCAGAAGGTCGAGTACAACCAGAAGACCGGCCGGATGATGGCGCTCGGCAATGTCGAGCTGGTCAGCCCGGACGGCAACCGCATCTATGCCGACAACCTAGACGTGACCGACAATTTCGCCGACGGGTTCCTGAACTCGCTGCGCATCGAAACCTCCGACAATACGCGTATCGTCGCCGAAAGCGGCCAGCGTGTCGGCGGCACGATGATGATTCTCAACAAGGGCGTCTACACCGCCTGCCTTCCCTGCGCCGAAGATCCGAAGCGCGCGCCTTTCTGGCAGGTCAAGGCCAAGCGCGTGATCCAGAACGGCGTGACCCACACGATCCGTCTGGAAAGTGCGCGTTTCGAGTTGCTCGGCTATCCGATCGCCTTCCTGCCGTTCATCGAGGTCCCCGACAATACGGTGAAGCGCAAGTCGGGCTTTCTCTTCCCGACGATGAGCCTGTCGCAGAATCTCGGCTTCGGACTTTCGATTCCTTATTATTACGTGATCTCGCCGAGCATGGACGCGACGGTCACCACCACCGGCTACACCGCCCAGGGCTTCCTCGTCGAAGGCGAATTCCGCCAGCGCTTCGAAAACGGTACGCATATCCTGCGCGTCGCCGGCATAGACCAGGCAAAGCCGGACAATTTCAGCTCCGGCACCAGCGATGCCGAAGCCAGTCGGCGTGGCATGGTCGCCTCGAAGGCCGAATTCCGCATCAATCCGCGCTGGACGTTCGGCTGGGACGTCATGGTGCAGAGCGACAACAACTTCTCGAAAACATACAAGCTGCGGGATTTCACCGCCACGGATCGCACGAACCAGATCTACCTGACGGGACTTGGGAAACGCAATTATTTCGACATGCGGGCGTTCTATTTCGACGTCCAGGATGCCGATCGGACGAACACGGCCGAAAAACAGCAGGCGATCGTCTATCCGTCGCTCGACTACCACTATGTGGCGCCGCAGCCGCTTGCCGGCGGCGAACTGTCGGCGGATGTCAACCTGACGAATATTTCGCGCACCCATGACGATTTCCTTACCACCGTCGACGGTTTCGACCGATTCCGCGGCCTGAAGGGACAGACCTCGCGCCTGACGGCCGAACTGCAGTGGAAACGCACCTACGTCACGCCGACCGGCCTGGTGATCACGCCGCTTCTGGCCGCGCGCGGCGACGCCTTCGCGCTCAACATGGACAGCCCCACAGGGTACTCCGGCAACTATCTCGACGACAATTCCGCCACCCGCTCGATGTTCACCGCCGGGCTGGATCTGCGCTATCCGATCCTGATGACGACGGAGAACAGCACCCATATTCTCGAACCGATCGCGCAGATCTATGCCCGCCCCGACGAGCAGCTCGCCGGCCGGCTGCCGAACGAGGATGCGCAGAGCTTCGTCTTCGACGCCACCTCGCTGTTCGATCGCGATAAGTTCTCAGGCTACGACCGCGTCGAAGGCGGCACCCGCGCCAATGTCGGCATCCAGTATACCGGGACGTTCGACAGCGGCTACAAACTGCACGGCATCTTCGGACAATCCTATCAGATTGCCGGCCAGAACTCCTTTGCAACCGATGACCTGGTCAATGTCGGTGCGGATTCCGGCCTGGAGACCGACCGTTCCGACTATGTCGGCCTTGGCGGCGTCGAAACACCGTACGGCGTTTCCGTCGCGGCCTCCTACCGCCTCGACGAGAAGGATTTCGAGTTCCGCCGCGGCGACCTGACGACGGCCTACCAGAACGACACCTTCCAGACGCAGGTGACCTACACCCATCTCAGCGCCCAGCCGGCCTATGGCTTTGCCGAGGACAACGACGAGATCCAGACCAGCAGCAAAGTCAAGTTCAAGGATTACTGGTCGATCTTCGGCGGCATCGCCTGGGATCTGAACAATGATGTGCTCAGCCGCCGGACGCTCGGTCTCTCCTATGAGGACGAATGCACGATCTTCACGATCGCCTATACCGATACCCGGGACTCCGACGACGAGTCGGCCAGCGACTGGACGATCGGCGCAAGGCTGACCTTCCGGACGCTCGGCGACATCAAGATCGGTACAAACACCCTTGAGTGACGGGCGGCCGGCGCAAACATGGCCTGAAGCCATTCTTTCGCCGTATGCCTGTGCAGGACATTGCCGCCAGTCGATATCTGAGGCATAGGGGTTTGGCCGCGTGTCTCGCACTGTGGTAAAAAACGCCGCGAACAACGTCTCGCGGCGCTATCGGGAGGTCAACAGATGATTGACGCGAAAAAAGCCATAACCAAGTTCCTCGCCGGGGCGGCGCTTGCCTTGCTGACGGGTGTTGCCGCTCCTGCACTTGCCGCAAGCGAGGTCAAGGCCGTGGTGAACGGCACCGCCATCACCAGCGGCGACGTCGCCAAACGCCAGGCCTTCCTGCGCCTGCAGCATACCAAGGCCGACGCCAAGGCTGCCGAGGAGCAACTGATCGACGAGGCGCTCAAGCGCCAGGAGGTTTCCCGCGTCCATATGTCGGTTTCGCAGCAGGACGTCGATGCGTCCTTCGCGCGCTTTTCGGCCGGCAACAAGCTTTCCGTCGCGCAGATGTCGCAGATCCTCGATCGCGCCGGCGTCGGCGTCGACCATTTCAAGGGTTTCATCGCCGTGCAGATGAGCTGGCCGCGGGTCGTCAACGCGCGCTACGGTTCGACCTCGCGGCTGTCGAACTATGATCTCGTCTCGCGCATGATGCAGAACAACAAGCAGAAGCCGGTGACGACCGAATACATGCTGCAGCAGATCATCTTCGTCATTCCGCAGGCCAAGCGCAACGCCATCACCGGCAAGCGCAAGGGCGAGGCCGAGGCGTCGCGCGCGAAATTTCCGGGCTGCGACCAGGCAAAGGTCTTTGCCGCGACGATGCGCGATGTTTCCGTGCGCGATCTCGGCCGGATGCTCGCCCCCGAAATCCCGCCGGATTGGAAGCCGCTGGTCGAGCAGGCCAAAGGCAATACGACAGGAACCCGCGTCACCGACAAGGGCGTCGAATATCTGGCGATCTGCAGCCAGCGCCAGGTTTCCGACGACCAGGCGGCCGAGATGGTCTTCCGCCAGGAAGATCTCGGCAAGGCCAAGGCCGACAAGGACGCCAGCCCGGAAAACGAAAACAGCAAGAAGTATCTGGATGAACTGCGCAAAAAGGCGCAGATCGCCTATCGTTGATCTGCGATGACGATACCGTTTTCGCAACCGCTTGCGCTGAGCCAGGGCGACCCCGCCGGCATCGGGCCGGATATTACGCTGATGGCCTGGCTCCGGCGGCGCGAACTCGGGCTGCCGCCTTTCTTCCTGATCGGCGATCCCGATGTCTTGGCATTGCGAGCCCGGCAGCTCAATCTTTCGGTTTCGATCCGCGGGGTCGATAAAACCAGCGAGGCGGCCGGCCTATTTGCCGACGCGCTGCCGGTCATGACGGTGCCGGCCGGTATCGAAGTGGTGGCCGGCGAGCCGCATGCGGCGTCAGCGAAAGGCACGATCGCGGCGATCGAGAAAGCCGTGTCGCTTGTCATTAACCGCGAGGCGCTTGCGGTCGTGACCAACCCGATCGCCAAATCCGTGCTCTACGAGGCCGGCTTCCGGTTTCCCGGCCATACCGAATTTCTCGCCGATCTCGCCGCCAGGGCGACCGGCAGGCCGGTGACGCCTGTGATGATGCTGTCGGGACCGAAGCTTCGGGCCATTCCCGTCACCATCCACATTCCGGTCCGGGACGTGCCGCAGGCGCTGAGCGGCGACCTGATCGTCGAAACCTGCCGGATCGCCCATGAAGACCTGAGGCAGCGCTTCGGCATCGAGGCGCCGCGGCTCGCCGTCGCCGGTCTCAACCCGCATGCGGGCGAAGGCGGGACGATCGGCAGGGAGGACGAGGATGTCATCCGCCCGGCGATCGAGCGCCTGCGCGACGAGGGCATCGATGCGATCGGCCCCCTGCCCGCCGACACGATGTTCCACGACGAGGCGCGGGCGCGATATGACGTCGCCGTCTGCATGTATCACGATCAGGCGCTGATCCCGGCCAAGGCGCTCGGTTTCGACGACAGCGTCAACGTCACGCTCGGGCTTCCCTTCGTGCGCACCTCGCCCGATCACGGCACCGCTTTCGGCATCGCCGGCAAGGGACTGGCGCGGGAGCAGAGCCTGGTTGCGGCGCTGAAGCTCGCCGCCCAGCTCGGCCGCAGTGCGGAAAGCCGCCGCTGATGGCAGCACTTGATGGCCTGCCGCCGCTTCGCGACGTCATCCAGCGTCACGGCCTCGACGCACGCAAGGCGCTCGGGCAGAACTTCCTGCTCGACCTCAACCTGACGCAGAAGATCGCCCGCACGGCGGGCGCGCTCGACGAGGCGACCGTCTTCGAGGTCGGCCCCGGCCCGGGCGGGCTGACGCGGGCAATCCTGGCGCTCGGCGCCAAAAAGGTTATCGCCGTCGAGCGGGATACACGCTGCCTGCCGGCGCTCGCCGAGATCGCCGATCACTATCCCGGCCGGCTGGAGGTGATCGAAGGCGATGCGCTGAAGACCGATTTCGAGGCCTTGGCGCCGGAAGGCCCGATCAAGATCATCGCCAACCTGCCCTACAATGTCGGTACGCAGCTTCTGGTCAACTGGCTGCTGCCGAAGGCCTGGCCGCCGTTCTGGCAGTCGCTGACGCTGATGTTTCAGAAGGAAGTCGGCGAGCGTATCGTCGCCTCGGAAGACGACGACCATTACGGCCGGCTCGGCGTGCTCTGCGGCTGGCGGACGCAGGCGCGCATGGCCTTCGACGTGCCGCCGCAAGCCTTCACGCCGCCGCCGAAGGTAACTTCGACGGTGGTGCATCTGACGCCGCGGGAAAACCCCATCCCCTGCGCCGTTGCCAATCTGGAAAGAGTGACGCAGGCCGCCTTCGGTCAGCGCCGCAAGATGCTGCGCCAGAGCCTCAAACCGCTCGGCGGCGAGAGACTGCTCGTCAAGGCCGGGATCGATCCGGCGCGGCGGGCGGAGACCCTGTCGGTCGAGGAATTCTGCCTTCTGGCAAACAGTCTTTAGAGTGACGGGGTCTCTTCCAGCAGCTCGCGGACGAAATCGAACATGCCGTGGCGGCGGTCGCGGCGCAGGCGTTCGGCCTTGACGATCGACTGGACGGCGTCGAAGGCGGCGTTGAGATCGTCGTTGACGATGACGTAGTCATATTCGCGCCAGTGGGCGATCTCGGCGCGGCTGTTGGCGAGGCGCGTCTGGATGACCTCCTCGGAATCCTCGGCGCGGCGGTGCAGCCGCGACTGCAGCTCCGTCATGGTCGGCGGTAGCACGAAGATCGAGACGACGTCGGCCGACATCTTCTCCTGCAACTGCTGGGCGCCTTGCCAGTCGATGTCGAAGAGCATGTCGCGGCCCTCGGCCATGGCTTGCTCCACAGGCTCGCGCGGCGTGCCGTAGAAATTGCCATGCACCTCGGCCGATTCGAGCAGCGCGTCGCTGTCGCGCATCCGCTCGAACTCGCGCACGCTCTTGAAGTGGTAATGCACATCCTCGACTTCGCTCGGGCGGCGCTGGCGCGTGGTGACGCTGACGGAGAGGCCGATTTGCCTGTCCTGCTCCAGCAGCGTGCGCGCGATGGTGGACTTGCCGGCGCCCGACGGCGACGAGATGACAAGCATCAGACCGCGGCGGGCGATCTGGACGGGCGAGGATTTCGCCGGTTTCATGTCTTACTCCAAATTCTGGACCTGCTCGCGGAACTGGTCGATCACGACTTTCAGCTCGATGCCGGCGGCGGTGACCGCCGAGGCATTCGACTTCGAGCAGATGGTATTCGATTCGCGGTTAAATTCCTGTGCAAGGAAGTCCAGCCGGCGGCCGGCAGGGCCATCTTTCACCAGGAGATCGCGTGCTGCGGCAACGTGCGCCTTCAGACGATCGATTTCTTCGCGCAGATCCGCCTTGGTCGCCAGCAGTGCGGCTTCTGCATGCAGCCGGTCGCGGTCGAGCGCGGCCATGCCGTCCATCAGCAAGGCGACCTGCGCGGTAAGCCGCGCGGCAATCTCCTGCGGCGAGCGTGAGGGATCGGCCTCGATCGTGCGCGTCAGGCCTTCGATCGTCGTCACATGGTCGAGGAGAATGCGGGTCAGCGCCGAGCCTTCCTGTTCGCGCATGGCCCGGAGATCGGCAAGGGCTGCCAACAGGCCGGCAGTGATATCGGCGTCACGGGCAGCGAGTGCTTCCTCGCCATCCTCGCCTTCGCGAAACTCCACGATGCCGCGCACCAGCAGCAGCGTGTCGAGCTTCAGCGGCGCCGGATCGATCACGCCGTCCAATTGCTCGCGCATCGCAAGCACGGCTGAGAGCGCCTGCCTGTTCAGCACGGCCTCGAAGCGGTTCTCGTCGGCGGTGACGGACAGGGATGCCTGCAGGTTGCCGCGGCTGAAGCTTTCGCCGGCAAGGCGGCGGACGTCGGCCTCCATGCGTTCGAGGCCAGGCGGCAGGCGCAGCCGCAGGTCGAGGCCCTTGCCGTTGACCGAGCGCAGTTCCCATGCCCAGCGCCAGCGGCCGCTCGTTCCCTCGCGCCGCGCAAAACCGGTCATGGACTGCAAAGCCATACGAGCCTCCAGAAGCTATCAGTTGATCTTCTTTTTCTTCGGCGGCGCGACGGCTGCGCCGTCATCGGCCGGCTGCTCTTCAGGCTGGCCGTCGACTGCGATGTTCGGGTCCGAGCCCTTGTCGGCTTCGAGCTTGCGCCACCGCTTGACGTTGGCATTGTGCTCCTCGAGCGTCGCCGCGAAAACATGGCCACCGGTGCCGTCGGCGACGAAATAGAGGTCCTGGGTCTTCCAGGGATTGGCGACGGCCTCAAGCGCATCCTTGCCGGGATTGGCGATCGGCGTCGGCGGCAGGCCCTTGATGACATAGGTATTATAGGGCGTTTCCCGCTTCAGGTCCGACTGATAGATCGGCCGGTCTGCCGGTTTGCCGTCGCCGCCGAAGAGGCCGTAAATGATCGTCGGGTCGGACTGCAGGCGCATGCCCTTGCCGAGCCGGTTCAGGAAAACCGAGGCGACATGGGCGCGTTCGTCGGCAACGCCGGTTTCCTTTTCGACGATCGAGGCGAGCGTCACGAATTCTTCCTTGGACCGCAGCGGCAGCGAGGGATCGCGTTTGTCCCAGATCTGATCGACGATTTTCTGCTGTGCCGCCGCCATCTGCTGGATGATCTCCGAGCGCTTGGTGCCGCGCGAAAACTTGTAGGTATCCGGACGCAGGCTGCCCTCTTGAGGCAAGGCGGCCGGCAGATCGCCTTCCAGCACCTGATCCTCCAGCATGCGGTTGAACATCTGGCGGACCGTCAGGCCCTCGGGGAAGGAAACGGAATAGAGAATGGATTTGCCCGATTTCAGAAGCTCCATGATATCGCTCATGGAGGCTCTGGCCTTGATCTCATATTCACCGGCCTTCAGGCTCTCGCCGGCAGACAGATGCGTTGCCGTGAGATAGCGGAAGATGCGGGCATCGCTGATGATCGCATTGCGCTCGAGGTTCGAGGCAATTTCAGCGAGACCCGCGCCATTGCGGATGATGAAATTGGTATTGGTCTGCAGCGGACCGGGATTCCGATAGGTCGAGGTGGCGTAATAGAAGCCGATGACGGCGACGACGCAGACCAATACCGCCATCGTCATGATGAAGTTCAGGAACAGAACGACCTGGCCGCGGGCTTTCTTGGACCGCTTCGGCGGCTCCGGAACACGCTCCGGACGCAGGGCTTCGCTCGGCGACTTCGGGATGATCGGTCCCTTCTGCGCTTGCCGGCCGTTCTCGCCCTGCGGGGCATCGTTGCTCTGGTTCGTCGTATCGCTCACCGGCAATCCTCTAAAACTTGACCCTCACGTCGCTATTTCGCGAAGCAATGCGGCAAAAGCAGGTTCTGCCGCCGTTCAACGGCGCCGCTGCCGGTCGTTATGCGCCCGCACGCCCTGCTGCGCAATGCAGAGGAGCGGCCGTCGCGGCGCAAGGGACACTTATTGCGCCGCGCGGGCTGTTATTGCGCGTAACGGCGCAGAACGAGCGACGCGTTCGTGCCGCCGAATCCGAACGAGTTGGACAACGCCACATTGATTTCTCGCTCACGCGCCTTGTGCGGAACCAGATCGATCGCCGTCTCGCGTTCGGGATTGTCCAGATTGAGCGTCGGCGGCGCGATATTGTCGCGGATGGCAAGCGTGGTGAAGATCGCCTCGATCGCGCCGGCGGCACCAAGAAGGTGTCCCGTCGCCGATTTGGTCGAGGACATCGAGATCTTCGATGCCGCGTTGCCGACCAGCCGCTCGACGGCGCCGAGTTCGATCGTGTCGGCCATGGTCGAGGTGCCGTGGGCGTTGATGTAATCGATATCGGCCGGCGTCAGTCCGGCGCGCTTCAGCGCCATCGCCATGCAGCGGCCGGCACCTTCGCCGTCTTCGGATGGCGCGGTGATGTGATAGGCGTCGCCAGACAGGCCGTAGCCGACGATTTCGGCATAGATCCTGGCGCCGCGCGCCTTGGCGTGTTCCAGTTCCTCGAGCACGACGATGCCGGCGCCCTCGCCCATGACGAAGCCGTCGCGGTCGCGGTCATAGGGGCGCGAGGCCTTCTGCGGGTCGTCGTTGTGCTGGGTCGACAGCGCCTTGCAGGCTGCAAAGCCGGCGAGCGAAATGCGACTGACGGGGGATTCCGTGCCGCCGGCGACCATGACGTCGGCGTCACCCAGCGCGATCAGCCGCGCGGCATCGCCGATCGCATGCGCGCCCGTCGAGCAGGCGGTGACGACCGAATGATTGGGTCCGCGCAGCTTGTGGCGGATCGAGACCTGGCCGGAAACGAGGTTGATCAGGCGGCCCGGAATGAAGAAGGGGGAGATGCGGCGCGGGCCTTTGTCGCGCAGGGTGTAGCCCGCCTCGACGATGCCTTCGATGCCGCCGATGCCAGAGCCGATCAGCACGCCGGTGGCGATCTGGTCCTCATCGGTCTCGGGATGCCAGCCGGCATCGGCAAGCGCCATGTCGGCGGCGGCCATGCCGTAGATGATAAAGGGATCGACCTTGCGCTGCTCTTTCGGCTCCATCCACTGATCGACATTGAAGGTGCCGTCGGTGCCGTCGCCGATGGGAATACGGCAGGCGATCTTGGCGGGAAGGTCGTCGACCTCGAATTCGGTGACGAGACGGGCGCCGTTCTGGCCGGCAAGCAGCCGCGACCACGTCACCTCGGTTCCGCATCCCAAGGGTGACACCATGCCGGTACCGGTTATGACGACACGTCTCATCGCGTGCTTTCCCCCGTCTCTTATGCTCTATGGAGAAATAGGCCGAAAAGAAAAGGGCGGACTCCAAGCCCGCCCTTTCTCAAACTTACAGGATCAGGCCTGGGCCTTCTCGATAAACTTCACGGCATCGCCGACCGTCAGGATCGAGTCGGCAGCGTCGTCAGGAATTTCAACGCCGAATTCTTCTTCGAATGCCATGACAAGTTCGACCGTGTCGAGCGAGTCAGCGCCCAGATCGTCGATAAAGCTGGCGCTCTCGACGACCTTGTCGGCATCGACGCCAAGATGATCAATAACAATTTTCTTTACGCGTTCTGCGATATCGCTCATGTCGGTTTCCTCGACCTTATGTCCTGATCGGAATGCCGTTGCGGCACCCCTACCCTGTTTCAGCCTGCGATGTTTTCAGACATCCTCGGCAAACTCGTTTACCCGGCTTCAGAGATGTCCCAGGCTTGCAAAAAGCTCGCCGGTCCGTCTGCTTTCTCGGGACGACTGTTGACAGTCATGGCCCGCTTAACATGCTTTAGGTCTGCCGCAAAGCGAGAAAATCAACGGTTCGTGATTGCTCAACATGCTATTGGCGGAAATACTCGCATGCCGACGGTTTGTCGTTTCAGATCATCGCCATGCCGCCGTTTACGTGCAGCGTCTGGCCCGTCATATAGGCAGCCTCGGAGGAGGCAAGATAGGCGACGGCCGACGCGACCTCGCCGCCCGTGCCCATGCGCTTCATCGGGATCGCCCCCATGATCGCTTCCTTCTGCTTGTCGTTCAGCTTGCCGGTCATGGCGCTTTCGATGAAGCCGGGCGCGACGCAGTTGACCGTCACGTTGCGGGTGGCAATCTCCTGCGCCAGCGATTTGGTGAAGCCGATCATGCCGGCCTTGGAGGCGCAGTAATTGGCCTGGCCCGGATTGCCGGTGACGCCGACGACGGAAGTGATGTTGATGATGCGGCCATAGCGGCGGCGCATCATCGGATGCGTCAATTCGCGCGTCAGACGGAAGGTCGACGTCAGGTTCACTTCGAGAACGGCGTCCCAATCCTCGTCACTCATGCGCACGAAGAGGCCGTCCTTGGTGATGCCGGCATTGTTGACGAGAATGTCGACGCCTTCAAGTTCTGCCTCAGCCTTCTGGCCGAGCGCCTTGACCTCGTCGCGGTCGGAGAGGTTTGCCGGAAAGATCTTGACGCGCTCGCCGAGATCGGCCGCCAGCGCTTCCAGCTTCTCGACGCGGGTGCCGTGCAGGCCGACGATGGCGCCCTGCTTATGCAGAAGGCGGGCGATTTCCTCGCCGATACCGCCCGATGCGCCGGTGACGAGAGCCTTGCGGCCGGAAAGATCGAACATGGAAACGTTCCTTATATCTGGATATCTGGAAATACCAATCAGGCCATGAGGGCGGCAACGGCCGCGTCGATTACCGCCGGACCGTTGACGGAGATGCCGTTGACTGTCTTGTCGATGCGCCGCGCAAGGCCGGTCAGCACCTTGCCGGAACCAAGTTCATAAAGGGTGGTGACGCCATTGCCGGCGAACCATTCCACCGTCTCGCGCCAACGGACCTGACCGGTCACCTGCTCGACCAGCAGGCTGGCGATCTCGTCGGCACTCGTCACCGGGGCGGCGCGGACATTGGCGATCAGAGGCACGACCGGATCGGATTTGGCAACCGTTGCCAGGGCCGCACGCATGGCCTCGGCGGCGGGCGCCATCAGCTTCGAATGGAAGGGTGCTGAGACCGGCAGCAGGATGGCGCGCTTGGCGCCCTTGTCCGTTGCCAGGCCGGCTGCCTTTTCGACGGCTGCCTTCTCACCCGAGATGACGATCTGGCCGCCGCCATTGTCGTTGGCAATCTGGCATGCGCCGATAGCAGCGGCCTCTTCGCAGACGGCGACGACGTCGGCATGTTCGAGGCCGATGATCGCCGCCATGGCGCCGATGCCGACCGGGACTGCCGCCTGCATGGCATTGCCGCGGATGCGCAGCAGCCGGGCGGTGTCAGCGAGCGAAAAGGTGCCGGCGGCGCAAAGGGCAGAATATTCGCCGAGTGAGTGGCCGGCGACATAGGCGACTTTGGACTTCAGATCCAGCCCCTTGGCCTCAAGAATCCGGACGACGGCGATCGAGACGGCCATCAGCGCCGGCTGGGCATTCGCCGTCAGGGTCAACGTATCCTCGGGACCGTTGAACATGACGTCCGAAAGCTTTTCACCGAGCGCCTCATCCACCTCGTCGAAAACGGCGCGGGCTTCGGCGAAATTTTCGGCCAGATCCTTGCCCATGCCGACGGCCTGACTGCCCTGACCGGGAAAAGTGAAAGCAATGGTCATTCTCGTATCCCTGGCTCATGCCCCTGATTGCGCGCCCCGCGAGGCGTTTTGCCTCCAATTGACATTCTTTCCGGCAGAGTCAAGTGGCGGCCCATTCTCCGCAAAGCCTTCCGGACCGGCGCAAAAGCCAGGCTTTTACTCTTGCGCTCCGCCAAATCCGGCCTAGATTTGCCCGGTCCTCCCCAAGGCTTCAGCTCTCTCCCAAGGTTTTCTCATGAAGTACAATTCACTCGGCCGCACCGACATTTCCGTTTCAGAAATCTGCCTTGGCACCATGACCTGGGGTTCGCAGAACAGCGAAACCGACGCCCATGCGCAGATGGATTACGCCGTCGAAAAGGGCGTCAATTTCTTCGATACCGCCGAACTCTACCCGACCACCCCGGTTTCGCCTGAAACACAGGGCTGGACCGAGGACTATATCGGCAGCTGGTTCGGCAAATCAGGCAAGCGCGGGGATATCGTACTCGCCACCAAGGTCGCCGGCCGCGGCCGCGACTATATACGCGGCGGCGAAGGCGCCGACGCAAAGAATATCCGGCTGGCGCTCGAGGCCAGCCTGACGCGGCTGAAGACCGATTATGTCGATCTTTACCAGATCCACTGGCCGAACCGCGGCCATTTCCACTTCCGCCAGAACTGGAGCTACAATCCCTTCACCCAGGATCGCGACAAGGCCGTCGCCAATATGCTCGACATCCTGGAAACGCTGGGGGCACTCGTCAAGGAAGGCAAGATCCGGGCGATCGGCCTTTCCAACGAAACCACCTGGGGCATCCAGAAATACTTGACGCTGTCAGAGCAGAAGAGCCTGCCGCGCGTTGCCAGCGTCCAGAACGAATACAATCTGCTCTACCGCCATTTCGACCTGGATCTCGCCGAGCTTTCCCATCACGAGGATGTCGGGCTGCTCGCCTATTCGCCGCTCGCCGGCGGCATCCTGTCCGGCAAATATGTCGGTGGCGCCAGGCCGAAGGGTTCGCGCGGCTCGATCAACCATGATATCGGCGGCCGCCTGCAGCCGCTGCAGGAGCCGGCAACCAAGGCCTATCTGGAGATCGCGGCCAGATACGGTCTCGACCCGGCGGCCATGGCGCTCGCCTTCTGCCTGTCGAGACCCTTCATGGCCTCCGCCATCATCGGCGCCACCTCGATGGAGCAACTGAAAGTCGATATCGGCGCGGCCGACTTGACGCTGTCGAACGAAGTGTTGACTGAGATCGCCAAGGTGCACCGGCAGTATCCGCTGACGCTCTGAACCTGATCCTCTGATCCGGCCCGACGCTGGCGAACGGTCTGCGTCGGGCTTGAATATTGATTGGGGTTGCCTTTCCCCGAAAAATCCGTATAAGCCGCGCTGTTCGTTAACCCGGTCTTCTGGCTGGTGGCTGAACGGAGGGCCGGTTTCCTCGGAAATCGTTCGGAACGCAAGCGTTCCAGCCTCCCGTGTCTCCGCTCTCGACCGTCTCGGAAACGCTTTCTTGCCTGGGTTCGCCCAATCAGGAGCAGTCGTTGAGGCTTAGCCGCCGAATATCGGGTTGAACCAAACGCAAGAAAGGCAAAGCTGTCATGGCTCTTTATGAACATGTATTCCTTGCCCGGCAGGATATTTCCGCCCAGCAGGTCGATGCCCTCGTAGAACAGTACAAGGGTGTGATCGAAGCTAACGGCGGTAAAGTCGGGCGTATCGAGAACTGGGGCCTCAAGTCCCTCACCTACCGCATCAAGAAGAACCGCAAGGCGCACTACGCCCTGATGGACATCGATGCACCGGCTGCTGCCGTCCAGGAAATGGAACGTCAGATGCGCATCAGCGAAGACGTTCTTCGCTACATGACGATCGCCGTCGAGAAGCATGAAGAAGGTCCGTCTGCCATGATGCAGAAGCGCGACCGCGACGACCGTCCGCGTGAAGGCGGCCGTGGCCCGCGTGAAGGCGGCTTCGGCGATCGTGACCGCGGCCCGCGTCCTCCGCGTGAAGGTGGCTTCGGCGACCGTGAAGACCGTCCGCGCCGTCCGCGCGAAGACCGCGTATAAGGGAGATCCAAGATATGTCTGAAACTTCCTCCGCTCCGGTCCGCCGCCCGTTCCATCGCCGCCGCAAGACCTGCCCGTTCTCCGGCGCCAACGCGCCGCGGATCGACTACAAGGACGTTCGCCTGCTGCAGCGCTACATTTCCGAGCGCGGCAAGATCGTTCCTTCCCGCATCACGGCCGTTTCCCAGAAGAAGCAGCGCGAACTCGCCCAGGCGATCAAGCGCGCCCGTTTCCTCGGCCTGCTGCCCTACGTCGTAGCCTGATACAATATGTGACCCCCGGATCGCAGATCCGGGGGTTGCCTCCCTTCCGCGATGGGCGCGGATCGGAACTCTAAAAACCCATGTTGAGACGTTTCTGAATTCGATTCAGCAACATCCTCTAACTGCTTGATGAAGCAGGACAGCGACCTTGAACCGACCTGACCTTAAAACGCTGCTGATCGGCGCACTCGCCGGATTGACCGCCTTCCTGCTGATGCTGGGCGCGAGCATGCAGCCGTCGTTTTTCAGCGCGCTGCTCTACACGGCCTCGGCGCTTCCGATTCTGATCGTCGGGCTCGGCTGGGGCAATGCCGCGGCAATCGCGGCCGTCGTCACGGCAGCCGCACTCGGCGCGGCCCTCATCTCCCCCTCTTTCGCGCTAATCATGACGCTGGTGACGCTGTTGCCAGCCGGCTGGCTCAGCCACCTCGCCAATCTCGCCCGTCCCGCCTCCGAACTCGGCGGCCCGGACCATCTGCTGGCCTGGTACCCACTCTCCGATATCCTGCTGCATCTCTGCGGCTTGGTGACGCTCGCTGTCATCGTCATCGGCGTGATGATCGGCTATGGGCCTGCCATCACCGATCAGATCGTCGACCTGCTGATCGCCTCGGTCAAGGACCAGCAACCGGAATTCATGCCCGATCCGGCGGCGACCGCGCAGACCAAATCGCTGATCGTGCTGATGCTGCCGGCGGTGCAGGGCGGCATGTGGGTCTCCATGCTGTTTGCCGCCTATTATTTTGCCGTGCGTATCGTCGCAGCCTCCGGCCGCGGTCTTCGCCCGCGCGAGGACATCCCCTCGTCGCTGCGCATGAACCGCAACTCGATCTTCATCTTCCTCGCCGGGCTTGCCGCCTGCTTCTTCGGCGGCGTGCCGGCACTGGTCGGCGCGACGGTAATCGGCACTTTCGGCGCCGGCTTCATGCTTTCCGGTTTCGCCTCGCTGCATTTCCGCACGCGCGGCAAGGACTGGCGGCTGCCGGCCCTCATCCTCAGCTACCTGGCCTCGATGCTCATTCTGCTGCCAGCTTTCCTCATCCTCGTCCTCGGTCTCAGCGATACGCGCAAGGCGATCGCGCTGACCCCGACGAAAGATGCTGATGCCCCCAAACAATCCGACACGAAAATCTGAGACACAGAAAGGTAAAAGAAAATGGAAGTCATCCTTCTCGAACGCATCTCCAAGCTCGGCCAGATGGGCGAAACCGTAAAGGTTCGCGACGGCTTTGCCCGTAACTACCTGCTGCCGCTCGGCAAGGCGCTGCGCGCCAACGCCGCCAACAAGACCCGCTTCGAAGCCGAGCGTGCGACGCTCGAAGCCCGCAACCTCGAACGCAAGTCGGAAGCCCAGAAGGTCGCCGACGTTCTCGACGGCAAGTCCTTCATCGTCGTGCGCTCCGCCGGCGAAACCGGCCAGCTCTACGGCTCGGTCGCTGCCCGTGACGTCGTCGAGATTCTCGCCGCCGAAGGCTTCAACATTGGCCGCAACCAGGTTCACCTGAACACGCCGATCAAGGCGATCGGCTTGCACAAGGTCGAGCTGCAGCTGCATGCCGAAGTCGAAATCCACGTCGAGCTGAACGTTGCCCGTTCCGCCGAAGAGGCAGAGCGCCAGGCCAAGGGTGAAGAACTCACCTCGGTCGACGCCATCTACGGTGTCGACGAAGACGCTCTGCGTCCGGAAGATTTCTTCGATCCGGAAGCCGACGGCGTCGACGAAGACGAAGCATAATATCGTCGGAGCGATCCGCGTGAGGGAAGCCCGGCCTTAGCGCCGGGCTTTTTCGTTGGGGATGATCCGGATGTTTTTGCTGCGTGCCTTATGGCATCGCGCTAAAATAACCTTCTCCGAAACGGATGGGCTGAGTCGGCACCATGCCGTGTCGTGCGGGTGACACTGACGGTATTTCTCCTTTGTGTCGCCCCGGACTGTGGAGAAGTCGAACAACGTGCACAGCGTTCAGGATTTCAGCGAAGCGGGCGCCTGCTCCTTTCGCAACCTCTTGATTTTCGCGTCCGGAATTGCAAATCCGGGAGCTGGAAAAAGACAGAACGGATGATGATGAACGACGCCGCTCGAAAGATTGCAGCTGTTGCTCCCTCGGAGCAGCATTATCGCGAAGCACCCAACAATATCGAAGCCGAGCAGGCGCTTCTGGGTGCCATCCTGATGAACAACGACGCCTACTACCGGGTGTCCGACTTCCTGAAGCCGATCCATCTCTACGAACCGTTGCACCGGAAGATCTTCGAGGTTGCCGGCGATATCATCCGCATGGGCAAGATCGCCAACCCGGTGACGATCAAGACCTTCCTGAAGGCCGACGAGAAGGTCGGCGACATGACGGTTTCGCAATATCTGGCAAGTCTCGTCAGCAATGCCGTCACCGTCATCAATGCCGAGGATTATGGCCGGGCGATCTATGATCTCGCGCTGCGCCGGGCGCTGATCACCATCGGTGAGGACGTCGTCAACATCGCCTATGACGCGCCGCTCGACATGCCGCCGCAGTCTCAGATCGAGGATACCGAACGCCGCCTCTTCGAATTGGCGGAAAACGGCCGCTACGACGGCGGCTTCCAGGCCTTCAACGATGCGGTTGCGCTGGCGATCGACATGGCGGCCGTCGCCAAGGAACGCGACGGCGGGCTTTCCGGCATTTCCACCGGCATCCATTCGCTGGATTCCAAGATGGGCGGCCTGCAGCGTTCGGACTTGATCGTCCTTGCCGGACGCCCCGGCATGGGCAAGACCTCGCTTGCGACCAATATCGCCTACAATATCGCCGCCGCCTATGAAGGGGAAGTCCAGCCGGACGGCAGCATGAAGGCTAGGAATGGCGGCGTCGTCGGCTTCTATTCGCTCGAAATGTCGTCGGAACAGCTTGCCACCCGTATCATCTCCGAGCAGACGGAAGTCTCCTCCTCGAAGATCCGCCGCGGCGACATCAACGATGCCGATTTCGAAAAGCTTGTCGCCTGCTCGATGATGATGCAGAAGGTGCCGCTCTATATCGACCAGACCGGCGGCATTTCGATCGCCCAGCTTTCGGCGCGCGCGCGCCGTCTCAAGCGTCAGCGCGGCCTCGACGTGCTGGTGGTCGACTACATTCAGCTGATGACCGGCTCGGGTAAATCCAGCGACAACCGCGTGCAGGAAATCACCCAGATCACCACCGGCCTGAAGGCGCTGGGCAAGGAACTCAACGTTCCGATCATCGCCCTGTCGCAGCTCTCGCGTCAGGTCGAAAGCCGTGACGACAAGCGGCCGCAGCTTTCCGACCTTCGCGAATCCGGTTCGATCGAGCAGGACGCCGACGTCGTGCTCTTCGTGTTCCGCGAGGAATATTACGTCAAGAACCAGGAGCCGCGCGATCCCCACGATCCGAAATATCCGGAATGGGAAGCGCTGTTCGACAAGGTGAAGGGCACAGCCGATGTCATCATCGCCAAGCAGCGTCACGGGCCGACGGGAACGGTGAAGCTCGCCTTCCAGTCGGAATTCACCCGCTTCGCCGATCTCGCCGATCCCTCCTTCACACATTACGAGGAACATTGACGCGGTCCCGCGTCGATTACCTTAGCTAAAGCCCGGCGGTCCGCAACAGGGCGACCGTTGCGACGCCGATCACGATGCTCGCAAGCATCGGCAGACGGCGCGCGGCGATTGCCGTTACCGCGCAGGCCAAGGTCTCCGCCCAGCCCGCCGCAAAGGCGGTCGGGGCAATGACCGCCATCAGCACCGCCGGCGGAATGGACTCGATCGCCGTTCTCCGCCGCTCATCCATCTCGACATGACGGACCAATAGGAGGCCGGCGACGCGGGTGAACACCGTTGCGGCGGCAATCGCGAGGATGGCGATCATGATGTTGAGATCGAGTGTCATGCCGCCTGCTCCCGCGCCCTGCCCTGCCATAGGGCCGTTGCCAGCCCGGCCAGAGCGCCGGCGGCGATATACCAGACCCCCGGCACGAAATGGTGGACCACAACGGATGCCGCACCACTTGCCGCAAGGACGGCGCCGGTTTCCGGCCCCTTCCAGAACCCCATGACGAGCACGATGAAGACGGCCGGAAAAGCGAAGTCGAGGCCGATGGCCGCAGGATTGCCGAGAAAGGCGCCGAGCAGTGCGCCTGTTAGCGAAGAGCCGACCCAGGTGAGGTAGAAGGGCGTGACGATCCCGGCATACCAGGCCGGCGTCAGCCGCGTGGCGCCGGCGCGGAATTCCGCCATGGCCCACAGCTCATCTGCGAGGAACAGCATGGCGATATATCGTTTGACGCTGGAGAAGGACTGCATCTTCGTGCCGATCGACGCGCTCATCAGCACATGGCGGATATTGACCAGCAGGGCTGCAAAGCCGACGCCGATCCAGCTTGCCGGATGGGTCCAGATGTCCATGGCCACGAATTGCGAACCGCCCGCAAAGACAAGCGCGCTCATCAGCGTCGTTTCCAGCGGGGAAAGCCCCTTGGTGGCCGCGACCGCGCCGAACACCAGGCCGATCGGCAACACGGCGACAACAAGCGGAAAAATGGCGCGCATTCCGGCAAGAAATTCGCCGGATGGCCGGCTGTGCTGCAACATGGCAACCTCCTGATCAAGATCGCGGAGGATTAGCCCGGCCAGCCAGGGCCGTATTGAACGAAAGTGATCAGCCCGTGCGGAATTGGCCGGGTGTTACGCCTGTCCGTGCCTTGAAGTGTCGGCTGAAATGCGCCTGATCGGCAAAACCGCATTCGAGCGCAATATCGGCAGGCATGCGCCCCTGCCGCAGCAGCCGACGGGCCACCTGCACGCGCCGATCCGTCAGAAAAGCGTGCGGGGTAATGTGATATTCCTTGCGGAGGCACGGATGAGGTGGGCGCGGCTCAAACCTGCCACTCCGGCCAGTTCCTCGAGGCCGACATCGCTGTCGAAGTTCTCGATGAGGTATTCGCGGGCGCGGGCCACCGCGCTTCGTTCCTGCGTATCGACAGGAACGATGACTGCGCTGCCATGACGCGCAAAGATCGCTGCCAGCACCGAAAACATTCCCTCATCGGATTCCAGCGCGCCGGCCCCGCTCTCAAGCGTTCGATGGGCGGCGTGAAAGGCATTGGCGAGCTGTGGATCGCGTGGAAGCCCGCCGGAGAAAGAGGGCGTCGCATGGAAGGCCTTGCCGGTAACATCCTCGAGAATATCGACGAACAGCTTCATGTCGGGATAGATCATCCGGTAGCGGTAGCCCTCGCCGCCCGGAGCACCGTCATGGATGACACCGGGATCGATGAGATAAAGGTCGCCCGGGCCGGTTTCCTCCCGCCTGCCGCTGAGAGTGGCGATTTGGCTGCCGCTTTCTATCGCGCCGATGCTGAACGTGTCATGCGCATGCGGCGCATATTCATGCGTCAGGAAGGTGGCGCTCAAACACTCCATGCCGCGGAAGCGGCTATCCCGCCAGAAGCGGGCCGATTCCACGTTCGCAAGCGGCATGGCCTCCGCCGCTTCTTTTTGCGATACGTTCTGCATCCCCCAAGATTATCGCGGAAGCCTGCACGCGTCTTGAACAAAAGTGATCGTATGACAGGCAAAGGGTGGTATGTGACCTGCCTTGGCCCTAATGCTTTCTAAAGCGCGTCGCGATCTTTCAGATTCGCTCCTTGCGCTTTAGCTCTTTGTTTTTACACCTGTCGTTATCGCAAAACCGCTGCACACTTTTGCGCGACATGCTTTAAACTGGCTCTGGCGATTTCCTTCCACTGGTTCACGGCGATTCATGACAGATTTCCCCATCCCCTTCGAAGACGACGATCTTTTCGCTTCCGCGGGCCTGCGGCTGACCGTCGATCTGACGGCGCTGACGGAGAACTGGCGCGACATGGCGCGCCGCTCCGGCGCGGCGCGCGCCGCAGCCGTCGTCAAGGCGGATGCCTATGGCATGGGCATCGAGGATGCCGGTGAAGCGCTCTATATGGCTGGCGCCCGAGATTTCTTCGTCGCCACGGTCGACGAGGGTGTCACGCTTCGGCTTTATGCGCCCGAGGCCCGCATCTTCGTGCTCTCAGGCATATGGCCGGGCACCGAGCGGCGCTTTTTCGAAAACGATCTGGTGCCGGTAATTTCCTCCGATGAGCAGCTCGCTTTCTGGATGGCGGTTCTTGCCGATTACGGCGACTATCCCTGCGCGCTGTATGTCGACACCGGCTTCAACCGGCTCGGACTGCACATGGACGATGCGATCGCACTCGCCGACGACGTGTCGCGGCCGGCGAGCTTCGCACCGGTGCTGATCATGAGCCATCTCGCCTGCGGCGATGAGCCCAGCCATGCGATGAACCGGCGGCAGCTCGAATCATTCCGCAGGGTTAGCGCTGCTTATGAAGGCATCGATTCAAGCCTTGCCGCCTCGGCCGGCATCTTTCTCGGCGAGGATTATCACTTCGACCTGACCCGTCCCGGCATCGCGCTTTATGGCGGCGAAGCGGTCTGCGGCCTCGCCAATCCGATGCGGCCGGTGGCGACCGCGGAAGCGCGCATCATCCAGGTGCGCAGCGTCGAGGCCGGCGAGACCGTCAGCTATGGGCGGGCGCTCCAGCTTGGCCGCAAGAGCCGGCTGGCGATCGCCTCGGCCGGTTATGCCGACGGCTATATGCGCGGCCTGTCGAGCGGCGGCGTGCCGCTGCGCCAGGCCGTGCCGCAGGGCGGGCAAGGCTTCATCGCCGGACACAAGGTCCCGGTCGCCGGCCGGATCACCATGGACCTGACCATCTTCGATATCACCGACCTGCCCGACAACGCCGTGCGCGCCGGGGATTATGTCGAGCTGTTCGGAAAGAACATGGCCCTCGACGACGTGGCACGCGCGGCAGGCACGATCGGATACGAGATGCTGACCAGCATGGGGCTGCGCCACGAACGGCGCTACGTCGCCGAGGAGGAATAGCCTACCCGTTCAGCGGCTGCTGAGCGCAAGGCGGACGCCGAGCGCGAGGAAAAGCGCGCCGAGGCCACGATCGAGCCATAGCCCGATTTTTTGATTGTGCCTGAGCGCATCGGCAAGACGCCCTCCGAGAAGGACAAGCGGCGGCTCGATGAAGGCGGCAACGACGATGATGAGCCCGCCATACAGCATGAGCTGGGCCCATGCCGGCCCTGCCCCTTCGACGACGAATTGCGGCAGGAAGGCAAGGAAGAAAATCGCCACTTTCGGATTGAGCAGCGACACCAGGATTCCCTGTCGGTAGATCCTTGCGACCGGCAACTCTTCGCCGGCAGCCTTTATCAGGCCATTGCCGCCGCCGGCGCGCAAAGCCTGGATTCCCAGCCAGACAAGATAGGCGGCGCCGATCCACTTGACCGCGGAGAAGGCGACCGAAGAAGCGGCGAGCACGGCGGAAAGGCCGAGCGCTGCCATCAGAACATGCAGGCAGGCGCCGGACCAGACGCCGAACAGCGCGGAAAAACCGGCGCGTTTTCCGCCTCTCATCGTGTGACCGAGGATGAAGGCGATGTCGGGCCCGGGCGAGAGATTGAGCAGAACCGCGGCCGAGAGAAATGCAAACCAGTGCGTGAACGAATAATCGAACATTTTCCACCGTTCAGGATGAGCAGAGGCAAAGGATAGGCACAGGAGAGGCTGATGGGAAAATCATTAGTTTTGATCCGTCGCGATAGCCATTATCTCAGGCACGACAATGATTCGATGAAGCAGTCGTCTGCTTCACTCGGGACCCGGACTGAAAGAGTATTCGATGGCGAAGGCCAGGACACAATTCATCTGCCAGAGCTGCGGCACGGTTCATACCCGCTGGGCGGGCAAATGCGAGAACTGCGGCGAGTGGAACACCATCGTCGAAGAAGACCCGATGGGCGGGATCGGCTCCGGCCCCGGCAAGACGCCGAAGAAGGGCCGGCCGGTGGCACTGACGGCGCTCTCCGGCGAGATCGAGGAGGCGCCGCGCATCCATACTGCCATGTCGGAGCTCGACCGGGCACTCGGCGGCGGCTTCGTGCGCGGCTCGGCGGTGCTGATCGGCGGCGACCCCGGTATCGGCAAGTCGACGCTGCTGATGCAGGCGGCCGCTGCCCTTGCGCGGCGCGGCCACAAGATCATCTACGTCTCCGGCGAAGAAGCCGTCGCCCAGGTCCGGCTGCGGGCGCAGCGTCTGGCAGCCGCCGATACCGACGTCATGCTGGCGGCCGAAACCAATGTCGAGGATATTCTGGCGACGCTTGCCGAGGGCAAGCGGCCGGACCTCGTCATCATCGACTCCATCCAGACACTGTGGAGCGAACTTGCCGAATCCGCGCCGGGAACGGTGACGCAGGTGCGCACCGGCGTGCAGGCAATGATCCGCTTCGCCAAACAGACGGGGGCCGCCATGGTGCTCGTCGGGCATGTGACCAAGGACGGGCAGATCGCCGGCCCGCGCGTCGTCGAGCACATGGTCGATGCCGTGCTCTATTTCGAGGGCGATCGCGGCCATCACTACCGCATCCTGCGCACGGTCAAGAACCGTTTCGGCCCGACAGATGAGATCGGCGTTTTCGAAATGTCGGACAGAGGACTGCGCGAGGTCGCCAACCCCTCCGAACTCTTCCTCGGCGAGCGCAACGAAAAATCGCCGGGTGCAGCCGTCTTCGCCGGCATGGAGGGCACGCGCCCGGTGCTGGTCGAGGTGCAGGCGCTGGTGGCGCCGACCTCGCTCGGCACGCCGAGGCGCGCGGTGGTCGGCTGGGATTCGGCCCGGCTGTCGATGATCCTGGCGGTGCTGGAAGCCCATTGCGGCGTCAGGCTCGGCCAGCACGACGTCTATCTCAACGTCGCCGGCGGTTACCGCATCTCCGAACCGGCGGCCGATCTCGCCGTCGCCTCGGCCCTTGTTTCCTCGCTTGCCGGTATTGCCCTTCCCGCCGATTGCGTCTATTTCGGCGAAGTCAGCCTGTCGGGCGCCATCCGGCCGGTTGCGCACACCGCCCAGCGCCTCAAGGAAGCCGAGAAGCTGGGCTTTTCCGCAGCATTGCTTCCCTCCGCCTCCGCCGAACTGCCGAAGGGTTCCGGCGGACGCTGGAACGAGGTCGAAAGCCTGCCGGATCTGGTCGCGCGCATCGCCGGGTCGAAGGGGGCGTTGCGTGTGGAAGACGAGGTTTGATCCTTTCATTGCCAAGATTGGTGATGATATAGGAGGCACACGATAAGGCACGACACGGCCGCCAAGCGGCAGTCCTGGAGTTGAATTTACATGCCCATTACGATTTTCGACGGTATTGTCATCGGCGTCGTGCTCTTCTCCGCCGTGCTGGCGATGGTCCGCGGCTTCTCGCGCGAGATCCTCTCGATCGCAAGCTGGGGCGGATCGGCAGCGGCGG
This sequence comes from Rhizobium sp. N324, assembly GCF_001664485.1. Lineage (NCBI taxonomy): Bacteria > Pseudomonadati > Pseudomonadota > Alphaproteobacteria > Hyphomicrobiales > Rhizobiaceae > Rhizobium > Rhizobium sp. N324. Next base: position 1,544,613 of record NZ_CP013630.1, on the reverse strand, counting down.
CCTATTACCTCTATCCCTACCTTCTGCCCTATGCGAAGAAATACACCGATGACGACCGCATCGCGATCGTCGGTTCGGCAGCGGTCGTCTTCCTGATCGCGCTCATCGTCATCTCCTTCATCACCATGAAGATCGCCGATTTCATCATCGACAGCCGCGTCGGCGCGCTCGACCGCACGCTCGGCTTCCTGTTCGGGGCTGCGCGCGGCGTGCTGCTGCTGGTCGTCGCCGTCGCTTTCTGGAACTGGCTGGTCGATGCCGACCACCGCCCGGCCTGGGTCAACGAAGCGAAGTCGAAGCCCTTCCTGGATTCGATGGTCGTGAAGCTGAAATCGGCTCTGCCGGAGCAATTTGCCCAGATGATACCGGCGAGCATCCGTGATAAGCTTCAGCCGCCGGCACAGGGCGGCGCTGAAGGCACCAATCCGCCGACGGGCGACCAGGCGCCGGCGGAAGATGCACCGACAGCGCCTGCACAGCAGCCGGCGAATTGACACAGTGTTCAAGAGCTTGACCCGCCTTCCGGCAATTGCCATTTGAGCGGGAGTTGAAATGAGGGGTCCGGCCGGGCATTCCAGCTCTGTCGGGCTTCAGCTATTTCTGGAAATGCCGATCCATTCTTGTGAGAGCAGAGGCCCGCAGAAATGAACCAGTCCCATTCCTTGCCCACCGACGATCCGCTCGACGGAGATACGCTGCATGAAGAATGCGGGGTTTTCGGAATTCTGGGACATCCCGATGCCGCCACACTGACGGCTCTCGGTCTGCATGCCCTGCAGCACCGCGGACAGGAAGCAGCCGGCATCGTCTCCTTCGACGGCAAACGCTTCTATCAGGAGCGCCATATGGGCCTCGTCGGCGATCACTATACCAACCCGATGACGCTCGCCCGCCTGCCCGGCAGCATGTCGATCGGTCATACGCGCTACTCGACGACCGGTGAAGTGGCGATGCGCAACGTACAGCCGCTCTTTGCCGAACTCGAGGAAGGCGGCATCGCCATTGCTCATAACGGCAACTTCACCAACGGCCTGACGCTGCGCCGCCAGATCATCGCTACCGGCGCCATCTGTCAGTCGACTTCCGATACCGAAGTGGTCCTCCACCTCATCGCCCGCTCCCGCCATGCCTCCACATCCGACCGCTTCATCGATGCGATCCGCCAGATGGAGGGCGGCTATTCGATGCTCGCGATGACGCGCACCAAGCTGATTGCCGCGCGCGACCCCACGGGCATCCGCCCGCTGGTGATGGGCGAACTCGACGGCAAGCCGATCTTCTGCTCGGAAACCTGCGCGCTGGACATCATCGGCGCCAAGTTCATTCGCGATGTCGAAAACGGCGAAGTCGTCATCTGCGAAATCCAGCCCGACGGCTCGATCAGCATCGACGCCCGCAAGCCCGGCAAGCCGCAGCCGGAGCGCCTCTGCCTGTTCGAATATGTCTATTTCGCCCGCCCGGACTCAGTCGTCGGCGGCCGCAACGTCTATACGACGCGTAAGAACATGGGCATGAACCTCGCCAAGGAATCGCCCGTCGAGGCCGACGTGGTCGTGCCGGTGCCGGATGGCGGCACGCCTGCTGCTCTCGGCTACGCACAGGAAAGCGGTATTCCCTTCGAATACGGCATCATCCGCAACCATTATGTCGGCCGCACCTTCATCGAGCCGACGCAGCAGATTCGCGCCTTCGGCGTGAAGCTGAAGCATTCAGCCAACCGGGCGATGATCGAAGGCAAGCGCGTGGTGCTGGTCGATGATTCCATCGTGCGCGGCACGACCTCTCTCAAGATCGTGCAGATGATCCGCGAGGCCGGCGCGCGCGAAGTTCATCTGCGCGTCGCCAGCCCGATGATCTTCTTCCCGGACTTCTACGGCATCGATACGCCCGACGCCGAAAAGCTCTTGGCCAACCAGTACGCCGATGTCGAAGCCATGGCCAAATATATCGGCGCGGATTCGCTTGCCTTCCTGTCGATCAACGGGCTTTACCGCGCCGTCGGCGGCGAGGACCGCAATCCCGCCCGCCCGCAGTTCACCGACCATTACTTCACCGGTGACTATCCGACCCGCCTGCTCGACAAAAACGGCGAGTCGATGGGCAACAAGCTTTCGATGCTTGCCAGCAACGGCTGAGCCACCGTCATTTTGACTTCCCTTCCGAGGGGCCGATTTGCGCCCCTCGCCTTTGCACGCAAATCCGGAACCGGGGCAGATGAACATCAATCTTGAGGGCAAGATCGCGCTCGTTACCGGCGCATCGCGCGGCATCGGCTATTTCACGGCGCTGGAACTCGCCAAAGCCGGCGCTCATGTGATCGCCTGCGCCCGCACGGTCGGCGGGCTCGAGGATCTCGACGACGCGATCAAGGCGGTCGGCGGCACGGCGACGCTGGTGCCCTTCGACCTGGCCGACATGAACGCGATCGACGCGCTCGGCGGCTCGATCTTCGAGCGCTGGGGCAAACTCGACATTCTCGTCGCCAATGCCGGCGTGCTCGGCGTCATTTCGCCGATCGGCCATATCGAGGCGAAGGTGTTCGAAAAGGTGATGACCATCAACGTGACAGCGACATGGCGGCTGATCCGCTCGGTCGACCCGCTGCTCGCCCGCTCGGATGCCGGCCGCGCCGTCATCCTGTCTTCGGGTGCCGCCCACAAGTGCCGGCCCTTCTGGGGCGCCTATTCCGCGTCCAAGGCCGCCGTCGAGGCGCTGGCCCGGACCTGGGCCGGCGAGAGCCAATCGACGCCGCTGCGCATCACCAGCGTCGATCCGGGCGCGACCCGCACGGCGATGCGGGCGCAGGCGGTGCCGGGCGAAGATCCGCAGACGCTGCCGCATCCCTCCGAGGTGGCGAAGGCGATCCTGCCGCTCGTCGGTCCCGGCGTGACCGAGACCGGCAAGCTGTTCATCGTGCGGGAAAACAAGCTCGTCGATTACCGCCTGCCGGAATAAGCAGGGACTCACTTGGCTGCGACGGCTGGGAACAGATGCGCGAAGCCCGTTTCCGACGGGCACAGCGCATTGAGGTCCACCGCTCCTTGGATGCCGCCGACAGTGCCGTTATCGGCAAATTGCCAGATCGACCAACGACTGCAATCTTCCTGCGCCGGTTCCTTGAATACGCTTCGCAGCCAGAGGTAATGCTCGGGGAAGCGGGATTCATTGCCCTTCAGATACTGATCATAAAATTCCTGGGTGACATAGAAAATCGGCTTTTCCGGAAAAGTGCCCTTCAGTTCGGTGAAGAAAGCATTCACTTCGGCGGCCATTTCCTCGAGTGTCGGGACCTTGTTGCAATTGCCGACGAACTCCAGATCGACGGTGATGGGCAGGGTTCCCGGCTGCCGCGGCACGGTCGCCAGGACATTCTGCGCCTGATCCTTGCCCGGGCGGCAGAAGGTGAAGAAATGATAGGCACCTCTGACCATTCCGGCATCGCCGGCACGCTGCCAGTTATCGGCGAACCTGGAATCCTTGTGGTCGCCGCCTTCGGTCGCTTTCATGATCGCGAAACGCACATTCGGCTGCGCGGCCACCGTTTTCCAATCGATGTCGCCCTGGTGATGGCTGACATCGATGCCCTGGATCGGATAGGTTGACAAAGACGGATTGTTGAAACGAAGCATACCGAAATCGTATGCGAAATATGCAGCCGATGCGACTGCCAGAATTGCAATCGCTCCGATCATCCCCCGGCCCCAGCCCCTCACGCAGTCCCCCTATTTTCAGCAACGTCCCAACTGCCTATAAGCGATTTGCGCCACGAAAATGGCAGGTGAGCCGTGCCGTGGATCATTGCTCGCCCCTCTTGACCAAAGGCCATTCCCGCGCCATAAATCCCGCCATGAAAACGGTTATCTGCATTATCTGCCGGAAGATTATTCGCTAGCGCACGCGCTGGCCCGGCCGTTTTCGTCTCCCAAATAGTCAGATGCGAAACGCCCCGGCCCGCCGGTCGCGATGTTTTTCTAGTTGTGCTTAGGGGAGAGTGGAATGGGCGGCATGCCGGAATTGAAGTTGTACAACACGCTGACACGGGAAAAATCGGTCTTTGCGCCGATCGATCCCGACAATGTCCGCATGTATGTCTGCGGCCCGACCGTCTATGATTTCGCCCATATCGGCAATGCCCGCCCGGTCATCGTCTTCGACGTGCTGTTCAGGCTGCTGCGGCATATCTACGGCGAGGAGCACGTCACCTATGCCCGCAACATCACCGACGTCGACGACAAGATCAACGCGCGGGCGCTGAGGGATCATCCCGGCCTGCCGCTGAACGAGGCGATCCGCGCGGTCACGGAAAAAACCGAGACGCAGTTTCACGCCGATGTCGCCGAGCTCGGCTGCCTGGAGCCGAGCGTCGAGCCGCGCGCCACCGACAATATCGTTGAGATGACCGAGATCATCGAGAGGCTGATCTCCAACGGCCATGCCTATGTGGCTGCAGGCGAAGTGTTGTTCGACACCAAATCCATGGCGGACTACGGCCAGCTTTCGAAGCGCCCGCTCGACGAGCAGCAGGCCGGCGCCCGCGTCGCCGTCGATGCGCACAAGAAGAACCCGGGCGATTTCGTGCTCTGGAAACTGTCGAGCCACAACGAGCCCGGCTGGGAGAGTCCCTGGGGCCGCGGCCGGCCGGGCTGGCATATCGAATGCTCGGCGATGAGCCGGCGCTATCTCGGCGATATCTTCGACATTCATGGCGGCGGGCTGGACCTGATCTTCCCGCATCATGAAAACGAGATCGCCCAGTCGCGCTGCGCCCACGGCACCGAGGTGATGGCGAATGTCTGGATGCATAACGGCTTCGTGCAGGTCGAAGGCCGCAAAATGTCGAAATCCGAAGGCAATTTCGTCACCATCCACGATCTGCTGCACACACAGGTTTTCGGCGGCCGCAAATGGCCGGGCGAAGTGCTGCGCCTCGCCATGCTGATGACGCATTACCGTGAGCCGATCGATTTCTCGATCAAGCGGCTCGAGGAAGCCGAACGCCTGCTCGCCAAATGGCCGGCGACGGAGCCCGGCGATGCCGAGCCTGACGAGACCGTGCTGAATGCACTCGCCGACGACCTCAACACGGTGGCGGCGGTGCAGGCCTTGCACGCTTTGGCGCAGGCCGCCCATAGCGATCCCGCCGCCGGCGCCCGTTTTGCCGCAACGGCTGCCCTCCTCGGCCTATTGCCGAAGAAGGCCGAAATCGACGAAGCCGTCGCAGCCGCGGTCGATGCGCTGGTCGCCATGCGTCTTGAAATGCTGAAGGCAAAGAATTTCGCCGAGGCCGACAAGATCCGCGACGAGCTGACCGCAAAGGGCATCCAGCTGAAGGACGGCAAGGACGCAGCGACCGGTGAGCGGGTGACGACGTGGGAGGTCAAGCGGTGAGAGTGGTGTCTTGGGATAAGACCCCTCCCCAACCCCTCCCCACAAGGGGGAGGGACCACGGTGCCGCGCTGCTCCGAAACGACGTCACTGCAATTGCAGGCATTCGAGGCGGAAATGAAGGTGGTGCCACGAGAAAGCCCTCCCCCTTGTGGGGAGGGTTGGGAGGGGTTTTCTTTTTCTCATCCACATTGTTGCGGAGGGCTTGTCCATGACCGCCTATACCGGCGGATGTCAGTGTGGCGCTGTGCGCTTTCGCGTCAGCGGCGAACTCAAGGATTCGTCGATCTGTCATTGCCGCATGTGCCAGAAGGCGTTCGGGGCCTATTACGCGCCGCTGGTCTCGGTGCGCGGCGCCGATTTCGCGTGGACACGCGGAGAGCGGAAAAAATTCCGCTCTTCCAATTTCGTCGAACGCGGCTTTTGCAGCGATTGCGGCACGCCGCTTTCCTACGAAGCGCCTGACGGGGTTGCGATTGCCGCGGGCGCCTTCGACGATCCTTCGGCGCTTCCGCCGGTGGTGCAATTCGGCACCGAGGGCAAGATCGGCTTCGTCGATCGTCTGCACGAGTTGCCGGGGCACCGGACGGAGGAGGACGCGCAATCCGCTCCCTTCGTGCTCGAACTGGTCTCCTTCCAGCATCCCGATCACGAGACGCAAGTATGGCCGCCCAAGGAGCCCAAATGACAGCGCAGACGAACACAAGCGGCGGGTGCCAGTGCGGGGCCGGGCGTTACCGCGCCGAAGGCGAACTCGGTTATCCCCATCTTTGCCATTGCCGCATGTGCCAGAAGGCGGCCGGCAATTATTTCATGCCGCTCGGCGGCGTGATGCACGGCAATTTCACGCTGACGCGCGGCGCGCCGAAATGGTTCCAGTCCTCGGATCTGGTGCGGCGGGGTTTTTGCGGCGATTGCGGCACCCCGCTGTTCTATGACATTCCGGGAACGGATTTCATCAACATCACGCTCGGCTCGCTGGACGATCCTGATGCGGTCAAGCCGGTGATGCAATCGAACACCGCCCGCAGGATGTCCTGGTTTCACGCGCTCCCCGGCCTGCCGGTGGAGCCGGAGCCCGAAACGCCCGAGCGCGAGGACGCGATCGCGGCAAGCAACCATCAGCATCCCGACCACGACACGAAAAGCTGGCCCATCGGAGAAACGCCATGACGGACACGATCAAGACAGGCGGATGCCAATGCGGCGCCGTGCGCTTCCGCATTTCAGGCAAGCTGGGGCGCCCCTCGATCTGCCATTGCCGCATGTGCCAGAAGCAGTTCGGCGGCTTCTTCTCCGCGCTGGTCACAGCACCTGAAGACGGGATGGAATGGACGCGCGGCGCGCCGAGCTACTTCCAGTCCTCGGTCAACATCGACCGCGGCTTCTGCAGCAATTGCGGCACGCCGATGACTTATCGCCACCCGGGCGGGCTGGAGCTTGCCATCGGCACGTTCGACGACCGCAGCGATCTGGCCCCGCTGATCCAGGTGAATTACGAGGCCCGCCTGCCCTGGGTCGAGGAAATCTTCGAGGCGCCGGTGCTGAAGGATCAGGATTTCTATGCACGGCAGGAAGAGATCATCTCCTTCCAGCATCCCGATCACGATACTTCAGTCTGGCCCGCGAAAGGCGTGAAAATATGACCGAAATCCTGCGCACGCTCTATCCCGAAATCGAACCCTATGCCTCCGGCCATCTCGATGTCGGCGACGGCCATGTGATCTATTGGGAACGCTCGGGCACATCAGGCGCCAAGCCGGCCGTCTTCCTGCATGGCGGCCCCGGCGGTGGTTTCTCGCCCGCCCATCGGCGGCTTTTCGATCCCGCCCTCTACGACGTCATGCTGTTCGACCAGCGCGGTTGCGGCAAGTCGACGCCGCATGCCGAACTCAATGCCAATACGACCTGGCACCTCGTCGCCGATATCGAGCGTCTGCGCGAGATGGCCGGTGTCGAGACCTGGCAGGTGTTCGGCGGCTCCTGGGGCTCGACGCTGGCGCTCGCCTATGCCGAGGCGCATCCGGAGCGTGTCTCCGAGATCATCGTGCGCGGCATCTATACGCTGACCAAGGCCGAACTCGACTGGTACTATCAGTTCGGCGTCTCGGAAATGTTCCCGGACAAGTGGGAGCGCTTCATCGCGCCGATTCCGCCCGAGGAACAGCATGAGATGATGCATGCCTATCATCGCCGCCTGACGCATGAGGACAGGAGCGTGCGCCTTGCAGCCGCGCAGGCCTGGAGCATCTGGGAAGGCGAAACGATCACGCTGCTGCCCGAGCCTTCGACGAGCGGCAAGTTCGAGGAACCGGAATTCGCCTATGCATTCGCCCGCATCGAGAACCATTTCTTCGTCAATGCCGGCTGGATGGACGAGGGACAGCTGATCCGCGACGCCGGCAAGCTCAAGGATATTCCCGGCGTCATCGTGCATGGCCGCTACGACATGCCCTGCCCGGCCAAATATGCCTGGCTGCTGCACAAGGCCTGGCCGAAGGCGGAATTCCACCTGATCGAGGGTGCGGGGCATGCCTATTCGGAGCCTGGGATTCTCGATCGGCTGATCCGGGCGACGGATCGGTTTGCCGGGAAGACAAACTGATTGTTTGAGGCGGCCCCTCACCCTAGCCCTCTCCCCGCGCGCGGGGAGAGGGGACGAGCTCTGCGATACGGCGCGGCATCTCCCTTCTCCCCGTCAGAACGGGGAGAAGGTGGCGGCAGCCGGATGAGGGGCAGCATCCGCATTCCAACAACACCCGCCCGCCGGGAGGAAACGACATGAAAGAACGCATCTACCTCTTCGATACGACGCTCCGGGACGGGCAGCAGACGCCCGGCATCGATTTCTCGGTAGAGGACAAGATTGCGATCGCCGCGATGCTGGACGAGTTCGGCATCGATTACGTCGAGGGCGGCTATCCCGGCGCCAATCCGACCGACACGGCCTTCTTCAGCGAGAAGCGCACCGGCCAGGCGAGCTTCGTCGCCTTCGGCATGACGAAGCGGGCGGGCGTTTCGGTTTCCAACGATCCCGGCATTGCCGGGCTGCTGCAGGCGAAATCCGACGCCATCTGTTTCGTCGCCAAGAGCTGGGACTATCATGTCGCGGTGGCGCTCGGCTGCACCAACGAGGAAAACCTGGAAAGCATCGCCGAAAGCGTCAAGGCGGCGGTCGGCGCCGGCAAGGAAGCGATCGTCGATTGCGAGCATTTCTTCGACGGCTTCAAGGCCAATCCGGCCTATGCGCTTGCCTGCGCCAAGACCGCCTATGAGAGCGGCGCCCGCTGGGTGGTGCTCTGCGACACCAATGGCGGCACGCAGCCGCCGGAGGTGCGCGCCATCGTCGAGGCAGTGATCGCTGCAGGTGTTCCCGGAAGCTGTCTCGGCATCCATGCCCATAACGACACCGGCCAGGCGGTTGCCAACTCATTGGCTGCCGTCGAAGCCGGCGTCCGGCAGATCCAGGGCACGCTGAACGGCATCGGCGAGCGCTGCGGCAACGCCAATCTGGTGACGCTGATCCCGACCTTGGCGCTGAAGAGCGCCTATAACACACGGTTCGAAACGGCCATCGACGAGGAGCGGCTGCTCAACCTCACCCGGGTCTCGCATGCCTTCGACGAGTTGCTCAACCGCTCGCCCGATCATCAGATGCCTTATGTCGGCGCTTCCGCCTTCGCCACCAAGGCCGGCATCCACGCATCGGCGCTGCTCAAGGATCCGCGGACCTATGAACATGTGCCGCCCGAGAGCGTCGGCAATTTCCGCAAGGTCATGGTCTCGGACCAGGGCGGCAAGGCGAATTTCATCAATGCGCTGAAGCGGCGCGGCATTACCGTCGCCAAGGAGGATCCGAAGCTCGACCTGCTGATCTCGATCGTCAAGGAGCGCGAATCCATCGGCTATGCCTATGAGGGTGCGGATGCGAGCTTCGAGCTGCTCGCGCACCGCACGCTCGGCACGATCCCGGAATTCTTCACCATCGAAGGCTTCCGGGTGATGATCGAACGCCGCTTCGACAGTCTTGGCCGCGTGAAGATCGTCTCGGAAGCGGTGGTCAAGATCACCATCGACGGCCAGACGCTGATGTCGGTTGCCGATGCCGAAGGCCCGGTCAACGCGCTCGATCTGGCGCTGCGCAAGGATTTCGGCAAATACCAGCACGAGATCGACGATCTGGTGCTCGCCGATTTCAAGGTGCGTATCCTCAACGGCGGCACGGCGGCGATCACCCGGGTGCTGATCGAATCCACCGACAGCGACGGCGTGCGCTGGTGGACGGTCGGCGTTTCGGAGAACATCATCGACGCCTCGTTCCAGGCGCTGATGGATTCCGTCATCTACAAGCTGATGAAGAACCGGCAGCTCGCCGGCAAGATCGCGGCGGAGTAAGTCTATTCCGTCGCTAGGGCTAACCGCGGGCAAACGCCGCCAGCGTCTCGCCCGTCATCCGATAGCGGATCCATTCTTTCTGCGGCTCCGCGCCAATCGCCTCGTAGACACGGATCGAAGGTTCGTTCCAGTCGAGCACGCTCCATTCGAAGCGGCCGCAACCCTTCTCCAGCGCGATCTGCGCCAGGCGCCGCAAAAGCGCCTTGCCGGCGCCCGAACCGCGCGCGTCCGGTGTTACGTAGAGATCTTCCAGATAAAGGCCGTTCTTCGCCTGCCAGGTCGAATAGCTGAAGAAATAAACCGCCATGCCGATGGCTTGACCCTCGCGTTCGCAGATCAACGCATGGGTGACTGAACCGTCGCCGAAGATTGCCGCACGCGTGCTCTCCTCGGTCGCCTCGACCTCGTGGATCGCCTTTTCATAATCGGCCAATTCGCGGACAAATCGCAGGATCGTTGTCGCGTCTGAAGGCGTTGCCGGGCGTACGGTAAGGGTCATGTGAGCGGCTCCTGATCTGGCGCTTGGCGTTCCAGATGAAAGAACCTGCCGGGCCTGTCAACTGAAGGCGCAGATCATCAGCGGGTTTGCGAGTTTGTTCCCTCGATTGGTCCGCCTGTCGCCTGCCCGCGGCAGTCTGGAACAGGATTCGGATTTTTGGAGGCCGATACCAGCCTTTGCCGCTATCATGCGTTCATTCTCCCCCATCCGCTTCAAATCCTCTTAGCCTTTATTCAACGAAATGAATTGGCCTATTCACGGCGCTTAAGCTAGGCCGGATCAGAAGAAGAACAAAGATGGAAACACCCCGATGTCGACCGATGCAACCGTTCCCTTGGCCAAGAACGAAGACAGTCCGCGCGGTTTTGCCTTCGCGCTGACGGCCTATCTGCTCTGGGGCTTCCTGCCGATCTACATGAAGGCGGTGGCGCATATCTCGCCGGCCGAGGTCATCGCCCACCGCATCGTCTGGTCGCTGCCGCTGGCCGGCATGGTGCTGATCGTGCTCGGACGCACTGCGGATATCGCGACGGCGCTGCGCTCGCCGCGCATGTTGGCAATGGCGGCGCTGACAGCGTCGCTGATCACCGTCAACTGGGGCACCTATGTCTGGGCGATCGGCGCCGGCCATTCGCTCGACGCGGCACTCGGCTATTTCATCAATCCGCTGTTCAGCATCTTCCTCGGCGCGGTGCTCCTCAAGGAGAAGCTGCAGCCGCTGCAGATCGCGGCGATCGCGCTGGCGGCGCTTGCCGTCGCCATTCTCGCATTCGACAGCGGCGGCATTCCGTGGGTGGCGCTGACGCTGGCGATCAGCTGGGGTTTTTATGCCTTGCTGCGCAAGACGCTGCCGCTCGGGCCGAACCAGGGCTTCTTCCTCGAAGTGCTGATCCTCAGCGGGCCTGCCCTTCTCTATATCCTCTATCTCGAATTCGGCAGCGGCCAGGGCCATCTCTATCGCACCGGCCTTGCCGATACGGCGCTGCTGCTCGGCTGCGGCGTCATCACCGCCGTGCCGCTGATGATCTATGCCAATGGCGCCAAGCTGCTGAAGCTCTCGACGATCGGCATCATGCAGTATATCGCGCCGACGATGATCTTCCTGATCGCGGTCTTTATCTTTCACGAGCCGCTCGGCACGGCGCGCATGATCGCCTTCCCGCTGATCTGGGCGGGGCTGTTCCTCTACAGCTGGTCGATGCTCAAAGGGAGCCGCGGAAGGATGTAGCCGTTGCGCTCGTCTCGACCCGACCGACTTGGCTCAAAGCCAGGATAGCAGAGCTGTGCGGACCAGGATTCCGGCCAGTGCGCTGAAGACTGCGACGCCTGCTACCGAGCGGAGCGCCGGCACCGAAGCGATAAGAATGGAGAGGCCAGGAAGGTCAAGAGGGTTTAGCAGAAATGCGGATCCGTGAATGATTTTCTCTGGCGTAAGACTCAGTTCCTTGTGGGCGTCGAGTAACAGCGTGACCGTTGCGCTCGATCCTGCCAGGCACTTTGTGAGGAAGAACAGCACATCCTGCTGCGAGGCGCCGAGCAGCTGAAGCAATGGCTGCGCAACGGACGTGAAAGCCGAAAGTGCGCCTGTATTTTGGGTCAGCCTTACCAGGGCAAGTGAGATCACGAGCACCGGCAGGATCGCAGCAATGACGCTAATGGCATCTGCGCCACCGCGATTGATCGCGGCCAGCAGATCGCGCCTGACGACGTCGTGGTCATCCGCCCTGTCGCAGGAACAGATCTTTCCAGGCAAGGAACGGCGGCCGACGATCCAACCGGCGAGAGTGGACGCAGCGAGCGCCCCGCAAATGCCGTTCATTATGATCGAGCCCGGATCGACACCGAGGCTTGCGAGCGGAAAACTGGCATTCGCCGGCGCCGCCGCAAGCACCGCGGCAAAGGCCGCGGCCATAAATTTCTCCGACGCTCTTTTATGCGCCATCAGCGTCAGGGCAGCGACCGGGGCAGCCGAACTCACGAGGCTGAGCTGGATGATTGCCAAAACCCCAAAACCGTCCAGACCGAAAGGTCTGAACAGCGGGTTTACCTTGCCGGCGATTGATCGCAACGCGCTCACGCTCTCGAGGTAGCGCATCAGCGAAAATGTCACGATCATGAGAGGCAGAAAGGTGAATATCGCGATGTCGACGGCACTTCGCCCGGCATCCAGGATGGCGGTTATCAGCATTGTCATGGAAACGAATGGCTCGATGGCCGGGTGAACGCGCGGCCGGCTTGATGGAGGAAGTAGGCTCCGGATTCGATGCCGGAGCCTGGTCGTTCAGACTCTATTCCGGTTTGAAAGCTTCATCGAAGAAGCGGACGACCTCGGCATAGGCCTGCATGCGGTGGCTCTCCATCAGGGCCAGATGTGTCGCCTCCCCGATTTCCACCCATCGCCTGTAGGAGGCGCCGGTCAGCTGCTCGAAATAGGCCCGCGCCAGATCAAGCGGAACGTCGATGTCCCATTCGCCGTGCAACAGCAGCACCGGCGCGCGAATCTCGCTCGGTTGATAATATGGGGTTCCAGCTCTCCAGTAGGTGCGGATGTCTTGGATCGGCCCGTTGGTGGCGCGAAGTTTGCCTTGCTCCCTATCGTCTTGCGACGTCTCCTCCGAGAGGGTCAATTCCGACCAGAGATCGAACCAGCCCTCGGGCACAAGACGTTCACGCGCGTATTCAGGTGCGGTGCCCAGCCAACGCGCCAGGGCCGCTTTGACGGGAACAAGCCTGTAGGAGCCGAGGGAATCGCCCTGGTCGATGGGAATGGGAACGTCACTCAGCCATTGTGGCGCGAGCAGCGCGAGCTTGACGACATTGTCGGCGTTGCGAGCAGCATATGCGCCGGCTACGGTACCGCCCCACGACATTGCGAACACGTTGACAGCCTTCAGGCCCCGAAGTCGAAGCACGAACTCGACAGCCGTTGCGAAGTCGGTAACGCCCGTGTCGGTGGAAACAAGGGGCGGGTTGAGATCGGGCTGCGCCTGCATTTCCGGTGGACGGGTCGATTTTCCGTAGCCCCGGACATCGACGGCAAAGACGTCGAACCCATGATGCGCGAGGAAGTCGATGAAGGACATTCCATTGAAGGGAACGTCGTAAAGACTTCCGGACGAGAAGGTCGCTCCATGCACCATCACGATTGTTTTCTCCGCAAGAAAGACTTTGTGGTCCTTCCTTCGCTTATTGCGCAGATAGAGCTTGATGCCCTCGGTTCCGCTGTCGACGTAATGCTCGTCGAATACGATCCGACTGGCGTCAAAAGCTGACGATGCGAGCTCGTTGTTAGACATAGGACCACCTGAATTTTTCGCCGTCGCGGGTGACATAACCAGCAGACGAACCGGGGAAATGCGTGGAGAAGTACATGGCGCGATTATCAGCTGCGAGTTCGAGGACACGCTGTCTGGACTGGGCAGCCTGATCCAGGAATTCGCAGAAGACCGTGTTGAGGTCGGGCCGTTCCACCTGGATCGGATGGTGCATGACATCGCCGGCGAAGATTGCCGCTTCATTGTCCGCCTCCAGCATAACGGACATATGGCCGATGCTGTGCCCAGGCGTCGGCAAGAAGATGAATCGATCGAGGAAAGGACCGCCTGCGCTGTCGATGAAATCGGCAAGCCCCGCCTTGATCACCGGCCTTACGCTGTCTTCATAGACGCCGAGGCTGGGAATGTTGACGTCGTTGTGACTCGCCGTCGACGCGTAATATTCCTGCTCGGCGCGTGGGAAGACGTAGCGGGCGTTTTTGAAAGTCGGAATCCATCGTCCGTCCTGAAGCACGGTATTCCAGCCGGAATGATCGACGTGGAGATGGGTATTGATGACGAAGTCGACATCTTCGGGCTCGACACCCGCCTGACGCAGCCTATCGAGAAACGGAATGGTCTGACGATGGAAGCCGGAATTGCGCGGTCTCTCCTTGTCGTTCCCCGAGCCCGTGTCGATGAGGATGACGTGGTCGGGCGTGATGACAAGCCAGCTATGAATGCTCACTACAAGGGCATCGCGGCCCTCGTCCATATCGACGGCGGAAAGCCGCGGCTCGACCGCCTTGATCTCCTCAGATCCGGCAGTCGGGTAGAGGAATGAGGGGGGAACGTCGTGAAGGTACTGCTCCTGCACCTTTCTCACTGTCACGCCGGCAATACGATATTCCTTTCCAAGATCGCTCATGGAATTCCTTTCGAGTTAACTGGACCGTGACAGCGCTGTCTGATGGCTATGGACAGTAAGAAGAATTCCTGCAACGATCAAATCGATGAATGAAATTGTCTCCATTGATCATTTCAATTTGTGGTCTTTCGACCTCAATCTGCTGGTCGCGTTCGATGCGCTCATGAAGGAGCGGAGCGTGACGAAAGCTGCTGTTCGCCTGAAAATCCAGCAGCCCGCGATGAGCCACAATCTCGGCACTCTCCGGACATTGCTGCAAGATGAGCTGTTTGTGCGTGTCGGCCAGGTCATGCAGCCGACTCATCGGGCGCTGCGTTTCGCCGAAGCCGTAGAGCAGATACTCAGCCGCACGCAGCAGGCGATCGTAACGCCGGCAATCTTCGAGCCCGATCAGGCCGAGCAGATATTCCGCATCGGCTTTTCCAGCGAGCTTGAGGTGCTGCTCGTGCCGCGCCTCGCCGCTATGTTGAACGAGACAGCCCCGGGTATTAAAGTGCTTGCGCGAGCGGTCGATCCGGAGCTGGTCCACAAGCTTCTGGACGACAATGTCATCGACCTCGGCGTCGGTTGCTACGATGACGGCAACAACAGACACCGGCGGACCCTGCTGTTCGAGCAATCGCTAATGTGTTGCTACAATCCTGAGCTTCTCGATCTTCCCGAAACTTTGGACCGGGACAGCTATGTCGGGCTGAGGCATGCACTCGTTTCCCAGAAGGACGCCATCGAAGGCTGCATCGATGACGCGTTGAAGCGGATCAACGTGCGACTGGACGTGTCGGTGGCAGCGCCGGAATTCCTGACCGTGCTTACCGCCGTCCTGGAAGCGCCCCTGATCGCGACCCTGCCGACCAGGATCGTGAAGCGGTATGCCGGCCTTTTCGGCTTGGCGACCGCCGAGGTTCCCCTTGATTTAACGGTGAGCCCGATATCGATGGTCTGGTCGGCGGCAAGTGACAATGATCCCGCCAATCAATGGATGCGATCTCAGGTGACCCGGCTTGTTTCGGCCTACAGCTGAATATGCCAGCCACAAGGCTGGGCAATCCAGGGCTCTTGCCCACCTACATCTTCGAAATCACCTCGTCCTCGCCGTCACGATCGGCGGCGAGTTGGGCTGCCTGAGCCATGATCGCCGGAATGATGCCGGAGATCTCGTCGACGACGAGCGGCTGCACTCGGTGGGCGGTGTGCAGGAAGCCCTCTTCGGTCATGTGGCGCATCAGCTCCATCATCGGATCCCAGAAACCGTTGATATTGGCAAAGACCATCGGCTTTTCATGGCGGCCGAGCTGCGCCCAGGTCATGATCTCGACGATCTCTTCCAGCGTGCCGATGCCGCCGGGGAGTGCTACGAAGGCGTCGGAGCGCTCGAACATCGTATGTTTGCGCGCGTGCATGTCAGGCGTTACAATGAGTTCGTTGAGCTGACCGAGCGAGTGGCGAGTCGCTTCCATATCGATCAGGAATTCGGGAATGATGCCCGTCACCTGACCGCCGCCTGAAAGCACGCCGCTGGCAACCGCGCCCATGATGCCTTTGGTACCCCCGCCATAGACGAGGCGCAGGCCGTATTCGGCGATCTCTCGTCCGAGAGCACGCCCGGCCGCCATGTGGGAGGGATCGCGTCCCGATCTCGAGCCGCAGTAAACGCAGATGGATCGAATCGATACAGATTGGTCGGTCATGGAGGCAAACAACTATTCCATTTCAATGCAGTCAAGAAAATTGACTGAAAAGCAGCGTCGCGAGCTTGCCGAATTGCTTTGAATGCTTGTGAAAAGCAACGGGAATCGCTAGCAATTTCGGTTACTACGGCAAATTGCCGCCTGGGGAGACATAATGATGAAGAACCGTGCCGGCTTGCTGGCCCTTGCAGTGCTCGTAATCGCAATCCTACTCATGGTGTTTGTCGTCATGCCGCGCATCGGCGGCGATGCAGCCAAGGTCGGCGACGCCATCAACCAGGCGAGCACGGAGCTCAAGGACACGGTTAACGAGTCGGCAAAGACATCGCGCTCCGCTGTGGCGGACGCGGCCGGGGTCGCCGACAAGGTGGGCCGTCTTTCGGCCGAGGCAGGCGTGTCGCTCAACGAACTTAAGGCGCTGTTTGCCGACGGCAAGGGGCCTGCCGACGATGTCTTCACCGCCGCCAAGACCAAGGCCGTCAATGCGCTGACCGCACTTGCCGGTTTCGCCATTCCCGAGGGCCTCGATCCGGCGACCCAGACACTTGCCGACAAAGCCAAGGACGGCGGCGCCAAGGCGCTCGCCATTATCCAGTCGCTGCCGGAGAATATCGCCGATGCGCTTGCCGCGATCGCCAAGGCCGAGGCAGCACTGACCGGTGCGCCTGAGCCTGCGGCGAGCACCGCAGCGGCGAATGCCGGCCCGAAGCTGCCTGCCTTCGACGTCCTGCGCGTCGAGCCCGATGGCTCGACGGTAATTGCCGGCTCCGCCGAACCAAACGGCAAACTCGAAGTGCTTGACGGCGAAAAGGTCGTGACGACAGCCAATGTCGATGCCAGCGGCGATTTCGCCGCCGTTCTCGACGATCCGCTTGCCGCCGGTGACCACCAGCTCGTGCTCAAGTTTACCGGCAAGGACGGCAAGACCACGGTTTCCGAAGAAGTCGCGACCATCTCCGTGCCGAAGGACGGCAACGGCGCCAATCTGCTCGCCATGGTCTCCAAACCGGGCACGGCAAGCCGCATCATCACCGCGCCGAAGGCCGGCACCGAAGTCGCCGACGCCTCCAACCCGATGGCGCCGCCTGCCGACAAGCCGGGCGAAGGTTCGGCTGCGCCTGCCGCTACCGGCGAGCTGGCGCTGCAGACGCCTGATGTCACCGATCCCGGCGCGGCGACTGCGCCGGCCATTCCAGGCACCGTCGCACCCGACAAGGCGAATGCGCCCGATGTGATGGTCAATGCCGTCGAGATCGAGGGCAACAAGATTTTCATTGCCGGCACGGCGCGCGCCAACGCCAAGGTTCTCGGTTATGCCGACGACAGCCTTGTCGGCCAGGACACTGCCGGCTCCGATGGCCATTTCGTCATCGACGGCGTGGTGGCGCTCTCGGTCGGCGACCACAAGATCCGCGTCGATGTCGTCGATCCCGCCGGCAAGGTGATCGTGCGTGCGGCGGTGAATTTCAACCGCCCGGCCGGCGACCAAGTGCGGGTCGCCGCGCAATCGGTCCCCGCCGACGCCAACGGCGCCTCCTCGATGGTGCCGCTCGACGAAGGCGAACTCGGCAAGCGCAAGGCCGAGGCCGGCAAGGCCTTCGGCCTGCTGAAGGGCCTGTTTGCCGACGGCAAGCTGCCCGGCGCCGAACAGCTTGCGGCAGCGCGCTCGGCAACCGAATTCGCCTTGCGCTCGGTCGCAGAGTTCCGTCCGGGGTCCGATGCGCCCGACACCTTCAAGCAAGCCTCCGGCACCGCCTCGCAGACCGCGACCAGCGCATTGAAAATGCTGCAGGGCCTGCCGAAGGATGCAAAATCCGTCGGCGCAGGCCTCGACGGTCTGGGAGCGATCATCGCCGAACTCTCCGCGTCCCCTGCGCCGGCAGCGCCTGCGGCAAACGACGCGGCAGGCAACCAGCCGAAGACGATCGAACAGGCGCCGCTGACGGCAAACAACGCCGCTGTTATCATTCGCCGCGGCGACACGCTGTGGCAGATTTCGCGCCGCACCTATGGCCTCGGCGTCCGTTACACGACGATCTACATCGCCAACGAGGATAAGATCATCGATCCCGACCGCATCCGCCCGGGCCAGATCTTCGGCCTGCCGAAGGATGCGCTGCCGAATGCCGAGGAACTGCACCGCAAGCGCCTATCGAATCGGCACCTCTAAGCGCCAGACAACATGACGAGGCCGGGCGGGATAACCGCCCGGCCTGTCTTTTCCAGAACCCGGCATTTGTTGTATTCGCCCGCCCAGCATCCTATCTGGCGGTAGCGGGGGAAGCGCTTCGGGCACAAGCCGGTTTCGCGCTCTTGCCGGCATCTAAGCGCGGCAATCGCGGCAAGCCCGTCCGGGCCGGAGACAAGCATGGCAAACGGCAAGACAGTCTCGGAATCCAACCTGCTGCGTACCCTTCTCAACCTCTGGCCCTATATGTGGCCGGCCGGCCGGCCCGATCTCAAGATGCGCGTCGTCTGGGCTTCGGTCTTCCTGCTGATTTCCAAATTCGTGCTGCTGCTCGTCCCCTATTTCTTCAAGTGGTCGACCGATGCGCTGAACGGCAGAATGGATCTGGCCGGCTCGGTGCCGCCGCTGCTTGCCGGCGCCATCGCCCTGGTGATCGCCTACAACATCACCCGCCTGATCCAGCTCGGCCTCAACCAGCTGCGCGACGCGCTGTTTGCCAGCGTCGGCCAGCATGCGGTGCGCCAGCTCGCCTACAGGACCTTCGTGCATATGCACGAGCTGTCGCTGCGCTTCCATCTGGAGCGCAAGACCGGCGGCCTGTCGCGCATCATCGAGCGCGGCACCAAGGGCATCGAAACGATCGTGCGTTTCACGATCCTCAATTCGGTCCCGACCGTCATCGAATTCCTGCTGACGGCGGCGATTTTCTGGTGGGGCTACGGCTTCTCCTATCTCGCCGTCACCGCCTTCACCGTCTGGGCCTATATCTGGTTCACCATCCGCGCATCCGACTGGCGCATCGCCATCCGCCGGTCGATGAACGACAGCGATACCGACGCTAACACCAAGGCGATCGATTCCCTCCTCAATTTCGAGACCGTCAAATACTTCGGCAACGAAGAGATGGAGGCGAAGCGCTTCGACAAATCGATGGAGCGCTACGAGAAGGCAGCGACCGATGTCTGGACCTCGCTCGGCTGGCTGAACTTCGGCCAGGGCGTCATCTTCGGCATCGGCACGACGATCATGCTGGTGCTGTCGGCGCTGGCCGTCCAGCGCGGCGAGCAGACGGTCGGTGATTTCGTGTTCGTCAATTCGATGCTGCTGCAGCTTTCCGCGCCGCTCAACTTCATCGGCTTCGTCTACCGCGAAATCCGTCAAGGCTTGACCGATATCGAGCAGATGTTCGATCTGCTGGAAGTCAAGGCCGAGGTCAAGGACGCGGCCGACGCGGCAGAGCTCGGGATCGGTCAGGGTGCGATCGCCTTCAAGGACGTGCATTTTGCCTATGACCCGGCCCGTCCGATCCTGAAGGGCATTTCCTTCGAGGTGCCGGCCGGCAAGACGGTCGCCGTCGTCGGCCCGTCGGGGGCCGGCAAATCGACGCTGTCGCGGCTGCTCTACCGCTTCTACGATATCCAGGGCGGCGCCATCACCGTCGATGGCCAGGATATCCGCACGGTGACGCAGAAGAGCCTGCGCTCTGTGATCGGCATGGTGCCGCAGGATACCGTGCTCTTCAACGACACGGTCGCCTACAACATCCGTTATGGCCGCACGTCGGCCAGCGACGGCGAGGTCTTCGCGGCAGCCGAGGTGGCGCAGATCGCCCATTTCATCGAAATGCTGCCCGAGGGGTTCGAAACCAAGGTCGGCGAGCGCGGGCTCAAGCTTTCGGGCGGCGAGAAGCAGCGGGTGGCGATCGCCCGCACCATCCTCAAGGCACCGCCGATCCTGATCCTCGACGAGGCGACGTCGGCGCTCGATACGACGACGGAACGGGAAATCCAGACGGCACTCGACATGGTGTCGAAGAACCGCACGACGCTGGTCATCGCCCACCGGCTGTCGACCGTGATCGGCGCCGATGAAATCATCGTCTTAAAAAGCGGCGAGATTGCCGAGCGCGGGACCCATGCCGCCCTGCTCGAAAAGAACGGTCTTTACGCCTCGATGTGGAACCGTCAGCGCGAGGCGACGCAGGCGGAAGAACATCTGAAGCAGGTGCGCGAAAGCGACGACCTGGGCGTGATCACGCGGCTTGCCCCGGCAAGCTGAGTCGGGAGCGACAACGGCCAAGCTTTTGTTGTTCAGAACCGCGGCGTCGGAACCAGGGCCGGGGCCACAGCATTGCCCCGGAGACGGTTTTTCGCTAACCAGCAAAAAACGACAACGCAAGGAGACCGGCAGCATGAGCCTGTTCAACACGGTTCGCAACACGATCGTCCCCGTGCATAAGGAGGGCTATCCCTTCGTTGCCGCCTTCTTCGTCGCCTCGCTGATCCTCGGCTGGATCTTCAAGCCGCTCTTCTGGATCGGCATGATCTTCACGCTGTGGTGCGCCTATTTCTTCCGTGATCCCGAGCGAGTGACCCCGCAGGACGACGATCTGGTAATCTCTCCGGCCGACGGTAAGGTCTCGGCGATCCAGATGGTGACCCCGCCGGCCGAACTCAATCTCGGCTCCGAGCCGATGCTGCGCATCTCGGTGTTCATGAACGTCTTCAATTGCCATGTGAACCGGGCGCCGATGCGCGGGCGCATCGTCAGCATCAATTACCGCTCCGGCAGCTTCGTCAATGCCGAGCTCGACAAGGCGAGCGAGGACAATGAACGCAACGGGCTGGTGATCGAAACCCGCCACGGCCAGATCGGCGTCGTGCAGATCGCCGGCCTCGTGGCGCGGCGTATCCTCTGCTGGGCAAACCCGAACGAGCCGGTGGATGCCGGTGAGCGCTTCGGGCTGATCCGCTTCGGCTCGCGGCTCGACGTCTTCCTGCCCGCCGGTGCGGCGCCACGCGTTTCGCTCGGCCAGGTGGCGATCGCGGGAGAAACTGTCATCGCCGAATTCGCCTCCGCCAAGGGTCCCGTCATCAGCCGCCGCAGCTAAAGCCCTTTGTTTTTATGCATGTCGTTGTCCCGGAACCGCCGCACACTTCCGGGCGACATGCATTAGGTCTAGATTGGAACGCGATATGGAAACGCCCTTTCCGCCTTTCGAGCCCAATGGTCCGGATGATTCCGCCCGCGGTCCGCGTTTGCGCGAAATCCCGCTCCGTCTCGTCTTTCCGAACCTCATCACCATTCTGGCGATCTGCGCCGGGCTGACCGGCATCCGGCTGGCTTTCGAGAATCGTTACGAGCTCGCCGTCTCCATGGTGCTGGTCGCCGCCTTCCTCGACGGCATCGACGGGCGCGTGGCCCGGCTGATGAAGGCGACCTCGAAGTTCGGCGCGCAAATGGATTCGCTTGCCGATATCGTCAACTTCGGCGTCGCCCCTGCCCTCGTCGTCTATGTCTTCGCGCTCGACCAGGCGCGCTCGCTTGGCTGGATCGCCGCCCTGATCTATGCGATCGCCGCCGGGCTTCGGCTTGCCCGCTTCAACGTCATGGCCGAACGCGAGAACAAGGCGAGCTGGCAATCGGAATATTTCGTCGGCGTACCGGCGCCGGCCGGCGCCATGCTGGTGCTGCTGCCGGTCTATCTCGGCTTCCTCGGCCTGGCGACGGACCGCACCTTCGCCTATCTCTCGTCGATCTACACCGTCGTCATCGCTTTCCTGCTGATCAGCCGGCTGCCGGTCTGGTCGGGCAAATCGGAAGGCAACCGGCTGCGGCGCGACCTCGTGCTGCCGATGATGCTCGGCGTCGTGCTCTATGTGGCTCTGCTGATGAGCTACACCTGGGAGGTGATGGTGTTTACCGTTGCCGCCTACCTCGTCTCGCTTCCCTTCGGCGCGCGGAAATGGCGGCGGAAATACGGGACGCTGACAATCGAGGAACCCGGCGTCGGCGACGACGATATCGGCCGGCACATCTGACGCGGGCGCATTTCCTGATCTCTTCGTGTGATCGGCATGCTTCTCTCTTCACTTCCCGCCTTCAAGCCGCTGCGCGCTTTTCCCCGGAAAAGCGGTCGTGCACTTTTATTGGAACTGCTCTCTTCAGTAAGTATTAACCAACGTAGGCTTCAGTTAAGCCTCGCGAATTATGGTGCGCGTTTACAAATCCTGATAGGCCGCGACCCCATTTTGTCGCTATTTGTGACCAAACATCAAACTACAAAATACCCTGGGAAGAACCACGTAGGAGAGTATCGTGACTTCGAAGAAGAGCAACAGCGGCGAACAACAGACGGCCAAGCCCGACCTCGCCGCCAACTATCGCCCCGTCGGCCTCAAGGCTGTTGCAGCGGCATCGCTGATGGCCAAGCACAAGCCGGCCAGCGTCAAGAAATCCGCCTAAAACGTCAGCACGACCAAGGAAGAGCGACGGATAGTGTTCAGAAGAAACTGAGCTGGCCGTCGCCAAGCCTCTGCTTTTCCGGAGCCTTCAGCGGCTTTTCGACGACCACCGGTTGCTGCAGGTCGGGACCCATATTGGCGACCTTGTTGACCTTGTCGGAGACCGGGATGGCCTCGAAAAAATCCTCCTGAACCGGCCGCATCAGGTCCACCACTTCGCGCGGTTCCTGCGTCTTGCAATCCAGCCAGCGCGAAAAATCTTCAGGCTTGATAATGACGGGCATGCGATCGTGAATCGCCGATATGCCCGAATTGGCCGATATCGTCAGGATCGCGCCGGTATCGACCTCGGAACCATCCGCCGAGGACCACGTCTCCACCAGCCCGGCAAAGGCGACGATCCCGCCCTGACGTGGCCTGATCCAATAGGCCTGCGGCGGCTCGCCGCTTTCTTTGGACGGGCGATGCCATTCATAGAAGCCGGAGGCCGGGATGAGCACGCGGCGATGACGCATGGCCGCCCGGAAAGAGGCCTTGCCGATCGCAGTCTCTGAGCGGGCGTTGATCAGAAGCGGGAAGTCCCTTGGATCCTTGACCCAGGCCGGCGTCAGACCCCAGCGCACCAGCACGGCGCGCCGATCGGCCAGGTTGCTTCCCTGCTCCCTCCCCTCGCCCGATATGACGACGAGGATCGGCTGCGTCGGCGCGATGTTGTAGCGCGCCGGAAAATCGTCGAGATCGAGACCGGAGAAAAATTCGCGCAGGTCGGCGCTGGAGCTTGTCAGGGCGAAACGTCCACACATCGGCTTGTCTTTGCACCCGGCTTGAGTCCGGTCAAGGCGCGTCAGCCTCTCGGCCCAAAGAGGATAACGCTCGTTCCGGCAAGGCAGATCAGCGCCCCGCCGATATCGTAGCGATCGGGCACGCGGCTTCGACCAGCCACGCGAAGCAGCCGGCGATCTCGAAGACGGCGGCAAATGCATAGATGATGTAGGCCACGGAAGCGCCTTTCGATCCTTTGCATTTCTTCGGTGGTATTCATCAGGTAGGATGGGCCATCACAGCAGGAGCCGTCTCATGATCTCCACTGCCAAAGCCGCCTCCTCCGCCATTCTCGAACGGGACGGACGATTCCTTCTGGTGTTGCGACGCAACCCGCCTTCCGCCGACATGTACGCCTTTCCGGGCGGCCGGGCCGAGCCTGATGAAACGCCGGAGCAAACCGCGCTGCGGGAGTTCCGTGAGGAAACCGGCATTTCGGTGCGTAATCCACAGCTGTTTTCGACCTACGACCTGAAGACCCATGCAGCCGATGGAAGCCTCCGCAGCCATTTCTTCCTGTCGGTCTTTCGCGTCGATGCGGATGGAGATGTGGTGGCTGAGGCCGCCGACGATGCGGCCGCCGTCGGCTGGTACACGGTGGAGGAAATCCGGCGATTGCCGGTGCCGCAGAGCGTGCTCGAATGCGCGGAGCGGCTGGCACAGGATGATTATCGGCCAACCGGCCGATAATCATCCTGTTCTGAGCTAAAGTTAAAGCATGATGTCATCCGAAAACCGCTGACACTTTTCGGCATTATGCTCCGGCTTGCGCCGAATAGAAGTGGAAATTTGGGTGAGCGCCTTGTTGCCGTCATGCTCAGCGTATCAACTGGGAGCATGATTCCCGTTCGACGCGTTTTTCTGTCCCTGCTCGTGCTCGCCGGCCCCACCATGGCGCAGGGCAAGAACACGCCGCCTCCGCATGAGGAGGAGATTGCGCCGCCGCCTGCCGTAATCGTGCCCTATGACGACAAGCTGGCGCGGCTCGCTGAGGTGCTCGGATCGGTGCATTATTTGAGAACGCTCTGCAAGGCGGCTGATGGTGACGAGTGGCGAAACGGCATGCAGCAGCTGCTCGATTCGGAGACCGGCATCGAGCCGCAGCGCAAGGAAAAGCTGACCGCCGCCTTCAACCGCGGCTACCGCGCCTTCGCCTCCGTCTATACGGATTGCACCGCAGCGGCCATCGTGGCAGAAGAGCGCTACCGTAACGAAGGTGCAACACTCGCCACAGAAATTACCTCGCGTTTTGGAAATTGACGTTTAATTAACCTGTTTTCGCATGTGGACGTGTCGTTTTGGGAAAAGGCTGTTAGTGTTGTTAACGGTGCAGTAAGACATGAGAAGTTCTGAGGAAAAGACAATGGAAGCAAGCCTCAACGAGATCGACGACATGATCGTCCATGAAAAGATGCAGGCGGCTCTGGAGTACCAGAACGAGGCTTGGGCCGACGGCATGGCCGACGGAATCGAGCCTGAAATCATCGCTGATGCCGCTATTGCGCATGCACTGCGCGAGACGATCAGATTGCACGGGGAAAGCAGCGCCGAAGCCTTGCTGGATTCGCTGCGTGAACGCATGCTTGCCGGCGAATTCTCCGCGAACCGCACCCTGCAATAGTTATTATCAGAGAGTTTCATGCGCGCCGGTAAAGAGAAAGTTTCGCGGATTCCGCTCGCGCCGGTGCTGCTTGCGTTCAGCCTCGCCGGCAATGTTTTCCTCGCGCCGGCAGCCTACGCGCTTTCCGAACTGCACAAGATCCCCGGCCAGGCGGCCAACGATGCGCCGGCTGCGCCCGGAAGCGCTCAGGGACAGAGCCAGCCGCAGGGCGGCAGCGCTCCTAGCGTTCCCATGGCCGATCCGCTGGTCAACAGCCAGAACAATCAGGGAGTCGACAAGACGCCGAGCGCTCAGGATGCTTCCAAGCCCGCCGAAGTGATCTACGACATCGGCAAGGTGCCCGAGCCGGTTCGCAAGATGCGCGAGCAGATCGTCGAGGCAGCCGCCTCCGGCGATCTCGAACGGCTGAGGCCGCTGATGGGCACGGGCACCGAGCAGACACAGGTGACTGTCGGCGAGCCCACGGACGATCCGATCGGCACGCTGAAGGATCTTTCGGGCGATCCCGATGGAGACGAGATCCTCGCCATCATGCTCGACATCGTCTCGACCGGCTTCGTGCATGTCGGCCAGGGTACGGCAGACGAGATGTATGTCTGGCCCTATTTTGCCGAAAAAGACCTGAAGTCGCTGACACCGCCGGAGCGCGTCGAACTGCTGCGCATCGTCACGGCCGGCGATCTTTCCGACATGCAGGAGTTCGGCGGATATAATTTCTACCGCCTCGGCATTACGCCTCAGGGCAAATGGAAATTCTTCACGGCGGGCGACTGACCCCACCTCACTTCGCCATTCGCGTCTCGCGTTGCGCATGGGGCGCTTGCGATCCACCTCGTGAAGACATACCTCTGAGCGATAACCAACGCGACAGGTTCCGCCATGCCAGCCGTATTCCTGAAAGACCGCGCACTGCTCTCGATCAGCGGCGCGGAAGCCCAATCCTTCCTGCAGAACCTGATCACCACCGATATCATCTCGCTTGCGCCAGACGAGGCGCGGCCCGGGGCCCTGCTGACGCCGCAGGGCAAGATCCTGTTCGATTTCATGATCTGGCCGGACGGCGACGGCTATACGATCGAAACGGACACAGGCCAGCGCGATGGCCTGCTGAAGCGGCTGGCGATGTACAAGCTGCGCGCCGCCGTCACGCTGACGCCGCGCGGCGAAGAGGGTGTCACCGTGTCCTGGAGCGAAGATGCCGAGGGCGTCCAGGACAGCCAAGGCGTCCGGGACAGCCGCTTTGCTAAGGCCGGCGTTACGTTGATCCGTCGGCCCGGCAAACACGGCGATGGCGCTGAAGCGCTCTACGACGCGCTGCGTATCAGCCATGGCATCGTCACATCAGGATCGGACTTCGCCCTGCAGGATGCCTTTCCGCACGACGTGCTGATGGATTTCAATGGCGGCCTCTCCTTCAGGAAGGGCTGCTATGTCGGCCAGGAGGTCGTTTCGCGCATGCATCACCGCGGCACGGCGCGCCGGCGCGTCGTCACGGTGTCCGCCGCAACGACTCTGCCGGAGACCGGTACGGAGATCACCGCCGCCGGCAAGCCGGTGGGAACACTCGGTTCGGTCGAAGGCGACCATGGACTGGCGATCGTGCGCATCGACCGCGCCGGCGCGGCAATGGCAGCCGGCACACCGCTGCTTGCCGGGCAAACACCGGTTTCCCTCGTCCTGCCGGAATGGTCCGGCCTTGTCTTTCCCACGAGCGCCGACGAGGCCAGCGCGTGACGACGGCGAAAGCTCCGCGTGCCTGGCAACGCATGCTGTCCGGGCGCAGGCTCGACCTGCTCGACCCCTCGCCGCTCGATGTCGAAC
Organism: Rhizobium sp. N324; assembly: GCF_001664485.1. NCBI lineage: Bacteria > Pseudomonadati > Pseudomonadota > Alphaproteobacteria > Hyphomicrobiales > Rhizobiaceae > Rhizobium > Rhizobium sp. N324. The sequence goes on along the minus strand of NZ_CP013630.1, from coordinate 1,517,768 downwards.
TGATCGACATCGCCCAGGGGCTGGCGCGCGTCGCCCGCTGGAACGGCCAGACATCGGGTGATCATGCTTTTTCCGTGGCGCAGCACAGTCTCCTCGTCGAAGATATTTTCCGCCGCTTCAACGATGCGTCCCCGCGGGAGTGTCTGATGGCGCTGCTGCATGATGCGCCCGAATATGTGATCGGCGATATGATCTCGCCGTTCAAATCGGTGGTCGGCGGCGGCTACAAGACGGTGGAAAAGCGGCTGGAGGCCGCCGTGCACTTGCGCTTCGGCCTGCCGCCGCATCCCTCGCGCGACCTCAAGGACCGAATCAAGAAGGCCGATACGATCGCCGCCTATTTCGAGGCGACGGTACTGGCGGGCTTCACACCCGCCGAGGCGCAGAAATTCTTCGGCCAGCCGCGCGGCATCAGCAGGGAGATGCTGATGATCGAGCCGCTGCCGGCAATCGAAGCGCAACGGCTATTCTGCGAGCGCTTCGCGGCGATCGAGGCCGAGCGGGAGATGGTGTCGTGAGCTTCATCGTCGTCTCGCCGCTGTCGCGCATCGCGGAGATGGCGGTGCGCCACAAGGCGCGCGACATGATCAGCCTGATCGCCAAGGAGCAGGCCTTTCATCGGCCGGGCGTGATCGCGTCCAACCGTCATCTGACGCTTGCGATGAACGACATCACCTTCAAAGGCACCGGCGGCCTGGTCGCGCCCGGCGAGACGCATGTGCAGGGGATTATCGACTTTGCCGCATCGTGGCGGCGGGAGACGCCGCTGCTCATCCATTGCTGGATGGGCGTGTCGCGATCGCCGGCAGCCGCCCTGATCGCCGCGCTGTCGCTTGCGCCGGATCAGAGCGACGAACAGCTTGCCGACCGGCTGCGGGCAGCCTCGCCTTTCGCGACGCCGAATGCCCGGCTGATCGAGATCGGCGACGCGCTGCTGAACCGCGGCGGCCGGCTGGTCGCGGCAGTGCGGGCGATCGGACGCGGTGCCGATGCCGACGGCAATGCGCCCTTCGTGCTTACGATCGGCGAGCCCGCCCGCGGTTGACGCTGCTGCTATGTGCTCCATCTAGCCCCCGACCATGTACAATCGACAGGGCCAGATCATGCAGCAACAGGCAGCCGACGTTCTTCTCGCCACCCAAACGGCGCTCAACCAGGCGAGCGCGCTGGCGGTACAGTATTCCTTCTCCATCCTCGGGGCCGTGATCCTGCTCATTCTCGGCTGGGCGCTTGCCGGTTTTGCCAGCCGCTGGGCCTATGAAGGCCTGTCGCGGGTCCGTGGTATCGACGAGACATTGGCGCGTTTCTTCACCAATGTGCTGCGTTACGCGCTGCTCATCCTGGTATTCATCACCGTGCTCGGCCAGTTCGGCGTCCAGACCGCCTCGATCATCGCAGCCCTCGGCGCAGCCGGTCTCGCGATCGGGCTGGCGCTGCAAGGAACGCTGCAGAATATCGCCGCCGGCATCATGCTGCTGATCCTCAGGCCGTTTCGGGTCGGGGAATATATCGAGACCAGCAGCGTGGCCGGCACAGTGCGCGAAATCGGATTGTTTGCGACCGAACTCAGGACCGCAGACGGGCTCTATCGACTGGCGCCGAATTCCACGCTTTGGAACACGCCGATCACCAATTTCAGCCGCGAGGCGACGCGGCGCAACGAGCTGAAGATCAAGATAGAGAAGGACATCGATCAGGCGATGGAGACATTGATGGGCCTTGCCAAAGCCGATTCCCGGGTACTGACGTCACCGGAACCAAGCGTCTTCATCGACAGCCTCGGTGACGGTCCGATCTTCGTGACGCTGCGCTACTGGGCAAAGACCGGTGACTGGTGGGCGGTCAGCCGCGACATAACAAAACGCGTCAAGCTCGCCTTCGACGAGAACAATCCGACCGAGGTGCCGGCATCGAACGCCGCGCCGGCAAAGACGTCCAACGGCAGGGCCGCGGCCGAAAAGCCGGCACTGAGCCGGCAATGAGACATTGATCCCGGAACGTATGCGGCAGACTATTGAATGACGCCGCAGGACAGTCTTTCCCCGGCATCCCCTGAGGGCTGGCTGCGATAATCATCCGAATTGGCATGCACCATCAAGGCGCGGCCGCGAATGCCGTCGGTTTTGCCGTCGAGGGTGACCATGCTGTCGAAGACCTGGGCTCTCAGCACACCGTCCTGCCCGACATATTGATTGGGCAGATCGCCGGCGTGCGGACCGTTGGCGGCAAGGATGCCGTGCTCGGCCTTCTCGGGGTTAAAGTGGCCGCCGGCCGACTCGTGATGGGTCGCGGCGTCGCATCGGCCGGTCTCATGAACATGGAAGGCTACCCATTTGTTCGCCGGCAGTCCCGATATCTCGACCTCGATCAGGACACCACCGCTGGCAGCCGCCGTCAGTTGCGCGCGTCCGTCCTCCTTGCCGTCCTTGCCGACGAAATTGGCGACCGCCGTCTGCTTGTCCTGAGCCCCCGCCGGCAATGCAACGGCAAGCAGGCTCAGGGCGGCGATGGTGCACATGGCTTTCATGGGGATCTCCTTCCGTCCGGTTGTCCTTCTGAACGTATCAACCCGGAAGGTGTTCCTGATTTAGAGCGCCGCGCGTCCGACAGGAGGCGCCGAGGGCGCTCTATCATCTGGAAGAGGCGCATAGCGCAGGGAGCTCAGGACTGGAAAAGCCGGCCAAAGGGCCGGCTTGCAGAATCACCAGATTGGGAAGCGCCTCAGGCGGCTGTGTTGAAGTCGAACTGGCCGTAGGTGTTGCGGTAGAGATCGTCCGGCTGATCGCCTGAGGTCGGCGCGGTTTGCTGCAACGGATAGGGAACGGCGATGCTGGACGCCATGCCGCTGTCACGCGAGTCCATCATCAGCGCAATCAGGCTGCCGGAAAATTTCGGCTGCGCCTCGCTGGTATTGTCCTCTTCCAGAAGCTCCTTGATGATGCCGGGCTTCTCATCGGCGGCGCGTTCGCCGCGGCTGAGCACACCATCACCATTGGAATCAAGCCGCGACAGCGTCGCCAAATATGCATATGAAGTGTCGGAAACGGATGTGGTGCTGGTCATACAAACCTCCATTCACCGCCTTTTGCCGGTGGTGTTTGTACGCAATACGAACGTGGAAAATCACTGATTGACTCGCTGGTTAAACTGATTTGCGCGGTGCGTCAATAAGTTGTTAACTTCTCATTAACGATGATTGACAACAGTTAACGGAACAGCCCCAGGCCGAACATCCGCCTGCACCAAGCGAAGAGGCTTTGCCGTATTTCAGCGATTTTTCACATATAAAACAAATGTCTAACGACGCGACTCCGCTGCTGCACTGCAACCGAATATTAATCCCGCACGTCCAGAATGAACGTCACGAGATACCACCTGGACGTTTAGTTTATGAAAAATCAATTTCACGGTCACTTTTGGATGAGTTTTCAATGCGATGAGGTACGTCCATCAACTGACGGCGACCGCCGCCGCCCCGCAAGAGCCCCCACATGAAAGCTGAAGCGCTCTTCTGGCAGCAATGCAGCCAGGCAGTCACGGCCGATGGATCGGTCGATGCGCAGCGTCTGATGGAGCTTGTGATCGCGACCTATCGGGTCCACGAAAGCGACTATGGCGAGATCGAGAGAAGCGCGGAAACGCTGCTGCGGGAGAACCATGCGCTGAGAGGCAATATGTCGGCCCTCAGTCAGGCATTCGACGGACAGCAGAGGCTCTTCGAAATCATCCTCAACAACCTGCCGCTCGGCCTCAGCGTCTTCGACGCAGAGCAGCGGCTGACGCTTTCCAACATTCGCTTCGGTCAGCTCTTCGGCCTGACGCAGGACGATGTCACTCCCGGCGCGACAATCGACGATCTCATCGACAAGATGCGCGGTGCCGAGGGCACCAGCGCCAGGCCCGGCCGGCGGGCCGGCCGACACTCTTCCGCAGCCGCAAACAGCAGCAGTATCCGCCGGCGCGAATGGCTGATGGACGACGGCCGTATCATCCAGAGCATGGTGACCATCCTTGCCGACGGCAGCAGCATCGCCATTCATGCCGATATTACCGAGGATCGAGAGGCGGCCGAGCGCATCACCTATCTCGCCCACCACGACCCGCTGACCGGTCTTCCGAACCGCATCCATTTCCGCCAGCAGGTCGATGCGGCGCTCGCAGCGCGCAAACCGGATGAGCAGATCGCTCTCGTTCATCTCAACCTCGACCGGTTCAAATCGATCAACAACATGATGGGCGTATCCGCCGGCGACAAGATCCTGCAGCAGGTCGCCGAGCGCATCCGGGCCTCGGCCGGTTCGGAAAATACCCTGGCGCGCCTGGGCTCGGACGAATTCGCCATCCTGCAGACGGGCAGGCAGCAGCCGTGGAATGTGACGGCGCTGGCCGAGCAGATCCGCCGCGAGCTTTCCGATCTCTTCCGGCACGGCGAAAAGCAGGTGGAACTCAGCGTCTCGATGGGGATCGCAGTCGCCCCGGGAGATGGCGAAGAAACCGATATCCTGCTGAAACATGCCGGCGTGGCGCTGTCGCACGCCAAGGCGGACGGGCGCAAGCGCGAGCGTTTTTTCGCCGGCGAGATGGAAGCGCAGATGCAGCTCCGCCACGCGCTGGAGGCAGACCTCAGAGCTGCCGTCGAGAAGGAAGAGTTTGAGCTGCACTACCAGCCGCTCTATGACCTTTCGCAGCGACGCATCTGCGGCTTCGAGGCGCTGATCCGCTGGAACCATCGATCCGCGGCCGTGTTGCGCCGATGGATTTCATTCCGCTCGCCGAAGAGGTCGGCCTCATCGTCGATATCGGCCGCTGGGTTTTGCGCCGGGCCTGCAGCGATGCGGCGGAATGGCCTGAAGACATCAAAGTCGCCGTCAACGTTTCGGCGACGCAGTTCAGCAGCAGCGACCTGACCAGCGATGTCGGCGAGGCTCTGGCGGCCGCCTCCTTGTCGCCGTCGCGGCTTGAGCTCGAAATCACCGAGAGCGTGCTCATGGAAAATCTCAGCGAGGTGCTGCCGATCCTGCATGCGCTGAAGGAGCGCGACATCCGCATTTCGATGGATGATTTCGGCACCGGCTATTCCTCGCTGAGCTATCTCTCGAGCTTCCCCTTCGACAAGATCAAGATCGACAAATCCTTCGTCAACGACATCGCCGACAACAAGGAGGCGCATGCGATCATGCACGCGATCATCCTGCTCGGCGATGCGCTCGGCATGCGCGTCACCGTCGAAGGCGTCGAAACCGCCGCGCAGCTGGCGCTGCTCGAATGCGAGGAATGCGACGAGATCCAGGGTTATCACATTAGCCCGCCGAGACCCGCCCTTGATGTGCCCCATCTTCTTTCCCTGCCGAAAAACGGCGGCGCGACGCATCTGCCGAGTCACTGAGCCCGCTTCAATTGCGACTCGCACGGCAAGCGGCTACATAATCGGCAACGGTCCCCGAGCCTTCGTTGTCGCGTGCTTCGACCGAGATCCCGCATCCGCTTCCGCACCGATGCTCTATCGACGGAACAATCCTCCTCATAAACAGGTGGCTCAATGTCCGAGGCCGAAGCCTTCTCTCCTCATGAAACGCTCGCCGCGGCGCTGATCGCCCATGCGGCCGATGGCGACGACGGCTCGCACGATCTTGCCCATATCCTGCGCGTCTTCCGGAACGCCATGCGCATCCATGCTGACGAAGGCGGCGACGGGCGAATTCTTGCCGCCTCCGTGCTGCTACACGACTGCGTCGCCGTAGAGAAGAATTCGCCGCTGCGGGCACAGGCATCGGCTTTGGCGGCGCAGAAAGCATCGGCGATCTTGGCAGAACTCGGCTGGAACCAGGCGGATATCGACGCTGCGGCTCACGCCATCACCGCGCACAGTTTCTCGGCCGGGGTGGCGCCGCAGACGCTGGAGGCAAAGATCCTGCAGGATGCCGATCGGCTGGATGCGATCGGCATGGTCGGCGCCGCACGCTGCTTCTATATTGCTGGGCGACTGGGATCCGGGCTCTACGATCCGTTCGACCCGGCGGCGGCGGATCGCCCGCTCGACGACAAGCGTTATGCCATTGACCATTTCCGGACGAAGCTGTTCAAACTGGCTGACGGGTTCCAGACCGAGACCGGCCGCAGGCTGGCGGCCGATCGCGATAAAAGCCTGCGCGACTTCCTCCAGGCCTTCATGGACGAGATCTAGAACAGGATTCAGATCTCAGTCCGACTCGGCCTAAATCATCCTGTTTTGGGAGAACGGCATGCGTATCAGCGACCTCTTCATCTACCCCCTCAAAAGTGCCCGCGGCATTGCCCTGCCTTCGGCCGACATCGACGCCTATGGGCTTCCCGGCGACCGGCGGGCGATGATCACTGATCCCAACGGACACTTCATCACCCAGCGCGAATTGCCGGACCTCGCGCGCATCGAGGTCCGGCCGGAGCCCGGCGCTTTTCGGCTGCTGATGCAGGGAAGGCAGGACATATCGGTGGCGCCGCCTCGGCCTGAAAACCGCATGGATGTGAGCGTGTGGAAATCGACCGTCAGCGCCGCCGTCGCCGATCCCGAAAGCAACCGGCTGCTTTCCGAATGGCTCGGCCGCGAGGTGCGGCTGGTCTACTTCGACGGCCAGGCACGGCGCACGGCGAATGCCGAATGGGCCGGCGAAGGCACGCCCGTCACCTTTACCGACGGCTATCAGATCCTGGTGACGACGACCGGTTCGCTGAAAGCGTTGAACGCCGACCTCGCCGCCCATGGCGAAGGCAGCGTCGGCATGGAACGCTTCCGGCCGAACATCGTCATCGACATCGACGAGGCCTGGCCGGAGGACGGCTGGGCGGCGATCGAGATCGCCGGCATCCGCTTCGATCTCGTCAAACCCTGCTCGCGCTGCATCATGACGACGCAGGACCAACTGACCGGTTCCCGCGAGGGGCCGAACCCGATGCCATCCATGGGCCGCATCCGCATGTCGGCCGACCGGCGCGTCCCCGGCCCGCTCTTCGGCTGGAACGTCACCCCACGCGGCAACGGCAGGATCACGATCGATGACGAGGTGAAGATCATCGAGGCACGACCGGAGGGCTGGGCGTTGAAGGTTCGTGCGCGGAGTTAGGTCGAATTGGGGAAGATCTGACCGCGCTTTATCCTGTATACGTCGCAACATTCTCCCTCATTCCTGTGCTTGTCACAGGAATCCAGTGCGCCCAAGTCCTTGGGCGCGGGAGACTCCTTGCTTGTTAAGAGTCATTCACCGCGCAGACGCGCGATGGCTGGATTCCTGTGACGAGCACCGGAATGAGGGGCGTGGAGAAAGCCACGCCTCTCAGGTGTCCGTCGCTCATCCGCGCCCAAGTGCGGCGTCGATCTCCGCCATAACTCCGGCCGATAACGGCCCTTTCTCCAGCGCCCCGACATTTTCCTCCACCTGGGCGACCGTGCGGAAGCCCGGAATGGGCAGGGTGCGCGGCGACTTTGCCCAGAGCCAGGCGAGCGCGCCTTGCGTCAGCGTGCGGCCGCCTGAGGTCAGGAGATCGCGGACGGCGTCGAGCCTTGCGGCAAATTCCGGGGCCATACGGCCGTCCTTGAAATAGACCATCCAGTCGAGCGCCGCGCCGCGTACATCCTTGGCGCCCACCGCCTTGTCGGCGGTGAACTTGCCGGTCAAAAGCCCCATGGCGAGTGGACCGCGATTGATCGAGATCAGGCCTTTCCCCTCGATCACCCCGATCATCTCCGGCGCCGGCTCGAAGACGTTCATCGTATGCTGGATCGAGACAAAGCCGGGGCGGCCGGCATGGCGGGCGGCGCGATCGGGAAAATCGGTGCTCCAGCCGAAGGCATCGATCTTGCCTTCGGCGCGCAGCGCCTCCAGCGTATCGAAGACGGCATCCGATTGCTCCAGCGGAAAATCATTGATGTGGAATTGCAGGAGATCGAGGCGGTCGCGCCTGAGGCTGCGCAGCGAGGTCTCGACCGAACGGCGGATAAAGGCCTCATCGGCGAAGGCGCCGGTTGCCTGCTTGGTTTGCGGGTCGGTGGCGAAGCCGAACTTGGTGGCGACGATAATATCGTCGCGATTGCCGATCGCCCGGCCGAGCACTTCTTCGGAATGGCCGGCGCCGTAATTCGAGGCGGTATCGAAGAAGCGGATGCCGAGTTCGATGGCGCGGCCGATCGCTTCGACGGATTCACTGTCGTCGACCTCGCCCCAGCCGAGCGGCGTGTCGCCGGCAAAGAAGGGGCCGCCGATCGCCCAGCACCCCATGCCGAGACGCGGAATTTCGCGGCCGTTCCAGAGCGTAATCGTCGTCGGGGATGCGGTCTTGGTCAGCATGGGATCCTCCTTGGCTGGCAGTCCTCCAGACATAGGAAGGGCTCTCATGCGGGTAAACCGCCAAATTCGGAGGATGTTTTGCACCGGTAAAAAACCGGGATCAGGCGGAAATATCATTTGGGCCGGAAAGCGTCCGCAAGGCTGGATTGAGCGCCTTGAGCGCCGCCTGAACGAAGCCGTCGCGGGCTGCCGCGGCTTCGATGCCGCGTGGTTCATAGACGTGGCGATGCAAAAAGAACCCCGTCAGACGGAATGCGGCCGCGAGACTGTCGAAGTCGGCCGCATGGTTGCCTTCGGTACCGAGAAAAGGCGGCAGGAGCAGCATTTTGTCCGCCCAGGGGGCACCGGCGCTGCGGCTGACGGCGCGGCCGGATTTCGGCGAGACGTAGACGAGATCGGAACGGGCGCCGGTCGCGGCGCATTCGGCCAGATCAAGGCCGAAGCCGAGATCGTTCAGCACCGCAAGCTCGAAACGCACGAAGAGCTCGCCGGCATCGGCCGGGTTGTGCAGGTGATCGAGGATGACTTCCAGCGCATCGAAGAGGTGCGGATGCGGGTCACGCTCGGGCAGCAGCCGCAGCAGCGCTCCCATCGCCTGAACACCGTAGACGGCGGTCGCCGTTTCCATCAGGCGGGCGGCGCGCAATGTTACCGGCTCGACGCGGAATTCGCCGAGATGTTCGTCCAACCTGGCGCGCCAGATAACCTCCACGGCGTTGCCGGCCTGCAGCACCGGCTGCATGGCGCGCGACCGGCCGGAGCGCACCAGGCCGAGATGGCGGCCGCGATCGCGCGTCATCACCTCGGCGATGACACTCGTCTCGCCGTGGCGCTTCACGCCCAGGATGATCGCATGATCCTGCCACTGCATCGAAAGAAGTCCTTGCGGCTGACGAATCCATCCTAGAGCCTTTCCTGGTTAGATTAAAGCATTCTGCCGGAGCAGGTTTTCGCCAGGGCAGAGGCGATTGGCGACGGGCATACCCCTTGGTACGTCCGAGCCGATCGCCTCTGATCCTGGCTAGAGATGCCCGGCCCACCGGCCGCACCGCTTCGCCACGGCGAAGCGATCAGTGCCTCCGGCGATTCCCAAGTCTTGCAGATTTGCCTGGCAAATCTGCGCGAGGGTTAACTGAAACGGGCCGGCTGATCGACCGGCCGGCTTGGCCGTAGCGCTGGGCTACGCCCCGCGCCAGCCGGTCGACCATCCGACACCGTTTGAGCCAACAGAATGCTTCAATCTAACCAGGAAAGGTTCTAGGAGTCGTGGACTCTTGGGATTCCCAAAGGTGAGCAAATCAGATTCAAGACTGTCTTTTGGAGGCAGTCATGGGTGTTTTAGATCGTCTCATTCTTCGAGATGACCAGTGGGAGCGGATGTCTCGCCATATCATTGGCGACGATCGCACGCGTGGTTCGTCTGGACGTGACAATCGCATGTTTGTGGAAGCGGTCTTGTGGATCGTGCGGACGGGTTCGCCCTGGCGCGATCTGCCGGAGGTGTTCGGTGATTGGAACAGCGTGTTTCGCCGCTTCAGCCGCTGGAGCCAAAAGGGTGTCTGGTGGCGTGTCTTTGAGGCGATGTCGGAGGATACCGACTTCGAATATCTGATCGTCGACAGCACTATTATTCGCGCCCACCAGCACGCCTCCGGCGCAAAAAAGGGGCTGAAGATCAGGCCCTTGGCCGTTCCCGCGGAGGCTTGAGCACCAAAATCCATATGGCCGTGCGTGGCCTTGGATGTCCCGTTCGTTTCATTCTGACCGCCGGTCAGAAAGGGGATGCCCCGCAAGCCGATCTCCTGATCGAAGACCTGCCAGCCGAGGTCGTCATGGCCGATACGGCCTACGACAGCGACCGGCTACGCAAACTCATTGCCGACAAGGGCGCGCAAGCGGTCATCCCGAACAATCCCTCGCGTGCCAAGAAGTATCCGCTCGACAAGCAACTCTATGCTCAGCGTTATCTCGTCGAATGCTGCTTCTCGAAGCTCAAGCAGTTTCGACGCATCGCCACACGATATGAGAAAACCGTTCGAAATTACAAAGCCATGATCGCTCTGGCCGCAACAATCCTATGGCTCAGATAAGTGTCCACAGCTCCTAGAGCATGATGCCGAAAATGGGAAAGGCCTGACTGCCGTCACGGACCGCGTCAGGCGACAGCCGGGAAAAGCCTCAGCAGGAATTCACGCATCGCCGTCTCGTCGAAAGGCTTCACCAGAAGCGGAATGTGCTGCAAGTCCGGCGGAAAATCGCCGGTATCGGAATAGCCGCTGACGAAGCCGAAAGGAATGCCGAGATCGAGAAGATGACGGGCAAATCCGAAGCTCGTGCCCTCACCGAGATTGACGTCGAGAAGAGCGAAATCATATGTCTCCGCAACGATGGCAGCCCTCGCCTGCTCCACGCTGCCGACGATATCGATATTCTCGACGCTGGCCAGGCGCAGCATATCCTCCGCCTCCATCGCGATGATCAGACTGTCTTCAAGAACCAGAACACGGATTGCGCTCATGATTCCATGCCCTCCGTCGGGCGCCTGTCGCAGCGCCCAGGCCGTTTCGCCAACATCATTGCCCTCCGGTGCCCCGCATGGCACGCTATCGGTGAATTCTGCCACCAATTCCGAATGAACCATTTTTCTGTCCGGTCGATAAGAATCACATTGGACGAAAGACGATGGCCGAGCTTATTTTCCCTGATGCTAATGCGCATTTAAAAAAGACATAAGGCGGGACTAGATGAAGGGACGTCTGCCCTCTCCCAGCCCTTCCCAGCCGGCAATCGCCATCAATTCCTCGCCGTTCAGAACCTCGCAGCCGCGCTCCTGCCAGCGGATCAACCCGCGTTCACCGAGCTTTTTCAAGGTCTTGTTGGTGTGGACGATGGAAAGGCCGAGCGTATCGGCAATGTGCTGCTGGGTGATGGGGATGAATTTGCGGCCATTGAAGAGGTTAAGCTTCCGGCCGCGCTCGAAGAGGAAAGCCAGCAGGTAGGCTGCTCTCTCCAGCGCCGTGCGGCGGCCGATGCTCAAGAGATGCTCATCCAGAATGCGCTCCTCGCGCGCGGCGATCCAGGTGATATCGAAGGCGAGCGAGGGGTGCTTGTTATAAAGCGTCATCAGTCTGTCGCGCTCGAAGACGCAAAGGGAAACCGGTGACAGCGCTTCGACGGAATGCTGCATCTCGCCGGCGATCGTCCCCTGCAGGCCGACCAGATCGCCTGGCATGATATAATTCAGAATCTGGCGGCGCCCATCCTCCAGCATCTTGTAGCGAAAGCCCCAGCCGGAAAGCACCGTGAAGAGATGCGCGCTATGTGCGCCTTCGACGAGGATGGTGGAGCCGGCATCGACGGCGAGTTCACCCCTCTTGAAACGGGAAACGAACTCCAGCTCGTCGCGGCTGAATTCCCGGAAATGCGGCAACGGCCGCAAAGGACATTGCTCACAAGGGGTCTTGAAAGAGTGGACGCGTTTCGACGTTGCCATACCTGCCCTCGCGGTCATGCAAACCGGCGGCCCCTCATCGACGCACCGTCGAGCAAGAAATGCGCACAGGCATGGATTCGTTCCGCAACGAAGCTAGTTTTTTCCAAAGAAACAAAGGGCTGGCGTTTACCCGATGAAATCCTTGCCGTCCGTTATTTCGGGAAATCGAGACCCATTTCGCGGAACCGCTCGGGATCGTCACCCCAATTCTCGCGAACCTTGACGAACAGGAAGAGATGGACCGGCTGCTCGAGGATCTCCGACAATTCCTTGCGGGACGCCGTCGAGATCGCCTTGATGGTTTCACCGCCCTTGCCGAGCGCGATTTTCTTCTGGCTGTCGCGCTCGAGATAGATCACCTGCTCGATCCGCACCGAGCCGTCCTTGCGCTCTTCCCACTTTTCCGTTTCGACATGCGAGGCGTAGGGAAGCTCCTGGTGCAGCCGCAGGAACAGCTTCTCGCGGGTGATCTCGGCAGCGAGCTGGCGCATCGGCAGATCGGAGATCTGGTCTTCCGGATAGTACCACGGCCCCTCGGGAAGTGTGGCGGCCAGATAATCCATGACATCGTCGCAGCCTGAGCCGTTTTCGGCCGATATCATGAAGGTGCGTTCGAAGGCGATCTTCTCGTTGGCGGCCGCCGCGAGTGCCAGCAGATCCTCGCGGTTGACGCGGTCGATCTTGTTGAGCAGCAGGATCTTCGGTTGCCGAACCTCCTTGAGGCCTTCGAGGATGGCTTCGGCATCGCCGCGCAGGCCGCGCTCGCTGTCGATCAGCAGCACGATCAGATCGGCATCCTTGGCGCCGCCCCAGGCCGAGGTCACCATGGCACGGTCGAGCCGGCGACGCGGCTTGAAGATACCGGGTGTATCCATGAAGACGATCTGGGCGTTGTCGTGGATCGCGATACCGCGGACGATGGCGCGCGTCGTCTGCACCTTATGGCTGACGATCGAGACCTTGGCGCCGACAAGGCGGTTCACCAGCGTCGATTTACCGGCGTTGGTCGGGCCGATCAGCGCGACGAAGCCCGAATGCGTCGGACCATGGGTTTCGGCAGCAGCTTCGGCCGCGATATCTTCTTCTTGTGTCATTGTCCCATCAGTTTCCGGCAGGCGATTGCTGCCAAATGCCTTCGCGCTCAAGCATCTTTGTCGCCGCAACCTGTTCGGCGGCACGCTTCGACCGCTCTACGCCGGTTTCCGGCTTAATGCCAGCAACTTCCACCGTCACCTTGAAGCGCGGATCATGATCCGGTCCGCTGCGTTCATCAACCCGGTAGTTGGGCGTGACGCCGAATTTCGCGTGCGACCATTCCTGCAGCTCGGTCTTGGCGTCGCGCTTGGCGCCATCGGCCCGGACTGCCCTGCCCTGCCAGTAGCGCAGGATGAAGCGGCGGGCCACTTCGAGGCCGCCGTCGAGATAGATCGCGGCGATCAGGCTTTCGACGACGTCGGCGCGCACGTTCATCATGCGCTTCCCGGTCAACTTCTTCACGTCGGCGCCGGTGCGGATATAGAGGTGAAGATTGAGTTCGTCGGCGACCGCAGCGCAGGTTTCGGCGCTGACCAGCTGGTTGAGGCGTACCGAGAGCTCGCCCTCCCCCGCCGTGCCAAAGGTGCGGAACAGAAGCTCGGCGATGCAGAGCCCGAGGACCCTATCGCCGAGGAATTCCAGCCGTTCGTAATTGCCGCCCTTCTCGGTGCGGGCGCTGGCATGGGTCAGCGCCCGATCCAGGCGTTCTTTTTCGGCGAAGTCATGGCCGATCAGGCCTTCAAGCTTTGCGCGGTCGGCCGCAGAAAGCGTCGGCGCCTTGCTCATTCAACAACCTTGAAGAGGCGATCCCAGCGCATGTTCGTCGGCCACTTCCAGATTTCACGGAAGGAGGTGTCGTTGCCGAGCGAGAAGAAGATGACGCTGGCGCGGCCGACAAGATTTTCGGCCGGCACGAAGCCGACGTCGAAGCGGCTGTCGGCCGAATTGTCGCGGTTGTCGCCTACCATGAAATAGTGGTCTTCCGGCACGATGAACTCGCGGGTGTTATCGCCGCGCGATGCCGGAGACGAATCGAGCGTGTCGTAGGTCTTGCCGTTATCGAGCGTCTCGCGGAACACCGGCACATCCGCGCCCGGATCGAGCTTGTAATCCGAGGTGAAGGCGCCGTCCGGCACCTTCGGTACCGGCTTGCCGTTGACGTAGAGAACGCCCTCCTTCATCTGAATGCGGTCGCCCGGCAAGCCGATGCAGCGCTTGATGTAATCGATGTCGGGGTTCGGCGGGAAGCGGAAAACGACGATATCGCCGCGCTTCGGAGCGGAGCCGAAAATGCGGCCGCTAAAAATATCAGGCGAGAGGGGCAGCGAATATTTCGAATAGCCATAGGCGAACTTATTGACGAAGATGTAGTCGCCGACGAGCAGCGTCGGCATCATCGAACCGGACGGAATGGTAAAGGGCTGAAACAGCACCGTTCGGATCACCATCGCCAAAATCAGCGCCTGGATGATGACTTTGATATTTTCCCAGAGGGCGTTCGGCTTGGCTTCGACTTTTTCGGACACGCAGTCTTATTCCTTCAAGACGCCGCGACGGCGCAATTCTTCTGTCGTATTCTCTAGCGGCTTCGGCCGGTTGCGGCAATGGCGACAACGTCAAAAGCGACGAGAGGTCGCGATCAACGCTCCCGTGCTCGCGATCAAAGGTGCTCGGGCAACGCCTCGATAATCACGAAGGCCTGCGCCAAGGGATAATCATCCGTTATTGTCAAATGAATGGCGGGCCTGTGACCGGCGGGCAGCATCGATTCGAGGATCACGGCGGCAGCGCCCGACAAAACCATGGTCGGCTTGCCGCTCGGCAGGTTGACGACGCCCATGTCCTTCCAGAAGACGCCCTGGGCTATGCCGGTCCCGAGCGCCTTGGAACAGGCCTCCTTGGCGGCAAAACGCTTGGCATAGGAGGCGCCGCGATTTGCCCGGCGGTCTGAACGCGCACGCTCGATCTCGGTGAAGCAGCGATGGGTGAAGCGCTCGCCGAAGCGCTCGATGGATTTCTCGACGCGGCGAATGTCGATCAGATCGCTGCCAATGCCGATGATCATGCCGGAACCTTCCGTGGCTTAAGCATTCTTGACCAGGTTCATACGCTCGGCATGTCGCCGGCCGGACCGGCCAGGCGCAGACGTGCCCGCTCCAGCAGCCGTGTGTGGCGGCGCGTCTGAAAACCCTTCACGGTGTAGAATGTCAGAGCGTAAAGCGCAACGGAGGTGACGACCGCCGGCGGAATGGCGCCGACGAGCATCGGCTCCAGCACCGGCCTCCACAATTCCGTGAAGTTGAGCTTGTGAAAGAGGGCGGCGAGATCAACCGTCTGACCGGCCAGTTGATCCTCACGGCTCAACAGCAGATGCCCGATCTCCCAGGTGATGCCCCAGATAAAGGGATAGGTCAGCGGATTGCCGAAGGCTGCGCAACCGAGGGCGGCAGCCACCATACTGCCGGAAAGGAAATAGGTGATGACGAAGGCCATGACGAAATGCACGCCGATGAACGGCGTCCACGACACGAAGACACCCGCGGCGACGCCGGCCGCAACCGCGTGCGGCGAGGCGCTCAGGCGCAGGATGCGCATTGTCAGATAACGGATCGGGCGAAGGAAACCTTTGCGGGGCCATAGAAGCTCTCGCATCTTTTCCTTGAATCCCGCGGGCTTGCGACGGCGAAACAACATGGCCGGTATTTAGTGCAGCGCACATGACCATGACAAGAGCGGCAAATGATACCGCCGAAAAAACCGCTCATCCCCTCAGCAGAGAGGAGCTTCTTCATGCCGAGGGGCGTTCGTCATGCATAACGTCCCTCACTCGTCTCAAGTATAAATTCAGTATCAGCGCGTGCGGAACAGACCGCGGTCGACCTGGCGCTGACGAAACTCGAGATCGATACGATCGAACGAGCCGTTGAGATATGCCATTTCACGTTCCTGCGCGGTCGGAGCGCGGAGGGCGCGAGCGATTTTCCTGATTGGGTCAAACATTGTCTTGTCTCATCTTCTGTTTGTGTTTCGATGACCAGAAGATAGGCCCGGGGCGGGTTAATTACTACAGCCGCAACATGGAGACAGCCATGCGCTCAACGCATGGCATGCCTTTTTGGCGAACTATTTTGATCATAAAGCGATCATAAAATGTGCAATCTTGCACTCAAACGTCTGAGGGCTTAACAAAAGCTTACTCGTAGAGCCGCCGGACCGTGGCGATGCAATCCAGTTCCTTCATCTGGGCGAGCAGCTGGTTGAGCTGGCGCAAGTCCCAGACCTCCACCTCGAGCATCATTTCGGTGAAATCCGCCGCGACCCGCACCGTGTTCAGCAAACGGATATTGACATCGAGGCCTGCGACCGTCTGGGCGACCTTGGCAAGCGTGCCGGGTTCATTCAACCCGTTCACCATGATGCGCGCCATGAAGCGCGACTTGTTGGCTTCGTCGAGATCCCAGCGGACGTCGATCCAACGGTCGGGCTGATCGTCGAAGCGCTGCAGGCTCGGCGACTGGATCGGATAGATGGTGATGCCCTTGCCCTGGTCCATGATGCCGACGATGCGATCGCCCGGCACGGCGCCGGTAGAGGCGAACTTGACGTCGACATTGCCGGAGAGGCCGCGGATCGGCCCGATATCGGCGTCGGTGTCGATTTCCGAAGGACCGCCATCGACCCCGGCCTTGGTCTTGCCGGGGATCTTGAAGATCATGCCGGCGGCACTGCGGACGTTGAACCAGCCGTCGTCGCCGGAGGGCCTCACGGTGACGCGCTCATCCTGATGATCGGGATAGACGGCGCGCAGGACGTCGAGCGAGGACATCTCGCCGCGGCCGACGGCGGCGATCGCATCCTCGACCTCCTTCTGGCCGAGGCGGTGCAGCGCCGGCTTCATCGCTTCGCGGGAGAAAATCTTGCCGGCCCTGTCGAAGGTGCGCTCAAGGATGCGATGGCCGAGGCCTGCATATTGCTTGCGGATCGCCATGCGGGTGGCGCGGCGGATGGCGGCGCGCGCCTTGCCGGTGACGACGATCTCCTCCCAGGCGGCGGGCGGAACCTGCACGCCGGACCGGATGATCTCGACCTCGTCGCCATTGGCAAGCCGTGTCACCAGCGGCATGATGCGGCCGTTGATCTTGGCGCCCACCGTGGTATCGCCGATATTGGTGTGCACCGCATAGGCGAAATCGATCGGGGTGGCGCCGCGCGGCAGAGCAATCAGCTTGCCCTTCGGCGTGAAACAGAAGACCTGGTCCTGGAACAGCTCGAGCTTGGTGTGCTCGAGGAACTCTTCCGGGCTGTCGCCTTCGGCCAGCGCCTCAATCGTATGGCGCAGCCAGGAATAGGCATTGGATTCGCGCGAGAGGATGTCGCCGTCGGCGTTGGTGGCGCCGTCCTTGTAAAGGGTATGAGCGGCAATGCCGAATTCGGCGATTTCGTGCATGCGCTTGGTGCGGATCTGCAGTTCGATGCGCTGGCTTGACGGACCGACGATGGTGGTGTGCAGCGAGCGGTAATCGTTCTGCTTCGGCGTCGAGATGTAATCCTTGAAGCGGCCGGGCACGACGCGCCAGCGGGTGTGGACGATGCCGAGCGCCCGATAACAGGACGGGATGTCCTCGACGATCAACCGGAAGCCGTAGACATCGGAAAGCTGCTCGAAGGACAGCGACTTCGACTGCATCTTGCGGAAGACCGAATAGGGTTTCTTCTGCCGGCCCTTGACATAGGCGCTGGTCAGGCCGCTTGCGACCAGCAGGTCGCGCAGCTCGGCCTCGATCTTCTTGACGATGCCCTCATTGCGCTTGGAAAGCTCTTCCAGCCTTTTGGTGACGGTGTCGTAGGCTTCCGGGTTCATATGCATGAAGGAGAGCTCTTCGAGCTCCTCGCGCATATCCTGCATGCCCATGCGGCCGGCGAGCGGCGCATAGATTTCCATCGTCTCCTCGGAGATGCGGGCCCGCTTGTCGGCCGACATATGATCGAGGGTGCGCATATTGTGCAGGCGGTCGGCAAGCTTGACGAGCAGCACGCGCACATCGTCGGAGATGGCCAGCAGCAGCTTGCGCAGGTTTTCCGCCTGCTTGGCCTTCTTGGTGACGAGATCGAGTTTCTTGATCTTGGTCAGACCCTCGACCAGACGGCCGATATCCTCGCCGAAAAGTTCGTCGATCTCGGCGCGCGTCGCCGTCGTATCCTCGATCGTATCGTGCAGAAGAGCCACCGCGATCGTCGATTCATCGAGGTGCATGTCAGTGAGGATGGCGGCGACTTCCAGCGGATGCGAAATATAGGGATCGCCGCTCGCGCGCTTTTGCTGGCCATGCTTCTGCATGGCGTAGACATAGGCTTTGTTCAGCAGTGCTTCATTGGCATCGGGCTTGTATTGCTGAACCCGCTCCACGAGCTCGTACTGCCGCATCATTCCAAAGCCACTCCGGTAAAAATAAAAGCGCGCCAATCAACGATTGGCGCACACATGGGCAATAATATGCCTAAGCAATAAAGGCGCAAGATTGACGATTGGTAATCATCGCTCTTTCGCATCGCATGAAACTTTTCCTGTTCGCATGCGACCGGGATCACACACGACCAGGATCGGCCTGCGCGCTTAGTAGTCGTCGCTCTTTTCCGGCGGCACCAGGCCTTCGATACCGGCAAGCAGCTCTTCTTCCGACATCTGGTCGAAAGTGATCGTCTCAGGCAGATCATCCTGCTCTTCGCTGTCGGCTGCGGCGACACCGCCGGCGGCAATCATGCTGGCCGGATCGGGCTCGGGCTCGTCGACTTCGACATGCTTCTGCAGCGAATGGATCAGATCTTCCTTGAGGTCGTCGGGCGAAAGCGTCTCGTCGGCGATTTCGCGCAGGGCGACGACCGGGTTCTTGTCGTTGTCGCGATCGATGGTGATCGAGGCGCCCTGGGAAATCAGCCGGGCGCGATGGCTGGCGAGCAGAACCAGCTCAAAGCGGTTCTCCACCTTGTCGATGCAATCTTCAACTGTGACACGGGCCATTGCCTGTCCTTTACGGTCGTCATTTCGGGATTAGCACGCCCGATACAATTAAAACCGGGCAAATACAAGTTTTTCGTTCCGGCTCCCCTCGTCTTTATAAAGGGCCGAACTAAATTTCCATGGAGAATGTCACAATTCCACCTATGGTTGCTTGGAATATGCCGAATCGTGCCCTAAATCTTTCATATATGAATAATTGTTAAAGTATGGATCAGAGCAAAATCAACACACAAATTATTGATTTTATTGAATTTTGGTCCTGCGGATTTCGATTGCTCTCATTGGATTGGTAAGCGATGTTTGACCCACGCGAAAAAATTGCACTCTTCATTGACGGCGCCAACCTCTACGCTGCATCCAAGAGCCTCGGTTTCGACATAGATTACCGCAAGCTCTTGAAAGCATTCCAGAAACGCGGTTACCTCCTGCGCGCCTACTATTACACCGCGCTGATCGAGGATCAGGAATATTCCTCGATCCGGCCGCTGATCGACTGGCTCGACTATAACGGCTACAAGGTCGTCACCAAGCCCGCCAAGGAATTCACAGATTCCATGGGACGCCGAAAGATCAAGGGCAACATGGACATCGAGCTTGCGATCGACGCCATGGAACAATCCGAAACGGTCGATCATCTCGTCATCTTCTCGGGCGACGGCGACTTCACCAACCTGGTCGAGGCGCTACAGCGCAGAGGCCGCAAGGTCTCGGTAATCTCGACGATGGCGACGCAGCCGCCGATGATCGCCGACGACCTGCGACGCCAGGCCGACCACTTCATCGATCTCTTGTCTTTGAAAGCCGAAATCGGTCGCGATCCCGCAGAGCGGGCGCCGCGCCAAGTCGAAGTCGTCGCCCCGGCCAGCGATTTCCAAGAATGATCCGGAGACGGCAATCACCGCCCAAGCGGCGTGGTCAGCCGTTATCCTTCAGCAGGCGGCTCTTCTGCCGGTTCCAATCGCGCTCCTTCTCGGACTCGCGCTTGTCATGCAGTTTCTTGCCCTTGGCGAGCGCCAGCTCCATCTTCGCCCGACCGCGGTCGTTGAAATAGATCTTCAGCGGGATCAGCGTCATGCCCTCGCGGTTGACGGCAGAGCGCAGGCGATGGATTTCACGGCCCGACAAAAGCAGCTTGCGGCGCCGGCGCGGTTCGTGATTGAAGCGGTTCGCCTGCAGATATTCCGGCAGGTAGGAGTTGATCAGCCAGATCTCGCCGCCCTCATCCGACGCATAGGATTCGGCGATATTGGCCTTGCCCTCACGCAGCGATTTGACCTCCGTGCCCATCAGCACGAGACCGGCCTCGTAGGTATCGATGATTTCGTAGTTGAAGCGGGCCTTGCGGTTTTCGGCCACGACCTTGTTCACCACACGCTGGCTGCCTTTGGGGGCCATGACAATATTCCCTTCGAGGCGCGTGAAAAACCGCGCCCTCATTGCTTGCCCTCTATGTAAGGGAACGACCCGGCCTTGTGAAGACGTCCGGTCTCCTCAGTTCAGCAGCCCGGCATGGCGCAGCGCCGCGTCGATTGCCGCTTCCGTTGCCGGCTCCAGCGTCGACAGCAGCGGCGAGCGGACGTTGCGGCTCATGCGGCCAAGCCGGGAGAGACCGTATTTGGCGCCGCAAAGACCCGGCTCAAGGAAGATCGCCTTGTGCAGCGGCATAAGCCGGTCCTGATATTCCAGCGCGCTGGCATAGTCGCCTTTCAGCGTCGCTGCCTGGAAATCGGCGCAAAGGCGCGGGGCGACATTGGCCGTGACCGAAATACAGCCGACGCCGCCATGGGCGTTGAAGCCGAGCGCCGTCGCGTCCTCGCCGGACAATTGCCGGAAATCCTTGCCGCAGGTGATGCGCTGTTCGGAGACGCGCTCGATCTTGCCCGTCGCATCCTTGACGCCGACGATATTGCCATGCGCCTTGGCAAGCGCGCCCATCGTTTCCGGCGTCATGTCGACAACCGAGCGGCCGGGGATATTGTAGATATAGATCGGCAGATCGACGGCCTCGGCAATCGCCGAAAAATGTGCGATCAAACCCTTTTGCGTCGGCTTGTTGTAATAAGGCGTGACGACCAGAACAGCGTCGGCGCCGACCTTTTCGGCATGCTGGGCAAGCTCGATCGCCTCACCCGTATTGTTCGAACCGGCGCCGGCCATGACGGGAACACGTTTTGCAGCCACCTCGATGCACAATTCCACGACCCGCTTGTGCTCTGCATGCGACAGCGTCGGGGATTCGCCCGTCGTGCCGACAGGAACAAGGCCGCTGCTGCCTTCCTTGATCTGCCAATCGACATGGGCGGCGAAGCTGTCTTCGTCGATCAGTCCGGCATCCGTGAAAGGAGTGACGAGGGCGGGGATGGACCCATTGAACATGCAAAGCTCCTCACGACCAAATCCTTGCTTCGGCCGCATTCCATGAATATTTTGCGCACCATAGAGCGCCGAAATCATCGCGACAAGCGCGTAGAGTTCGGTTTAGGGCAAATTCCGATAGCAGATGTGAATGAATTTTACCTGGTACGGTAAGGTTTCGTTAAGATGCCTCTAGCCAAATGGCAGGGCGTGTTTTCGTTGCGAGATCCCGGATGAAGAAAGCTGTCCTGATTCTGTCCGCCTTCGGCCTCGTTGCCGCCGCGTGGAGCAGTGTAGCGTCGCCGCTTCCCGGTGAAAGCACGTCGGTGCCCGGCGTCAAGCCGCTCGGCTTCATTCCCGAGACCGCCATACCCGAATCGATCACAACAGGCGCCATTCCGCGCAATCCGGCAATCGCACCTGTCAACAGCGACCTGAAAGCCGGCCTCGATGCGCTTTCCGACAAGGACCCACGGCTGGCGCTGTCGATCCGCGACAATATGCCCGACGGTACGCTCGATCGCCATATCCTCACCTGGGCGATCGCCGTTTCCGGCTTGAAGGGCGTTCCTTCCTACGAAATCGCCAGCGCTGCGCAGGAGCTTAAGAGCTGGCCGGGCCTTTCGCGGCTGCGCGCCTATTCCGAACGCGCGCTCTATGACGAAAACCCCGCTCCCTCAGCCGTGCTTGCCGCCTTCGGCGATACCGCGCCTGAGACGATGCAGGGCGCCGTCATCCTCGGCCGGGCGTTGGTTGCAACCGGCAAGCAGGCGCAGGCGGCGAAATATATCCGCAAAGTCTGGCGCGGAGAGGCTCTCGACAAGGCGACCGAGGACAAGATCCTCATCGAATTCTCAGCGCTGTTGACGCCGGCCGACCACAAGGCGCGGATGGACTATCTAATGTATCGCGGCCGGGTGGCGCAGGCCAAGCGCTTCGGCGACATGGGCCAGGCGCAGTCGCTCTACAAGGCCTGGGCTGCCGTCGACGCCAAAGCCGGCAATGCCGGCGCCCTGCTCGACGCCGTCGATACCAGATGGCGCAGCGATGCCGGCCTGCTGTTTGCGCGGATCGAATATTTGCGCAAGCAGGACAAATATGCCGAGGCGGCAGCACTGCTGGAGCAGATGCCGCCCGAGCGCAGCGAGCTCGTCAATTCCGGCGAGTGGTGGAACGAGCAGCGCATCGTCAGCCGTGGTCTCGTCGACCAGGGCCAGTTCAAGCCTGCCTATCGCATCGTCGCCAACTACGCCGCAACGAGCCCGACCGATATCGTCGAGGCTGAATTCCATGCCGGATGGTATGCGCTGCGCGGCCTGCAGGACCCGACTGCGGCGGAAAAACACTTCCGCAAGATTCTGCAGACATCGAACGGACCGATCTCGGTGTCACGCGCCTGGTATTGGCTCGGACGAGCGGCTGAGGCCGGCGGTCCTGGCAAATCCAGCGAATTCTATGCGAAGGCTGCGACTTTTCCCGGCACCTTCTATGGCCAGCTCGCAGCGGAACGGCTGGGGCGAAAGACGCTGAACGTTACCTATCCCGCGCCGAGCGCGGCCGACCGGCAACGCTTCCAGGCCCGCGAAGCCGTGAAGGCAATCGCCCGGCTGGAGGCCGCCGGCCATGGATGGCGGGCCGATACTCTCTATCTCGCGCTCGCCGATCAGCTGCAGAGCCCCGGTGAACTGGCTGTGCTTGCGGCACAGGCCGAGCAATCCGGCGACCATCATCTGTCGCTGCAGATCGGCAAGATCGCCTATGGACGCGGCATCGATGTCGCAGCGCTCGCCTTTCCGGTCGGCGTCATCCCGGCGAATGCCAATATTTCTGGATCCGGCAAGGCCCTTGCCTATGCAATCGCCCGGCAGGAAAGCGCATTCAACCCGGCAGCCGTTTCAGCGGCGAACGCACGCGGCTTGCTGCAGCTTCTGCCGGGGACGGCCCAGGCGGTGGCCAAGCGCCACAACATCGCCTATTCGAAGGACAAGCTGACCGCCGATGCCGGCTATAATGCGACGCTTGGTGCGCATTATCTCGGCGAACAGATCGAGGCCTTCGGCGGCTCCTATATCCTCACCTTCATCGCCTATAATGCCGGGCCGAAGCGGGTGCCTGAATGGATCGGCCGCTACGGCGATCCGCGCGGCAGATCGATCGACGACATCGTCGACTGGATCGAACGCATCCCCTTCCCCGAAACGCGCAACTACGTGCAGCGAGTGATGGAGAACTACGAGGTTTACAAGGCCCGCCTCGGCCAGCCCACCGATATCGAGCGCGACCTGATCGGCGGACGCAGCGCCTCCTGAAGTCGTTTGGCGCGGTTTAAAAACCAGGCTACATCTTCGGGATCAACAACCCTCGAGGGATGCGATGGCGGAGACGGATACAAGCGGGTTCCAGGAGCGATTTTACACGTCTTCCGACGGGTTGAAGCTTTATGCCCGCGACTACCGGCCAGGCGAGACGGCGACCGCAGGACGGCTGCCGATCATCTGCCTGCCCGGCCTGACCCGCAATACGCGGGATTTCCATCAGCTTGCGCTGCTTCTCTCTCAGGACACAATGGTGCCGCACCGTGTCATCGCGCTCGATTCGCGCGGGCGGGGAGCCTCGGCATCGGATGAGAACAAGGCGAACTACAATCTCGCCATCGAGGCCGGCGACGTCGTCACGGCCTGCGCGGCGCTGGGCGTCGAGCGGGCGATCTTCATCGGCACGTCCCGGGGCGGGCTGATGTTGCATCTGATCGCGGCGACACGGCCGGATCTTCTTGAGGCCGTCATCCTCAACGATATCGGGCCTGTCATCGAGGCCAAGGGGCTGGCGCTGATCCGCGATTATCTCAACAGCGGTAGAAGGCCGGCGGACTGGAGCGAGGCGGTCGATATAGTGAAGGAAAATCACGGCGCGTCGTTTACCGCGCTTGGAGGGGAAGATTGGCGCGAGATGGCGCTGGCCCTTTATCGCGACGTCGGCGGAAGACCGGTCTCCGATTTCGATCCGGCGATCGCTGAGGCGGTGAAATCAGTCGATCTCAGCCAGCCGTTGCCCGATCTCTGGGCGCAGTTCGAAAACCTGTGTCGATTTCCGCTGATGCTGATCCGTGGCGAAAATACGTCTCTGCTCTCAAAGGAGACGGCCGATGAAATGGCCCGTCGGCATCCGAATCTGATCCTGCATACCGCCGAAGGACAGGGGCATGCCCCCCTTTTGCATCACGGCGATATCCCTGCAGCGATTCGAGCTTTTCTCACCTCCTGCCGATAGGAGCCACCGCTTTAAAATTGATACACGCGATGCGCTCGCGCGTTGCCGTAACACATGTCGTTGCCCCCGAACCGCGACGCACCTCCGGGCGACATGCATCGACCTCATGGAAGCCGGCCAGCTGGCAGACGCTGCGATCCCTCAATGCAAAAAGCCCGGCTCAAGAGCCGGGCTTTCCTGATTGACCGAAGTCAGATCAGATTAGAACGAACGCTGCAGACGGAAGTAGCCCGTCGTGGAGTCGTCGCCATCATCCGGATCGAGGTACTGAACCGAAGCCTTGGCGTAGAAGTTGTCGACGATCTGGTAATCAACCGTCAGACCGACCTTCCAGGCATCGCCGAGACCGTCGAAGTCATCCGGAACAGCCTTGCCACCGCCGAAGTAGTTGCCGTAGTACTGAACGGCCGGGGTGATCTTCAGCTTGTCGGTTGCCTTGATAGCGTATTCAGCAGCAACAGCCCACTCAGCCGAAGAGTAGTAGGAGTTCGGGCCGGTGGAGTATACGCCGGCGAGGCCGAGCGTGCCGGGACCGATGTCAACCGTACCCATTGCACGGATAGCACCGTCGTCATTATCGACGTCGTAGCCGGCAGTGACCTGGTAGCTGAATGCGCCGGCCTTGCCGCCGAGACCAACAGCGACGCCAACGTTGTTGGCTTCTTCGCCGGCCTTGTAAACGCCGTCTTCCAGTTCGTCGACGCTGATGCCAGCGTAGAAGTCGGAGGTTTCGTACTGATAACGGATGGAGTTATGCAGCGTTACGACAGAACCGATATCATCGGTTTCGCCGGAGAGGCCGTCGTCCCACCAGCTGTAGAACAGACCAGCGCGGAAGCCGGCGATGTCGAGGTAAGCGGAGTCGAGCTTGGAGGTCTGGTCGGTGGCATTGTCAGCATTGAACTGCATGACGATGACGCCGGTCAGCGGACCATACTCGGTGTCGCTCTTGGCCGTGAACTGAACCTGACCGCGGGTAACGGCATCCCAGTCCGAATCGCCGCCGACGTCTTCGCCGACGTTAACCTGGAAACGGATGTAGCCGTTGATCTTGAGGCAGGTTTCGGTGCCCGGGATGTAGAAGTAGCCGGTGCCGTATGCGTCGCAGACGCGAACGTATTCAACCGGTTCCGGCTCGGCAGCAACGATAGCGTCAGCAGCCTGAGCACCGGAAACTACTGCGAGAGCAGCAGCGGAGCCGAGAAGAAGGCTCTTGATGTTCATAAATGACCTCCAATTCAAAGTTTCGTTCGGGTTTGGGATCTTTCGCTGAGCAGCGTTCCCTGCCCCATTCCCGTGTTGCAAGAAGTGGACGATCAGTCGCCCTTGCTTCCGACGCTGAAAATACAAGACGGAAGCCGTCACGCAATCACCAACTTACTCGGATGGGGGGTTTCAGGGAGCCTTCCCGACTTCCTGTTGCTCAAAGGACACAAGTCGGGCAGCCGGCCCTGATTTCCTTTATGCTTTGTTAAGAAAACCTTGGTTTTGCGGCAGCTTAGGTCGGACCAACAGTGATCTGGACATGAGCTGCGCAACATATTTGGAACGCTTTTTTGACGAAATCCTGATGCCGGACGAGATATCGCCACTGCGGCAAGCGTAACCAGACATGCACGGATTCGGTTTCGTTGCGTGTCGGGGATGCGAGCGGGCGATGATTCCCCGCTGGCGATTCTCATGCTCGAGGCGGAGCGATTCTCTTATTGCGCGATCGCAAGGCATGACCGCCCAGCGATCACGAGACATAAGTCGCCCAAGCGGAAATGGTTTTCCGCGTGAATTGAATTGAACTGGGAAAAATCAAGATGGCGGAGAAGATGGGATTCGAACCCACGATACGCTTTTGACGTATACTCCCTTAGCAGGGGAGCGCCTTCGACCACTCGGCCACCTCTCCGGTGCGGCCTAACTATGGCGACCGGTCTGGGAATGCAAGGGTTTTTTGAGCTTTCACCAGAAGAAATGCAGTGGGCGGCATTTCGGCCGGTTGCGCAAACAGACCGCATTTCCTGGCGGGATCGGCGGATTTTGATCGCGCTTCGTTCTCTTCGACGGCGTAGTGGCGTTTTGCCGCCCGGCGTCCGAGAGGATTGCCGGGCGCAGAACAGCGTGTGGCCGGCGATTCTTGGCGACGGGTGGGTGTCCGGCTCAGCCGAGCAAGCCCTTGAGATCGGCTGAGGGGTCGGCGAGAATCGATCGGTCGGGGTTGATCCCGGATTCCAGCAGCTTTTTGCCGGTCACATAGGCCTTGGCGTCGTTGATGGCATCGACGGCAATCAGCAGGCCTTCCCGGAAGTACCAGATAGAATGGGCGCCTTCGCGGGCGCCGGGGCGCAGCAGCGTTTCGTCATAACCGAGATTGAAACCGGCGATCTGCAGCTTGACATCATACTGGTCGGACCAGAACCACGGCTTCGGATCATAGGCCGCGCTGCCACCGGCGATGACGGCTGCCGCCGCTTCGGCCTGGTCGACGGCGTTCTGCACCGATTCGAGCCGGATACGGCCACCCTGCCAGGGAAGAGCGGCGCAATCGCCGGCGGCAAAGATCGCCGGATCGGAGGTGCGGGCGAATTCGTCGACGACAATGCCGTTGGCGACTTCGAGGCCGGCCTCCTTGGCGAGTTGGTCATTCGGAACGACGCCGATACCGACGACGACAAAGTCGATGTCGATCACCGATCCGTCGGAAAGCGCGGCGCCGGTGACGCGGCCATCCTTGCCGACCAGGTGCTTGAGCCCGGTTTTCTCGCGGATCGCCACGTCGTGGGACTCATGGATCCCGCGCATGATGTCGGCGGTTTCCTTCGCCGCGACGCGCTGCAGGATGCGGTCGGCCATCTCGATGACGGTGACCTCAAGGCCGCGGTGGCGGGCAACGGCTGCCGCCTCGAGGCCGATATAACCGCCGCCGATGATAAGGACACGGCGACCAGGGCGCATTTCGTCCGCGAGCAGATCGGCATCGCGCTTGTCGCGGGCGACATAGACGCCTTCAAGATCGCCGCCGATCGCCGCCGG
The DNA here is from genome assembly GCF_001664485.1 of Rhizobium sp. N324. Lineage (NCBI taxonomy): Bacteria > Pseudomonadati > Pseudomonadota > Alphaproteobacteria > Hyphomicrobiales > Rhizobiaceae > Rhizobium > Rhizobium sp. N324. The sequence goes on along the minus strand of NZ_CP013630.1, from coordinate 1,490,251 downwards.
CAGCCGGCGCGGCGTCGAGCCGGTTGCGAGCGCCAGCGTGCCGTAGTCGAGAACGGAGCCGTCCTGCAGCAGAACCTGCTTGCTGTCCGGCTTGATTTGCTCGGCCCAGGTGGAAAGGCGAAGGTCGACGTCATTGTCGCCATACCAGTGCTGGTCGCGGAACAGCAGGCGGTCGAAGCTCATTTCGCCGAGCAGATATTTCTTCGAAAGCGGCGGGCGCTGATAGGGCGCCACGTCCTCGGCGCCGATAAGGGTGATCGGGCGCGTGTCCTTCAAGGCACGCAGCTTAGCGGCCAATGCGAAACCAGCCTGCCCCGCGCCGATGATCACCAGTCTATCCGTCACGATCTCACTCCTGAAACTAGGCCGACACTCATGCCAAGGCCTATCCCCTGCCCTATGCGCCGTCAACGGAAAGCGGCTTCTTACCTTCAGCCGATCTCGATCCAGCGACGCTCGTGGAAGGACTGTGCCATGGCATGCACCGACTTCTCTATCCTGAGACCGTCTTTAAATGTCACGATCGACGACGGCTCACCCGATATTGCCCGGATCAGCTCGCGGCATTCGATGATCTTCAGATCGTTGAAGCCGAGGCCGTGGCCGGGGGCCGGGATGAAGCGATCATAAGGCCGATGGGCTGGTGCCGCCAGTATCTTGCGGAAACCTTGTTCGGAGCCGCGACCCTCGGCCTGATAGAGTTCGAATTCGTTCATCCGCTCCTGGTCGTAGACGATCGAGCCCTTCGAGCCAAAAATCTGCAGGCCGATGCGGCCCTTGCGGCCCCAGGCGGCGCGATTGGCCATCAACACGGCGGAGATGCCGCCGCCAAGCCGCATCAGCACGTTGGCGGCATCGTGGTTTTCGACGGTACGGCGGCCACCATCGCTCAGCGGGCGGTCGGCATAGGGTTTGACCATATCCGTTATGACGGCCTCGACATGGCCGAAAAGATACCAAAGCAGCGACAGCGGGTGCACGGCGAAATCGTCGAGCGCGCCGTAACCAGCGGAAAGCTCGCTCTTCCAATAGAAGAAGACATCGGGATCGGCCATGAAATCCTCGTCCATCTCGACGCGGATATGGTTGACCGTGCCGATGGCGCCCTCGCCGACAAGCGTCTTGATGTGGCGCATGATCGGATTCTGGATATAATTATAGCCAAGGGCGGCAACCTTGCCGGAGCGTTCCGCCGTTTCCAGCATGCGCTCGGCATCGGCATAGGCCGGCGCCATCGGCTTTTCGCACCAGACATGCTTGCCGGCTTCAAGCGCGGCAATCGCCATTTCGGCGTGGAACTGGTTGGGTGTGGTGACGGAGACAACGTCGACCTCGGGATCGGCGATCAGCGCCCGCCAGTCGGCCGTCGCCTTCTCGAAGCCGAATTCGCCGGCCCGCGCCTCAGCCAGCCCGGCATTGGCTTCGGCCAGATGAACGAGACGCGGACGCTCGACGTCGCCGAATACCGTCTTCACGGCATTCCAGGCCAGCGCGTGGCACTTGCCCATATAGCCGGTGCCGATCAAACCGATGCCGAGTGGCTTCATTTCCGTCTCCTCCAAAACTGTGCGCGGATTTTTGGAATATTTGGATCATTTTGACAAGAGACCCATTCACAGGCATCGGCACCATTTTTTACGAGAGCTGTTTAAATCCCTTGAATTACAGGCGATTAAAAACAATTAGGCGCGCAGTTTGAAATCGTCTATGCTCCGCAATATGGAATATTTGTTTCATCCCGTGAGCCGCAAGCATGGATAACGACCCCCAGAGGCAGGCGCGTGTGCCGCGCGATTTCGAAAGTCTGCGCAGCACCATCATCGAGCGCAAAGCGAGCATGCCGAAGCGCCTGGCGCAGGTCGCCGCCTTTGCGCTCGGCAATCCCGACGAGATCGCCTTCGGCACGACGGCGAGCATCGCGGCCGCCTCCGAGGTCCAGCCTTCGACGCTGGTGCGCCTGGCGCACCATCTCGGTTACGAAGGCTTTTCCGACCTGCAGAGCATCTTCCGCGAAAGATTGCGCGACCGCACGCTGAGCTATGAAGAGCGGCTGGTCACGCTGGAGCAGGCGAGCGGCGACGACGAGGACGCCAATCTACTGTCTGGCTTCATCGCCGCGGCCAGCCAGTCGGTCAACCGACTGGCGGCGACGGTGCAGAGCGACACATTCACCAAAGCAGTGGATATCCTTGCCGCCGCCGAGACGATCTATCTGATCGCCAAACGGCGCTCCTATCCGCTGACGGCGCACATGACCTACGCTTTTTCCAAGCTCAATATCCGCCACCAGATCGTCGCCTCGCCGAATGGCGTCGATCCGGAGATGGTTCAGTTCGCGACACCGAAGGATGCGGCGATCGCCGCAAGCTTCTCGCCCTATGCGGCCGACAGCCTCAACCAGAGCCAGGAGCTTGCCGACCGCGGCGTCCCCGTCATCGCCATTACCGATTCGGCCTTCTCGCCACTTGCCGCCTGCGCCACACACTGGTTCGAAGTGGCCGAGGCCGATTTCGCCGGCTTTCGTTCGCTTTCGGCCTCGATGGCGCTCACCATGGCGCTGCCGGTGGCCATCGCCGAGCGGCGCCGCAAGCGCCAGCACGCAAAAGCTGGGAAAGCGAAAATGGAATAAACATTCCGAATTGACAAAATATCGGAACCGATGTTTCATTATTGACAAATTCGCAGGCACTGGAAGCCGCGCAAAATCTAGCGGGAGGACATCATGGTACAATCGAATCCGGGTTCACGGCCGGAGCCCGCGCTTGATGTAATCACCATCGGCCGCTCCTCGGTCGATCTTTACGGCCAGCAGATTGGTTCGCGGCTAGAGGATATCGCCTCCTTCGCCAAATCCGTCGGCGGCTGCCCGGCCAATATCGCCATCGGCACGGCGCGGCTCGGCCTCAAATCCGGCCTCATCACCCGCGTCGGCGACGAGCAGATGGGGCGCTTCATCCGCGAGCAGTCGGCGCGCGAGGGCGTGGCAACAGATGGCATCGTCACCGACAAGGAACGGCTGACGGCGCTGGTGCTGCTTGCGGTCGAGGCCGAAGGCGTATCGCCGATGATCTTCTATCGCTCCGACTGCGCCGACATGGCGCTCGACGAAGGCGATATCGACGAAAGCTTCATTAAGTCATCGCGCGCCGTCCTGGTGTCCGGCACGCATTTCTCCCGGCCGAATACCGAGGCCGCGCAGCGCAAGGCGATCCGCATCGCCAAGGCGAACGGCCGTAAGGTGATCTTCGACATCGACTACCGGCCGAATCTCTGGGGCCTTGCCGGCCATGCCGAAGGTTTCGAGCGTTATGTGAAATCCGACCGAGTCTCCTCGAAGATGAAGGAGACGCTGCCGGATTGCGACCTGATCGTCGGCACCGAAGAAGAAATCCTGATCGCTTCCGGCGCTGACGACGTGCTCGGTGCGCTGAAGGCGATTCGCCGCCTGTCGCCGGCAACGATCGTGCTGAAGCGCGGCGCCATGGGCTGCATCGTCTATGACGGGCCGATCGCCGACGATCTTGAAGCCGGCATCGTCGGCGAGGGTTTCCCGATCGAAGTCTTCAACGTGCTCGGCGCCGGCGATGCCTTCATGTCCGGCTTCCTGCGCGGCTTCCTGCGCGACGAGCCGCTGAAGACCTGCGCCACCTGGGCCAATGCCTGCGGCGCCTTTGCCGTTTCCCGCCTGCTCTGCTCGCCGGAATATCCGACCTGGGCGGAACTCGATTTCTTCCTCAAGACCGGCAGCCAGCATCGGGCGTTGCGCAAGGACGAGGCGATCAACCATATCCATTGGGCATCGACCCGGCGCGGCGACGTTCCGCTGCTGATGGCGTTGGCGATCGACCACCGTTCACAGCTCGTCAGCGTTGCCGACGAACTCGGCATCGGCCATGAGAAGATCGTCGCCTTCAAGCGGCTGGCGGTCTCGGCAGCGGCTCGGGTTTCGAATGGCCGCGACGGCTACGGCATGCTGATCGACGAACGTTTCGGCCGCGATGCCTTTTTCGATGCGGCGACGAAAAATTTCTCCTGGATCGGCCGGCCCGTGGAGCTGCCGGGCTCGAAGCCGCTGCGCTTCGAATTCAGCCAGGATATCGGCTCGCAGCTGGTGGAGTGGCCGCTCGGCCATTGCATAAAGTGCCTGTGCTTTTATCATCCCGACGATCCGGCCGAATTGAAGAGCGAGCAGCAGGAGAAGCTGCGCACGCTGTTCGAAGCCGCACGCAAAGTCGGTCGCGAGCTGCTGGTGGAGATCATCGCCGGCAAGAACGGGCCGCTGACCGACGATACGATCGCCACCGCGCTCGAAGAACTGTATGCACTCGGCATCAAGCCGGACTGGTGGAAGCTGGAGCCGCAAGCTTCCGGCGAAGCCTGGAAGAAGATCGATGCCGTCATCGCCAAAAATGATCCTTGGTGCCGCGGTATCGTGCTGCTCGGGCTCGAGGCGCCCGCCGAGGAGCTGATCTCCTGCTTCGAGGCGACGCTGGCGGCTCCTTCCGTGAAGGGCTTTGCCGTCGGCCGGACGATCTTTGCCGATGCGGCGCGCGCCTGGCTTTCGGGCGCCATGAACGACGAGGAAGCGATCGCCGACATGGCTGGCCGCTTCCGGCAGCTGACAGAGGCGTGGTTGAAGACGCGCGGGCTTCACTGAGAATTGAGAAGAAGACCCCTCCCCAACCCCTCCCCACAAGGGGGAGGGACTTAATCTGAGGCATCGCCTCACGCCGTGAGCAAGCGTCCTGCGGATGAAACCTCGTGGTGTGAATGGAAAGAGCAGCACGGGTTAGCCCCTGCCCCTTGTGGGGAGGGGTTGGGGAGGGGAAAACAGACAGAGAGTCAAAACTCCGGGAGGCCCCGATGGGCAAGACGATTCGGTTGACGATGGCGCAGGCCGTCGCGCATTTCCTCAAAAAGCAGAAGACGATGGTCGACGGCAGGAAAGTGCCGATCTTCGGCGGCGTCTGGGCGATCTTCGGTCACGGCAACGTCGCCGGCATCGGCGAGGCGCTCTATCAGGTGCGTGGCGAACTGACGACCTATCGCGCCCATAACGAACAGGGCATGGCGCATGCCGCGATCGCCTATGCCAAGGCGAACTTCCGCACGCGCTTCATGGCCTGCACCACCTCGATCGGCCCCGGTGCGCTGAACATGGTGACCGCCGCAGGCGTGGCGCATGTCAACCGCATTCCCGTTCTTTTCCTGCCGGGCGACGTCTTCGCCAACCGCGCGCCCGATCCGGTGCTGCAGCAGATCGAGGATTTCGGCGACGGCACGGTATCGGCCAATGACGCCTTCCGTCCGGTTTCGCGCTATTTCGACCGCATCACTCGGCCGGAACAGATCATTTCGGCGCTGAAGCGCGCCATGCAGGTGCTGACCGATCCCTTGGATTGCGGTCCGGTGACCTTGTCGCTCTGCCAGGACGTTCAGGCTGAGGCCTATGATTATCCGGAAAGCCTGTTTGAAGAAAAAGTCTGGGCGATCCGCCGGCCGCAGCCGGATGCCGATGAACTCGCCAATGCCATCGCACTGATCAAAGCTTCGCTGAAGCCGGTGATCGTTGCCGGCGGCGGCGTGCTTTATTCGCAGGCGACGAAGGAGCTTGCCGCCTTTGCCGAGGCCCACGCCATTCCCGTCGTCGTCACCCAGGCTGGCAAGTCGTCGATCAACGAGACCCATCCGCTGGCGCTCGGCTCGGTCGGCGTCACCGGCACGTCCGCGGCGAATGCGATCGCTGAGGAGACGGATCTCGTCATCGCCGTCGGCACACGCTGCCAGGATTTCACCACCGGCTCCTGGGCGCTGTTCAAGAATGACAGCCTGAAGATGATCGGCCTCAATATCGCCGTCTATGACGCGGTGAAGCACGACAGCCATCCTGTTGTGGCCGATGCCCGCGAAGGGCTGAAGGCGCTTTCAGCCGGGCTTTCCGGCTGGACGGCGCCGGCAGCACTCGCCGACAAGGCCGCGGCCGAGAAGAAAGTCTGGATGGAAGCCGCGGAAAAGGCCATGGCGACGACCAATGCCGCCCTGCCCTCCGACGCCCAGGTGATCGGTGCGGTGGCGCGCAGCATCGGTGGCGAGAACACGACGGTGCTTTGCGCCGCCGGCGGCCTTCCCGGCGAATTGCACAAGCTCTGGCCGGCGACGGCGCCGGGCAGCTATCACATGGAATACGGCTTTTCCTGCATGGGCTATGAGATCGCCGGCGGGCTCGGCGCCAAGATGGCGCATCCCGAACGCGAGGTCGTCGTCATGGTCGGCGACGGCTCGTACATGATGATGAATTCGGAGATCGCCACCTCGGTGATGCTCGGCCTCAAGCTCAACATCGTCGTGCTCGACAATCGCGGCTATGGCTGCATCAACCGGTTGCAGATGGGAACCGGCGGCGCCAACTTCAACAATCTGCTCAAGGACTCCTATCACGAGGTGATGCCGGAGATCGATTTCCGCGCGCATGCCGAAAGCATGGGCGCCATCGCTGTCAAAGTCTCGTCCATTGCTGAGCTGGAGCAGGCAATCGCCGATTCGAAGAAAAACGACCGCACCTCGGTCTTCCTCATCGACACCGACCCGCTTGTTACGACCGAGGCCGGCGGCCACTGGTGGGACGTCGCGGTGCCCGAAGTCAGCCCGCGCGAAGAAGTCAACCAGGCGCGCAAGGGCTATCTCGAAGCGCGCGCCGCCCAGCGCATCGGCTGATTCTATTGCTGTCATTTTTCGGAGGAGCGGAACTGCTTCTCCGCACTACTTTTAAGGAGAATGTTGATGAAGGCCAAACTCGGCATGTCGCCCATCGCCTGGTGGAACGACGACCTTCCCGAACTCAGCGACGACGTATCCCTGGAGGAATGCCTGCGGCAATCGCGCGGCGCCGGTTTCACCGGCATGGAGCAAGGCCGCCGCTTCCCCAGCAACCCGCAGGAGATGCTGCCCATCCTGCGCGCCGCCGACGTGACGCTGTGCGGCGGCTGGTTCTCCGGCACGTTGGTCAATGAGGAGCTTGCCGCCAACAAGGACCGCATCGCGCCGATGATCGACCTGTTCAAGGCGGTCAATGCGCCCTGCATCGTCTATGGCGAAGTCGGCCGCTCGATCCAGGGCGACCGCTCCAAGCCGCTCGCGACCAAGCCGCGCCTTGCCGACGACGAGATGAAGGCCTATGCGCGGCGCGTCACCGAGTTCGGGGAATGGTGCGCCGAACAGGGCATGCCGCTCTCCTATCACCACCATATGGCCGCCGTGGTCGAAACCGAGCCGGAACTCGACGCCTTCATGCGTAATTCGGGCGAAGGCATTCCGCTGCTGCTCGATGCCGGGCATTTGGCCTTTGCCGGCGGCGACGTCTTGCGTGCCATCGACAACCACCACGCCCGCATCAACCATGTCCACGTCAAGGACATCCGCAAATCTGTGGTCGACGGTCTCGACCGCAGCCGGCAGTCCTTCCTCGATGCGGTAGCACTCGGCGCCTTCACCGTGCCGGGCGACGGCTCGCTGGATTTCGGCGCCATCGTCCAGCGCTTCGCTGACCACGGCTATGAGGGCTGGTTCGTCGTCGAAGCCGAGCAGGATCCGCGCAAGGCGCCGCCGCAGAAGATGGCCGAGATCGGCCATGCCGAACTGATGCGCGTGATGACGGCGGCGGGTTATACGGTGGAAACCGAAGGTTTCCCGAAGGGATAACGGAAAAGAAAACCCCTCCCCAACCCCTCCCACATGGGGGGACTTAACTTGAGGCACCGCCCTGCTCCAGACAGCGCCACCTTGCAAAAGGAACGTCGCAACATGAGCGAGACAGCGGCGCAGATTAAGCTCCTCCCCCTTGTGGGGAGGGGTTTGGGGCGGGGATTTTGTAATGTAGAGGAGAACCACCAATGCCAAACCTCAAGGTCAAACCATCCGGCACGCATGGCCGCGTCACGCATGTCACGCCTGAAAGCGCCGGCTGGACCTATGTCGGCTTCGATCTGCATCGCTTGAAGCCGGGCGAGACGGTTTCGGGAGAGACCGGCGATCGGGAAGTCTGCCTCGTCTGGGTGACCGGCAAGGGCCAGGCATCGGCCGGCACCAGGGATTTCGGCACGCTCGGCGGCCGTATGAGCCCGTTCGAAGGCGCGCCACATGCGCTCTATATCCCGATGGAATCGACGTGGTCAGTAACGGCGGAGACCGATCTCGAGCTCGCCGTCTGCTCGGCGCCTGGCGGCGGCACCTATGAGGCGAAGGAAATCTCTCCCGGCACGCATCCGCAGGTCACGCGCGGCAAGGGTACGAACGTGCGCTACGTCAACAATATCATGCCTGAGGACGACAGCTCGGCGCATTCGCTGCTCGTCGTCGAGGTGATCACGCCCGGCGGCCATACCTCCTCCTATCCGCCGCACAAGCACGACCGGGACGACTTGCCGAACGAGAGTTTCCTGGAAGAGACCTATTACCATCGCCTCAACCCGCCGCAGGGTTTTGGTTTCCAGCGCGTCTATACCGACGATCGCTCGCTCGACGAAGCGATGGCGATCGAGGACGGCGACGTGACGCTGGTGCCGAAGGGCTACCATCCCTGCGCGGCAACGCACGGCTACGATCTCTATTATCTCAATGTCATGGCCGGGCCGAAACGGGTCTGGAAATTCCACAATGCCGTCGAGCACGAATGGCTGCTGAAAGCGTAAGCGCGCCTCCGAATCGCTAAATATTCTGACAGCGCCAAGCCGCCGCTGATGGTTCACTGCCTCCATCCAACAAGGATGGAGGATCACCATGCATAGCTCGAATATCACCATAACAAGCCGCAACAGCCGTCCTTCGCATCACGAGCCCGGCCTGTTGCCTGCGGCAATCACGGCCGTCCGCTGGCTGGCACGCAAGATCGGCGAACGGCGCAACCGCAATGCGCTGATGGAACTTTCCGACGATCAGCTGAAGGATATCGGCCTTTCCAGGGGACAGACGGAAAGTGACGTTCACGTCTATAGTCGCACCTGAACACAGGCATCAGTTGTGATACTGTGGCCGGGTCGCCTCGTCCGCGGCCTGTCCACCGGGAAATCGAGATGTCGCAGGTTTCAACGGCATTGCTTCTGAAAACGAAGACCATCGCCATTCGCGACATCATCTGCGATGGCGAGTGCCGCCACCGAAGCGATGAGGAATGCACTCACAAGACGAGCCTCGTCTATCCCTATCGCGGCGTCTTCATGCGGCATGTCGGCCGCAACGATACGGTGGCCGAAGCCAATCAGATGCTGTTCTTCAATGCCGGTCAGGGTTATCGGATCAGTCATCCAATCGAGGGTGGCGACGCCTGCATCGATCTGGCGATCGACGAATCTCTGCTCGAAGAGCTCGCGCCGAAGGACCAGGTGCAGCAAGGCCCGGCCCTTTCATTCCGCCGCCAGCGCCGGCGGATCGATCCGCGCGCGCAGGCGCTGGTCGCTCTTCTGCGTCACGGTCTCAGGCGCAACGTCGCCGAAACGCTGGAGGCGGAAACCTTGGCGCTGACGCTGGTGCGCCGTTCGCTCGGCGAGCGCACATCGCATGCGGCCGGCGCCAGCGCCGGCCGGCAGAAACTCGTCGACCGGGCAAAGCTGGTGCTTTCCTCCGATCTGGCACGGCGCTGGACACTGTCGGAAATCGCCTCCGAAGTGGGCGTCTCGCCTGTTTATCTCACCCAGGTCTTCCAGCAGGTCGAGGCGACGCCGCTTTACCGCTATCAGCTGCGGCTGAGGCTTGCCCGCGCGCTCGATCTGCTCGGCCAGTATGAGGATCTGACCGCGCTCGGCCTCGACCTCGGCTTTTCCAGCCATAGCCATTTCAGCGCCTCCTTCAAGCAGGCCTTCGGGCAGACGCCGGCGGAATTCCAGCGCGCGGCGCAACTACGGCGCAGGTAAGACCGACAGGAATCGCTAAAGATTTCGACAGCGGCGATGCGGCCTTCGATGATCTTATCAGTCTGTCCCGATCCGGGGACGATCAACCGGAGGATCATCTTATGAAGAAGACGACATGCGCTGCCTGCGACTGTGAACTCGGCGCGGAGACCATCACCGTCAAGCTCGGCGGCAAGACCGTCGAGGTCTGCTGCCGGGAATGCGCCGAGGCGCTGAACGAGGCGGAAGCCGCGACATCGGCCGCTTCGGCAGGCAAGGAATAGACGGTATCCGCATAGCAGCAGATGAACCGACCCCGAGGTTGGTGTCCAACTTTCGGGGTCGTTTCTTGGAGAGCACGGCCTTTCAGACCGGAAGAAGCCCGTAGCGCCAGCCGCGGCGTCTGGCGTTCTGCGACAGCACCAGCAAGGCAAGGGCGACCATGCCTGCCTCGGCGAAGACCGGCACCATCCAGATCCCCTGCTCACCGAACACGAAAGGCAGCAGGAAAGTGAGCGGCAGGGTGAGCAGATAGGGCCGCGACAGGCCGAAGATCGCCGCGCGCGGCGCGTCGCCAATCGACTGGAAATAGGACGACAGGATCAGCATCTGCCCGAAGAGGAAATAGGCGGCGATCGTCCAGGGCAGAATTCGCCTGACCTCGGCGACAATGGCGGGATCGGCGACGAAGACGGCGCCGAGGCGGCCTGCCAAAAGTTCGACCGCGATCTCGACCAGGCTGCAATAGACGAGCGCCGAAAGCATGGCGATCTGCAGGCTGCGGCCGACGCGAAGACCGAGGCCGGCGCCGTGATTGTTGCCGGCAATCGTCTGCAGGGCGATGCTGAGGCCAAGCAGCGGCAGATAGGCGAAGGTCATGATCCGGGTGATGATGCCGTAGGCGGCGACCGTCGCGACACGATCATGGGTGCTCCAGAGCGAGATGTTGACGAGAATGGCGGCGGATGCCAGCGATATGCCGATGAAGCCGAGGCTCATCGGCGCGCCGAAGGCGACGATGCCGCGCCATTCGGCAGGTGCGAATCCTCGATAAGGCCTGAGTGCAGCCGGCCGGCGGAAGCGATAGGTCAGCACGGCGGTCAGACAGACGAATTGCGAGGCGATGGAGCCGGCCGCCGACCCGGGCACGCCCCAATGCATCACCGCCATGAACAGCCAGTTGGCGAGGATGTTGAGCAGCGAGGCCGATAGCGTCACCAGCGTCATGAACCCGATCCTGCCTTCGCAGCGCAGACCGTCAAGATGCAGCGACAGGAAGAAGCTCACCGGCGCGAAGGCGATCATTGCGCCCATGAACTGCATGGCGCCCCGGGCCACGGCGGCCGTGCCGGCACCGGCGTCGATGATCTGACGGCCGAGGGACCAGAAGACGATGTTGAGGATCAGAGTGACGGCCAGCGCCAGTGTATGGGCACCTGTGAATACCCTGCCCGCGTCCTGGCGATCGCCGGCGCCGAGCCGGCGGGCGAGGATGCTCGCCATGCCGTTCGAGACCAGCGATTGCAGAGCGATCAGCAGCATCAGCCCCGGGAAGATGAGACTGACTGCCGAGAGCGCGTCGGGGCCGACATAGGCGCCGAGGAAAAAAGCGTCGACGACGGTGAACAGGCCATTGACGGTGGTGATCGCGACGATCGGCGCCGCCGTCTTGATGAAGACGGCCGGCAGCCAGCCGGTGAGGAAGGCATTGCCTTCGGAAAGATCGGTCATGGAGAAATCCGTGTGATAGCGGGCAACCCAATCCGCTTGAAATCATGCGGATCCGAGCAGCCTCAAAAGGGATCAAAGCAATCTAGAGATCGAGCACCAGATGCGGGACGCCGTTCGAGGTCTTCCTCGGCGAGACGCCGTCGGCATCGATCTGTGCATTCACACGCCGGCGAAAGGCTGAAAAGCTCTCGAAGGTCACGACATCCACCGGCTCGTCGAAATGGATGGTGATCCGGTGAAGATCGCCGCCCGGCAGGGCCGACAGCGCCAGAATCTCGCCGGTGAACGGCTGATTGAGATAGCGGCCGCGAACATGCGCGCCGACGAAGAGCCGCGTCTTTGCAGCCGCGCTAGGTTTTGCCGCGAGCGCCGCCAGCGTGTTCCAGTCGCGTGCGCCGTGCTGGCGGGCAATCATTTCGAGCGCCGCACTGTGGGTCATCGGGGTGCCGCGATCGTTCATTGCCTGGCGCAAGCGCCTGGCCTGGGCCTTCAATTCGTCAATGGCAGGATAGGTCGTCGTCATGGAGTGAGCCTTCGCAAGGCATGCTCTTCGACTGTGGATGGGAGCTCGCATTGCCGCCAGTCAGCATGCACAAGGGCCGTGACCATGATCGCGAGGACTTCACCATGGATTTTCATCCGCGAGCGGCCGGTGCCTCGAACCGGCCTTTGTATGCGCGAAGGCCGCCGACATGTCAAGAATGGCGCATGCGCCCTGGCGATTGAGCAAATATGGGGCAAGTCTGGATGAAATCGGTGCGATTTTCCCGCAAATATTCAATCTTAGCGATGTTCTTCAGCAACCGTCAGCATTCTTCAGCTAATATCCCGTGGTAGAACAAGCGGAGGCTAAAAGGGCCTTTCAGATGCACCTCGACACAGAACACCCCAAGCCGGAACGTGCTTACAGGGAATTCAATCTCGACAGGCCGGGCAACATCATCTTCGTCGGCCATCACCTCAGCACCGGAACGCAAGTGCGCTGCCTGATCCGCACGATCACGCTCGCCGGCGCACTGCTCGAAGTTAGCCCCAACCTGGAAATGCCGAGCCATTTCTTCCTCGAAATCCTCGGCATCCATGACGAGATCGGCGCGACCATGGTCAAGCGCGCAGGCGAATCGGTGACGGTCAGCTTCAACATGCTGCTCAATCCGGAATTCCTGCACCACGTGCTGCGGCTGAGCTTCGAAAGCTGAGGGTTTTTGCGATCCGCGAATCATCGCGGCGCGGCACTCTTGCCTCGACGTGCCACCCTGCCGCCAGACGCGTAAGGATCGGAACGATCCAGAGCAATCCGCGCCACTCCGGCCGATCGAGCGGGTCGGCAAAAGCATCGTTGCGGATCCGGCGATTGCGGCTTTCAAGTTCCCTGAACAGAACAACCCAGTTGAGAAGCATGGCTTCATCCTCCATCATTGGCTGGAGCACTTGAGCTAGGCCTTAACGCCTCCGCGATGTAGAGGCGCCGGGGAAAGGGGGTTTTCATCCATGAAAGATGCGAGTTGGGACGACCTGCAGCTTTTCTTCCATGTCGCGACCGGCGGCGGGCTTTCGGCAGCGGCGGCGCGCACCGGGCTCAGCGCGCCGACGATCGGCCGGCGCATGCTGGCGCTCGAACGGGTGACGGGCCGATCGCTGTTCAGCCGCGGCCCCACCGGTTATCTGCTCGCCAGGGATGGGCAGGAACTGCTCGACCGCGTGCGACTGATGCAGGATGCGGCGCGGGCGATCTCCGACTGGCGCGGCGAGGTGTTGACGCTGCCGATCGTCTCCACGGCCGCCGATAGCTGGACCTCACGCTTCATCGCAGATCATCTGGCCAGCGTCTGGACGCCGAAAGACAGCTTTCGCATGTGCTACAAGACCTGCGATGCCAGCGTCGATTTCACCTACCGCGAGGCGCATATCGCCGTTGGCCACAGCCGGCCGGACAGCGGCAACGTCGCAATCCGCCGCTCGGTCAAGGTGGCGCATGCGGCTTACCAGGCGGCGGACTATGACGAGGCCAACTGCAACTGGATCTCGCTCGGCACCGATACCGCCGTCACGCCGGCGGACAAATGGACGTTCGAACAGCCGGATTACTGGATCACCAGCTGGACGAACACGCCGCATATGCTTTTTCACCTTATCCGCGGGGGCGCCGGCCGCGGCGTCCTCCCCTGTTTCATCGGCGATCAGGATCGCAAACTCGTCCGCGCCGGGCCTCTCATCGACGAGTTGACCTACGAGATGTGGATCGTTGCGCATGACGACGAGCGGCAGCGGCCCGAGGTGAGGGTCGTCATCGACCGCCTGGCGGCGCTGTTTGCCGGTCATGAAGCGCTGTTTGCCGGGCAAAGGCCGTCGGGGTGACATGAAAACGCGGGCCGCAAGGCCCGCGTTTCACGCTATCCCATTGTTTTACAGAGGTGGAGATCGGCGAAAACAGCCCTCACCTGCCCGCCTGGGCCTCGCCATTTCGCCAACCATGGTTCAGGCGGCGAGATGCCGTTGGATTTCGTCGACCGGCATATTGGTATAGTCCTTTGCCACCTCAGCGGTGATCGCGGCCTGCGTGTCGGCGCGAAGTGCCGGCCGCAACGTGCCGAGGGCCTTTGGCGGTGCAACGATGACGATGCGACGGGCACTCTTTTCCTGCACCAGTTCGTCGAGCTTTTCCGCCACCTGTTTCAGAAACTCGGCTTCGGCCTGATCCTGCCAGCTGGTCTCCTCGACAGCGCTGCGGCTGAAGCCGTCTGCCGCATGGGTCCGGCCGGGTTTATCGGCACCAATCTCGCGGTCCGGCGTGCTCGGCTGCGTCAGGGTTTCCTGCACCTTCAGGTTCATCAGCTGGGCATCGCCGGCATTCTGCATGATCAGAGCCTTGGCTCCATCGCAGACCACGACCCATGATTCCCAAGGGATTTTAACGTCGGTCATTTTCAACTCCTCGCGTCGTCGTTCGAAGCGCGCCGTGCGTCATCGATCAAGGCAGAACGCCCGGCAATTGAAAGAGTTCGGGAAAAATTGCGCTGATCGACTATGCCGCCCGAGTCCCGATAAGGAACATCAAGGCGTCCCGCTTGGGAACAAAGTTCGAACTCGTTAGAATTGTACTTTTATGTTTGACGAATGCGCAAAACATTCATGTGACCTTGGTTGGGATCAAGCCACGCTTGCTCAAAATCAAGATCAGGTTGCTCGAGATCAACCCCCAATGCGTCCTGACTGACGGAGAATGTGAATGTCTATGCTCCGCGCCACACACCTTGCCACGGTCAAGTCCGCCGTCTATGACCTGCGCTGGGAAGAATTCAGCGTCAAGCGGCCAGCCCGTATCGTCGCCGTCCGGCCGTGCCTCACCGGCGTCTCGATGCGCAGCGCCGAGATCATCGATATTTCCCAGGGCGGCGCCACGTTCATCGTGTCGACCACCGCCGGCCTGCCGAAACATTATTATCTCAACATTCTGGGCCTCGCCTACCGGATCGGCTGTGCCGAGGTCTACCGGCACAAGGAACGTATCGGGGTGCGGTTCATCAACATCATGGACCCCGAGGTTTTGCGCCGCGTCGTCCGCACCGATTTCCTTGTCGGCAACATGGAAGCAATCGCCGCCCGGCGGGGACCGATCTTCCGTGCGTGAATAGCCCGACAGCCATCTGGTTGCAGAAATATCTTGCTTGCGTCGGCGGTGCCCGGGCCTATTGTTGCGCCGATCGTCAATATATCCGGGAAACCGCCTTCGCATGTCCGCCTTTTCGCGCTTCACGCCTCTTGCCGGCGCCTTGCCCTCCACAGTTCCTTTCGTCGGTCCCGAGGCGATCGAGCGCCAACGCGGGTTATTCGTTTCGGCACGCATCGGCGCCAATGAGAATGGCTTCGGCCCCGCCCCTTCGGTGTTTGCAGCGATGCGCGAGGAGGCCGGCAATATCTGGAAATACAATGACCCGGAGAATTTCGCGCTCCGGCAAGCGCTTGCCGCCCATCTCGGCATTTCCCCCGCCAACATCGCCATCGGCAGCGGGATCGACGAATTGCTCGGCCAGATCGTTCGGCTGGTGATCGAGCCCGGCGCGCCGGTCGTGACCTCGCTCGGCGCCTATCCGACCTTTAATTTCCATGTCGCCGGCTTCGGCGGCCGGCTAGTGACCGTTCCCTACGCCAACGACCGCGAGGATCTCGACGGGCTGCTCGATACCGTGAAGCGCGAGAATGCGCCGCTCGTCTATTTCGCCAATCCCGACAATCCGATGGGAAGCTGGTGGGATGCCGACAGGATCGTCGCTTTCGCCCGGGCGCTGCCCGAGACGACGATGATGGTTCTCGACGAGGCCTATAGCGAGACCGGGCCGGCGGGGTCGCTGCCGTCGATCGCCTCGCTGATCGATCTGCCGAACATCGTTCGTACCCGCACCTTCTCCAAGGCCTACGGACTGGCCGGCTCCCGCACCGGCTACGTGATCTCGACGGCCGGCACGGCTGAAGCTTTCGACAAGATCCGCAATCATTTCGGCATGAACCGGCTGGCGACGGCGGCAGCGCTCGCCGCCCTCAAAGATCAGGCCTATCTCGCCGAAGTGGTGGGCAACATCCATTCAGCCCGGGAGCGCATCGCTGGTATCGCGCGGGCAAACGGCCTTGAGCCCCTGCCCTCCGCGACGAATTTCGTGGCGATCGATACCGGCCGCGACGGCACCCATGCGCGGGCGATCGTCGACGGGTTGATGGAACGCGGGGTCTTCATCCGCATGCCCGGCGTGGCGCCGCTCAATCGCTGCATTCGCGTCAGCGTCGGGCCGGAGGCGGATATGGCGCTTTTCGAAAACGCACTGCCGCAGGTGCTGAAGCAGATCGGCTGACCGAGCATGACGGCATGCTCTCACTCTTTCATATAAAACAGCAAGAACCGCGCCCGGTGGAGGTATCCGGCCGCGGTTCCCTTCTCCTGGCGTCGGGCCTGTCAAAGTGCCCGCCAGTCCCTCTTTCCGAGGTTGTTATTGCTGCTTGTGTCGATCGCTCGGAGACGGTCTCAGTGGACCGTCATCCACTCGCGGGCGGCGCGCAGCGCTGCCACGATCTGCATCTTGTCCATGGCGGCGGCCACATCCGCACGAAGCTCGGCGGCGCGGTCGTTGCCCTTGATTGCGGCGATGTTCAGCCATTTGTGGGCTGCGACCAGATCGACTTCGCAGCCGCGGCCGGTCGCATACATCAGCCCCATTTCACAGAAGACATCGGCGCTGTTGTCGCCACCCATGGTGGCCGTTTCAGCATTGTGCATTTCAAAGCGTGCCATCGGTTTTATCCCTGTTAGCCTGTTTATGACTTACCCTGTTTTACCTCCGGGCCTTGCCGTCTATCGCGGCTTGCGGCCCTTGCGGTCCGGCGGGTTTGCCCCGCTCGTTTGATGGCTTCACTATGCCGAACGGCTTTCAAAAAACGCCTAAAATGCATGATTAATTCTAGACAAACAAAGTGCAAATGCTTGGTAAATTTGGGTTTTTGTTAAACATCAGATGCCTTGCGGCTTAGGGACTTTCGCTCGAATTTTACGAAAGATTCAGTTCTGGAAATAAAGGGATCGTTCATCATGAAATCAGCAGCCGATATTTTCAAAGGCTGCCGCATGCGTTTTTTCTCAGCAGTTTTTCCGCCGCTAAAGCTTGTTGTTTTTATGCATGTCGTTATCCCGGAACCGCTGCACACTTCCGGGCGACATGAAACCGGCATGGAAAATGACCACGCATATTTACCTTTACGTTCGCGTCAGTTAATTTCGCGCCCGACCAAGGACATCATGGAGGAAAAGATGATCCGCAGCTTCGTTCTCGCCAGCGCCATCGCAATGATCGCGGGCATCGCCCATGCTGAGGAGCCGATCGTCGGCAGTTGGAAGACGGCGGCCGGCGATACGGCAGTGATCGTCTCCTGTGGCGGCAGTTATTGCGTGACGCTGAAGACCGGCAAATATGCGGGCCGGAAGATCGGCACGCTTGCGGGAACCGGCGGCAGCTATGCCGGCGAGATCACCGACCCGGCCGCCGACAAGACCTATAGCGGCTCGGGCAAGATTTCCGGCAATTCGCTGAGGATGCAGGGCTGCGTGATGAAAGTGCTCTGCAAGTCACAGACCTGGACGCGGCTCTGAGCCCGCAAGGCAGCCGGACAACGATCATTAAACGCGGGACATGCCGATGCACCGACATCCCCGCGGCCTTTGTGCCCCTTCGCCTGGACGACCGGACAAAGCCGAACGCGTTGAGCGCGGCCTGGCGACCCCCTGTAAATTCTCTCCCACTCCCTGCCCGAGCCTGCCTCACAAGCTGAACGCTGGATGAACCGGTATCTCAGCACTCATTCAGCCGCGCCATGGCAAAACTCTTGTCACGATAGAGTTGCGTATCGGGGGAACGGCGATGGACATGTACATTCTGGCAAAACGGTTCAGCATCATCACGCTGTTTGCGGCGATCTTCGCGATCACGTTTTCGGCGGTGGTGGTGCACAATGGCGGCGGTGGCGCACAGTCGCATTTCGGAGCGAGCTATACCTGCCTGGAGCGAAACGGCACCTTCTGCGCGCCATCGGTGCAGTGAGCGGCATCAGACATTAAAGTGGATAAAATAATCGGAATTCGCCGGCGCGCGTCGTTTGCTTGTCAAAAACAACTCTCTATAATGCGTCATGAACAAACGAATCTCCCCTTTGCCGCCGCTCGACATCTCCTCGCCGCCCCCTTTCCAGCCTCAGAGCTTTGATGATCCGGCCAAGGCCGTGGAAGCGCTGACGGCGCTTTACGAGCGCAATACGGCGTTCCTGATCAAGAGCTTTACCGAACTTGCGCAGGGCGCTCCGATCTCCTCGCGCTACCGGGCTTTCTATCCGCAGGTCAGTATCGAGACGACAAGTTTCGGCCATGTCGATTCACGGCTTTCCTACGGTCACGTGACGGCGCCGGGCATCTATACGACGACGGTCACCCGGCCGAAGCTTTTCAAGCATTACTTGAAGGAGCAGCTGGCGCTGTTGGTGAAGAGCCATAATGTGCCGGTCATCGTCTCGGAATCGACGACGCCGATCCCCTTGCACTTCGCCTTCGGCGAGGGTGCGCATGTAGAAGCGTCGACCAATGCCTTCATCGACATTCCGATGCGCGATATTTTCGACACGCCCGACCTCAACACCACCGATGACGAGATCGCCAACGGCGAATATATCCCGCCGCCGGGCGAGCCCTCGCCGCTTGCGCCATTCACCGCGCAGCGCATCGACTATTCGCTCGCCCGCCTGTCGCACTATACGGCGACACATGCCGAGCATTTCCAGAATTTCGTGCTGTTTACGAACTATCAATTCTATATCGACGAATTCTGCAACTGGGCGCGCAAGCTGATGGCGGAGGGCGGCGACGGCTATACCGCTTTCGTCGAGCCCGGCAATATCGTCACCATGCCCGGCTCGACCGTGCCGGAAACCGATGCGGCGCTCACCCGACTGCCGCAGATGCCGGCCTACCATCTGAAGAAGAAGGGCCATGCCGGGATCACCATGATCAATATCGGCGTCGGCCCCTCCAACGCCAAGACGATCACCGACCACGTCGCGGTGTTACGCCCGCATGCCTGGCTGATGCTCGGCCACTGCGCCGGTCTGCGCAACAGCCAGCGGCTCGGCGATTATGTGCTCGCCCATGCCTATATGCGCGAGGATCATGTGCTTGACGACGACCTGCCGGTCTGGGTGCCGATCCCGGCGCTCGCCGAAGTGCAGGTGGCGCTGGAGGCAGCCGTTGCCGAAATCACCGGCTACGAGGGTTTCGAGCTGAAGCGCATCATGCGCACCGGCACCGTCGGCACGATCGACAACCGCAACTGGGAACTGCGCGACCAGCGCGGACCGGTAAAGCGGCTCTCGCAGGCGCGCGCCATCGCGCTCGACATGGAATCGGCGACGATCGCCGCCAACGGCTTCCGCTTCCGCGTGCCCTACGGCACGCTGCTCTGCGTCTCCGACAAGCCGCTGCACGGCGAGTTGAAACTGCCGGGCATGGCGACGGCCTTCTACCGCACGCAGGTCAACCAGCATCTTCAGATCGGCATCCGCGCCGTGCAGAAGCTGGCCGCCATGCCGAAGGAAGCGCTGCATTCGCGCAAACTGCGCAGCTTCTTCGAAACGGCCTTCCAATAGGCCGTTTCCTCATCTGCTTGTCACGGCAGACGCCGAGCCATCCGCAAGCGTTTGCGGCGTGCCGGCGGCAAGATTCAGCCCTGCTATCAGCAGGGTGAAGGCGAGGAAAGCGAAGGCGGTGCGCTGAAGAATCTTCAGCCCATCGCTTTCGAGGAACGCCGGCGCGCGCTTCTCATGACGGCGTGCCCAAATCTGGCTTGCCAGCGCGATTTCAAGAATGCTCATTTCAGTTCTCCTCGACAGGTTTCAGTGAAGCCTTGTCGAGTGCTGCCTTGCCGTTTCGACAGCCGACCCGCCAAAAAGTTTTTTTGGGGCGCGATGTCGAAATGCGCGAAGCTCGATCGTCCAGGGTTATGGAAAGAGGCAAGGAGAGCGTTCGCGATGAAATATCTCTGTCAGGTGTGGTTCGACGGCGCGATGCTCAGCGCCATGACGAAAGAGCAAAAGACCGAACTCGGTGCGAATTCGCTGAATTACGACAAAGACCTCGCCGAAAGCGGGAATATGATCGTCGCCGAGGCGTTACAGCCGCCGACATCGGCGGTGACGGTCCGGGTGCGTAGCGGCGAGCTGTCGGTAACGGATGGTCCCTTCATCGAGACCAAGGAGGCGCTCGGCGGCTTCATCCTGGTCGAGGCCAAGGACCTCAACGATGCGATCCGCATCGCCGCCGGCATCCCGCTTGCCAAGCTCGGCGCAATCGAGGTGCGGCCCATCCACGAATTCACAGCTTGATGAGGAGGTACCGATGAAGTTTCTATGCCAAATCTGGTTCGACACGGAGAAAAGCAAGCTGGTCCCTCAGACCGAATGGGATGCGCTCACGCAGGAGTGCATTGTCAGCGACAATCGCTGGCGCGAGAGCGGCCATCTGCTGGTGGCGCTCGCCTTGCATGAACCATCCACCGCGATCACGGTCCGGCTGCGCAACGGCGAGGCCTCCGCGACGGATGGTCCGTTTGCCGAAATAAAAGAACATCTCGGTGGTTTCGTGCTGATCGAAGCCGCGAATATCGACGAGGCGAAGACCATCGTCTCCAGTTTTCCAATCCTCAGATATTGCTCGATCGAAGTGCGCCCGACTTATGCCATCCAGGATGGGAAATAGTCATGCGCTACATCTGCCTGATCTATAACAGCGCCGACACCGACGGCACGCTGACATCCGAAGAGACCGACGACCTTATCAAAGCGCATTTCGCCTTCGATGAGGAGCTGCGCCGCGACGCCATCTTGGTCCATGCCGATGCGCTTGAGATGCCCGACAAGGCGACGGTACTGCGGGTTCGAGACAATATCCTGTCGGCCACCGATGGTCCCTATGTCGAGACCAAGGAGCAACTGGCCGGCTTCTACGTCATCGAGGCGCCTGACATGGCGATGGCAAAGGAGATTGCCGGCCGGATCCCTTCGGCGCGTTTCGGCGCGGTGGAGCTCCGGCCGGTGCGGATGCTGACCCTGCCGGATTGAGGTGCCCCTTTGGAAAAAATGATCGAGGACATCTACCGGACACAGTCGCGCCGGGTGCTGGCGACGCTGATCCGCCTGCTCGGCGATTTCGACCGGGCCGAGGAAGCGCTCCACGACGCCTTTGCCGCGGCCGCGCGGACATGGCCGGCGGACGGCGTTCCCGGCAACCCTTTCGCCTGGCTGGTCTCGGCGGGCCGTTTCAAGGCGATCGACACGATCCGGCGGCGGGCGCGTTTCGATGCCTCGCAGCAGCACATCGAAGACAGCCTCTACACGCCCGATGCAACTGACATCAGCGAGATGGAACCGATCGAAGACGACATGCTGCGGCTGATCTTCACCTGCTGCCATCCCGCCATTGCAGCAGATGCGCAGATGGCGATGGCGCTTCGGGAAATCTGCGGGCTGACCACCGAAGAAATCGCCCATGCCTTCCTCGTGCCGGCACCGACGGTCGCCCAGCGGATCGTGCGTGCCAAAGGCCGGATCCGGGCGGAAAAAATCCCCTACGAGGTGCCCGACCGCGAGGCGCTGCCTCAGCGGCTCGACCGTGTGCTGCAGGTGATCTACCTCGTCTTCAATGAAGGTTATTCGGCCTCTTCGGGGGAGGACGTGGTCCGCGCCGACCTGAGCGCGGAGGCGATACGTCTGGCGCGGCTGCTCCTGGCGCTGCTGCCGCATCCCGACGTCTCAGGCCTGCTGGCACTGATGCTGCTGCAGGATTCCCGCCGCAGCGCCCGCAGCGGCAAGGAGGGAGCGCTGGTGCTGCTTGCCGATCAGAACCGCTCGCTCTGGGACAGCGCCAAGATTTCGGAGGGCCTGGCACTGCTTGCCGAGGCGATGCGGACAGGAGAGATCGGCACCTATACGGTGCAGGCGGCGATCGCCGCCGAACATGCGAAGGTGTCGACCGCCGAGGAAACCGACTGGAGGCGGATTACTTTCTATTACGACCTGCTTCTGGCGGCCCAGCCCTCGCCAATCGTCGAACTCAACCGCGCCGTGGCGGTCGCGATGGCGGAAGGGCCGGCGAAGGGGCTGGAACTGATCGATGCCATTCTCGGACGCGGGGAGCTCACGGCCTATCACCTTGCCCATTCGGCGCGCGCCGATTTGCTGCGCCGTCTCGGCCGGAAGCATGAGGCGATCGCCGCCTATGAAACGGCGCTGTCGCTCTGCCGGCAGGAGCCGGAGCAGGCATTCTTGAGAAAACGGATTTCAGAGCTTGCCGCGACGCCCGAGCGGCAGTGAGATCGCCGTGCCGGTCAGCGCCGAGACGATGATCAGCAGGTGGGCATTGACGCTCGCCTGCGCCAGCGCGGCCAGCGCCAGCCGCTCGCTCGAAGCCCCGAGAGCAATGGCGCCGGCGGTGATGCCGGCCGGATAGGTGCCGACGCCGCCCGGCGCATGGACCGGCAGCACGGAAGAGAGCTCGCCGCCGAGCGCACCGCCGAAGCTTGCCGCCATCGGCAGCACGCCCATCAGGCCGAGCGCCCAGGCTAGCACCATCACCTTCACCAGCCAGTTGACGATAGTCATCGCCCAGGCGCGGGCAAAGGCGATGGCATTAAGCGGCAACCCGTTTTCGATCTCGACGACGAATTTCTGCGCCTTTTCCGGCAGCAGCCTGGCGGCGAGGCGCAGCAGCAGCTTGCGGGCGGCGAAAGCTGCGACCGGCAGCAGCAGAAAGCCTGCCCAGAGCGACCAGGCAACAATCGGATCGGCGGCCGCGACCGCAAAACCGATGCCGGCGGCGGCAATGAGCGCGTGCAGGTCGAGCAGCCGCATGACCAGCAGTGCCGAGGTTCCGCGCGTCAGCGGGATGCCGAACTCCGTGCGCATCAGCAGCGGAAAGCTGGTCTCGCCGGTGCGGAAGGGCAGCATGATGTTCAACAGGTTGTGGATCTGCGTGACGCGAAAAAGGACCGCGAACCGGCCGGTCGTCTCCTTCGGAAAATAGTCATAGATGCGCCAGGTGCGCAGGAAATAGGTGCTCGTCAACAGCACCAGCGCGCCGATCACCGGCCCGGCGCCGACATCGGCCCACTGCCGGATAATGACGGGCCAACCCCAGAACCATTGGATGAAGAGGGCATAGGCTGCGACGATAACGACCGTCAGAACCGTCATGCGATTGCGCATAAACCAGGATTGCCGGCTTTCAACGATCGAACTCTTCATGTAGTAGGCATTCCTCGCTTGGCGTCGGCATTAGCCCCGTTCGCCTGGCCTTTTAGGAGAAATGAAGGTTGCGCACAACGGCGGAGTTGATGGGCCATGGCGGGCGAACCCGCTTGCCCGCCGACGATCCGAGCGCTGACCGGTAAATCACACGCCTTGCCGGCTTGACGTGGAGATCGATGTTGGAGCGGATTACCAGAAGCATTCCGAGCGCAAGCCTTTTTCTGGCAGCCTATTTCCTGCTAAACATCGCGCTGCGCATCGCCTTGCCTCATACGCTCGATCTCGACGAGGCCGAGCAATCCTTCTATTCGCAATACCTGCTTGCCGGCTACGGCCCGCAGCCACCGTTCTACAACTGGATCCAATATGCCATCGTTTCGGTGACCGGCATATCGATGTGGGTGCTCTCGGTTCCCAAGAACATCATTCTCTTCGGCTGCTATGTCTTCTACGGGCTTGCCGCCCGCGAGGTGCTGAAGAACCGTTCGCTCGCAGCCGTCGCCATGCTGAGCCTGATCACCCTGCCGCAGGTGGGTTTGATGGCGCAGCGCGAATTGACCCATACCGTCGCCCTGCTGTTTGCGACCTCGCTCTTCCTCTTCGGTTTTTTCCGCACGCTGCGCCAGCCGTCGATTACAAGCTTCCTGGTCATTGGCATCGCCACGGGCATCGGGCTGATCTCGAAATATAATTTCGCCATCCTGCCGGCAGCAGCATTCATCGCCGTGCTCCCGGACCGGGAATGGCGCAGCCGTCTCATCGACTGGCGTTTGCTGCCGGCGATCATCATCGGCATTCTGATCGTGCTGCCGCATGCGCTCTGGCTGCCCGACAATCTCGCCAGCGCCTCTCAGCCGACGCTGGAGCGGATGACCGCCGAAGATCTGGCGCCTGCCGGCATTCCCCGCATCGGGCAAGGACTATTATCCCTTGTCATCGCCGTTCTCGGCTTCGTCGCATTGCCGATCGTTCTCGTCGCAGCCGCCTTCCGGCGGGATTTCTTTCGCGCGCTCTCCTCGTCCAGCCCGATGATCCGGGTGATCGAGCGGATGATGGTCGTCAGTCTGGTCGCTTTCGTCGGCGTGGTCCTCTTTGCCGGCGCGAGCGATATTCACGAGCGCTGGCTCGACCCCTGCCTGCTCGTCCTGCCGATCTATCTGTTCCTGAAACTGAAAACCGCAGATGTCGATCTTTCCGTCGGCCTTGCGCGCTTCCGGCCCGTGGTGCCGGTCTTCATGGTCGTTATCCTGTCGATCCTTCTCTTCCGGATCATTGGCATTCAATACATCGGCACCTATACGAGAACGAACGTGCCCTTTGCCGGCTACGTGGCTGAACTGACCGCCGCCCGCAAGCCGGTTCTCATCGTGGCCGGAACCAAGTTCGTGGCCGGCAATATGAGGCTTGCGCTCCCCGATGTTCCGGTGGTGATACCGTTCTTCCCTGGTTCGGGCGTTCCCGAATATGCGGCGGCGAAGGGGCCGGTGCTGGTGATCTGGCGCGGCGAAACCGCAGATGACCCGACGATTTCACCCGGTTTTGCGGGTGATCTGGTAAGATCGGGCATTCATCTGCAGGAGTTGAAGACGCTGACGCTGCCCTATCTCTTCGGTGATGGCAAACGCAGTTTTTCTATCGGTTATTCCTGGGTGGAAGGCGGCTCGAAATAGCGTTCCGGCAGGACAGCCGATTGCGGGGAAACCGGCATTGCCCGCTGGCAACCGGTGGACAGTTCATGTACTAGCCTTCCGCAAGCGCGCCGGCAGCAGTAAAGATTGCCAGGCCGTCCGGCTTTTTGGAGATAAGAGTTGCAGACAACCGTTGAGCCCATGCGCGGTACGAATGATCCGGTACAATCGCTCGAGCTGTCGCTGGTCGTGCCGATTTTCAACGAAGAGGAAAGCGTCGGCCCGCTCGTCGAGCGTGTCGTAGCGGCAATGGCCGCCTATCCCCATCGCTGGGAGCTGATCCTCGTCGACGACGGCAGCACGGATGCGACGCTCGTCAACGCCCGCAAGTTCGTCGGACGCGACGGGCTGACGCTGAGGATCGTCGAGCTGCAGCGCAACTTCGGCCAGACCGCCGCCATGCAGGCCGGTATCGACACCGCCCAGGGCCGCCTGATCGCGACGATGGACGGCGACCTGCAGAACGATCCGAAGGACATTCCTTCGATGGTCGCCGAATTGGAACGGCGCGAACTCGACCTCCTTGTGGGATGGCGAAAGAACCGCAAGGACGGTCTGTTCCTGCGCAAGATCCCCTCATGGTGCGCCAACTACCTGATCGGCCGTATCACCGGCGTCAAGCTGCACGATTACGGCTGCAGCCTGAAGATCTATCGGGCCTCGATCATCAAGCAGGTGAAGCTGATGGGCGAAATGCACCGCTTCATCCCGGCCTGGGTGGCCGGCGTCGTGCCGAGCTCGCGCATCGGCGAGATGGCCGTTACCCACCATGCGCGCGAGCACGGCGTTTCGAAATATGGGATTTCGCGCACCTTCCGCGTCATCCTCGACCTGCTGTCGGTGATGTTCTTCATGCGCTACAAGGCGCGGCCCGGGCATTTCTTCGGCTCGCTCGGTCTCGGCCTTGGCGCCGTCGCCATGCTGATCCTGCTCTATCTCGGTTTCGACAAGTTCATCATGGGCAACGATATCGGCACGCGCCCGATGCTGATGGTCGGCGTCGTGCTGCTGCTGTCGTCGGTGCAGATGATCACGACCGGCATCCTGGCGGAGATGATCGCGCGCACTTACTACCGCGACGATGCCTCGCCGAACTATATCGTGCGGCAGATCTTCGACGATCGAAGCCAAGCCTAAGCCCGGCATCACGATGCTGGAGCGCGCGACGAGGACGATCAGAACCGCGGGCCTGCTGCTTGCGGCCTATTTCGTGCTCAACATCGTGCTGCGCATCGCGCTTCCGCATTCGCTTGAGCTCGACGAGGCCGAGCAATCCTTCTTCTCGCAATATCTGCTGGCGGGCTACGGCCCGCAGCCGCCTTTCTACAACTGGATGCAATATGCCGTCGTGTCGGTGACCGGCATGTCGATCGGCGCCCTCATCGTGCCGAAGAACATCCTGCTGTTCCTATCCTATCTCTTCTATGGCCTTGCCGGTCGGCGCGTGCTGAAGGACGAGGCGCTTGCCGCCGTCGCCATGCTGTCGCTGATCACCCTGCCGCAGGTCTCTTATATGGCCCAGCAGGATCTGACCCACACGACCGCACTGCTCTTTGCCAGTTCGCTGTTTCTCTACGGCTTTTTCCGCACCCTCGATCGACCGGATATCGGCAGCTATCTGCTGCTCGGGCTTGCCACAGGCATCGGGCTGATCTCCAAATATAATTTCGCGCTGATGCCGGCCGCTGCCTTGATCGCCATCCTGCCGGATGCCGAATGGCGGCGCAGGGCGCTCGACTGGCGCATGCTCATCGCGATTGCCGTCGCGCTCGTCATCGTCCTGCCGCACGCGATCTGGCTGCAGGGCAATCTCGCATTCGCCTCCTCCGATACTCTGGTCAAGATGGCCGCCGGCAACGAGCCGGCCGGCGTCGTGCGGATCGGCAAAGGTCTCTTCGCCTTTCTCGTCGCCATCGTCGCCTTTGCGGCGCTGCCGGTCGCCATTTTCGCCGCCGCCTTCCGCCGGGATTTTGTCCTGATGCTTTCGGCCGGCAGCCGCTGGACCGGGATGATGGAGCGGATGATGCTTGCGAGCCTTGCCGGGATCGTTCTGATCGTGCTGTTCACCGGTTCCACCACGGTGCGTGAACGCTGGCTAGACCCGTTCCTGCTGGTGCTGCCGATCTATTTCCTGGCGAAGATGCAGGCTGCCGGCATCGACCTTTCCGCCGGGCTGCGCCGCCTCAGGCCGGTGCTGCCGGTGCTGATGGCCTGCGTGCTGATCGCGCTCGGCCTGCGTGTCGTCGGCGCCGGGCTGATCGGCGTCTACGCGAGGCCGAACGTGCCGATGGCCGGGCTTTCCCGCGAGATGACGCGACAAGGGGAACCGGCGCTGGTGATCGCCTCGGATACCTATGTCGGCGGAAACATACGGCTGCAGTTTCCAGATGTGCCCGTGGTGATCCCGGATTTCCCGGCACCGGGCATTCCCGCCTTTGCCGAGGCCAAGGGGCCGGTGCTGATCGTCTGGCGCGGCAAGAAGACGGCGACGGCCGCGGATGCGATCATGCCGGAGCGGTTTTCATCGGCACTGGCAACGGCAGGCATCGCGCCGCAGGAGATCGGCTCGCTGTCGATTCCCTATTATTTCGGCCGTCAGGGCGACAATTTCGCGCTCGGCTACGCCTGGGTTCGGCCGGAGAGATAGATGACCGACACCGACAGCCGCGACATCCGCTGGATTTTCCTCCTGCTGGCCGGCTATTTCGTGCTTCAGATCGGCGTGCGGCTGGCAACGTCGCATTCGCTCGATCTGGACGAGGCCGAACAGGCCTTCCGCTCGCAATGGCTTGCCGCCGGCTACGGCCCGCAGCCGCCCTTCTACAACTGGCTGCAATACGCGGTTTTCCAATTTACAGGCGTCTCGCTTGCCGCGCTTTCTATCGTAAAGAACCTTCTGCTGTTCAGTTCCTACCTGCTCTATGGCCTCACCGCGCGTCTTATCCTGCGCGACAAGGCGCTGGTGGCGATATCAACGCTCGGGCTGCTGACGATCCCGCAGATGGCTTTCGAGATGCAGCGCGACCTGACGCATACGGTCGCGGTGTTCTTCTCGGCCAGCATCTTCTTCTACGGCTTCATCCGCAGCCTGAAGCAGCCGAGCCTTGCCTCCTATCTGTTCGCCGGCATCGGCATCGGTTTCGGCCTGCTCGCCAAATATAATTTCGCCCTCCTGCCGGCGGCAGCGCTGATTGCCGCGCTGGCGGATGCGCGCCTGCGGCAGCGGATCTTCGATTGGCGGCTGGTGCTGACGGCTGCCGTGGCGCTTATCATCGTCCTGCCGCATCTCTTCTGGCTGAAGGACAATCTTGATTTCGCCACCGCCCGCACGCTGGAGAAGATGACCGCGAGCGGCGATGCCAGCTATCTCAAGCAGGTGGCCATGGGGACCAGCTCGCTTGCTCTCGCCACCATCAGCTTTGCCGGATTGACCGTGGCGGTGTTTGCGATCGTCTTCGGCAAGAGCCTTCGTCCGGCGCTCGCCGCCGGCTCGCAGTGGACGCAGCTCATCGAGCGGATGATGCTCGTCTTCCTCATCGGCATTCTGTTTCTGATCGTCTTCGGCGGCGCGGCCGGCATCAAGGATCGCTGGCTGGTGCCGATGCTCTTCATCCTGCCGCTCTATTTCTGCCTGAAGATCGAGGCCGCCGGCGTCGCGACCGGCAGGGCGTCCCGGCGTTTCATGGCGGTCGTCGCCATCATCATGATCGGCGTGCCGGCGGCCCTCTACGGCAGTGTCGCCGCCGCACGCTTCACCGGCCATTACGAACGGTTGAACAGGCCCTATGCCACGATGCTGGAAAACCTGCGCAAACAGGCCGAGCCGGCGGCGATCCTTGCCGGCGACAGCCTGCTTGCCGGCAATCTCAGGCAGGATATTCCCGATGTGCCGGTTCTCTCCGTCGATTACCCCGGCTTCCACCCGGATCTGGCCGGCCGGCAACCGCTGCTTCTCGTGTGGCTGATCCCGCCGAAAGGGGGAAGCGAAGGGCTCCCGCCGGCCATGGCCGAATGGCTACAGGCCAATCTCGGCGCGTCCGCACCTCAGGCTTCGGTGATCGACGTGCCCTATTTCTATCAGCGCGGCGACGATCGGTATCGTTTCGGCTATGCCTGGGTCGGCCGGCCGGACTGAGCGGAATCGGGAGAGTGCCGGTCGCGTAGGCCGAATGACCGGAATGGGTGTAGCCGTGATTGAGGTGGCCGACCGCGTTGATCTGGACATGGACTATCATCCGCTACGTCACCGGTTTAGGCCGCGACTGGCATTGTCGGGCTTCGCTGGCGGGTGCTGACACGGGCGTCTGCGCTGGGACTGGTTTGCCGTGCCTACCCCACCCTCCGTCCTCCTCGGGCTTGACCCGAGGATCCGCGCCACATCCATTAGCAGCAGTGGCATGGATCCCAGGCTCAAGGCCTGGGAAGACGGAGAGTGTGGTTGGCGCTCTCGCCAAACTCGCCGCCGGCGTACAGAGACAAACCACAACGGGTGCTTCATTAGGCCAGCCTTACCAAGCCCTCCCTCACCTGTGTTTCAGGCGGTGGCGTCAATGCCGCCGATACGGCTGGAAGCATGGGCGGCGTTGCGAAGCGCCTGCTTATCGCCGCATCCGCAAGAGACCCGGTCGGATGAGCGACATCAAGATCTCAGTTCCTTCCAGGCCGCATCCAGCGCCAGCCTGGTAATCCTTGCCATCTCTTCCACCTCCGCATGGCTGATCACAAGCGGTGGCGAGGCCAGCATGCGGTCGGCGGTGGCGCGCAGTACGAGGCCGTTGGCGAGCGCATGGTTGCGCACCAGCGCCCCGACCTGGTCGGGCTTCTCATAACGGGTGCGCGTGCTCTTGTCGGCGGCAAGCTGCAGGGCGCCCATCAGGCCGATGCTGACGGCCTCGCCGACGAGATCATGATCAGCGAGCGCCGCCCAAGCCCTGCCGAAATAGGGGCCGATATCGTCGCGCACCCGTTCGACCAATCGCTCCTCCTCGATGATGCGCAGGTTTTCGAGCGCGGCGGCGGCGCAGACCGGATGGCCGGAATAGGTGAAGCCGTGATTGAACTCGCCGACCTCGTCGATCAGCACATCGGCGATGCGGTCGCTGACGAGCACGCCGCCAATCGGCAAGTAACCGGAGGACAGCCCCTTGGCGATCGGCGCCAGATCCGGCTCGACGCCGAAATGCTGGTAGCCGAACCAGGCGCCCAGCCGGCCGAAACCGCAGATCACCTCGTCGGTCACCAACAGGATATTGCGCGCCTTGCAGATGCGGTCGATCTCCGGCCAATAGGTCTCGGGCGGGATGATGACGCCGGCAGCGCCTTGCACCGGCTCGGCGACAAAGGCGGCGACATTTTCCTCGCCCAACTCATCGATCTTCGCTTCGAGCTCGCGGGCGACCTTGAGGCCGAATTCATCAGGCGAGAGATCGCCGCCCTCGCCGTACCAGTAAGGCTGGCCGATATGGACAATGCCGGGTATCGGCAGGTCGCCCTGCTCATGCATATATTTCATGCCGCCGAGGCTGGCGCCGGCGACGGTCGAGCCGTGATAACCGTTCTTTCTCGCGATCACGATCTTCTTCGACGGCTTGCCGACGGCGCTCCAGTAGACACCGGCCATGCGGAACCAGGTGTCGTTCGCCTCCGAGCCGGAGCCGGTGAAGAAGATATGATTGAACCGCTCGCCGGCATGGGCGGTGACCTTCTGGGCCAGCAGCGTCGCGGGCGCCGAACTCGTGCCGAAGAAGGTGTTGTAATAGGGCAGTTCGGTCATCTGCCGTGCGACGGCCTCGGTGATCTCCCGGCGGCCATAGCCGATATTGACGCACCAGAGGCCGGCGAAGCCATCGAGATATTTCCTGCCATGGTTGTCGAAGATATGGACGCCCTCGCCGCGCTGAATGATGCGCGCGCCATCGGCATTCAGCTTCTTCATGTCGGCGAAGGGATGCAGATGGTGCGCGGCGTCGATCGCGGCGAGATTCGAGGGCGGATAAATATCGGGCATAAGGTGAAAACCCTCGCGGATTGAAAGGCTGCTATCGATGGGATAGGAGCTTGGCCTTGTCCCGGAGGATTTTCAAGGTCATGGCAAGCGACAGGATGGACGGCAAGACCGAGGGCGGCGACCCGCGTCTCGAAATCCTGATCGTCGGCATGAACGGCGAGCTGCGCGGCAAGCAGCTTCCATCCGGCGCCGAAGGCAAGATCTGGGCCGGCGACATTCGCCTGCCGACCTCGACGCAGTCGCTCGACATCTGGGGCGACGACAATGACGACATTACCGGCCTGTCGCTGACGATCGGCGATCCGGACGGCAAGGTCATCCCCGACCGGCGCAGCCTGGCGTCGATGCCCTGGGCGCCCGAAGGTTCGATGCAGGTGCTTGCCACCATGCATGAATTCGACGGCAGCCCGAGCTTCATGGATCCGCGCGCCATCCTCGCCTCGGTGGTCGAGCGCTATACGGCGCGCGGCCTGACGCCTGTGGTGGCGACCGAGCTGGAATTCTACGTGATGTCGGGGGACTGGCGCGCGACCGGCCGCCCTTCCCCGCCCGAAAGCCTGACCTATCGCGGCGAACCGAATGGTTTCCAGCTCTACGACATGAGCGCCGTCGACGCGCTCGACGGCTATCTCGGGACGCTGAGGGCCTATGCGAAGGCGCAAGGACTGCCGGCGGAGGCGACGACGGCGGAGTTCGGCCCGGGCCAGTTCGAGGTCAACCTGCTGCACCGACCCGATGCGCTCGCCGCCGCCGACGATTGCCTCTATTTGAAGCGCATCGCCGAGCAGGCGGCGCGCCGCCACGGGCTGAAATCGACCTGCATGGCCAAGCCCTATTCCGATCATGCCGGCTCCGGCCTGCATGTGCATGCCAGCATCATCGACAGCCAGGGCCGCAATATCCTCGATACCAAGGGCGGCGAGCCGAAGCTCCTGAAATCGGTCACGGCAGGGCTGCTCGACAGCATGCGCGCGGCGCAGTTGATCTTCGCCCCCTTCGCCAACTCCTACCGCCGCTTCCAGCCGGGCTCGTTCGCGCCGGTCGACCTGACCTGGGGCAGCGGCCATCGCGGCACGGCGATCCGCATCCCCGATCAGGACGGGCCGGCCGCCCGCATCGAGCACCGCGTCGCCGGCGCCGATGCCAATCCCTATCTGCTGCTTGCAGCGATCCTCGGCGGCATGCTCCTTGGCCTCGATGGCGACCTCGACCCCGGCGCGGAGACGACGCCTTCACACATACCGGCGAATACGGCGCGGTTGACGCATGATTTCCTCAGCGCAGTCGAGACTTTCCGTGCCTCGCCCTTCATCGCCGACATCTTCGGCGCACGTTATCAGGCGCTTTACGGCGACACCAAGCGCAAGGAAGCGCTGGCGCATCTGCGCAGCGTTTCGGATTTCGACTATCGCACCTATCTGCCGCGGCTCTGAAGCATCCGGCCTCAGGCTGCGGGCTCGCGGCGTTCGGCCGCATCCACCTGCGCGGCGAGACCCTGCTTGACGAGGACCTTCAACTCGCCCGGATGCAGCCGGATGGAAACGTCGCGTGCAAGCGGCAGCAGCTCGCCGTCCATGACGCAATTGGCCTTGGAGCGCAGTTTCGGGAAATGCAGTTGCACTTCCGCCGGATGCATCACCATGACATCGGCGTTCTCGCGGACCTTGCCGCGCAGCATGTCGATGGCGAGGCGGGCGACGCCGATGGGTTTCAGCGGATTGGCCGTATAGAAGCCGAGTTCGCCGCTTGTCAGATTATCGGCGTAGAGCAGCGCGTTCTCGCCGAAGGGATTGTTGGAGACCGAAATCGCCGACACCCGGCGGCGTTCACGCATCCCCGCCGCCTCGAACTCCACTTCGAATTCCGGCGGGTTGAAGATGACGCCAAGGGCGGCCTTCGTGCTCGCCCGGATCTTGCCGAGCCGCGAACGATAGCTGTAGGCGTTGCGGTAGCGCACCATGCGGGCATGCAGGCCGGCGGAAAACTGGTGGATGAACGGGCGGCCGTTGGCGCTGGCGATATCGACATTGTCGATCTCGCCGGTGGCCAGCACATCGAGCGCCTGCCAGATATCGAGCGGCACGCGCAGCGAGCGGGCAAAGAGGTTCATCGTGCCGGCCGGCACGACGCCGAGGGCAATGCCGTTTTTCCAGGCGATCGATGCCGCCGCCGAAATCGTGCCGTCGCCGCCGCCGGCGACGATGCCGTCGATATCGTCGCGCTTGGCCGCCCGCTCCATGGCGGGAATAATCTCTTTTCCGGAGAAGACGATAGCGTCGAAATCGTGCCCCGCGTCGCGGAACGCCTCCTCCGCCCTCTTTTCGTAGGCCAGCATGTCGGTGGTCCTGAAGGTGCCGCCGTCGCGATTGAAAAAGCCTACAAGCTTCATGAGGGCTCCCGTCCCTGGCGCGGAAATGCTCCTGCCTTTGCCCTGAGATGGTTGCGGCATTGGCGATTTCAAGCGCATCAGCCTTTCCGCAAGAATATCAGAAATGCAAATATTGCAACGGACATATGCACATAGCAGGACGCTGCACTGCGAAAAATGCACTCGACGCCTGCCGGTATATCACGGATAGATCACATATCGGAGAGATCGTCTCCACCTCCCGCCATAGACCACGATCGCCTCGCGGCCGCGCTTGCGCCGGAGGCCGTTGCCAAGCAAAAACCGTCCCGAGGAGCTCTCATGAGTGAGATCGCCATCAATGATTCCATCGACAGCCAGGATGAAGGACTGCCGTCGGCAACGACAGTGGCGCTGGTCCAGTTGGCGCTCGCCTGCGGCGGCTTCGGCATCGGCACCGGTGAATTTGCGATCATGGGGCTGCTGCCGAATGTCGCCGATACTTTCTCGGTGACGACGCCGCAGGCCGGCTACGTCATCAGCGCCTATGCGCTCGGCGTCGTCGTCGGCGCGCCCGTTATCGCTGTGCTCGCCGCCAAGATGGCGCGCCGCACGCTGCTCCTGACACTGATGCTGGTTTTTGCCGTCGGAAATATCCTCAGCGCCATGGCGCCGACTTTCGAATCCTTCACCTTCCTGCGCTTCGTGACCGGACTGCCGCACGGCGCCTATTTCGGCGTCGCCGCCCTGGTCGCCGCCTCGATGGTGCCGATACATCGCCGCGCCCGTGCCGTCGGCCGCGTCATGCTCGGCCTCACCGTCGCTACTCTTCTCGGCACGCCGCTGACGACGTTTTTCGGCCAGTCGCTCGACTGGCAGGTGGCGTTCTGGTCGGTCGGCATCGTCGGCCTGCTGACGGTGGCGCTGATCTGGTTCTACGTTCCCAAGGACAGGGTTTCCGAAGAGGCAAGCTTCCTGCGCGAACTCGGCGCCTTCCGCCGGCCGCAGGTATGGCTGACGCTCGGCATCGCCGCCGTCGGTTACGGCGGCATGTTTGCAATGTTCAGCTATATCGCCTCGACGACCACTGAGGTGGCGATGCTGCCGGAAACGGCCGTCCCGATCATGCTGGTGCTGTTCGGCGTCGGCATGAATGCCGGCAATTTCATTGGCTCCTGGCTTGCCGACAAATCGCTGCTCGGCACGATCGGCGGCTCGCTCGTCTATAATATCGTCGTGCTGACCACCTTTTCGCTGACCGCCGCCAATCCCTATATGCTCGGCCTCTCGGTCTTCCTGGTCGGCTGCGGTTTTGCCGCCGGCCCGGCGCTGCAGACGCGGCTGATGGATGTCGCCGCCGATGCGCAGACGCTTGCCGCCGCTTCCAACCATTCCGCCTTCAACATCGCCAATGCGATCGGCGCCTGGCTCGGCGGGCTCGTCATCGCCTGGGGCTACGGTTTTGCGGCAACCGGTTATGTCGGCGCGGCACTCTCTTTCCTCGGCCTCTTCGTCTTTGCAGCCTCCGTGCGGCTGGAGCGCCGCAGCCGGAGCATGCAGGCTGCGTAAAGCATCTCCGCTCGCAATGGGCGGGGGTGCGACATTCTGGCGTTAAGCATTTACCCCGCTTGACTTTTTTTGCGTTCGGGACCACCTAGAACCTCACGCGGATGGCACTCGTCCGCGGATTTCAACGGAGCCATCTTCACGATGCCAAGCGACAGTAGCAGTCGATTGCCTTTGCCGTACGCGGCCCTCGTGCGCTGACCGACTCCTGTCGGCTCGCCCGTTCGGGACGCTACGGCGGATCGACGGAAAGGCGAGCCTTAATGAACATCAATCGCTTCCCACTTCGGGCAGGCCATGCCGCCCGTACCTTCATCAACAACAGCCGCGGCGCAACGATCGCCGAACGCGTCGATGCGTTGAACGCGCTGACCGTCCAGGACGCCGGGCGTGTGCTGACCGGCATGCCGCTCGACTATGCCGTCAACATTCTCGACCGGCCGGAGCTGCGCAACGCCGCACAGATCCTGGCGCTGATCAGCGCCGAGGACGCCGCACGGCTGCTGCACGGCATGTCCAACGACCGTGTCGCCGACGTGCTGCTCGAACTCGACGGCGAGACCCGCGGCCGGCTGTTTGCCAGCCTCGACGAGCCGGTGCGCATCGCGATCCAGCACCTGATGGGCTATCCGCCGCGCACGGCCGGCGGCATCATGACGACGGAATTCGTCAGCGTGCCGGTCAGCTGGACTGTTGCCCAGACGCTCGATCATGTGCGCCAGGTCGAACGCTCGCGGGAAACCGTCTACGCCATCTATGTGCTCGACGAGGCCAGCCATGCGCTCATGCATGTGGTGACGCTGCGCCGCCTCATCACCGGCGAGCCTGAGGCTTCCATCCTTTCGGTGGCGCAGAAGGGCACGCCGGTTTCGGCCGATCCGCTGATGAAGCAGGAGGATGTCGCCCGGCTGATCCGCAAGCACGACCTGCTCGCCTTGCCGGTCACCGACGACCATGGGCAGGTGCTCGGCATCGTCACCGTCGACGACGTGATCGACACGATGATCTCGGACACGACGGAAGCCGCCCAGAGGTTCGGCGGCATGGAGGCACTCGGCCAGCCCTATATGAAGATCGGCTTTGCCGGCATGATCCGCAAGCGCGCCGGCTGGCTCGCCGCCCTGTTCCTCGGCGAAATGCTGACGGCAAGCGCCATGCAGCATTTCGAAGGTGAGCTTGAGAAGGCCGTGGTGCTGACGCTGTTCATCCCGCTGATCATGAGCTCGGGCGGCAATTCCGGCTCGCAGGCGACGTCGCTGATCATCCGGGCTTTGGCGCTCGGCGAGCTGAAGCTGTCGGACTGGTGGAAAGTGCTGTTGCGCGAACTGCCGACGGGCATCGTGCTCGGCGCGATCCTCGGCCTCGTCGGCTTCATCCGCATCGTCTTCTGGCAGTCGTCCGGCCTTTACGACTACGGCCCGCACTGGCAGATGGTCGCCGTCACGGTGTTTGCCGCCCTGATCGGGATCGTCACCTTCGGCTCGATCTGCGGCTCGATGCTGCCCTTCCTGCTGCAAAAGCTGCGGCTCGATCCGGCCAGCGCCTCGGCCCCCTTCGTCGCCACGCTGGTCGACGTCACCGGGCTCGTCATCTACTTCTCGGTGGCGCTGCTCATCCTCAGCGGGACGCTGCTGTAGAGCTGAACGACCGGGTTGATGGTCGAGCAAAAAGGCCCCTCCCCAACCCCTCCCCACAAGGGGGAGGGGCTTAAACTGCCGCACCCGCGTCCCAAATATTGACCCCCTCGATGGGGAGCGAGACGGTGCCCCAGATTAGTCCCTCCCCCTTGTGGGGAGGGGTTGGGGAGGGGTTTTTATTAGCGAGAAAAACTATTGAGAAATCATCTTCCCTCGGGCAGCTTCAACGGCCCGTGCGTCTTGATGCTGCGAATGGCGAAGTTCGAGCGGATGTCGCTGGCGTTGGGCAGGGTCAGCAGCGTCTCCGTCAGAAGCCGTTCGTAGGCGGCGAGGTCCTCCACCACGACTTCGGCGAGGAAATCGGCCGTGCCCGAAATCAGAAAGCAGGAGACGATCTCGGGGATGGCGAGCAGTGTCTGCTGTTGCGCCTCGGAATTTTCGCGGCTGTGATGGGCGACCTTGAATTCGACGAAGACGGTCAGGCCGAGACCAACCTCCTTGCGGTCGATATCGGCGGTGTAACCGCGGATGACGCCGGAGCGTTCGAGATTGCGGATGCGGCGCAGGCAGGGCGACGGCGAGAGGTTCACCTTCTCGGCGATTTCGACATTGGTGGCCCGCGCATCCTCCTGCAGGCACTTCAGGATGGCGATATCGAATTTATCGAGATTTGGCATTTTCGCGATTCCTGTTGGCACCATTTTGGCAGAAGATTGCGCATAGCATGATTTTTGAGCCATAGATAGCAAGGACATGCCCCACCCTCCTGATCTAATCTTTTCCTCGACCGGAAGGCTCCGGATGAAGGAAGGGACAGGACGATGACCACCATTGCATTTACCAACGACAAGTCGCCATCGCAGGCACTGGGTTATGCCGGCGGCGCTGTTACCGTGCTGATCTGGGCGACATGGTTTCTCGTCACCCGCCACAGCGCCGCAACGCCTCTCGGCTCGATCGACATCGGGCTGATCCGCTTCGGCATTCCCGCCCTGGTGCTGTCGCCGGTCTGGCTGAAGACAGGGCTGCTGCCGAAGACGGTGCCGCTGCATCTGCTGGCGATCATGGTGTCCGGCTCGGGCGCCGTCTTCTTCCTGCTGACCACGCTGGCAATCCATTCGACGCCGGCTGCCTCCTCAGGCATTCTGCTCGGCGGCTCGATGCCGCTCGCTGCGGCGCTGATCGGCATCGTGCTGTTTGGCGAAAGACCTGATACCACCCGCATCGCCGGGCTCGTCGCGATCGTCGCCGGCGTGCTGATCCTGCTGACGCGGAGCCTTGCGGACGCCTCGCTGGCATGGACGAGCTTCGTGCTGCTGCCGGCCGGCGCCGTTCTGTGGGCGAGCTATACTCATGCCTTCCGCCGCTCGGGCCTGACGGCCGTGCAGGCAAGCGCGCTGATCGCCGTCTGGTCCTTCCTGATCATGGGCGTGCTGGCGCTTATCTTCGGCATCTCGCTGCCGCAGGCGCCTCTCCCGGAAATCGGCCTGCAGGTGCTGAGCCAGGGTATGCTTTCCGGTCTCGTCGCCATGGTCGCCTACGGCACCGCCGTCAGGACCCTCGGCGGAACACAGGCCGCCGCCTTCACGGCGCTGACCCCGGTATTGGCAACGCTCGGCGGCGGCTTGTTGCTTGGCGAGGCGATCGGCCTGACGGAAATCAGCGCCGCCGTGATCACCGGCATCGGCGTTGCGCTTTCCACCGGGATCGCCGCCCAGCGCCGCTGACCGCCAGCTAGGGCCAACAAAGGTCGAAAGCCGCCGACAGCCATCGCTGCGGCGGCTTTTTCAATGAACGTGATTTTACCACCTCAAGCCTGGATGACGACGACCCTCGCGCCGACCTCGACGCGGCTGTAGAGATCGATCACGTCGTGGTTCATCATGCGGATGCAGCCGCTCGACATGGCGAGACCGATCGATTGCGGCTGGTTGGTGCCGTGAATACGGAAATGCGTGTCGCCGCCGCCACGATAGAGATACATCGCCCGTGCACCGAGCGGGTTGTTCGGGCCGCCCGGCATGCCGCCGGCAAGCTTGCGATAACGCTCTTCGCGGGCTTGCATGTTTTCGGTCGGCGTCCAGCTCGGCCACTCGGCCTTGCGGCCGATATAGGCGTTGCCGGCAAAGGCCAGCCCCTCGCGGCCGACGCCGACGCCGTAGCGCACTGCCCTGTTGTCACCGAGGACATAGTAAGCGCGCCGTGCCGGGGTATCGACGACGATCGTGCCCGCTGCATGAGTGGTTTCATAGGCCACTTCCTGACGGCGGAGCTCCGGCTTGATCTTGTCGATCGGCACCTGCTTTAAGGGGAATTTTTCATCCGGAAGTGCGGCGTAATTCGTCTGACTGTTCAGGCCGGTCGCAGAGCAGCCGGCGACAAAAAGCGGCAGAGCGATCAGGAAGCCCCGGCGGGAGATCGTCATGAATGTGTCCTTAGTGCGTCAACATGATGTCGCAAACTAAGGAGATTATGGTTAATGAAACGCTAAAGGAGCACAGCAGACAGAGATAACGACTGCGTTATCATGTATAGCCCACCGCTATTTCACGACAGTTTCAATATGCGCCGCCAGCGCGAGATATTGATCAGCCGAAAAGTTTTCCCATCCGTCTTGCGGCACACGATCGAGTTGTGGCGA
Source organism: Rhizobium sp. N324 (assembly GCF_001664485.1). Lineage (NCBI taxonomy): Bacteria > Pseudomonadati > Pseudomonadota > Alphaproteobacteria > Hyphomicrobiales > Rhizobiaceae > Rhizobium > Rhizobium sp. N324. The sequence goes on along the minus strand of NZ_CP013630.1, from coordinate 1,450,921 downwards.
AAGAGCGGAATAGATACCGAAGAATCCATCGGAGAGTTGGTCGCGCCGGGCCATGTAAGCCGCCTTCGATAGGCCGCCCTCGCTTTGCCGAGCCAGGATTTCTTCGCTCCCTGCCGACATTGACCAGACCAACCGGGTGTTCGCAGTGCAAATGTCGACAACAGGATTCCCGCCGGCACAACTGCCTACGACGATTTCGTCATCCCCCCAGATGTCCCGGCGCAAGAAATCCGAGAGTCGCATTTGATCGTGGAACCCATCGGTTGCGATGCGAAGGCGTGCAATATGGATATATTTCTTATCCGGCGGCGCAAGTTGCGGCACCTTGATGGTCTGCAGCAGATAGGGCGGCTCCGACTCGAAGCGGATTTCGAGAAAGGGCCGGTAGCCCCAGAGCAGAGGCACGGGCGCCTCGCTTCCGCCATCCATCCACCCGTCGGGCGGTCCCAGCAATTCCGAGACCTCGCGCATCGTCACGCCGCGCGTGAGCGGCCCGAGCGCTCCTGTTCGAAGAAAGGAGAGCAAGGAAAGCGTAGCAGATCTGGGATGGCGGACGACCATCCGATCTACATGTTCGGATAGACCGGCCCCTCGCCGCCCTGTGGCGGCACCCAGTTGATGTTCTGGTTGGGGTCCTTGATGTCGCAGGTCTTGCAGTGCACGCAGTTCTGCGCGTTGATGACGAAGGTGTCCTGCCCGTCCTTCTCCACCCATTCGTAGACCCCGGCCGGACAGTAGCGCGTCGACGGGCCGGCATAGATGTCGTGTTCCGAACGCTTCTGCAGGCCCATGTCCTTGACCTGCAGATGCACCGGCTGATCCTCCTCGTGATTGGTGTTCGACAGGAACACCGAGGACAGGCGGTCGAAGGTCAAAACGCCGTCCGGCTTCGGATAGGCGATCGGCTTGTGCTGCGCGGCCGGTTCCAGGCTTTGCGCATCGGTCTTGCCGTGGCCAAGCGTGCCGAAGAAAGAAAAGCCGAACAGCGTGTTCGTCCACATGTCGAGGCCTCCGAGCGCCACACCGAGTGCCGTGCCGAACTTCGACCACAGCGGCTTGACGTTGCGCACCCGCTTGAGATCCTTGCCGATGTCGCCCTTGCGCCAGTCGTTCTCGATCTCGGCCACCTCGTCATGGCTGCGGCCAGCTTCGATGGCAGCGGCCAGCTTCTCGGCCGCGAGCATGCCCGACAGCACCGCATTGTGGCTGCCCTTGATGCGGGGAACGTTGACGAGACCGGCCGAACAGCCGATCAGCGCTCCGCCGGGGAAAGACAGCTTCGGCACCGACTGATAACCGCCCTCGGTGATGGCACGCGCCCCATAGGAGAGCCGCTTGCCGCCCTCGAAGGTTCCGCGGATCGCCGGATGGGTCTTAAAGCGCTGGAATTCCTCGAAGGGATAAAGGTAAGGGTTCTTGTAATTGAGATGAACGACGAAGCCGACCGCCACCAGATTGTCTTCGAGGTGATAGAGGAACGAACCGCCGCCGGTCTTCATCCCCAGTGGCCAGCCAAAGGAGTGCTGCACCAGGCCCTGCTTGTGGTTCTCCGGCTTGACCTGCCAGAGTTCCTTGATGCCGATGCCGAACTTCTGCGGCTCACGATCCTTCTGCAGATCGAACTTGGCGATCAGCTGCTTGGCAAGCGAACCGCGCACGCCTTCGCCGATCAGCGTGTACTTGCCGCGCAGCTCCATGCCGCGGGTATAGTTCGGGCCGGGCTCGCCGTTCTTCTCGATGCCCATGTCGCCGGTGGCGACACCGATGACCGCGCCCTTGTCGTCGTAGAGCACTTCGGCGGCGGCAAAGCCCGGATAGATCTCGACGCCGAGCTCTTCGGCCTTGCCCGCCAGCCAGCGACAGACGTTGCCGAGCGAGACGATGTAGTTGCCGTGATTGTTCATCAAGGGCGGCATCAGCGCATTCGGCAGGCGGATCGAGCCGGCCGGGCCGAGCAGCAGGAAGTGGTCTGATGTGACTTCCGTCTTGAACGGATGATCGGCCTCGTCGCGCCAGCCGGGCAGCAGCCGGTCGATGCCGATCGGATCGACCACGGCGCCCGAGAGGATATGGGCGCCGACCTCGGCCCCCTTCTCCAGGACCACGACCGACAGTTCCGGGTTGACCTGCTTCAGCCGGATCGCCGCCGAAAGACCGGCCGGACCGGCGCCGACGATCACCACGTCGAATTCCATGCTCTCGCGTTCAGGCAACTCAGTCGTCTCGGTCATTCACTCGTCTCCGCTTGGCGGCGCGCAGCCGTCATCCCTCTCAGGCACTTTCTGTCAAAACGAGAAAGCATTGTCGAGCCGGGATACGACAGCCAATCTTCAATTCGCACAATGATAGGCCCTGCGCGCCAGAATTATATAACGTTTACGTTAACATCAATTAGCAAACGCCACCGAACCGGTCACGCGCCCTTTCCTTTTCCGCTGCGTGCGCCTTATACATCGCTCTAAGATATAGGAGGACAATCATGGATCTCGGCATCGAAGGCAAACGGGCGCTCGTCCTCGCCTCCTCACGTGGCCTCGGCCTCGGCATCGCCACAGCACTGGCCCACGAAGGCGCCAACGTGCTGCTTTGCGGGCGCAGCGGCGAGCAGTTGGAGGCCAATTGCAAGGCGATCAACAGCGAAGGCAAAGGCCGGGCCGACTGGATCTGGGCCGACCTCGGGGATGAACGCTTCGTCGAGACGGCGACAGCGGCGGTGAAGGAGAAGTTCGGCGGACTCGATATCCTCGTCAACAATACCGGCGGGCCGACGCCCGGCACGACCGAGGAGATGACGGGTGAAAAGCTCGAGACCTATTTCCTTTCCATGGTCGCCCGCGTCATCACGCTGACCAATGCGCTGCTGCCCGGCATGAAGGCGCAAGGCTGGGGCCGGATCCTGACGGTCGCTTCCTCAGGCGTGATCGAACCGATCGCCAATCTGGCGCTGTCCAATACGCTGCGCCCGGCACTGGCCGGCTGGAGCAAGACGCTTGCCACCGAAGTGGCGGGCTTCGGCGTGACCACCAACCTGCTCCTGCCGGGCAGCATCCTGACCGCGCGGCTCGACGATCTCGACGGGGCGGCGGCAAAGCGGACGGGCAAGAGCCTCGAAGAGATCCGCACCGACAAGGAAGCGCGCATCCCGGTCGGCCGCTACGGCCGCGTGGAGGAATTTGCCGCAACGGCGGCTTTCCTGTGCAGCCAGCCGGCAAGCTACATCACCGGTTCGCTGATCCGCTGCGACGGCGGCGCGGCCCGATCCGTCTGACCTCTCCTTCAGCCGGCATGGGCTGCAACAGCGGCCCAACTCGCCGCACTTTGGACCATCGATCCGACATGGGCCGGATCGTCGGCAAGCTCGGCGAGCTCGGACAGACGGTGGAAGCCGGTCAGGATTGAAATGCGCCGCCGGTCGAGCCGACGTCCGGTCAGCATTTCATAGGCCGATATGATGCGGGCGGTCAGATCGGGCGAGATGAAGTTCGAATAGATGAACTCCTGGTGCAACGGCCCGAAGCCCGAATCGGCGAAATCGTAAATGCCGTTGAGCCTGCCTTGCGCATGATTGAAGGCCATGTTCCAGCCATGACCGTCGAAGAAGCCGTAGATATTGCCGTGGGGATCGGGCGGCAAGGTTTCGAAATCCGAAATAACAGCCTCGGCAAAGGGCCTGATCTCAGGCGGCAGCAGCGGTAAAGCCTCTGTTCGCACCATCTCGGGCGATTGCCAGGGCTGGATCGGCCCGGCGCCGGCCGAGCGTATCCGATCGGCATCGAGCACATGCAGCTCGGCGTAAAAGCGCGCCAGATCGTCAGCGAGGTGCTGACGATCGCCTTCGCCAAGCGCAGCGTAATCTTCGGCAATGAGATGTTCGCCGTCGATCTTGGCATGGCTGGAAAAGATCGGCGGCCCGTCGTGAATGTGCATGTCGGGAACCGCCATCGACAGCGCCGGCCTGATGATCTCGAGCAAGGCGGCTTCCTTCACAAGCGCTCTTTCCGCGCCAGAGTGACGGGGAAATTTGAAGATCAGCGTGTCATCGACGTCGACGGCAAGCGAATCCCAGCCCTTCGCCGCCAGCTTGAAGGCGGAGGCCGTGAGTTCGGGAAACACGCTTATGATGAGAGAGCGAAATTCGCTGGCGTTCAACTCGGTCATAATGACCTGCTTTCTCGGGTTTTTCCCGTGTTTTTCGCCGGGCAACGAATGGCACGCGGGCCGACATCGTCTTGTTGCGCGCCGCCTGCCCCTCCGCCGTCAAACGGCACCGGGTTACACTCGGTCTATATTAGTATAGTTTGAATATTACGGAATATTCATTACAAAAATTTAAGCCGTTATAACCACTTAGTGATGGCGACCGGGGAATTATGTCTTTTTTGCGCCGCAATATAAGCGGTTCAATCAGAGCATAAATTCGCAAACCCCGTTCAACCCCCGGTCTCGCCCATGAAGAAATTTTGGATCACTGTCAGCGTTATCGCAGTTGCCGCCGTCGGCGTCTGGCAATTCGGGAATCAGATCCCTTATGCCTCCCGCATTCCCTACCTCTCGCAGTTCATCAAACCGCCGGTTAACGGCAATGGCGGGCAGCCGGCACAGGGCGATCAGGCGCAGGCCGATCAAACGCAGAATGGTGGCCAGCATCAGGGCGGCGGGCGCAGACGCGGCGGCGGCGGCCCAACCGTCGTCAAAACCGTCGCGGCGGCGAAGACGACGCTGCCGACGGATGTGACCGCGACCGGCTGGGCCGATGCCGATGACAACACGACCATTGCCGCACAGGAACAGGGCCTGATCGTCAGCATCGATGCGCAGGATGGGGCAACCGTCAAAGCCGGCGACTTGATCGCCAAGCTGGACGACCGGACGGCCAATGCGGCGGTCGACAAAGACAAAGCGATGATCGTGCGCGACACGGCGACGCTTTCGGAATCCGAGACCGCATTGACGCGCGCGCAGGATCTCTTCAACCAGAAGGCCGGCACCCAGCAGAGCCTCGACCAGGCGGTCGCTGCCCGCGATACCGCCGCCGCCACCGTCGACGCCGACAAGGCCTCGCTTGCCTCCGATCAGATCATCCTCGAAAACACAGATATCCGCGCTCCCTTCGACGGCCGGCTCGGCGATATCGCCATCAGCAAGGGTGCCTTCCTCAATGCCGGCTCGGCCGTCGTCACCATCGCCAAATACGATCCGATCTATGTTAAATTCCATCTGCAGGAGCGTTACCTGCGCACCTTAAAGAGCGCGCTCGCAGCCGGCCCGGTCGAAGTCAGCACCGTTCCCAGTTCCACCAAGGGACAGGTCCGCAAGGGCGAGATCAGCTTCTACGACAACACGGTCGACACCGCCTCCGGCACGATCCTCGCCAAGGCGAAATTCGAGAACGCCTCCGGGGCGCTCTGGCCCGGCCAGTCGGTCAATATCGTGGTGCATTTCAACAATAACGATCAGCAGGTGGTGGTGCCAACGGTTGCCGTCAGCCCCGGGCCGGACGGTTTCTTCGCCTTCGTCGCCAAGGACGGCAAATCGCATCTGACGCCGGTCACCGTTGCCCGCGCCAATGGCGGCTTCACCGCCATCGAATCGGGTCTTTCGGAAGGCGACCATGTCGTCGTCGAGGGTCAGGGCCAGCTCAGCGACCAGCAGGCGATCAACGAGCAGTTCGACGAAAAGGCGCTTGATGTCGCCTCCGCCGAAGAGCCTCGGCAACAGCAGCAGTCCGAGACGATCGCGGTGGGAGCTCAGCAATGATCCCCAATTTCTGTATCCAGCGCCCCGTCGCCACGACGCTGCTTGCCATCGGCGTCATTCTGGCCGGTCTCGCCGGTTACCGGCTCGTGCCGGTCGCGGCCCTGCCGCAGGTCGATTTTCCGACAATCAACGTTTCGGCGCAGTTGAGCGGCGCCTCGCCGCAGACGATGGCGACCTCGGTCGCCACGCCACTGATCAAACAGTTCGAAACCATTCCCGGGATCAGCGAAATCAGCGCCTCGAGTTCGCTCGGCAGCAGCAGCATCGTGCTGCAGTTCGACCTCAATCGCGATATCGACGCCGCTGCGGCCGATGTGCAGGCAGCAATCTCGCATGCGACACGGCAGCTGCCCGACAATCTGACGACGCCGCCGAGCTACCGCAAGACCAACCCGGCCGATGCGCCGGTCATGCTGCTTTCGGTACAGAGCAACACCATGCCGCGCAGCAAGCTCGACGAGATCGCGGAAGATATCATCTCGCCGTCGCTTTCGACGCTACCCGGCGTTGCCCAGGTCAGCGTCTACGGTGCGCAAACCTATGCGGTGCGCGTCGAGGTCGATCCCAACAAGTTGCTCACCCGCGGCATCGGCATCGATACCGTCAACAAGGCGCTTGCTGCCGCCAACAGCCAGCAGCCGGTGGGAACGCTGCAGAACAACTCGCAGAGCATGACGATCACGGCAAACACCCAACGCACCAACGCCGAACAATTCCGCTCGCTGGTCATCGCCAATCCGAACGGCGCGCCGATCCATCTCGGCGATATCGCCGATGTGCAGGACAGCGTCGAGAACCAATATACCGGCAGCTGGTATGACGGCCAGCGCGGCATCATCCTCGCCATCCAGCGTCAGCCGGATGCCAACACGGTCGACGTCGTCGACGCGATCAACGCCAAGCTGCCGCAGCTTCACGCCGAAATTCCGCCCTCGGTCAATACGGTCGTGATGAACGACGCGGCAAAACCGATCCGTGCCGCGATCGCCGACGTGAAGTTCACGCTGTTCCTGACAATCGGTCTCGTCGTTCTCGTCATCTACCTCTTCACCGGCCATGCCACGGCAACGATCATTCCGGGACTTGCCGTTCCGCTGTCGCTGATCTCGACCTTCGGCATGATGTATGTGCTCGGCTACAGCATCGACAACATCTCGCTATTGGGGCTGACGCTCGCGGTGGGGCTGGTGGTCGACGACGCGATCGTCATGCTCGAAAACATCCTGCGCCATGTCGAGGAAGGCATGCCGGTGCGGGAAGCGGCGATCAAGGGGGCTGGAGAAGTCAGTTACACCATCATCTCAATGTCGGTTTCGCTGATTGCGGTGTTCATCCCGATCCTGCTGATGGGCGGCGTCGTCGGCCGGGTGTTCAACGAATTCGGCATGGTGGTCGCCATCGCCATCATCTCGTCGGCGATCGTCTCGCTGACCGTGACGCCGATGCTCGGCTCGCGCCTGTCCAACAACCACAGTCGCCCGCCGCTGCTCATCCGCATCTTCGATGCCGGTTTCGAGCGGACGCTCAACGGCTATGACAATGCGGTCGGCTGGTGCCTTCGCCATCGCCTGACGATCCTCGGGGTTTTCCTCGGCTCAGTGGCGCTGACGATCTATTTCTTCATGACCCTGCCGACGAGCTTCTTCCCGCAGGAAGATATCGGCCGCCTGACGATCAGCACGCAGGCGCGGCAGGACATTTCCTACACCGCCATGGAAGCGCTGCAGCAGCAGGCGGCAGCCGCCGTCAAGGCAAATCCGGCGGTCAACCACGTGATGTCGACGATCGGCGGCAACCCGAACAAACCGCAGAACAACGGCTCGATGTTCGTCGAACTCAAGGACAAGAAGGAGCGGCCGCCGCTTGACCAGACGCTGCGCGAGCTGCGCACGGCGATCAACAAGATCCCCGGATTGCAGGCCTTCGTGACGCCGAACCAGAGCCTGCGCTTCGGCGGCCGCCAGACGGCCAGCCAGTATCAGCTGGTGGTGCAGGCGCTCAGCGCCGACCAGACCAACCTGTGGGCCGGCAAGATCCAGGCGGCAATGCGTGGCGACCGCGGCCTGTTCACCGACGTGACCTCGGACGCCCAGAACAACGCCCTGCAGGCCAATATCGTCATCGACACCGAGCGGGCAGCCGCCTACGGGATCGACAACGATACGCTACGCACGACGCTGCAGGAATCCTTCAGCGGCTATGCGGCCGCGGAGATCCAGTCGACCGGCGACAGCTACGACGTCATCGTCGAATACGACACCAGCAAACCCTGGGACGACCAGAAACTGTCGGAAATCCGGGTCGCCTCCGCCAATGGCAGCCTGGTGCCGCTGTCGAACTTCGCGCATGTGCAACGCACCACCGGCCCGGTGACCATCAACCAGACGGGCCAGCTGGTCTCGACCACGGTTTCCTTCAACCTGCCGGAAGGCGTGTCGCTCAGCGATGCGACAGCGGCGGTCGAGCAGATCAAGAAGGATATCAGCGTGCCGGCAGACGTCTTCACCTCCTATGGCGGTACGGCTGAAATTTTCCAGCAGTCGCAAGGCAATACGCCCTACCTGATCCTGGCGGCGGTGCTGACCATCTATGTCGTGCTCGGCGTGCTCTATGAGAGCTTCATCCATCCGCTGACTATTCTCTCCGGCCTGCCGGCCGCCGCCTTCGGCGCGCTGCTGGCGCTGAAGATCATGGGCTTCGATCTGTCGATCATCGCCCTGATCGGCCTGCTGATGCTGATCGGCATCGTCAAGAAGAACGCGATCATGATGATCGACGTGGCGGTGGAGACCATGCGCACGACCGGCGAAAAGGCGACGGCGGCAATCCACGAGGCCTGCGTGCGGCGCTTCCGGCCGATCATGATGACGACCTTCTGCGCCCTGCTCGGCGCCCTGCCGATCGCGCTCGGCACCGGCGCAAGCTCGGAACTGCGCCAGCCGCTCGGCATCGCCGTCGTCGGAGGCCTGATCGTCTCGCAGATGCTGACGCTGTTCATCACCCCGGTCATCTTCGTCGAGATGGACCGCTTCGGAAACTTCCTCGGCCGCCTGATCGGCGGAAAGAAGGTGGAGGAACCGGTGGTGCAGGAGGCAAGGGCAATGGCAGCCGAATGATGACGGCCCTCTGATTTCGGTATTGCCGATTATCCCTTGCGGCGCACTTCTTTTCCCTGCCCGGGAGAAGAAGTGCGCCTGCTATCACATCCGCTTTCGATCCTCTTGAATGTGTCACGCCTCTGTGGCATCACCCGCCCTCCTGAATCCGGGGCGTGCTTACGCCCCTTCGCGGAGCCATGCTCCGCCTCCAATAACAATCGGCATGAAAGAGGTGCGGGCATGGCTCAGGCGCTGGGTTTGGACTTCGGCACGACCAATACGGTTCTCGCCATGGCGGATAGCGGGGCGACGCGCTCGATGGCGTTCACCAGCACTGAAGGCACGGCCGACAGCATGCGCACGGCGCTTTCCTTCATGAAGGATGCGCAACTCGGCGCCTCGGCGCTGAAGGTGGAGGCGGGCCATGCGGCGATCCGCCAGTTCATCGACAATCCCGGCGAATGCCGCTTTCTGCAGTCGATCAAGACCTTTGCGGCCAGCGCGCTGTTCCAGGGCACGCTGATCTTCGCCAAGCGGCATAATTTCGAGGATCTGATGGAGGTTTTCATCCGTCGGCTGCGCAATTACGCCGGCGACAGCTGGCCGTCCGACGTCAGCCGCATCGTCACCGGCCGGCCGGTGCATTTTGCCGGCGCCAGCCCCGATCCTGATCTCGCCACCGAACGCTACAACGAGGCGCTGTCGCGCTTCGGCTTTCCCGAAATCCACTATGTCTACGAGCCGGTCGCCGCCGCCTTCTACTTCGCGCAGAACCTGAAGCAGGATGCGACCGTGCTGGTCGCCGATTTCGGCGGTGGCACGACCGACTATTCGCTGATCCGCTTCGAGACCGTCGCCGGCAAGCTGACGGCAACGCCGATCGGCCATTCCGGCGTCGGCGTCGCCGGCGACCATTTCGACTACAGGATGATCGACAACATCGTCGCGCCGCAGATCGGCAAGGGCAGCCATTTCAAAAGCTTCGACAAGATCCTTGAAGTCCCGTCCAACTACTATTCCAGCTTCGGCCGCTGGAACCAGCTGTCGATCTTCAAGACCACACGCGAATTCGAGGATCTGAAGAAGCTGGTGCGCACCAGCCTGGAACCGGAAAAGCTCGAAATCTTCATCGACCTCATCGACCATGACGAGGGTTACCCGCTCTATCAGGCGGTGTCGGCGACGAAGATGGCGCTGTCGGCCGCCGAGGAGGCGCCTTTCGATTTCGCGCCGCTCGGCCGCGGCGGACACCGCAGCATCAAGCGCCGCGACTTCGAAGGCTGGATTTCAGAGGATCTCGCCCGTATCGAAGGCGCGCTCGACGACGTGCTCGACAAGACCGAGACAAAGGCGTCAGAGATCGACAAGGTGTTCCTGACCGGCGGCACCTCCTTCGTGCCGGCGGTACGCCGCATCTTCACCGAGCGCTTCGACCGCGACCGGATCGAAAGCGGCGGCGAGCTGTTGTCGATCGCCCACGGCCTGGCACTGATCGGCGAACGCGACGACATCGCGCAATGGACTGTGCAATAGATCAGGCAAGGACGGGCAATCCTGCCCTTTCAATGCCGCAGTCTCTCCGCTAAACCTGTCCCTATGATCTCCGCCAACGACCTTTCCCCCGCCGAGCTTGCAGCGCTTCTGCATTTCCATGCGGATGCCGGCGTGGAATGGCTGCTGGAGGAAGAGGCGATCGACCGCTTCGCCGAGTTCGAAGCGATGAAGGCCGCCCGGCGCCCGGCGACGCAGGCGCAACCTGCCGCCGCCGGTGAACGAGCCGTGCCCGGCGAAGGCCGGGCATCGCCGCGCCCGAATGCAGCGGCACGCCCTGCCCCGGCCGAACGCGCCGCTTCCGGCCCGCAACCGGCGATCCCGGATGGCGAGGCGGTGCAGCAGGCGCGTTTCGTCGCCGAATCCGCGCGGTCGCTAGCAGAGCTCAAAACCGCGATCGAAGCCTTCAACGGCTGCAACCTCAAGCACAGCGCCCGCTCGACCATCTTTGCCAGCGGCGATGCCGAAAGCGGTATCATGGTGATCGGCTCGGCGCCGGGCGCCGAAGACGATCGCGAAGGCGTGCCCTTCTCGGGAAAATCCGGCCAGTTGTTCGACAAGATGCTGGCGGCGATCGGGCTGACGCGCTCGAGCGTTCTGCTGACACAGGTCATCCCCTGGCGGCCGCCCGGCAATCGTGCGCCCTCGGCCGCCGAAATGGACATCTGCCGGCCCTTCATCGAACGGCAGATCGCGCTGGCCGAACCCAAGGCGATTCTGCTGCTCGGCAATTTTTCAGCCCGCTTCTTCTTCGGCGAAAACGACACGATTCACGGCCTGCGCGGCCGCTGGAAGGAGATTGCCGCTGCGGACTGTGTCATTCCTGCCATAGCCAGCCTGCATCCGCAGGATCTGCTGACCGCGCCGGTCAACAAACGGCTGGCCTGGAACGACCTGCTCTCCTTTCAAGCGAAGCTTAAGTCTCTCTCTTTGCTTAGAAATTAGCCAAAGTTGAATAATTTATGAATCAGCCTATGCGCCTTTTGCATAGCTGCATCCCGCCGTGACGCATTGCGGAATCGATGCTGCACCGCAATATGAGGTGGTGTCTTGGGAGGAACCACAGGAACCAAGGCCATGAACAAGCATTTTCGTCCTATCCATAGCGGGTTTGAAACCCTTCGCCTCGCTGGCGACCAGGTTCGTTCCACCCACGGCTACAGCCGTTTCGGCTTTGCCGCCAACGAACAGATGACCGCCCGCGGCACCGGCATCAACGGCCGCACGGCGCGCCCCGACGCGATCTTCTCGGACTTCCAGCAATATTGAGCGGCAGGCGCTTCGCCTGCCTTTTAAGAGTGACAAGATGACGATCCTGATATCGCTTCTGCGCAACATCAAGACCTTCGAACATATCCGCGTCGCAGTCTCAGCCGCGCGGGAATATGAGCGCGAGCTTTCGCTCAAGCCGGGCGACGATCGCCTCTCACGCCGGGAAAGCGCTGCGGCAATCGTTCTCTGATCAGACGGCCATTGCCTCGAACCGGGCTTTCGCCCATTCGAAGGCTTCGTCGACATAGGCGAACTTGACCGCCTGCCAGGCACAATATTGCTCGACGAAATCCCGCGATATCCAAAGATTCGCCTTGCGTGGTTCGTCGTCCCAGCCGACGCAGCCGCGCTGCGCCGCCTTTGCCAACAGCCGCTGCAGATGGGTGCGCGACATCATGAAATCGGCAGCGAGCGCGCGGGTTTCGACCCGGCCGACGGAAAACCGATCCGGTTCGCTGCTTTCTATATCCATGCGGGCGATGAAGTTGTCGACGACGAGGCCACCGGCTTCCGTCCAGAGGAACATCGCCACCTGTTCCGGCGGTTCGCGCCAGGCGGCATCCTCAAGGCAATGGCGGGCAATGCGCGGCTGAACGAGCCGCATCATGGATGGGTTTGCCTGAAAAAACGCCGCCCTTTGACCGCCGTCAAGCAGATCAAGCGCGCCGAGATTGGAATGAATCCAGGCAAACATCGCCTGATGGCTGACGTCGGCCGGCTCGAAATGACGCGGCCGCCGCCGCTCGTCGCCGGGTGTGTGAACGATGAAACGGTAAGTATAGAGTTCTTCGATGAAGGCGAGCACGGTGTTGCGGCTCGCCACCTTATGCGCAGTGATGCGCCCGGTCAGCCGGACGGCGGTGAAACCCGAGGTCGGGTCGCGCGGATCATATTCCAGGTTGAGGGCATAGGCAGTCTGGGTCAGAAGCCAGCGCTGATGCGAGGCAAGCAATCGCGCCAGGCGCGGACCGGCATCGAACACGCCGCGCATCTGCCCAGCTAAAAAGCGGATGCTAAGCAGAAAGGAGCAGTTCGCCGCCAATTGCTCCGCCGTGAATGCCATTACGCTTTTCTCCACCTCCCTCACCGGCCGGCGATCGGAGCAACGACACCGAGCGCTCTTCCGGCATCAGCGGCCATTCAGACATGCACAGCTTCGAATAAATGATACTCGCTCATCTTCAACAAACATATTCCGTGAGAGAGCGGTATCCCAAGAATTCACCATTCTTTTCGCTCTTTGCGAGCAATTTTCCAATCGCGGCAATCCTCGCATTAAAGCCTTTCATATCAGCGGCTTGCCGGGGTCAGGCCGGCGGCGTCGTGGCTTTGCGCGCCTCCCGCTGCTCGATACCAAGCTGATGTTCGCGATAGATGATGAAGATGCCGGCGGAGATGACGATGAGGGTGCCGATCAGCATGGTCACGCTCGGCACGTCGCCGAAGACGAAATAGGCGACGATGCCGCCGAGCAGGATCGAGGTATATTCGAACGGTGCGATGGTGGAGACGTCGGCATGGCGGTAGCTTTCCGTCAGCAGGATCTGCGCAACGCCGCCGCAAAAGCCGGCCGCGATCAGATAGAGCGCCGACGGCCATGCGAGGGCGAGCCAGCCGAACGGCAGGGAGGCCAGCGAGAAGACCGAAGCGGTGAGCGAGAAATAGAGCACGATCGTCGCCGTCTTCTCCTCCTCGACGAGACGGCGCACCTGGATCATCGCCATGCCGCCGAGAACGGCCGATAGCAGCACTGCGAGCGCGCCGACGGCCTGTTCGGCTTCCATGCCGCCATTGCGGAACAGCGTGAGTTTCGGCCAGGAGACGATGGCGACGCCGACGATGCCGACCAGGACGGCGCTCCAGCGATAGATGCGCACGGTCTCGCCGAGAAAAACCGCGGCGAAGATAACGGCGACGAGCGGCAGCGCATAGCCGAGCGCAATCGCCTCCGGCAGGGGGAGATGCAGCAGGCCGTAGAAACCGAACGCCATCGACATGATGCCGATCGTGCCGCGCTTCAGATGGCCGACCGGATTGGCGGTGTAGAAGGCGGCGCGCAGCTGCCCGATATAGGCGAGATAGGCCATGATCGGGAAGAGCGCGAAGAAGGACCTGCAGAAGGTCACTTGACCCGGCGGGATGTCCGAACCGGCCAGCTTGATGAAGGTCTGCATGGCCAGGAAGACCACGACCGACGAGACCTTCAGCGCAATGCCTCTCATCGGGTTTTTGAGAACCGCGTGCATGATCCTGGCTCTTGGTACCGACTTAACGGGAACGGGAAGACGCGTTCGACTCGGGAACGCAAAGGATGACGTTCCCCATCGTAGCGAAGAAAATCCGGATTGGCGAAAAAATCGCAAGCAGCGCGGCAGAATCGCAAAATCACCGTCGACCGCTGGCTGGACGGAGCGGCAATGCCACCCAAGCATCGATTTTTTCCTCTCTTCAGCGATTTCACCCCGAAATGTTCACCTCTGACCGGTCGGCGTTAACCAATTGAAAACCATAGGCACGCATCGTTTTTACAGATCTCGAAATTTTTCGCCCTGCAAACGATTGCCCGCCCCTTCCAGGATCATTTGATGAAGCCGCTTAGCGCCGAAACCATTGCCCAGTCGCAGAATGCGACACCGCGCTCGATGCGCGTCGTCACCGACGGCATCAGCACCGACCTCGAGCGCTTCAGCGCCGATAACACCAATATCGTCAAGCAGATCAAGCTGCTCGCCATCAATGCGCTGATCGAAGCGGCAAGAGCCGGCGAGACCGGAAAGGGCTTTGCGGTCGTTGCCAATGAGGTGCAGCGGCTGGCACAGATCGCAACCGACATCACCGGCAGGTTCGAAAGCAACGTGCTCGGCCGCATCGGCCTCAGCCGCGCCATGGCGGATAGCCTGGTCGAGGAGATGGAAGGCGTTCGCCTCACCGATTTGGCGCAGACGCTGGTGCAGCTCATCGTCCGCAATCTTTTCGAGCGCACCGCCGATGTGCGCTGGTGGGCGACGGACCCGGCACTCTGGCAGGCGCTTGAGAATCCGGATCGGGAAACCGTCGCCTTTGCAGCGGAGCGTCTCGGCGCCATCAACCGCTTCTACACCGTCTATCTCGATCTCGTCATGACCGATCTCTCGGGCAAGGTGATCGCATCCGCCAATCCCAAGTTCCAGCGCAAGCTCGCCGGGACAAGCCTTGCCGGCGATCCGTGGTTCCGCGCGGCATCGGCCTGCGCCTCCGGCGACGCCTATATTGTCGACGAGGTCAAGGCGAGCCCGCTCCACGACAACAGGCATGCGCTCGTCTATGCCACCGGCATCCGCGAAGAGGGCAAGCTCAGCGGACGGCTGATCGGCACGCTCGGCGTCTATTTCGACTGGCAGAACCAGGGCCAGGCGATCGTCGAAAAAGAGGCGAACCTGCCGCCGCAGCTGGCGGAGAAAACAACGGTCATGCTGCTCGACGGCAAGAGCCGGGTGATCGCCACCACCAATCCCGCTCTGCTGTTTTCGCACTTCGCCCTCGCCAACCCTTCCGGCCGGGCAAAGGGCAGCTACTACGACAATAACGGCTCGCTCGTCGCCTTCGCGCGCACGCTCGGCTACGAGGATTATGACGGGCTCGGGTGGTACGGCGTCGTCGTGCAGCAGACGGAAAATGACGCGACGATCAAGGCGGCGCTCAATCTGAAATAGTGCCGCGCTCCGCAGCGGCCGCGCTTATCCGCTCCAAACAGGATATTTTGCCCGTGAACTTGGTGTTCGCGGGCAATTTGCTTTAACTTTAGTTCAGACTTTAATGTAATCATGCCCGGCAAATTTATGGCAGAGTGCGCCCGCCTCTGTATTCCGCGGTTGTCAAATAACGGTCTTCAGGAAACACCATGCGAACAGATACCGGCCAGGTCATTCATCTGGCAGATTACCGTCCCACCGACTTCGTGCTGGAACGCGTGGACCTGACCTTCGAACTCGACCCGACGGAAACAAAGGTCGAGGCACGGCTGATCTTTCATCGCCGCCCCGGCGCCGATCCGGCAGCGCCGATCGTGCTCGACGGCGACGAACTGACGCTGTCGGGGCTGCTGTTCGACCAGGTGGAGCTCGACCCTTCGCGTTATGAGGCAACAGCGGAAAGCCTGACGGTGCGCGATCTGCCTGAGAGCGCGCCCTTCGAGCTGACGATCACCACGGTGATCAATCCCGAGGCCAATACCCAGCTGATGGGCCTTTACCGCACCGGCGGCATCTACTGCACGCAATGCGAGGCGGAGGGCTTCCGCCGCATCACCTATTTCCCCGACCGGCCCGACGTGCTTGCGCCGTTCACGGTCAACATCATCGCCGACAAGGAGGCCAATCCGCTGCTCCTGTCGAACGGCAACTTCCTCGGCGGCGCCGGCTACGGCCCCGGCAAGCATTTCGCCGCCTGGTTCGACCCGCATCCGAAACCGAGCTATCTCTTCGCGCTGGTCGCCGGCGATCTCGGCGTCGTCGAAGACACATTCACCACCATGTCCGGCCGCGAGGTGGTGCTGAAGATCTATGTCGAGCACGGCAAGGAGCCGCGCGCCGCCTATGCCATGGACGCGCTGAAACGCTCGATGAAGTGGGACGAAGAGAGGTTCGGGCGCGAATACGATCTCGACATCTTCATGATCGTCGCCGTCTCCGACTTCAACATGGGCGCGATGGAGAACAAGGGCCTCAACGTCTTCAATGACAAATACGTCCTTGCCGATCCGGAACTGGCGACCGACGCCGACTACGCCAATATCGAAACCATCATTGCGCATGAATATTTCCACAACTGGACCGGCAACCGCATCACCTGCCGCGACTGGTTCCAGCTCTGCCTCAAGGAAGGCCTGACGGTCTATCGCGACCACGAGTTCTCGTCCGACCAGCGCTCGCGCCCGGTCAAGCGCATCGCCGAGGTGCGCCATCTGAAATCGGAGCAGTTCCCGGAAGATGGCGGTCCGCTCGCTCATCCGGTGCGGCCCACGACATATCGCGAGATCAACAATTTCTACACGACGACGGTCTACGAAAAGGGCAGCGAAGTCACCCGCATGATCGCGACCCTGCTCGGCAAGGACGGCTTCAAGCAGGGCATGGACCTCTATTTCGAGCGCCATGACGGCCAGGCCGTGACGATCGAGGATTTCGTCAAATGCTTCGAGGATGCGAGCGGGCGCGACCTCACGCAATTCTCGCTCTGGTACCATCAGGCCGGCACGCCGCTCGTCACCGCATCGGGCAGCTATGATGCTGCGGCGGCCACCTTCACCCTGTCGCTCGAACAGATGATCCCGGCCACCCCCGGCCAGCCGAGCAAGGAGCCGATGCATATTCCGCTCAGCCTGGCGCTCTTCGGCGAAAACGGCGGCAAGATCGAGCCGACTTCGGTCGAGGGCGCCGAATATGCCGGCGAGGTGCTGCATCTCACCGGTCGCACGCAGACGGCGGTGTTCCACGGCATCGGCTCGCGGCCGGTCGTTTCGATCAACCGCAGCTTCTCGGCGCCGATCAACCTGCATTTCGATCAGAGCCCGGCCGATCTCGCCCACCTCGCCCGCCATGAGACCGATCACTTCGCCCGCTGGCAGGCCCTGACCGATCTGGCGCTGCCGAACCTCCTCAAGGCAGCGCGCGACGCCCGCGAGGGCAAGCCGGTCGTCTGCGAGGCGACCTTCGTCGAGACGCTGATCGCGGCGGCCGCCGACGACAGCCTCGAGCCCGCCTTCCGCGCTCAGGCGCTGGCGCTGCCGAGCGAATCCGACATCGCCCGCGAACTCGGCGGCAACAACGATCCCGATGCCATCCATGCCGGCCGGCAGGCGATTCTCAAGCAGATCGCCGATGCCGGGAAGGATGTTTTTGCCGGCCTCTACGCCGCGACGACGACATCGGGCGATTTCAGCCCGGACGCCAAAAGCGCCGGCCTCAGGGCGCTGCGCAATACGGCGCTGACCTATCTTTCCTATGCCGAGCCGACGCCGGCCCGCGCTAGGGCCGCCTTCGATGCGGCCAACAACATGACCGATCGCAGCCATGCGCTGACGCTCCTCGCCCATCGTTTCCCCGACAGCGCGGAGACGGCCGAGGCGCTGGCGAGCTTCCGCGAGCGCTTTGCCGAGAATGCGCTGGTCATCGACAAATGGTTTGCGATCCAGGCCGGCATTCCCGGCGCGAAAACCCTGGATCGGGTCCGCGCGCTGATGAATGATCCGCTGTTCAAGCGAACCAATCCGAACCGGATGCGGTCGCTGGTCGGCACCTTCGCCTTTGCCAATCCGACCGGCTTCGGCCGCGCCGACGGCGAAGGCTATCGTTTCCTCGCCGGTCAGATTCTCGATATCGACGAGCGCAACCCGCAGCTTGCCGCCCGCATTCTCACCTCGATGCGCTCCTGGCGCTCGCTGGAACCGGCGCGCGCCGATCACGCCCGCGCCGCGCTGATCGAGATCGAGCAGGCTGGCTCTCTTTCCACCGACGTGCGCGATATCGTCGAGCGCACGCTTAAAGGGTAATTAGCTTCGACTGGCCGCCGCGAAAAATTCGGCGGCCGGTTGCCGAGCAAATCGAATCGCCCGAAAAACACGAAATTATAAATAGTTAACGGATTTTTACCTTTGCCTCTGGACAAGGCGAATCACCCATGATTCTCTAGGTCAGGTTCGAGCGAGCGGCGCGCGAATCACACGAGGGACAAGGCGAAAAGATGATGGACGTGCGGCGGGCAACCGTGGCCGGAGGACGGCTGCGTGTCGATTTTGACGGGCTGAAAGCCTGGCGAGACAGCCTTTCCGGCCATGCGACATCGGAACCGCTTCTGCGTCATCTGCCGAAGGCCGAACTGCTCCTGAAGCGCGCCATTCCGGCGCTGATCGTCGCCTTCCTCGTTGTCGTCGCCGCCTCGCATTTCTTCGGCATGGTCAGCGAATACTCCCGCCTGGAAGCCTCTGCCCGCCATGCCACGGCGCTTTCGGCCGCGACCGCCTCCGCGGTGTTTGCCGATACATCCGACATTTTCGAGAGCGGCGATATCGCAGAAGCGCAGGCCCGGCTCGCCAGGTTCTTGCCGCAGGACCGGCTCGACAGCGGCGCCTTCGTGCTGCTCGTGCAGGCGAGCGGCAAGGTCTTTGCCGCGACGACCGCCGGGCTTTCGCATGTCGGCAGCAATGTCGGCGATTTCTTTCCCGAGGTCTCGGCGATCCGCCGTTTCGGCGATCGCGCCGGCGTCATCGAAACGACGATCGGCGGCGTGCCGCACTACGCCGAGATCACGCTGATGGGCAATGCCGGCGGCTATATCATCGCCGCCACCTCGCTCGAGGAGATCAGCCGGCTCTGGCGCGAACAGCTGGCCCTCAACGTCACGTTGTTTGCCGGCATCTCCTCGATCCTGCTGGTCATCCTCTATGCCTATTACACGCAGGTGAAGCGCGCCCGCGACGCCGACGACATCTTCCTGGAATCGAATCTGCGCGTCGAGACGGCGCTGTCGCGCGGCCGCTGCGGCCTGTGGGATTTCGATTTCGAGAACCGCGAATTCTTCTGGTCGCGCTCGATGTACGACATGCTCGGCCTGCCGGGCTCCGACAAGACGATGGGCTTCGGCGAAGCCGCACGGCTGATGCATCCCGATGACGGCGGGCTCTACGAGATCGCCCGCGCCATCGCCAAGGGCCATTCCGGCCAGGTGGATCAGATCTTCCGCATGCGCCATGCCGGCGGCCACTATGTCTGGATGCGCGCCCGCGCCCAGGTGATCCGCAGCAATTCCGGCCGCGTGCACCTGATCGGCATCGCCATGGACGTGACCGAACAGCATCGGCTCGCCCAGCGTTACGCGGAAGCCGATCAACGCCTGGCAGATGCCATCGAATGCACCTCCGAGGCTTTTGTGCTCTGGGACAAGAACGATCGGCTGGTGATGTGCAACACGCATTTCCAGCAGGCTTACGGCCTGCCGGACAGCGTACTCGTGCCCGGCACCGAGCGCTCGATCGTCAATGCCGCCGCTGCCCGCCCGGTCATCGAGCGGCGGATCGCCGATGCCGACGGCCCCGGCTATTCGCGCACGACCGAGGTGCAGCTTGCCGACGAGCGCTGGCTGCAGATCAACGAGCGTCGCACCCGCGACGGCGGCAGGGTTTCGGTCGGAACTGACATCACCCTGATGAAACGCCACCAGGAGCGGCTGCGCGAATCCGAACGCCGGCTGATGGCGACGATCGGCGATCTCTCGGCCTCGCGCCAGACGCTGGAGAGCCAGAAATCCGAGCTTTCGACGGCGAATGCCAACTACCAGGCGGAGAAGGAACGCGCCGAGGCCGCCAACAAGGCGAAATCGGAATTCCTCGCCAACATGTCGCACGAACTGCGCACGCCGCTGAACGCCATCCTCGGCTTCTCCGAAATCCTGCAGAACCAGATGTTCGGACCGCTCGGCTCGCTGAAATACGACGAATATGCCCGCGATATCCATGACAGCGGCAAACATCTGCTCAACGTCATCAACGACATTCTCGATATGTCGAAGATCGAGGCCGGCCATCTCAGGCTGCATTGCGAGCGCATCGATCTCGTGCCGCTGATCGAGGAAAGCCTGCGCTTCACCGCCATTCCGGCCGCCGAGAAGAATATCGTCATCGATCAGCGCATCTCATCCGGCCTGACGCTGACCGCCGACCGCCGGGCGATGAAACAGGTGCTTCTCAACCTTCTCTCCAATGCCGTGAAGTTCACCGACAATGGCGGCCGCATCGCGGTGCGCACACGCCGCATCGACGGCGCCGTCCTCGTCACCATCGCCGACACCGGCATCGGCATTCCCCGCTCGGCGCTGTCGAAGATCGGCCAGCCCTTCGAACAGGTGCAGAGCCAATATGCCAAGAGCAAGGGCGGCTCCGGCCTCGGGCTGGCAATCTCCCGCTCGCTGACCGCGCTGCATGGCGGCCGCATGAAAATCCGCTCCCGCGAAGCTGTCGGCACGGTGATCTCGCTGCGCATTCCGGACGATTTCTAAGACACGACACCGTTCATCCCGCCTCAGGCCTTCACAATCTTCAGGAAAATCTTCCTGACCGCCTTCGAAAGCCGTTTCAGCTCGCCTTCCAGCGTCCTGATGTCCGGGCAGTCGCCGGCGCGGCAGACAAGTTCGACGAGGCCGGCCGGCGCGTCCTCGGGATCGAAGAGGCCGTCGATCGACAGGCGGATCAGCTGCGACAGGCTGGTATATAGGCCGAAAGCCTCGAGGCATATGTCGAGATCGGCCGCCGCCATCAGCCGGTCGCCGAGCGCCTTCAGGGCCTCGCCGGTGCTCAGTCCGTTGACGGCAATGCCGACACCTTTGGTGGGGGCGATCAGCGCCAGATACTGGGCGATGAATTCGAGATCGATGACGCCGCCGGGGATCAGTTTCAGGTCCCATGGGCCCGACGGCGGCTTTTCCGTGTCGATCAGTTCGCGCATCTCGGCAACGTCATGCGCCACCTTGGCGATGTCGCGGTCGGCCGATAGCACCTCGCGGACGATATGCTCCGCCTCGGCGATCAGGCTGTCATTACCGGAGATCAGCCGGGCGCGGCTCAGCGCCATGTGCTCCCAAGTCCAGGCCTCCTCGCGCTGATATTTGCCGAAGGCATTGATGCGGGTGGCGACCGGTCCCTTGTTGCCGGAGGGGCGCAGCCGCATGTCGACCTCATAAAGCACACCTTCGGCGGTCGGCGCCGACAAGGCGGCGATCAGCCTCTGGGTAATGCGGGTGAAGTAACGCGTCGCGTCGAGCGGTTTTGCCCCATCGGATTCGGCGGCAGCGTCGTCATAGTCATAGAGCAGGATCAGGTCGATGTCGGACCCCGCCGTCAGCTCGAAGCTGCCGAGCTTGCCCATGCCGGCGACGGCGATGCGGCCGCCGGGATAGTCGCCATGTGCCCCCCGCATCTCGCTCACCACGGCATCGAGCGCGGCTGTGATGATGAGGTCGGCGAGATGGGTGAAGGCGCGTGCGGCCATGTCGCCGTTGATCGCGCCGGTCAACAGGCGAATGCCGATCAGGAAGCGCTGCTCGGCGGCAAAGATGCGCAGCCGGTCGAGCACCTCCTCATAGTGGCGGGCCTGGGCAAGCGAGCCCTTCAGCCGCTCGCCGAGATAATCGCGGGTCGGCAGTTCGGCCATCAGGCCGGGATCGAGCATGCCGTCGAAGACATGCGGCCTGGCGGCAATCACCTCGGCAAGGCGGGGTGCCGAGGACATGATGTTGACGATCAGCGACAGCAGCGCCGGGTTGCTGCCGAGCAGCGAGAACAGCTGGATGCCGGAGGGAAGGCCGGAGATGAAGCTGTCGAAGCGCAGCAGTGCTTCATCGGCGCGCTTGCTTTCGCCGAAAACCCGCAAAAGCTCCGGCGCCAGTTCCGTCAGCCTTTCGCGCGCCTCGACCGATTGCGTCGCGCGGTAGCGGCCATAGTGCCAGGTGCGGATGATGCGGGAGATGTCGGAGGGCCGGGTGAAACCGAGCTTCTTCAGCGTCTCCAGCGTATCGGGATCGTCGCCCTGGCCGGTGAAGACGAGGTTTCCGGTGCCGGTGGAAAGCTTGCTTTCCTGCTCGAACAGATGGGCATAACGCCGCTCGACCGTCTTCAGCACGCCGACCAGCCGCTCGGCGAAGCTCGGCGTATCGGTAAAGCCCATCATGAAGGCGATGCGCTTCAGGTCGCCATCGGTCTCCGGCAGCAGGTGGGTCTGCTCGTCGCGCACCATCTGGATGCGATGCTCGACATTGCGCAGGAACCAGTAGGCCTCCGTCAGTTCGTCCCGCGTCTCGGCATCGATCCATTTCGCCTTGGTGAGTTCACCGAGCGTTTCCTCCGTCGCCCGGCCGCGCAAGGCCGGCATGCGGCCGCCGGCGATCAGCTGCTGGGTCTGGACGAAGAATTCGATCTCGCGGATGCCGCCGCGGCCGAGCTTGACGTTATGGCCTTTGACGGCAATGGCGCCGTGGCCCTTATGCGCATGGATCTGCCGCTTGATCGAATGGATATCGGCGATCGCCGCATAATCGAGATATTTGCGGAAGACGAAAGGGGAAAGCCCGCGCAGGAACTCGCTTCCCGCCGCAAGGTCGCCGGCGACGGCGCGCGCCTTGATGAAGGCTGCCCGCTCCCAGTTCTGCCCCCTGCCCTCATAATAGATCATCGCCGCCTCGACCGGTATCGCCAGCGGCGTCGAGCCGGGATCGGGGCGCAATCTCAAATCGGTGCGGAAGACGTAGCCGTCGGCCGTGCGCTCCTGCAGGATGCGCACCAGCCGCCGCATCATCCGAGGGAACACCTCGATTGCGTCATCGGGGTCAGGCACGATGCCGGCCTCCTCATCGAAGAAGACGACCAGATCGATATCGGAGGAATAGTTGAGTTCGCAGGCGCCGAGTTTGCCCATGCCCAGTACGATCAGCCCGGAGCCGTCGCTCGGGGCCGCCGGATCGCGCAGCCTGAGCTTTCCGCCCTCGTGGGCCGCCAGCAGCAGATGGTCGATCGCAGCGGCGACCGAAGCCTCGGCAAGCTCGCTCAGCCAGGCCGTCGTGGCCCGCCCGTCGAAGATGCGCGAGAGATCGGCGAGCGCGACCAGGAAGGCGACCTTGCGCTTGATGATCCGCAGCCTCGTCATCACAGCCGATTCCGCCGGTGCGGCTCCCTCGCCCTCCGGCCGCCAGCAGCCGCGCGCTTCGGCGACCAGCGCCTCGATCTGCGGCTCCAGCGGCTGCGTGATGGCGCCGGCGAGGATGGCCGGATCGAGATTGGCGATTTCGCGCAGATAGGGCGACAGCGTCAGCGCAGCGGCAATGAAATCGCGCAGCGGGCCTTCCGTCTTCAGCATCGCGGCGACCGACGGCTCGCTTTTGCCGGCCTCCTGAAGATCGGCCATCGCCAGCTTCAGCTCCGTCTGGCTCAGCGGACGCAGCAGCCCTTCGGCCACATCCGTCAGGCCATGCGTCGATTTCGTCAGCATGCGCTCTCCCTGGCTAAGCGGAAGAAAACGGCCACAGGGAATCGCGAACCGTCTGCTTCGATCGGCATTAAACTAGGGTCTTCGCGCCAAACCGCCAAGACGCGATTCAGCCGATGGTCATTCGGCAGAAGAGTTCACGCCGCCTTGGCCGGGAAGATCATGCTGACGGTCAGGCCGCGCTGTCCGGGCTTGTCCGGATCGGTATCGGAGAGTTCCAGCCGGCCATTGTGCAATTCCATGACGGCTTCCACCAGCGAAAGACCGAGCCCCGTCCCGGGCTTCGAACGGCTTTCATCGAGGCGGACGAAACGCTTCACCACGTCGTCGCGCCGCTCGGCCGGAACGCCCGGCCCGTGGTCGGCCACCGAAAGGCAGATGCCGTCCGGGTGGCGGGCAAGTTTCAGCGACACCGTGCCTGCCCCTTCGGTATCGGAAGAATATTTGATGGCATTGTCCAGCAGGTTGAAGATCGCCTGGCCGATCAGCTCGCGATTTCCCTGCACCTCGACACCGGGTTCGACGCTGGCGCTGAGGCCGAGCCCGGCTTCCTCGGCCGCCGGTTCGTAAAGCTCGGCGCTGTCGGAGACGATCGCCGAAAGCTCGACCGGCGACATCTCCGCCGCCACCGATCCCGCCTCGACGCGCGAGATCATCAGCAGCGCGTTGAAGGTGCGTATCAGCTGATCCGATTCAGAAATGATGCCTTCGAGCGCGGTGCGCCGCGTCTCGCCATCGGTCATGTCGAGGGCGTCGGCCGCCTTGTTGCGCAGCCGCGTCAGCGGCGTCTTGAGGTCGTGGGCGATGTTGTCGGAGACCTGCCGCAGACCTTCATTCAGCTTCTCGATGCGCTCCAGCATGGTATTCAACGACATCGACAGCCGGTCGAACTCATCGCCGGAGCCGCCGACCGGCAGACGCTGCGACAGGTCGCCAGCCATGATCTTCTTGCTCGCATCCGACATGCGGTCGATGCGTTTCAGCGCATTGCGGCCGATGGCGAACCAGATGATGATCGCGCCGAGCCCCATGATCGCCAGCGCCACCATCAGCGCCTGGCGCACCAGCAGACGAAACCGCTCGGGGTCGCCAAGGTCGCGGCCGATCAGGATCCGTAAGCCGTTGTCGAGCACGAAGATATTGGCGATCGCCTTGTGGCGGCGCTCGATACCACCGCCGTCGGTATAGCGTTGATAGGCGAAGGGCGCCGAGGTCCAGCCGATTTCCTCGAAAACACCCGGCTGCACCGAGGCGACGTTGCCGGCGAGGATATCGCCCGAGGGACCGGCGATGATGTAGAGATTGGCGCCCGGCTGGCGGGCACGCCGCTCCATCGTGCGCAGCAGAAGGTTCATGCCGCCGGTGTCATAGGCGCGCTGCACCTGCTCCACCTCCTGTTTGACGGCGTCGCGAATCTGGCCGGTCAGCAGCCGTTCCGACATCGCCGTCACATAGAAGACGAGCGTTGCGGCGCAGATGGCGAAAAGCAGGATGTAGAGTGCCGAGAGGCGGACTGCGGTAGACTTGAAGAGAACCCTGAAGCGGCTCATCCCTCATCCTTGATCATGTACCCCGCACCCCGAATGGTCTTCAGGAGCGGCTGGCTGTAGTCCTTCTCGATCTTCGAGCGCAGCCGCGAGACGTGGACGTCGATGACGTTGGTCTGCGGGTCGAAGTGATAGTCCCAGACGTTTTCGAGCAGCATAGTCCGGGTCACCACCTGGCCGGCATTCTTCATCAGATATTCGAGCAGGCGGAATTCGCGCGGCTGCAGCGGGATTTCCTTACCGCCGCGGCGCACCTCGTGGGAGAGCCGGTCGAGTTCGAGATCGCCGACGCGATAGACGACGTCCTGCTCCGGCGTGCCCTTGCGGCGGCCGAGCACCTCGACACGCGCCAGCAGCTCGCTGAAGGCATAGGGCTTCGGCAGGTAGTCGTCGCCGCCGGCACGCAAGCCGGTGACGCGGTCGTCGACCTGACCAAGCGCGGAGAGAATGAGAACCGGCGTATGGATCGCCTTGCGGCGCAGCTCGCTGATGACGGAGAGGCCGTCGCGGCGCGGCAGCATGCGGTCGATGACGATGACGTCGTAGGTATTTTCCGACCCCATGAACAGGCCGGCCTCGCCGTCGCTGGCGTGATCGGCGACGATGCCCGCCTCGCGAAAGGCTTTCGTGAGGTAGACCGCGGCTTCGAGATCATCTTCGATGATGAGAATCTTCATGCGGCCGACATTACCCACCGGCGGCGTTTCGGCAAGGCTCAAAGCATCTTCCTGCGGGGCGGCACCCATCGCGATCATCCTTCAAAGGTCAGAAGAATCAAGCCGCGCGGACTCTCGCCCGCACGGCTCCTGTCGTCTTAAAGGATCAGCCCTGGCCGTTGATCGGAAGCGCGACGAAACGGCTTCCTTCACTGGACTGGATCTGGAACAGCGCGCGGGTGCGGCCATCCTTCTTGGCCTGGTTCAGCACCTTGACGACATCGGCGGCGGTGGTGACCTCCTGGTTGTTGACCGAGGTGATCTTCTCGCCTTCCTTGATGCCCTTGTCGGCGGCGTCGGAGTCCGGGTCGATGCCGGTGATCGCCAGGCCCTTGCCGTCATCGGAGGGACCGACCGTCAGGCCGAGATCGGCGAGCGCCTTTTCAGACGCCGGCGCCTCGGGCTGCTGCGGCTGACTGTTGTCGTCGGCGTTCGCATCCTTCTGGTCGGCCGGCAGCGTGCCGAGTTCGACGGTCAAAGACTGCGCCTTGCCGGCACGCCAGACCGAAAGCTCGACCTTGCTGCCCGGCTGCATCGCACCGATGCGGCGGCTGAGATCGCGCGCATCCTTGATCGTTTCACCGTTCAGCGCCGTGACGACGTCGCCGGCCTTCATGCCGGCCTTGTCGCCGGGAGAGCCCGCCTGCGGGGCGACGACGAGGGCGCCGCTCGGCTCGGACAGACCGATGGATTCGGCGATATCCTTGGTCACCGGCTGGATCTGGACGCCCAGCCAGCCGCGCGACACCTGGCCATCCTTCATCAGATCGGCAACGACATCCTTGGCCGTCGAGGCGGGAATGGCGAAGGCAATGCCGACGCTGCCGCCCGACGGCGAGAAGATCGCGGTGTTGATGCCGACCACTTCGCCGCTGAGGTTGAAGGTCGGGCCACCGGAGTTGCCGCGGTTCACGGCCGCGTCCACCTGCAGGTAATCGTCATAAGGACCGGAGCCGATATCGCGGCCGCGGGCCGAGACGATGCCGGCTGTGACCGTGCCGCCGAGACCGAAGGGATTGCCGACGGCGACGACCCAATCGCCGACGCGGACGTTGTTGTCGTCGGCCCAGTTGACGTAGGTGAACTTCTTGCCCTTGCCGTCGACCTTCAGCACGGCGAGGTCGGTGCGCGGATCCCTGCCGATCAGCTTGGCATCGAGTTCGGTGCCGTCATTCATGACGGCGACGAAGGCCTGGCCATCGGACACGACGTGGTTGTTGGTGACGATGTAGCCGTCCTCGGAGATGAAGAAGCCCGAGCCTTGAGCAACCGGACGCAGACGGCCCTTACCGCCGGGGCCGTTCGGGCCGCCGGGGCCGTTCTGGCCAAAGCGCCGCTGATGGCCCTGCTGATCATTCGGCTCCTGACCGCCGAACTGCTTGAAGAAGCGCTTCAGCGGGTGATCGTCGGGAAGATCGTCAAAACCGCGGCCGTTGAAATCGAAGGACAGGCCGTCATTGTCGGAGACGGGATTGACGCGATTTTCGACGCGAACGGAAACGACGGCCGGCGAAACGGCATCGACAACATTGGCAAAGCTCGGGACAGCAGGTGCTTGAACCTTGACTGCTTCGGCATAGGACCGGGTGATTTCGAGCGGAACGCCGGTTGCGAGCACAGCGGCCGCGATACCGGCAACGGTAGAAGCCTTGAGCACGGTGGCGAGGGACGGACGTCCGTTGAAATTCTTGAGCATTGGAGCACCTTCTCTTGTTCTTAAATCTTCAGCCCGGCAGCGCCGGATCAGTCGATGCATCAAGATATAGGATGGCGCACCTTACTGCGAACTGTCCGGCCAATGAAAAATTGGTAATGTTGAAATGTTTGCTTCGGCCAATCCGCCGGAGCCGACGATTGCCGCCGATGGACCGCCTACTTTTTCAGAAGATCGTTCAACTTCGACTGCTCATCCGCGGTCAATTTACTTCCCGTCGGCTTGCCTGAGCGCCTGCGGGCAAAGACGAGCAGCGACAGGCCGCCGGCGAGCACCAGCAGCGCCGGGGCGCCCCACAGCAGGCCCGTCTTCATGCTGAACCGCGGCTTCAGCAGCACGAATTCGCCGTAGCGCGAGACGATATAGTTCAGCACCGCCTCGTCGCTGTCACCGTCGGTGATGCGCTCGCGCACCAGCAGGCGCAGATCCTTGGCGAGATCGGCATTGGAATCGTCGATCGACTGGTTCTGGCAGACCATGCAGCGCAGTTCCGCCGAAAGGGCGCGAGCGCGCGCTTCCAGTGCCGGGTCGGCGAGCACCTCGTCCGGGTTGACGGCGAAGGCCGGCGCGGCCAACAGCATCAAGACGAAAGCCAGGAGGAGACGCCGCATCATTCCGCCGGCTCCATGGCAGGCTCTGCCGGCTTTGCCGCCTTCGCCTTCCTCCGTGGCGCGCCGACGCGCAGGCGGCGGTCGGTGAGGGAGACGAAGCCGCCGAAGGCCATGACAAGCGCTCCGCCCCAGATGCAGAGGATGAACGGCTTCCACCAGATGCGCACGACGATGCCACCGTCCTTGGTGGCGTCACCCAATGAGACGTAGAGCTGGCTGAGGCCGAAGGTCAGGATGCCGGCCTCCGTCGTCGGCATCTGGCGGGCGGTGTAGAGGCGTTTGGCCGACCAGGTATCGGCGACCGCGACACCGGCGCGACGAATGGTGAAGTGGCCGCGCTCCTCGGTGTAGTTCGGCCCGCTCGCCGGCTGCATGCCGTCGAAATGCAGGCTGTAGCCGCCGGCGTCAGTGGTCTCGCCGGGCTTCATCTCGATGACATGCTCGGTCTGGAACGTCGTCACCGCGACGATGCCGAGCACGCTGATGCCGAGCCCGGCATGGGCAAGCGCGGTGCCGAAGGCCGACCGCGGCAGGCCGGTCAGACGGCGCCAGGCGAGGTTGCCCGTAACCTTGCCGATGCCGGCGCGATACCAGAGATCGGCGATGGCGCCGAAGACCAGGAACAGCCCGGCCGCCAGCCCCAGCACGGAAAGCACCGGCCCGCCATGCTGGAGATAGAAGAAGATCACCGCAGCAAGGAAGGCGAGACCGGCGACCAGATAGAGCCGTTGCAAAACGCCGAGCAGATCGCCGCGTTTCCAGGCCAGCAGCGGTCCGAAGGGCACGATGACGATCAGCGGCGCCATCAACAGGCCGAAGGTCAGGTTGAAGAAGGGCGGCCCGACGGAGATCTTGTCGCCGGTCAGCGTCTCCAGCAGCAGCGGATAGAGCGTGCCGGTCAGCACCGTGCCGCAGGCGACCGTCAGGATCAGATTGTTGACGACGAGCGCGCCCTCGCGCGAAATCGGGGCAAACGGCCCGCCGGCCGAAAGCTTCGGGGCGCGGAAGGCAAACAGCGACAGCGCCCCGCCGATGAAGATCAGCAGGATGCAGAGAATGAAAACACCGCGGGAGGGATCGCTGGCAAAGGCATGCACCGAGGTCAGCACGCCGGAGCGCACCAGGAAGGTGCCCATCAGCGACAGCGAGAAGGTGAGGATGGCCAGCAGCACCGTCCAGATCTTCAGCGCCTCGCGCTTTTCCATGACGAGGGCCGAATGCAGCAGCGCGGTGCCGGCAAGCCAGGGCATGAAGGAGGCGTTCTCAACCGGATCCCAGAACCACCAGCCGCCCCAGCCGAGTTCGTAATAGGCCCAGTAGGAGCCCATGGCGATGCCAAGCGTCAGGAAGGTCCAGGCGGCGAGCGTCCAGGGCCGCACCCAGCGGGCCCAGGCGGCGTCGATGCGGCCTTCGAGGAGTGCGGCGACGGCAAAGGAGAAGCAGACGGAGAAGCCGACATAACCGAGATAGAGCAGCGGCGGGTGGATCGCCAGACCGATATCCTGCAGGACCGGATTGAGATCGCGGCCCTCGGCCGGCGCCGGATCGAGCCGCAGGAAGGGATTGGAGGTCAGCAGGATGAACAGGGTGAAGGCAACCGAAATCCAGGCCTGCACGGAAAGCACATTGGCCTTCAGCGTCTCCGGCAGGTTGCGGCCGAAGACGGCGACCAGGGCGCTGAACAGCGTCAGGATCAGCAGCCAGAGCATCATCGATCCCTCGTGATTGCCCCAGACGCCGGAATATTTGTAGATCAGCGGCACCAGCGAATGCGAATTCTCCCAGACGTTCTCGACCGAGAAGTCGGAGACGACATGGGCATAGGTCAAGACGCCGAAGGAGAAGGCGACAAGCGCAAACATCGCCAGCGAACCGACGGTCGCCACATCCATCATCGCCCGGTCATGGCGGCGGGCGCCGATGACCGGCACGATCGAAAGGATGAGCGCCGTTGCCAGCGCCAGCACCAGCGCGTAATGGCCGATCTCGATGATCATTGCGTCGCCTTCGCCTCCTCGCCTTGCCCCTCTTTCCACAGCCCCTGCTGCTTCAGCCTGTCGGCCACGTCTTTCGGCATATAGGTCTCGTCATGCTTGGCGAGCACGGTATCGGCGGTAAAGATGTTGGTGCCCGGCGCAAACATGCCTTCGGTGACGACCCCCTGCCCTTCGCGGAAGAGATCGGGGAGGATCCCGGTATATTGGACTTTCACGGCATTGGCACTGCCGTCGGTGACGGAAAATTCCACGGTCGAGCCGGCGCCGCGCACGACGCTGCCTTCGCCGACGAGGCCGCCGAGCCGGATGCGGGTTTCCGGCGCCACCGGCGTCTTGGCCAGATCGGCTGGCATGTAGAAATAGGCGACCGACTGGCTGAAGGCGAACATGACCAGCAGCACGGCGGCGGCAATGAAGCCCATGCCACCTGATATCACCGCCAGGCGCTTCTGCTTGCGGGTCATTCAGCCAATCCTTCCGTTGATATGCCGAGTTCCTTGGCCATCGCCAGCAATTGCCTGCCCTGTTCGCCGGGCGGCGGAAAGGCTGCAAGCCCGCGCTTCAGCGCAGCGGCGGCACGATCCTTGTCGTTCAAGACGGCGTAAGAGCGGACGAGCCGCACCCATCCCTCGAAATTGTTCGGTTCTGCGCTAAGCTTGGCATCGAGGCTTTCAACCATGCCGCGGATCATCTGCTGCCGGTCGCCGGCGCTCATGTTTTCGGCCGCCGCGACATCCTGCTGCGTGGGATTGCCGGGGGCAGCCTGATTGGCGCCCGGGGCAGCCTGATTGGCGCCCGAGGCAGCCGCACCGGCGCCCGGGGCAGCCGCACCGGCCGGCGCGCCGCCATTCATGGCGATATGCTCATTGACCAGCGGCAGCCAGGGCGCATCGGCCGGCGATTGTTTCGCCAACGCCTCGAAGGCCTTGCGTGCCTCATCGGACTGTCCCGCCTGCTCCATGCTGAGGGCGACGTAGAAGCGGGCGCGCGGATTGTCCGGTTCCAGCGTCAGCGACTGTTCCAGCACCTGACGCGTCTCCTCGGTCACCACACCGTCGGAGACGGCCATCAGCGTCTCGGCAAGGCCGTCGAGCCGGGCCGGGCTTGGGCCGAGCAGCCGGATGGCGTTGCGGTAGGCCAGTTGCGCATCGTTCACCCGCATGGTGCGGAGATAGATCGGCGCCAGCACGTCCCAGCCCTTACCGTCATCGGGGCTTTGCGCCAGGTGCCGTTCCGCCTTGGCGATCAGCACCGCCACATCGTTGCCGGGATTTTCCAGCCGCGCTTCCAGCGGCTGCGCGGGCAAGTCCGGCCGGCCCGTCGTCAGATAAAGACAGAGCCCGAGAAGCGGCAGCACGAGCAGCACGAAGGCCTCGGTGAAACGGTGATGCCGCGCGGGCTTCGGCGCCTCTTCCGGCTCGCCGGCGGAAACGGCGATCAGCCGACGGCCGATTTCGGCCCTGGCATAGTCGGCTTCTTCAGGCGTGATAAGCCCGCCGTTGAGATCGCGGTCAAGTTCGCGCAGCTGGTCGCGATAGACCGCCGCCTCACCCGCACGGAGGTTTTCCGCCGCCTTCGCACCGCGCAGAAGGGGGTAGAGCAGGATGGCAGCGACGACTGCCGTCAGAACGGCAACGAGAATCCAGAACAGCATATCGGCCCAAATACGTGAAGCGCGTCGCCATTCCAACTGCCAAAGCCGGAATGACGAAGATTTGAGGCTATAAGCCGCAATTCACCTGATTTAGCCGAGCGGCGACCAGCTGCCATCCTCGTTGCGGCAGGCAGCGCCCCGCACCACGGTGTCCTTGCCGTCGACGGTCAGCGTATGGGTATATTGCCGGCAGTTCTGCGAGCCAACCTGATAGGGTGCGGCGGCAACCACCTTGCCGGTGACGTCGTTGCCGGTCCACAGCACCGGCTGGCCGACGGCCGCACCTTCCAACGCCCGATATTCCGCCTCCAGCGCCCGCTGCTTGTCGCTATCGTTCAGCGTCACGCCGCTGCGGCCGGCAAGGCCGCCCTGCAACGCGGTGAGGAAGGCGGCCGAGGCCGAGGGCTTGCTCGAAAAAATGCCGCGTGAAGCGGCACCTTTCGTCGTCGTGCAGCCGGAGAGCGCGACGGCGACGAGAAGAGCGGAAGCGATCATGCCTTGCGAGCGTAAAATCATTGCGTCGAACCACGATCAGGGGTCAAATTCAGCCGATCGAAGTGCAGCGTCCCCGTGTCAGCATTAAGGCAAAGCATGCTATACGCTTGCCAGTATCTTTGTGACATCAAGCAGTTGCTCATGCAACATCCTTTGTGATGCCCGGCAGGATAAGCTTCGCCTTGAGCCCGCCCCATTCGCCGCGGGAGAGCTCGAGCCGCCCCTGATACTCACCGGAAATCTCGGTGACGATCGACAGGCCAAGCCCGGTTCCGGGCTTGCTTTCGTCGAGCCTGCGGCCGCGCTTCAGCGCCTCGCGGATCTGGTCGGGCTCCAGGCCCGGCCCGTCATCCTCGACGGCGAGCTCCACCCAGTGGCGGCGCGCGCTCGCCTCAGCCCCCCTGACGTCGTCGCCGGCCTCGACGGCGGAAAGCCGGACCTTGCTCTTGGCAAAACGGGCCGCATTCTCCAGGAGATTGCCGACGGTCTCCTCGAGATCCTGCTGCTCCATGGCGACGGCCAGATGCGGCGGCGAGACGACGAGATCGAATTCGGTATCGACGTTCAGCCGGCGCATGACGCGCACCAGCCGCTCCAGCGCCGGCTCGGCATCGGTGCGGGCGAGCACGGATTCGCGCTGCGCGGCGATGCGCGCCCTGTTGAGATAAGATTGTACCTGGCCCTGCATCGATTCCGCCTGGCTGCGCACCAGTTCGCCATGGGATTTTTCGAGCACGCGCGCCTCATTAAGGAGAACGGCGATCGGCGTCTTCAGCGAATGGGCGAGATTGCCGACCTGCATGCGGGCCCGCTCGACGATGCGGCGGTTGCTGTCGATCAGCGCGTTGACCTCATTGGCGAGCGGCAGAATCTCCCGCGGGAAATCGCCTTTCAGCTGCTCGCTCTCGCCGGCGCGGATGCGCTCCAAGGCGGCGCGCGCCTTGTCGAGCGGCTTCAGGCCGTAGAGAATCGCCAGCGCATTGACGATCAGGCTGCCGACGCCGAAGCCGGCGAGCGCCAGATAGAGGCTGTGGGAAAAGGTGCGCACGTCGTCCTCGACGACATCGACATTGCCGGTGACGCGGACCCGCGCCGCGCGCCCATCGGTATCGAGCACCACTTCGGTTTCGGCCACCTGCACGCGGTTTCCGGAGGCATCCGTCACCTGGTAGTAGCGTTCGTAATTCTTGTCGAAGGGCGCCTCGACGACCGAAGGCACCGGAATGAGCGCCGAGCCGAGCGAGGGCGACACCAGCGGCGCCGTCGTATAGGTGCCGAGCGGCTCCACCACCCAGTACCAGCCGGTCTTCGGCTGGGCAAAGCGCAGGTCGCCGAGCTGCGGACTGCCGCTGAGCGCGCCCTGATCGCCTATCGTCACCGAGTTGATGACGTTATAGAGCTGCGCCCGCAACAGATCCTGGAAACCACGCTCGGCGCTCTTGCGGTAAAGGGTGGAGATCAAGAGGCCGATCACCACGAGCGCCACCGTCGACCAGACCGTGGTCAGCAGCAAAACACGTGCGGTGAGCGACTTAATTCGCATGTTTCGGCGCTTGGATGCGGTAACCGAGACCGCGCACCGTTTCGATCAGATCGACGCCCATCTTCTTGCGCAAACGGCCGACAAAGACCTCGATCGTGTTGGAATCGCGGTCAAAATCCTGGTCGTACATGTGCTCGACCAGCTCGGTGCGCGAGACGACCTCACCCATGTGATGCATGAGATAGGCGAGCAGACGGTATTCGTGCGAAGTCAGCTTCAGCGTCGTGCCATTGACCGTCGCCTTCGAAGATTTCGTATCGAGCCGCACCGGCCCGCAGACGATCTCGGATGAGGAATGCCCGGCCGCACGCCGGATCAGCGCCCGAATGCGCGCCAGCACCTCCTCGACATGGAAGGGCTTGGTCACATAGTCGTCGGCGCCTGCGTCGATGCCGGCGACCTTGTCGCTCCAGCGGTCGCGCGCCGTCAGGATCAGCACCGGCACACCGCGGCCGGCGCCGCGCCATTTCTCAAGAACGGAGACCCCGTCCAGCTCCGGCAGGCCGATATCGAGAATGATGGCGTCATAGGGCTCGGTATCGCCGAGGAAATGGCCTTCCTCGCCGTCGAACGCCTGGTCGACGACATAACCCGCCTCCTTCAGCGTGTCGGCCAACTGCCGGTTCAGATTGACGTCGTCTTCGACTACCAGAATGCGCATCGGTCCGCCTTCGTCCGCTTCAAATCGGTTATGTCCTGAATAGACCGATTCCGCCTACATCGGAACCTTTACCGTCACCTTGCGTGGACGCTGGCCGTTGCCCGACACCAGAACGGTGATGATGCAGGTATCGCCCACCGGCTGCACGGACAGCAGCTGCCCGCCCGTCTGCTCGACGACCTGGGCCGCGGCGGCACTGCAATCGCCCGCCACGCTATGAATGAGGGTGCCCGCGCCATCCGGTGAGGGCGCCGATACCACCAGTCCGGCGGCCAATGCTGCGACGCTCAAAGGAAAGGCCATGTGCTATGCTTTCAAGGTAATGCCAACGTGCCCCGAATATGTACTCACGCGACCTGAATGGCAAATGAATGCGCTGTAATACAGGTCGTTTAGAACCATTCTCGACTGCTGGCGACAGCTGCTGCCGTGGCAGGTTCAGCGGCCTTCTCCGTGTGGGAAAAGTCTGCGGCGCTAGATGCGCAGGGGGGCTGGGCGTGGATTCTCGGGTCAAGCCCGAGCAGGACGGAGAGTGGGGGTAACGACCGGCAAGAGGCGGGACGTCTGGAGGAATTCCATCAAAATCGCGGAAGCGGATTTGCGCAAAACAAAGGATGGCAATTTCGACAAAACCGCTGCGACTTACGGTATTTTCTCCCTGGGCTCCCCACCTACTCGGGCTTGACCCGAGCATCGGGCTTGACCCGAGCATCAGGCTTGACCCGAGCATCAGGCTTGACCCGAGCATCCATGCCACGGCTGCTGGTGAATGCTGCGGGAATTGCAATCGCAGCTTTTACCGGCCGATTGAAACTGTTATGTCCTTGGGTCCCGCATTCAGGCCATTTCAGCACCCATGCCAAATTTCCACCGCTTCCGCTCGGCGCAGACGGTTAGCGTGCTTGCCGTCACCCAACTGATCGGCTGGGGCACGACTTTCGACATGCTCGGGGTCATGGGCCGCATCGTGGCGCCCGCTCTCGGCTTGGCGAACGAGGTGGTGTTTGCCGGCCTGACGATCATGATGATGATCAGCGCCATGCTTGGTCCCGCGACCGGCCGTTGGCTCGCCCGCTACGGCGCCGCGCGGGTGCTTTCGGCCTCATCGCTCACCTTTGCGCTTGGCCTCTCTCTGCTTGCCGCGGCAAACGGCGTCTTGCTCTATGCCACCGCCTGGGTCGTCATTGGCATCGGCGGCGCGTTCGGTCTTTCGGCACCGGCCTATACCGCCGTCGTCGAGCGCGAAGGCGCGAACGGCAAACGGGTCATCGCCATTCTCATGCTGTTCACCGGCCTATCGAGCACCATCTTCTGGCCGATTCTCAGCCTGCTGAACGAAACGGTGGGATGGCGCGTCACCTTTCTCATCTCAGCCGGCCTGCAATTCTTCATCTGCCTGCCGCTGCATCTTTTCGCTCTGCCGAAACCGATCGTAACGCATGTCGAAGGCGCCGCCTTGGACCTCGCGCCGCTGCCGCTGTCCAAAGTGGCGCGGCGCAAAGCCTTCCTGCTGATTGCGGCTGCGACGACGATCTCGACCTTCATCACCTTCGGCATCTCGCCATCGCTGCTCGAGATCTTCCGCCAGTCCGGCGCTTCGCCGGCCTTCGCGCTGCAGCTCGGCTCGGCACGCGGCCTGCTCGGCATCTCGGCGCGTTTCCTCGACATGCTGCTCGGCCGGCGCGGCAATCCCATGCTCAGCGCGGCCATGGGCATCGGCCTGATGATGGTCAGTTTCCCGATCATGCTGGTCGCCGGTTCGTCGCCGCCGCTGCTCGTCACCTTCGTTCTGCTTTACGGCTTCGGCGCCGGCGTCATGACCGTCGCCCGCGCGCTTCTGCCGCTGGCAGTGTTTTCACCGGGCGAATACGGCCTGCAATCGGCCCGGCTATCGCTGCCGCAAAACCTCGCGAATGCCATCGCCCCGGTCATCTTCACCGCCATCCTCGACCGCGCCGGCACCGGGCCGGCACTCATCGCCTGTGCCATTCTCGCAGCCTTGTCGCTAACCTTCGTGCTGATGTTGATGGCGATGGTGCGCGCCCACACGCCCCAGCCCAGTCCGGCCGCCGCTCAAGAAATCGGCAGTCAGGTCAGCCCTTCTTAATAGGTTTTGATTATCATCGGCATCAGGACGAGAGCGGCTTTCCGTCCACGCATCGCGACGGTGCGGCCGCTTTTGCCGAATCTTTTGAATCGCTTGCCGCCGCTTTTTCGAAAGTTGAGTCGGGCGGCTCGGAAGTTGATTGAGCTGCGGCGCGCTCCCGCTCCGGAAAATCAGTCATCCGCTTGAAATTTCAACGGAATGTGACAGCCGAATGCTTTTGAAATTCAAAGCGGCCGCGTCACCGCCGTGCGGCTGTCGTAATCGGCGGCAATGCGCTTTTCCCGGAGCGGCCGCACCCGCTCGATCGAGAGCTGATAATCCGGATGGGCCTTGTAGGCGGCAAGTGCTGCCTCGTCGTCGAATTCGCCATAGACCACGAGATCGATCTCGGTGCCCAGCTGATCGGTCTTCACATTGGTGCCGATTTCCAGGAGCCGCGCATGCGGAATGGCGGTCAGAATCGACAGCCCGGCCCTCACCTCCTGCAGATGCTCCTCCTGCACGGTGAAGAAGACGATATGGCGGATCACGCGAAGCTCCTGTCAAGTTTCAGAGGGTCAGCCGCGCGATAACACGCGAACCCCAGGCCTTCAACCGCGCGATCACGCCATGCGCAGCATTGGGACGCATCGCCGCATGGAAGGCCATTGCGTAAGCCGCGAGCTTTTCCGCCCGGTCGGTGCCGTTGACGATGCGCCGCGCATTCACCCAGTCCTCGCTCGCCGCGTTCAGGTGATCGGCAAGCTTGTGGCCGGTGAAGCTGCCCTGCAGCATGCCGTCGATCAGGATCGTCACCGCCGCATCCATCTCCATCGCCCGGTCAGGATCGGCAACGAGGTCGATGCCCGTCAGCACGCTCATCGCCTCGTAGTTCCGCTTGTGGGTGAGCTGCACCAGGCCGCGCCCGAGCCAGCTGCGGCCATCTTCATCGGGCCGCCAATAGGGCGTCTTTACCCAGGAAAGCCGGCCGGCGGAAAAGGCCGTTTCCAGGATCTCGACGGCACGGGCATCGCTTTGCGCCAGCGTCTCGCGAACCGGCTGCATCGTATAGGCGGTCTCGTGATAGGCGGTCGCCAGGATATAGGCGAGCCACCGCCGGTCGGCCTGCGAAAACCGCTCATCCCAGGCATCGAGAATCGCCGTGATCCCCACTACCTGAGGATGCGTCATCTCTCCCTTGAAGAGATCGCCCCTCACCGCATCGAAAAAGAAACTTCGGTCCATGTGGACAACCATTCCGCGCTTCCCAGAAATGTCATGGTTAAAACAGTCTTAATCGATTAAAATTGATTTAATCGTTTAAAGTGTTTAAGCCACTGATTTACACAGCTTTTGTCTTGTGCAATGCATTTAGCTGCCCTGAAGCCTTGAGGAGACTTCCGATGCAGACGCCCGCCACGACGCAAACCACCATTCCCCAGCACCTCGTCGACCAGATGGAAAACGAGTGGCGCCAGATTCGCCTTGAACGGGAAAATCCGCGCCCGGCCCCGCAGCCCCAACAACAGCGCTGAGAGATACAGGCAAAGCGGCGCGGATGTAAGGCCAGTCCTCATCGCGTCGCTGCCTCAAAGCGCTTCGCCAGCGTTTCCAGCGAGCGTGTGAAGATCGTTTCGTCTGCCAGCGCCCGCGCCAGCACCAGCGCGCCTTGTATGCCGGCGACACCTTCCTCGGCCAGCGCTTTCGCCTCCGCCTCGCAACAGCCTGCCCGGCTCAGCGCCGAATGCAAGGCAGCGATCCAGCGGATGAAATAGTCGCCGATCGCCGCCGAAAACCGTTCCCTTGTGTCGTCAAGGGCGAAGGCGCCGACAAGGCAGATGCGGCGGCCTGATCTGAAGTAATCATTCACATTGACCCACATCGCTGCGATCGCCTGGTGCGCGTCGCCCTGTCTCAGCGGCCGATAGATCGCCTGCTCGAACCAGGCGTCGATATCGGCAAGCACGGCGCTTGCCATCTCCTCTTTTCCGCCGGGAAAGAAGTGGTAAAGGCTGCCCTTGCCGAGGCCGGTGCGTTCGGTGATGCGACTGAGCGACGTGCCCTCATAGCCGAGTTCGCGGAAAATTTCCGCCAATAGCGGCACGATGTCGGCGCGTTCGTGGACGGTCTTCACCGGCGGAGTTCCTTGGGCTCGCTTGCGTCAGAGGCCAAGCTCGGTCAGACCGGGATGATCATCCGGCCGCCGTCCGAGCGGCCAATGGTATTTACGCTCCGATTCGCGGATCGGCAGATCGTTGATGCAGGCGAAGCGGCGCTGCATAAGGCCGGCAGCATCGAATTCCCAGTTCTCGTTGCCATAGGAGCGGAACCAGTTGCCGCTGTCATCGTGCCATTCATAGGCAAAGCGCACGGCGATGCGATCATCGGTGTAGGCCCAGATCTCCTTGATCAGCCGGTAATCCAGCTCCTTGGCCCATTTGCGGGTGAGGAAGGCGACGATCTCGGCACGGCCGTTGACGAATTCAGCGCGATTCCGCCAGCGGCTGTCCGGCGTATAGACGAGCGAGACGCGCTCGGGATCGCGGCTGTTCCAGCCGTCCTCGGCAAGGCGGACTTTCCGGGTGGCGGCCTCAAGGGTGAAAGGCGGGACGAGGCTGGACATTGGTGCGCTCCTGTACTGAACAGTTATCATTGTACCTATCGGTACATTTGTTTGCAAGGCAGCCGCAGCGTTTTACGTCGGAGGTCGAGAGGCAGCCAGGCGCCCCCGTCACCCGCGGGAACGGCGCAGCAGATCGGCGCTTCCCTTGCTCCATCGCAGCGGCAGGGCATCCGGGCGAAGCACGATCTTTTCCGGCGTGAAACGCCACAGCCTCTCCGCGTTTGGAAAACCTGTGATGTCGGGCGAATCCAGTACCACCTCGGCCTTCCCTGCCATCTGCAGCATGTCGCCGGTTTCGAAATCGATGAAGACCAGCCCGGCCCTCGGGTTGACCAGGAAATTGCCGAGTGTGTTGAAGAACCGATTGCCGGAAAAATCGGGAATGGTGAGGACGCCGTCAGCGCTGAGATGCACGAAGCCGGGATAACCGCCGCGGTGCGACACGTCCACCTGCCGCTCGCCATAGTCGCGGTCGACATAGGAAGCGACGAAAAAGGTATCGGCGTCCTCGATCATCCCACGCATGCGATCGTCAAGTTGAGCGGAATGCAGCGGCGCCGCCGTTGTCGATCTGTCGGGATCGCGGGCAAAGACGCAAGAGCGCGGCTGGATATATTGCGGGCAGTTGCCGAAGCTCTGGCCGACGCGCACGCGGAAAGCTTCGGCATCCGTTCTGCGGATGACGCCGTTCAGCCGGTTGCGCCGCCGGGTCTCGAGCTGGATGCCGAGCATGGCGATCGCGTCGCCATGCTCCATGCCGGCCTCGGCCGGA
Source organism: Rhizobium sp. N324 (assembly GCF_001664485.1). Lineage (NCBI taxonomy): Bacteria > Pseudomonadati > Pseudomonadota > Alphaproteobacteria > Hyphomicrobiales > Rhizobiaceae > Rhizobium > Rhizobium sp. N324. The sequence goes on along the minus strand of NZ_CP013630.1, from coordinate 1,410,816 downwards.
TCGACCCGGTCGCGCGGTAGGTCGACATCGAGGATTTCCGGATCCGGCGAGGACAGGAATCCCGGTCGCGCGGCCCGCAACGTTGCCCAGACATCGCCTTTGGCATCGACGGCGCCGAGCACTATGAAAGGCAGCATCGGAAAGAAAGCGCGGTGCTGCTCCAGCATCGCCTTGCGGACGAAATTGCGTCCGGGCCCATCCATGCGTTCGACGACGCCGACGCTGCGCTGCATGGCGAGTTCCCCCTGATGCCAGGGTGACGTCGCGTCTTGTCTTGTCTGCTCCGGCATCACGACCTCCTTAAGGCCACCATTTGGGAAACCGGGACGGTGATCCGTCCCAGCGGCGTCTCATGCGGCAAGGCCGATCTTCGTCTTGCGAAAGCCGACGAAGCCCGGCAGCGCCTCGATGCGCGCAAGCCAGGCGCGGACGCTTGGATAGGCCGCGATGTCGACATTGCCCTCCGGCGCATTGGCGATGTAGCTGTAGAGCGCGATGTCGGCGATCACCGGATTGTCGCCGAGCAGGAAGCTGCGGTCGGAGAGCTCCGCCTCGATCAGCGCGAGAATGCGGTGCGCCCGGGCGATCACCTCGTCCGCGCGGAAATCGGCGCCGAAGACAGCCACCAATCGCGCAGCGCACGGCCCATATGCGATCTCACCCGCAGCAACCGACAGCCATTTCTGGATTCGCGCCGCGGCCAAGGCTCCTTCCGGCAGCCAATCGGTGCGGCCGTATTTGCGCGCGAGATAGACGAGGATGGCAGAGGAATCGGTGACGACCGTGCCGTCGTCGTCGAGCACCGGCACCTGGCCGAATGGATTGAGCTTCAGAAACTCCGGTGCCTTATGGGCGCCCACCGCCATGTCGACCTCGACCAGTTCATAGGGCACGCCAAGCAGCGACAGAAACAGGTGAACCCGGTGGGCATGGCCGGAAAGCGGGTGATGGTAGAGTTTCATTGGCAGTTTCCTTTAGTCTTCCCGAACGACGGGCCGCGATTGACGATGGCCGCTTGCCATCTGCGGCTAATCTATTGCCTTCCACTTGATTGTAGTAGAATGCTAATCTGGAAGGCATATTCCCGATTTTCGGAAGGAAAGAATGGACCGCCTCGACGCCATGACCGTGCTTCTCGCCGTTGTCGAACAGGGCAGCCTGTCGGCCGCCTCACGGCATCTGCGGACGCCGCTGGCAACCGTCAGCCGCAAGATTTCCGAACTGGAAGCGCATCTGAACGCCCGCTTGCTGCAGCGAAGCAACCGCAAGGTCACGCTGACCGAGGCCGGCCGTTCCTATGTGGAGGCGGCGCGGGAAATTCTCGATCGGGTGGAAGAGGCGGAACGGGCGGCGGCCGGTGAATATAGCGCGCCGAAGGGCGCGTTGACGATGACCGCGCCGATCGTCTTCGGGCGGCTGCATGTACTGCCCGTCGTGGTGGATTTCCTCAAAGCCTATCCCGATATCAATCTGCGGCTGATGCTTGGCGACCGGCTGTCGAACCTCGTCGAGGATCATATCGATGTGGCGCTCAGGATCGGCAATCTGCCGGACAGCAACCTGATCGCCGTCAGGCTCGGCGCGATCCGCCGGACCGCCTATGCCAGCCCGGATTATCTGAGGCGGCACGTCACGCCTCCGCACCCAGCCGATCTTTCCACACATGACTGCATCACCTTCGAGAGCATGGCCTCGACGCTGAACTGGACATTCACAGAGGGAAAACGCGATCTCACCGTGCCGATCCGTTCACGGCTTGCCGTCAACACCGCCGAGGCGGCGGTGGATGCGGCGGTCGCCGGCCTCGGGATCACTCGGGTGCTGTCTTACCAGGCCGCCCGTGCCGAGACGGCCGGGCTGCTCACGCCGCTGCTTGTCGATTTCGAACCGCCGCCGGCACCGGTGCATCTCGTCTATCCCGCGCAGGGCATGGTGCCGTTGAAATTGCGGGCGCTCATCGATTTCGCCACGCCGCGCCTGCGCGCGACGCTCAACAAGCCCTAAAGCGCGTCGCGATCTTTCAGATTCGCTCCTTGCGCTTTAGCCCTTTGTTTTTACGCATGTCGTTGCGGCAAAAGCGCTCCGCGCTTTGCCTGACAAAAGCGCTGCACACTTTTGCGCGAAATGCTTTAGGCAAGCTTGCCCTCTTCCGCCTTGTAGAAATACTGGCTGGCGACCAGCCAGCCCTTCAGCGGCCTGAGCGGCGGAATGCAGGTCGCGAGCATGAAGGGGCCGGTGATCAGGAGCTGCGCCCAGATCGACGCCGAGAAAGCCACCTCCAGCCAGACGCCGAGCAGCACGCTCGGGATGCAGGCAAAGCAAATGACGAAAAAAGCCGGACCGTCGGCCGGATCGGCGAAGGAATAATCGAGACCGCAGGCCTCGCATTGCGGCTGCAAGGTCAGGAAACCCTTGAACATATGGCCCTGGCCGCAGCGCGGGCAGCGCCCCCTGATGCCGGTCTGCAGCGGCGGAAGCGGGGGATATTCGGTCTCCATGATGATCACACCTTATTCTGCGCGAGCATTAAACCAATCAATGCTCAACAATGTATGCATTCAATATAAATACATTGCCGGGACATTGCCAGTCAACTCGTCAGAATGCCGCAGATTTCCGCAGGTCGAGCCGACCGCGGATTGCACGGACATGATGAAGAAGGACTTGTAATTGCCTGAAGGCACGGCGCGGCGTTGCCGGGTCAGAAGAACGAAGCCGCCATTTCCGGTGGCCCCTCAAGTGCATGGGCCATGAATTCCAGGGCGCCCTGCAGTTTCTCGCGGCCGATCGGGCCGCCGAGGCAGACCCGCACGGCCTCGGGTGCGGCGCCCTCGACCGTGAAGGCATCACTTGCCACGACGCCGATGCCGGCGGAGCGCATATGGCTGCCGAAGGTGGAGCGGGTCCAGCCGTTGGAAAGCGGCAGCCAGATGTTGAAACTGATCGGGTCGGCGCGGAAGCCGCCGGCCGGCAGGATGGCGGCGACCATCCGCTGGCGGGCGGCGGTCTCGTCGCGGATGAAACGCAGGATCGCATCGGCGGTGCCGTCCTCGATCCAGCGGGTGACGAGCGCCAGGGTCAGCGGCGAGGCCATGACATTGTTGGCGCGCATGGCGCTGACGAAGGGCCAGACCGCCTTGCTATCCGGCGCCACCACATAGGCAAGGCGCAGACCGGCGCCGATGCATTTCGCCAGGCCGCCGATGTGCCAGGTCAGATCGGGGGCTATTGCCGCGAGCGGCGTCGGGCCCTGCTGCGGGATGAAGCCGTAAGCATCGTCTTCGACGATCGGCACGTGATATTTGCGGGCGACCGCCGCAATTTCCTCGCGGCGCCTGGCCGGGACAGTCAGCGTCATCGGGTTCTGCAGCGTCGGATTAAGATAGAGCGCCTTCGGCTTCAGCCGCTCGCAGGCTTCGGCGAAGGCGCCCGGCAGCACACCGTCCTCATCCATCGCCAGGCCGGCCAGATTGAGTCGCAGCTGGGCAGCGATCGAGCGCATGCCGGGATAGGTGATGATTTCCGAAAGCACGGTTTCGCCCGGTTTTGCCAGCAGGCCGAAGATCGCCAGCAGGGCCGGATGGGCGCCCGGGGTGACGAATATCCGCTCCTGCGAGGGCTTGAGCCCGCGACGGCTGAGCCAGGCGGCGGCGGCCTCCTTGTCGATACCGGAACCGCCGAAGCCCTGATAGCGCAGAAGCGGAATGAGGTTTGCGGCCACCGCCGCCATGCCCTCGCGCATGCGGGCGATCAGTTCCGGATCATCCGGCTCCGGTGGCATGTTCATCGAGAAATCGACGACAGATGCGCGGCGCGGATCGGCTGCGGCGCCAGCCGCGAAACCCTGGCGCTCCCTGTCCGCGCCTCCGGTGACGAAGGTGCCGCGGCCGACATGCGAATCGACAAGCCCGCGCTTCTGCGCCTCGACATAGCCTCTCGCCACCGTGGTGAAATCGACGTTCAGCCGCTTGGCGAGTTCACGCTGCGGCGGCAGCCGGTCGCCGGCCACCAGATGGCCGCTGCGCAGATCCATTTCGATGACATCGGCGATGGCCATGTAACGGGGGCTGCTGCTGCGGCCGAGATCGGGATGCCAGTCTTTCATGTCGCAAATCCGTGTCAGCCTGAGCCTGATGGGATTGACCGTATATTGTTGCACATTGGCGCTGTCACCAGAAATATCGCGCCTAGGATTTTGGTGCTGGCAGCGGATGGCATGGTGCGGCTTTTTCCGAGCGATTTGATTGCCCATTGAATGTATGGCGCCTTGGCTTCCAGGAGGTAGGAAATTCCATCGGCCTTAGCCTTGCCGCCGCCCACTCATCTTCTTACCTATTCAAGACAGGGTGCGCCGGATTTTGGGTCTCTCGCGCCGGCGCCTATCGGGATGAAAGCATGAATATCGATCCGATTTTGCGGTCAGTCGTGGCCGTTCGTTCTTCCATTCCGGACGATGCCTTCACAGCGGAGACGCTGGGCACCGTCCGGGAGGGCAGCGGCGTGGTCATTCGCGACAATGGGCTGGTGCTGACCATCGGTTATCTCATTACCGAGGCCGAAGAGGTCTGGCTGACCACCCGTGACGGGCGCGTCGTCCCCGCGCATGCGCTTGCCTATGATCAGGAAACCGGTTTCGGCCTGGTGCAGGCGCTCGGGGTTCTGAATGCGCCGGCAGTGGATCTCGGCGACGCGGCAAGCGCCAAGCCCGGCGATGCCGTCGTGCTTGCCGATGGCGTCGGCGAATTCGTCGAGGCGAACATCGTCGCCCGGCAGGAATTCGCCGGCTATTGGGAATATCTGCTCGACGAGGCGATCTTCACGGCGCCGGCCCACCCCTCCTGGGGCGGTGCGGCGCTGATCGGTTCGGACGGCAAGCTTCTCGGCATCGGTTCGCTTCGCCTGCAAATGAGCCAGGGCGACGAGGTCGCCGATATCAATATGGTCGTGCCGATCGACCTTTTGACGCCGATCCTCGACGATCTGCTGAACCGCGGCCAGGTCAACAAGCCGCCGCGGCCCTGGCTCGGCGCATTCTCCGCCGAGAGTAATGGCGGCGTGGTGGTGATGAGCGTCGCCGAAGGCGGTCCGGCCGCCCAGGCGGGCTTGCGGCAGGGCGATATCATCTCGGAGATCCGCGACGAGGAGGTCGACGGCCTGGCCGATTTCTACCGCAAGGTCTGGAGCAGCGGCCCGGCCGGCGCCGAAATTCCGATGCGGATTCTCAGGAACGGCCGGGAGGCCTGGCTGCGCATCAAGTCCGCCGACCGCAACAGCTTTCTCAAGAAGCCGCAACTGCAGTAGGGTCGCGCCGCGGCTGCTTGCACGATTCTAGCGGCGGAGATCCCCGGCGATCCAGCCGATCGCGGCCTTTACCCGGCGCGGCACGAATTGCCGCGACGGGTGCACCGCGTGGATCGGCAGGCTGTACTTTTCCCAATCGGCGAGCACCTCGGTCAGCCGCCCGGCGGCGATGTCGTCCTCGACCAGGACCAGCGGCGCGTAGACGATGCCGGCGTCCTCCACCGCGGCAACGCGCATGGCTTCGCCATTGTCGATCCCGATATTGCTGTTGATCTTTGCCGCCAGCGCCCGTCCCTCCTGATCTTCGAAATGCCATTGATCGCGCGGGACGAGGTTGAGGCTCAGGATGCAGCGGTGCTGTTGCAACTGCTCGGGATGTGTCGGCACGCCGTTCTTGCCGAGATAACCGGGAGAGGCGCAGCAGACGAAGCGATAGGTGCCGATCCTTCTTGCGATCAAGGAAGATGGCCGCAGATGCGCCACCCGAATGGCAAGATCATAGCCTTCGGCGATCAGATCGACGTTCCGGTCGGTCAGATTAAGCTCCAGACTGACAGCGGGATGCTGATTGGCAAAGCGAGCAATGGACGATGCCAAGCGCTTGACGCCGAGCGTCGTCGGGCCGCTGATGCGAAGGTGGCCGGATATTTCGTGCTTGGCGGGGCCGGCGAGGTCGTTCAACTGCTCCAGTTCATCGATGACCCTGCTGGCTCTTTCCAGAAACCGGAGGCCGATCTCGGTCAGCCTCTGGGTTCGCGTGGTGCGCTCGATCAGCTTGACACCATAGTCGGTTTCCAAAGCCTGAATGCGCCGGCCCACCATGGCGGGCGACAGGTTGAGCCTGGCGGCAGCTTTGGCGAAACTGCCGGCCGTCGCCACGGCTATAAAGGTCTTCAAATTGGTGAGATCGGTCATTCGATACTTTTATGCAATTATATTCCGCCATTCAATGCCATTCATGATGGGATCGCGGTCGGCTATATCGACGTCATTCAACTCGATAAAGGAACCGACCACATGAAAACCGCGATTATCGGAACTGGAAACATGGGCGCCGGCTTGGCGCGTCGCCTGGCAGGCAAGCGCGATCTGATCCTGGCGTCGCGCAATGAGGCCGCGGCAAAGTCGCTTGCCGAGGAGATCGGCGCCACGAGCGCACCGATCTCTTCGGCCGTGGCCGAAGCCGATTTTCTGGTGCTCGCGCTGCCTTATGCTTCGGCGCTCGAATTTGCCGGAACGACGGCATTGCAGGGCAAAATCGTCGTCGATATCACCAATCCGCTGAAGCCCGATTTTTCCGGTCTGCTGTTTGGTCACGACACGTCGGCAGCCGAGGAAATCCAGCACCGGGCCAGAGGCGCCAAGGTCGTCAAGGCCTTCAATACCATCTTTGCCGAGCTGTTCGCGGCCTCCCCAAAACACACCTCCACCATACCGGTCTTCCTGGCCGGCGACGATGATGCTGTCGAAACCTCCGCAGCGCTGGTCAAGGACGCCGGCTTTGCTGTCGACAAAACCGGCTCGCTCGATGCCGCTCGCCTGCTCGAACCCTTGGGAATGCTCAATATCCGCCTTGGTTACGGCCTGGGCCGCGGTACGGGCATTGCTCCGAAATGGGCTGCGATCGACGGCTGAGATTGCGACTGGTCCCGCCGATGCGGGGCCAGTCACTCCTATCGCCGGATTGGACGGCTGACCGACTTCCGCCGAACAGGATCGCCTGAGTCTCCAGGCAGCAACGGCCAGCGCCGTTCGTTGACTTGCGACGGCGGTTGAAAGATGGTGGGGTCGCGCCATGTTGAGGTGAAAAATCCGTCTGGAACGAGCGATATAAGGAGTTTTGCGGCCCATGTTCGATCATGTCTCCATCGGCGTCAAAGACCTGGAAAGAGCCCGCCGTTTCTACGATGCGGCGCTGGCTCCGCTCGGTTATGAGCGCCTGTCGAATTCCGACACCATGATCGGCTACGGCCCGGAACGGGTCGGGCTCTGGGTGATGCAGGTCGAGCAGCCGGTTCTTGCCGATCTGCGATCCGGGCTGCATTTCTGTTTCGTCGCGCCTGATGAAGCCGCGGTCGACGCCTTTCATGCGGCAGCTATCGCCTCCGGCGGCACGGATAATGGCGAACCGGGCATCCGGCCGGATTACGGGCAGTTCTATTACGCCGCCTTCATCATCGATCCGGACGGCTACCGCCTCGAAGCCTATTTCCACAAGGGCGAGCTATAATAAGGATCAGGCCGCAGCTCTCGATATCGAGACGCGGCAGCCGGAGGCTACGAGCGCCTCGCCGGCGACGTCGAGGAACAGACGGCGGAACCAGCGCGCCCGGCCATCGGCCTGGTCGACCCGGCGATAGAGCATGGTCACCGGATCGGCCGGCAGCGAAAGTGGCGGCGCAGCGATCGTCAGGCCATGCAATTGCGCCATGCAGCGGCCGATCGATTCCGGCACGATTGATATGGCGGGCATCGCCCGCAGCGCCGTCGGCAGGGCGGAAAAGCGCGGCACCGTCGCCACCACGCGCCTGACATGACCGGTGCGGCTCAGCGCGGCATCGATGCTGGTCGCGGCATTGCCTTCGAACGAGACGGTGAGATGGGCGACCGCGGCGAAATCCTCAAGGCTCAATGGCGCCTTCAGCTTGAGTTGAGCATCATCGTAGATGCAGATCGAGGCCTGGTTGAACAGCGGCGCGCGGATGTGCCAGGAGGCCGGTTCGTCATGCACGGAAACGCTGAAATCGAAAACCCCCTCGTCCAGCCGACGGGCGGCCTCGCGCTTTTCCGAAGCGATGCCGATCAGCCGGGCGCCGGGCGAAAACTGCAGCAGGCGGGCGGCAAGCGGGCCGAAGAAGGCGGATTCGAGATTGTCGCACATGCCGATGCGGAACTCGCCCTGCCAGCTCGCCGGATCGAAGTCGGCCTGCGGGCGGATGGCGCGTTCGATGCCCGACAGCGCATCCTCGATCGCCGGGGCAATCGAAAGGGCGCGTGGCGTCGGCTGCAGGCCGCGGCCGACGCGCACGAAGAGTTCGTCATCCAGCGCCTCGCGCAGCCTTCGCAAAGCCGCCGACAGGCCCGGCTGGCCGAGCAGCAGCCGTTCGGCGGCGCGGCTGACATTGCGCTCCTGCATCAGCACCGAAAAGGCGAGCAGCAGGTTCAGGTCGATTTTGCGAAGCGTGGCATCATTCATCATCGTGAGTAATACCTGGCATGGCTACTATCAATTTGCAATAGGTCAGGAAGCTGTACATTTTCTCGTTCCCTGCCGTCCGCGCATCCTCCCTCGACGAGGCGGCAGCAAAGAAGGAACGTTTCGATGACACTTTCCAAATCGAAAAGCGGAGCGGGGCTGGCATTGTTGCTGCTCTGCGCCGCCAACTTTCTCGACGCCATGGACGTCTCCACCATTGGTGTCGCGCTGCCCGCCATCCAGGCCGAACTCGGCATGGAGGCGACTTCGCTGCAATGGGCCGTCAGCGCCTATGTGCTCGGCTATGGCGGTTTTCTGCTGCTTGGCGGCCGGGTCGCCGACGTCTTCGGCCACCGCCGCGTCTTCCTCTGGTCACTGGCGATCTTTGCCGCCGCCAGCATCGCCGGCGGCTTCGTCGATAGCGGCCCGACGCTGATCGCCGCCCGCTTGATCAAGGGCATCGCCGCCGCCTTCACCGCGCCGGCAGCGCTCGCCCTGCTGCTCTCGGTCTTCGGCGAAGGGGCCGCTCGGGCGAAAGCGCTCGGCGTCTTCGCCTCCACCGGCGCCACCGGCTTCGTGCTCGGCATGGTGCTCGGCGGTGCCGCGACGATCTTCAGCTGGCGGGCGACGCTGGTGATGGGCGCGCCGGTCGCCATCCTGACGCTGCTGCTTGCGCCGCTGGCGCTGCCGGCCGATCCGAAACGAACAGGACCGCGGCCAAGCTTCGACTGGGCCGGCGCGCTGACGATCACCCCCGGCCTGCTGCTCTTCGTCTTCGGCATCACCAATGCCGCGGCCGCCGGCTGGCAGGCTTTTGCGACCTGGGCTTCGCTCGCCGCGTCGCTGGTGCTGATCCTGTTGTTCCTCGCGGTTGAAGCCCGCCATACCGATCCGATGGTGCCGCTCGGCATGTTCCGCCGGGCGAAGCTCCGGCATGCCAATGCAATTGCCGCGCTGTTCCAGGGCGCCTATGTCGGCTTCCAGTTCCTGGCGACGCTCTATTACCAGAACGTCATCGGCTGGTCGGCCTTCACCACCGGCTTCTGCTTTGCGCTTGGCGGCGTCTTCGTGATGTTCCTCGCGCCGCGTTTTGCGAGCCTTGCGCAAAATCGCGGCGCCACCGGGCTGATGGCCGCAGGTGTCGGCCTGCAGGCCTTCAGCTATATCTTCTGGGTGACCGCACTCGGACATGTCGACCCGATCCTGCTGGTGCTGTTCTCGCAGATCCCGCTCGGTCTCGGCTACGCCATGACCTACCCTTCCGTGCAGGTCGCAGCCCTTTCCGACGTCGAGGATGACAAGTCGGGGCTCGCCTCCGGACTGCTCTTTGCCTCCTTCCAGATCGGCGGCGGCATCGTGCTCGCAGCCGCCTCGGCGGTATTCGGCGCCGCACCGCATTTCGGTTGGGATCCTTATGTCGCCGGCATCGCCTTCGTGGCGCTGCTTGCAATCGCGATCACCCTGCTTGCAGCCGCCGGCCCGCGGACATCGGCCGCGCGGACGTCGGCCTATCAGGCAGCGGAATGAGGCTTTCGGCCCGCACCCCGAACCGGTGCGGGCTTTTCATAAGATAAAACGCATATAAGCAGCAGAATCCCATTGCCTTGCCTCGGTGAAAGGAGCATGGTCTCGCCTTCGGCAGCCATTGTACGGGCGCTGCCGACGGAGGGTTTTCCATACCCTCGCCCCGACGAAAGGAGGGCCGATGTCTTCCACTTCCGCAAAGCCGCATCTGACCTCGTCCGATCTCGACATGCTGCAGGGCGTACTCGACGAGGCCGGCTACGACGCCAGAATCCCGACCGACGACGAATGCGTCTTCAACGTGGCAGCCGTCCTGTTGATCAGGCTGTTCCAGGAGGGCGTCACCTCGCCGGTCCTGCTCTCAAAGGCTCTCGAATACCATTTCGGCAAGCCGAAGGCGCCGCCGAAACCGATCACTCCCATCTGCAACCGATATGCGATACAGGGATTGCCGCGCGAAAAACGCGCCGCCGGCTGATTGGTATCTGCCGGCTGGAAAGGTAATTTTCCACCGATGAAGCTTTTCCTTCATTGAAGCCTCTGCCGGACGGGCAGACCGGGCGCTGCTGAAATATGGCTTTCTTGCGGCAGCGCCTTAATGGCGTCTCATTTTCATGCCATAAGAAGTCATTGATGATTGACCGAAATATGCGGTGGCGGGGTTTCCGGCACGGCTGTTTCCCGGGATAAAGCCCCGGCATCGGGTTCGAGCCTGCGTTTTCATTCCATTCCCTGTGGTCCGCCGCTGCCGGGTTGCCTTCGTTATCATCTCGCGAACGTCGATCGCGACCGACAAACGGGGGCGATTGCGGCGCAGCCCGCAGCTTTCCATTGCAATGAGAGAGGAGATTTCATCCATGGCAAAAGGGCAAATGAGAAGCAACCGCGAAGTCCGCAAGCCGAAGAAGGACAAGCAGGCGGCGAAGACGGACAGCACATTCTCCAACCAGATGAAGACGGCCGCCAATAGTGCGCCGCACGGCAGCGCCCCGAAGAAGTAGCGCCTCGCATCTGCGCGGCGGGGACGGCTTGCGCCCCCGCTGCCGGCAGGACGGCATAATTCCTCAAAGCGAAATCGATTTTCCGGAATGGATCGTCGGCAGCCTCGCAGCGATAGAGCGTCTTTGGCACATGCCGCCGGACGCGCCGCGCTCCGGCGCGGCACAATCACCCATTGACATGCTTTCAGAAAAACGGGAAGTGCTGCGACCATGACCTCTCTTGAAAGAATGCACCCGTTGGATCATCCGCCCCTCCTCCTTCGCTCGGCCGTGGTGAACGCCCTCGACCTTTCGAGCATCGCTGTTTTTCACGGCGTCATTCTGTGATCGAAGCCGCGCGCCGCAACGAGAGCGAGGAAATGCAGATTGCCGCTTCGGCCCAGCCCGATGAAAACCCGGCACCATCCGATGCGCATAAGGAGGCCTTCGCTGAAAAGCACTGGTTGAAGATCCTTGCCGGATATCGCCAGCCACGGGCCGGACGCAGCGCTTTCGAGCTTGCCGTCACGGTCGTGCCTTTCGCGCTGTTCTGGGCCGCCGCATGGGCCGCGGTTCATTACAGCTTCTGGCCCGGCCTGATCCTCGTCATTCCCGCCGCCGCTTTCCTGCTGCGGCTGTTCATGATCCAGCATGATTGCGGCCACGGCTCATTTTTTGCCCGCCGCCGCCTCGACGACTGGGTCGGGCGGATCATCGGCATCCTGACGCTGACGCCTTACGATTACTGGCGCCGGGCGCATGCCGAGCATCACGCCTCGGCCGGAAACCTGGACGAACGCGGGGTGGGCGACATCGAGACGCTGACGATCGCCGAATACAATGCGCTGTCGCGCTGGGGCCGGCTCGGCTACCGGCTTTACCGGCACCCTATCGTAATGTTCGGGATCGGGCCGGCATGGCTGTTCATCTTCAAGCAGCGCCTGCCGTTCGGCATGATGCGCTCCGGCGCCCTGCCCTGGGTCTCCACGATGGCGACCAACCTTGCCATCGCACTCGCCGCCGCACTGCTCATCTGGGCGGTCGGGATCGTTCCCTTCCTGCTGGTGCATCTGCCGACCGTGCTTTTGGCCGGTGCTGCCGGCGTCTGGTTGTTCTACGTCCAGCATCAATTCGAAGAAACGCATTGGTCGAAGAAGCCGGAATGGCAGTTCCAGCATGCAGCCTTGCACGGCGCCTCGCATTACGACCTGCCGCCGGTGCTGCGCTGGATCACCGGCAATATCGGCATTCACCACGTGCATCACCTGTCGAGCCGGGTGCCTTACTACCGGCTTCCGGAGGTGCTGCGGGACCATCCCGAGCTTGCCGACCTCGGCCGCATCACGCTCATGGACAGCCTGCGCTGCGTCAAGCTGGTGCTGTGGGACGAACAGACGAAGCGGCTGGTGTCGTTTCGCGACGCGGCGCGGCTTGCAGCTGCGCGGTAACGGCAGCCTCAGCGATAGCCGGTGACATCGGCCGGCTTGCCCGGCTCCTGCACTTCCACGATGTAACGCCAGCAATCCGGCCGCGACCCGTCGATATCGTCGAAGCCATAGAGTTTGGCCAGGCCGCCGCTCGACAGCGACTGACCGTTCCAGCGGGCGCGGTCGGGATCGGCGGCAATGGCGGCCACCGCCCGGCCGACGAAGCGCGGCGTTTCGGAAATGGCGAAATGCGGCTGCACCTTGGTCGCCTCGCGCCAGTCTTCCTCGCTGACACCATAGGCATCCAGCATCATTTCGGAGCGCAGCCAGCCGGGCGTGATCGAAACCGCCATGGCGCCGTGTTTTGTCAGATCCTGGGCATGCGCCCAAGCCATGCGGGTGACACCCGTCTTGACGAGGTCGTAAAAGGGCGACAGCCGGTAATGCGTGGCATTGTAGTCGGCCGTGCCGTCGGTCACCTCCACCAGCAGCCCACCCGGCCGCTCGATCATCAGCGGCAGCGCATAATGGGCGGTGATCAGATGCGTCTCGATGCCGAGCCGCAGCATACGCAGGCCTTTTTCCAGCGAATGCTCCCACACGGATTTGTCCCATTCGAACAGTTTTTCACCGCCCCAGATGTCGTTGACGACGATATCGAGCCGGCCGGCCTCCGTTCGGATGCGGGCAACCAGCGCCTCGACTTCGTCCGCGACGAGATGATCGACCCGAACGGCGATACCCCTGCCGCCCGCAGCCGTTACCAGCTCGGCCGTCTCCTCGATCGTCTCCGGCCTGGCATATTCGGATTGCTGCGCGCGTGTCGTGCGCCCCGTCACATAGACGGTGGCGCCGGCAGCGCCGAGTTCCACCGCGATGCCGCGGCCGGCGCCGCGTGTGGCACCGGCCACCAAAGCCACTTTCTCCCGCAAGTCCGCTGTCATGTCTCCATCCTCCCCGATCGAACCGAAACCGCCTATTGTATATAAACGAATGATCGTTTACAAATAAGGCAGATGCAAGAGGAATTATATGCCGCGCCGCCGCACGCTCTCCGATGAACAGCTTCTCGCCATGGTGCTAGCGCTGATCCAGGCCGAGGGGCCGGATGCGGCAACCTTTGCGGCGGTGGCCAAAGCCAGCGGCCTTTCAGGCTCGACGCTGGTGCAGCGCTTTACGACGAAGGCGGCGATGCTGCGCGCCGCACTGCTCTATGCCTGGGACAGGCTGGATGCGGAAACGGCACGGCTTGCCGGCAGCGTGGCGAAAACGCCGGATGGCGCCATCGCGCTGCTCGTCGGCCTGTCGCAGGATTACGGCGACAATGCCGCCGCCTATGGCGAGGGACTGCTGGTGCTTCGTGAGGATTTTCGTGATCCGGTGCTGCGGGCCCGCGGGGCTGCCTGGGGCAAAGCGCTGACGGCGGCGATCGCACGCTGTTTCGGATCGGCGAGCGCGCCTGAGACCATCGCCCGGCTGATGCTGTCGCAATGGCAGGGCTCGCTCACCTGGTGGGGTTTTGGCGCAGAAGGCCGAGTGGATGAATATGTGGAGACGGAGCTGCGGCGGTTCCTCGCCGCGGTCCCCGTCCATTCGGCTTAAGAGGCCGTGAAGATCATCGCCTTGATAAAATAAAGCGAGGCGACGGTGGTGACGATCGTCGCCGATGTGAGCAGCAGTCCGATCAAGGTGACGAGACCATCCCGCTCCATCAGGGCTACGGCCAGCACGACCAGCGAGACCACCGGCAGAATATTGCCGAAGGGGATCGGCAGCGCGATCACCACGGCAAGCAGGAAGACAGGAACGCCAAGAAGTGCCTGCACCGTCGGACCGGTGAGGGCCTGCAGCCGGCCGGCGCGCACGAGCTTTTCCACCCGGGCGATCACCGGAACCGCGTGACCCACGATAAGATCAAGCGCCGCGGGCGACACCCGGCGATCCCTGAGGATGGCGGGCAACCAGACCTTTCGGCCACCGGCGACGATCTGCAGGGAGACCAGCGCCAGCGCGGTGCCGAAAACCATTCCGAACGGCCCGGGGATCGGGGTCAGCGCCGGGATTGCCAGGAACAGAATGGTGAAGGCGATGCTCGTCTGGCCCATCGCCTCCAGAGCCTCGCCGATGGAGAGGCCGCCTTTCACCCGGGCGATTTCCAGCATCTCCCGAAGCCGCGCAGTGGCGACACCGCGCGGCGGGTGTCTATTTCCGTCGTGATCAATCACACGCTCCATTTTCAGCTGGTTGCCGTCACGCACCCTCGCCGTCTCCCTTCAGGGCACTGGCGAGGGCTGCGCATTGCGGATCGCTGCCGTCGAGAAGTTCTGCCGGCGCGGTATGGCCGATCGCTATGCTGACGACCGTGGCCGCCGCCCAGACGTAGTCGCCGGCGGCGCGCTCGATGAGCCGCGGCCCCTGGGATGTCAGGCAGGCCTGGGACTGGCGGACGATCTCCACGGGAAGCCGGGCGCTTTCAGCCTGTTGCTGTATCTCAGCTTGCAGCGGGCCGACAACCAGGAGAGCAAAAATCCAGCCGATAAAATCCGAAATCATATCTGTTTCCTTCCTTTGTTAACGTATTCCTCGCAGAGCCCGCTCAGGTGGGCTGCTGCGGATCCCGCGTCTTGAGGAGGCTCCAGACCACGCCGGCGGCGATGATCGCGAAAGTGATGCTCAGCGACAGCGCAGCCGGGAATTTTTCCAGGCCCAGCAGATCGGCGACGAAGATCTTCGAGCCGATGAAGATCAGCACGATGGCAAGCGCGGGCTTCAGATAGCGGAAGCGATGGATCATCGCCGCCAGCGCGAAATAGAGGGCGCGAAGGCCGAGGATCGCGAAGATGTTCGAGGTATAGACGAGGAACGGATCGGTGGTGATCGCGAAGATCGCGGGGACCGAATCCACGGCGAAGATGACGTCGGCCACTTCGACCATCACGAGCGCCATGAAGAGCGGCGTGATGAACCAGGTCATCGCTCCCGTCCGGGGGTTTGCCTTTTTGACGAAGAACCGTTCGCCGTGATGTTCCTCGGTGACGTTGAAACGGCTGCGCATGAAGCGGACGAGGACGTTCTTCGAGACATCAGGCTCGGCCTCCTTGACGAACAGCATCTTGATGCCGGTGACGATCAGGAATGCGGCGAAGATATAGAGAAGCCAGGCGAATTCGGCGACCAGCGTGGCGCCGACGCCGATCATGATGGCGCGCAGCACGATGACGCCGAGAATGCCCCAGAAGAGCACCCGGTGCTGATAGAGGCGCGGCACGGCAAAGAAGGAGAAGATCAGGGCGATGACGAAGACGTTGTCGAGGGCCAGCGTCTTTTCGACGACGAAGCCGGTCAGATAGGCAAGGCCGGCCTCGGAGCCGAGGTACCACCATACCCAACCGCCGAAGGCGAGACCGAGCGCGATATAGAGGGCGGAAAGCCTGACGCTTTCGCCGACGCCGATTTCCTTGTTCTGCTTATGAAGAATACCGAGGTCGAACGACAGAATGGCGATGACGAGGACGAAAAAGCTCGACCACATCCAGAGCGGCGTTCCCAGCCACTCGACGAACAAAAAAGACGGATTCACGGAGAGTCCCCTGTCGGCACTGGTTGTCGGAGAAGAGGTCCGACATCGCAAGAGTGCCGAAGCTCTCGCCAGAGGGGCCCGGACCAGCGGGTTGAGCCGCAAGTGGGGTCTCACTTTTCAATAATCAAGCAGCGGCCGGCGCCAATTTTACGTTTTGCGCCGAAGATACGCGGCCGTGCGAATGGGTCATTCGCCCCGCAGGCGAAAGCCGAGGGCGCCAGCCGCCTCAGGCTTCCTCCTCGTCCTTCGCCTCGCCGACGGTCAGCGGCCAGTCGACGACGTAATCCTCGAGATCGTCGATATCGATCTCGTTTTCGTTGATCGTGCGGCCGCGCGCGGAAATGCCGGCGGCATGAACGGTCTCGGGATCGCCGGAGACGAGCGGGTGCCACCAGTAGAGATCGCGGCCCTCATTGACCAGCCGGTAGCCGCAAGTGGGCGGCAGCCAGGCGATATCGGGCACGTTCTCCTTGGTCAGTTGCACACAATCGGGTACAAAATCCCAGCGGTTCCCGTAGCTGGAGCAGCGACAGCTTTCGCCGTCGAGCAGCTTGCAGCGGACCGAGGTGAAATAGATATCGCCGCTATCCCATTCCTCGATCTTGTTGAGACAACAGAGTCCGCAGCCGTCGCAGAGGCTTTCCCACTCGGCGACGGTCATTTCGGCCAGCGTCTTGCTCTTCCAGAAGGGCAGATCGTTCATCGTTCGTTTCTTGCAACAGCGGCCCGCAAATTCGCGTGACCCTCATGCATCTCTCTTGTTATCAGCCGCAAAATCAATCAATTCTTCAGTATGCTCCTGGTACCGGAGAACTGTCTCCCGGTATCGGCGAGCTTTGCGGCCATATGCAGGCCTCGCGCTTTCGTCGCCTTCCGGCGGCAGGATATGACCGAAGTGCGATCAAGCGGGAATACAGGACGTGCAGGACCCGGACAACCCAGAAAGCGGCTCGGAAAACGAGCCGGGAAAAGCGGCGAACGGTACGGCGGGCAAACGTCTGGCGAAGAGCCGTCACATTCTGCTGCGCATCGACTCCTGGATCGATTCGACCGTGTGGAACGCCGGCTTCCGCGCCGCTGAAATCTGGGAAGACATCACCATCTTCTTCCGCCGCTTCCGCGTGCGCGGCTGGAAACGCATGGTCTTCGAACTTGCCGGCGAAGGGCTGACGCTCGGGGCGGCCGGCTCCGTGCTGATGCTGCTGCTTGCCCAGCCCGCCTTCGAGGCGACCAAGGAGGACTGGCGCAACCGCGGCGATTTCGCCGTCACCTTCACCGACCGCTACGGCAACGTCATCGGCCATCGCGGCGTCATCCACCAGAATTCCGTGCCGATCGACGAGCTGCCGGATTCGCTGATCAAATCGGTGCTCGCCACCGAAGACCGGCGCTTCTTCGACCATTTCGGCATCGACGTCATCGGCCTGTTCCGCGCCATGGTCACCAACGCCCAGGCCGGCGAAGTCGTGCAGGGCGGCTCGACGCTCACCCAGCAGCTCGCCAAGAACCTGTTCCTGTCCAACGAACGCTCGATCGACCGCAAGGTCACCGAGGCGTTCCTGGCGCTTTGGCTCGAGGCCAACCTTTCCAAGAAGGAAATCCTCTCCACCTATCTCGACCGCGCCTATATGGGCGGCGGCACGTTTGGTGCAGCCGCGGCGGCGCAGTTCTATTTCGGCAAGAACATCACCGATGTGAATCTCGCCGAATCCGCCATGCTCGCCGGCCTGTTCAAGGCGCCGGCGAAATATGCGCCGCATGTCAACCTGCCCGCGGCCCGTGCGCGCGCCAACGAGGTGCTGACCAATCTGGTACAGAGCGGGCTGATGACCGAGGGTCAGGTGATCGCCGCAAGGCGCAATCCGGCGACCGTCGTCGACCGCAATGAGGTGGAATCGCCGGATTTCTTCCTCGACTGGGCTTTCGACGAGGTGCAGCGGCTTTCGCCGCGCTTCCACCAGCATTCGCTGATCGTGCGCACAACGATCGACATGGGCATCCAGCAGGCAGCGGAGGATTCGGTCGAGACGTCGCTGCGCGAATATGGCGAGGCCTATCACGCCAAGCAGGGCGCCATGGTGATGATCGAGAACGGCGGCGCCGTGCGCGCCATGGTCGGCGGGCGGGATTACGGCGAGAGCCAGTTCAACCGCGCCACCCGGGCGCTGCGCCAGCCGGGCTCCTCCTTCAAGGTCTATACCTATGCCTTGGCGATGGAGAGCGGAATGACGCCGCAGACGACGATCGTCGACGCGCCGATCTCCTGGGGCAACTGGAGCCCGCACAATTATGCCAACCGCTATGTCGGCCGCATCACGCTCGAGACTGCGATCGCCCAGTCGATCAACACCGTGCCGGTCCGGCTCGCCAAGGAGAAGCTCGGTATCCAGCCGATCCGGGCGATGGCGAAGAACCTCGGCGTCGAAACGCCGATCCGCGACGACGTCACCATTCCGATCGGCACCTCCGAGGTGACGGTGCTCGACCAGGCGACGGCCTATGCCACCTTTCCGGCCGGCGGCTACCAGTCGCGCCGCCACGGCATCAGCCAGATCCTCGATTACGAGGGGGATGTGCTCTACGATTTCGACCGCGACGAGCCGGCGGCCAAACGCGTGCTGTCGGAACAGGCCGACGCCTATATGAACCAGATGCTGTCGCGCGTGCCCTATGTCGGCACGGCGCGCAAGGCGGCTCTCGACAACGGCGTTTTGACCGCCGGCAAGACCGGCACCACCCAGGCCTATCGCGACGCCTGGTTCGTCGGCTTCACCGGCAACTACACCTGCGCCGTCTGGTTCGGCAATGACGACTACACCTCGACCAACGAGATGACCGGCGGCTCGCTGCCGGCGATGACCTTCAAGCGCGCCATGGACTATGCCCATCAGGGCGTGACGCTGCGCGCCATTCCCGGCGTCGAAAACCCCCTGCCCTCCGAAAAGGACGTCGCCAAGACCGTCGTCGCCAAACCGCAGGACGGATTGCCGCAGCTCATCCGGCCGCGCATGCTCTCGGTGCAATCGACCAATGTCCTGAAAGATCTCGGCAAAAAGCTGAAAAATGCCGCTCCGCTTGCGCCAGCGAAGGTGGCGAGCGCGGAGTAGTTTCTGGGTGGATGGCGTCGAACGATGCCCGGGAGATCGGCGAGACCCGCCCCTCATCCGCCCGCCGGCACCGCCCGGGGTCGAGCCACGGGTCTCGACCCGTCCTTCGGACCCCCGTAAACGGGGCGAAGGGGATATGCGGCGACCTATCCGTTCCCATCGACCTCGCGCAGGGCACGTCCCCTCTCCCCGTAAAACGGGGAGAGGGTTAGGGTGAGGGGCAGCCTTCGCCGTTAACCGGACAGATCAGCGCTCATGTCGCCGCACGGCATTCCACCCTGCCAGAATCAGTGGTAACCCTTTCACCCGATATGGTTTCCAAGGTCTTGACGTGTTTCGATTCCCCCTCTTCATCCTGGTCACGCTGATCGTCGCCTTCGGCGGCGGGATCATGATTTCGCTGTATGCGCTGGATGCGACACAGGGTTTCGGGGGGATCAAGCTCGGCGCCTGGGAGGCCTTTCCGGCGCTGCAGACGGTCGATGCCGATCCTTACGCCAAGTCGCACCGGGCGCGCGCCGGCAAGCTGCTTTACGGCAGCGCCGAGGGGCTCACCTTCACGGCAAGCGTCGACGACGATGGCGCGCGGCTGAATGCCGGCTGCCGCTACCGCATCAGCGGACAAACGCCGCCTGCCCGGCTCTGGACCCTCTTTACCGCCGACAATAGCGGCAATCCGGCGGCGGTAAAAACCGGGCATCCCGCCGCGCTCAATTCCTGGACGGTGCTGCGCCAGCCGGATAGCAGCTTCTCCATCGAGATCTCGGCCGCGGCGCAGCCGGGCAACTGGCTGGCCTTGCCGGAGGCCGGCACCTTCCGGCTGGTGCTGACGCTGTTCGATACACCGACCGCCGGCAGCTCCGGGGTGATCGACCTCGCCATGCCGAAGCTCACCAAGACCGGATGCGGCAATGCTTAGAATCTTCTTCGCCATCCTGACCGGCCTTTTCGGCGCAGCGCTGCTGCACCTCGTCATCATCCTGTCGCTGCCGCATTTTACCGGCAAGGATGCAGCGACCCGCGTGGCGGCGGAGGGCGACCTCAACAATTTCACGCTGCTTGGCAGGCAGTATGACGAGGCGGGCCTCGCCAATGGCGATCCCTTCGTGCGCACCGCCGTCTGCTCGTTCGACGTCGAGGATGCACCGGTGCATTTCACCGCCAAGGGCAAGGTGCCGTTCTGGTCGATCGCGATCTATGACAGCGCCTCCAACGAGGTCTTCAGCATGAACGACCGGACTTCGGTCGGCGGCGCGCTCGACGTCTTGGCCGGCGGTCCGATCCAGCTGACCGACCTGCGCAAGAACTTGCCGCAGGAATTGCAGCAGGCGATCCTGGTGGAGATGGCGCGGCCGGACGGTTATGCCGTGCTGCGGACGCTGGCGCCGCAGACAAGTTTTGATGAGGCGGCGCGAAACTTCCTGACGGAAGCCGGCTGCGAGCAATTCAGCGCCCGCTGAAGTTGAACGGACGTTACTTCTTTTTGACGCGCGGCGCTGGCGCCGGGCCATGCCTGGGGCTCTCGGCCAGCCGCTCGTAGCGGACGCCGGTGAACCATAGGATCTTGGCTTCGCGGGGCTCTTTGTCCAAGCGGCGCGGCGCCCGCGGCTGCCGATCCGCCAATGCGACTACAATTGCCATTCTCGTCTCCATGCACTGCCCGAGACGGATGAACTTGCGATGGATTTCACCCTGCCCGCTAATGTGCGAGCCGGCGCGTCCTGCGGTGGCGGAGTGACCGGACCGAGGGCATTCACGCCTTTCCCACGGCACCTGATTGAAATACCGTGACCAGGAGTTTCAACGATCCAAACACTCAAATCGCGTCGTTCCCATCCGAATTGAGACAGATGACAGTTAACAGTTTACTAATATTCGGCGAAAGCCAAACACAGTTCACGTCACTTCCTCTGTAACGCGCAAAGAGTTGATTTGGTTTCACGCCGCCCGCGCAAAGCCGCGACGGGGCGCCGATGTATAAATTTAAAAACAATTCATATAGTTGGCATGAATGCTGCAAGCCTACTCGCGGGGAAAGCGGCGATGTTGCAAAAATGCTTCATGAAAATATTTAATTGCGACCACCTCGGATGCGCGTATGTTTACTCCCAGTCGATCGCTGATTTCCGAGCCCGGTCGACCGCGGATATTCAAGCTCTTGCCGGAATGCGGAGGCTAGCGGTGTCTTTGCTGGTGAATTCATCTTTCTCGCCTGACGATCTCGATGTGCTGCGCGGTGCGCTCGATGCCTGGTGCGCGGAACGGCGCGTCGACATCAAGAGCGTCGAGGCGCAGTATGCAGCGTCGGCAGCACTCGACCTCTACCAGGCCGGCCACGACAGCCGCGAAAAGCTGCTGGACGCGCTACGCGATCGCAAGGCCGCCTGAACCTTTCCCCATCACGCCAGCAATGTGCAATCGTTGCAGGGGCCTTTTCCAACAAGACTTTTATATTGCCGGCCAATCACGCGGCAACACGCGCCGCGTGTATATTTCTGCTACATTTTAATAAAATCTTCAGCATGCATTAACCCTGTCGGTGTAGGATTTGTTCATAAACCATGTGGCCCGGCATGCGTTCCGCCAGTGCATATCGGCCCGTGGTTCCCCTTGGTTCGGCGTTTTCGGGGTGTTCTTGTGCGTGACCGGTTTCGAGACCTAGAGGGCCCATTGGCCGTCAGGAAAAAGGACGTGGTATTGATGGCGACCGTCAGCAGTTTCGAGAACCTGTCTCATCCGACACGGTCCGAACTGCGCCAATTTGCCGAGCTTTTCATGCCGCTCTTCCAGGCATCCTCCGACGAGGCCAAGCGCCAGGCGGTCGCGGCGCTCTCCCAATGCGAAAACATGCCGGCGGCCGTGGCATTGTTCATCGGCAACCAGCCGATCGAGATCGCCGCCCCTTTTCTTGCCGCCTCCAAGGCCATCGCCGACGATACGCTGATCACCATCGCGCGCATGCAGGGCGCAGCGCATGTCAAGGCGATCGTCAGCCGCGATTCACTCTCGCCGAAGGTCATCGATGCGCTGGTGGCGCTGCGCCAGAGCCAGCCGCGCTCGGCCGCCGCATCGGCGCCCATCACGGAATCCCAGACGGTGTCGCTGTCGCCGGCGCCAGGAGAAACCAACGAGGCGGATGCGCTGCAGGAACAGCGGGTTGCCAATGAAGAGGCGCTGCGCGAGCGTATTCTCGGTCTTGCCGGCCATCTCGGCCGGGCCGACGAGGACAGGCTTGGCCTGCGCACGCTCACCGATATTCAGGAGGCGCTGCTGGTGCGCTTCGCCCGCTCGCGCGAGGCGACGCATTTCGCAACCGCGCTTGCCGATGCGCTGTCGGCCAGCCGCTGGCTTGCCGAGCGCATCATGCTCGATCTTTCCGGCCAGCAGCTCGCGACGACGTTGACGAGCCTCGGCATGGGCTTTCTCGACGCCGTCTTCGTGCTGGAGAAGCTCTATCCGCATCTTGCCGAACAGCAGCACAATGTCACGCGCGGCTGGATGGTGCTCGACCAGCTCGACCCGGAAGAGTGCCACGAGAGGGTGGAAGCCTGGCGCCGCGCCGATCGCTACACTTACAAGCCCGAGGCGGCCAATGCGCCCGTCCCTCAGGAAACGCCGAACCACCGCTTCCTCAATCAGGCGCCGGCGCCGCGCGACATGCGCATCCTGGGCCGGCGATCCCGCTAAGACCAATCCGGCTAAGACCGGGAGCGCCGTCCTCAGCCATCCCGCGCAAGCGGGATCATATCTCCCAGTTCCTCCGCCTCGAGCTCGACGATCCAGAGATCGGGGTCGAAGCGGCGTTCACGCTCCAGCATGGCGCGCACCGCCTCCGGCTCGCTGCGCGACAGGCGGATTTCGAACAGGCGGCCGCCCGCCTCCCCCTCGCCGAAGGCGGTCTGCGGCGCCGGCGCATAAAGGGTTTCCAGGCCGTCGCGAAAATGCTGGCGGATGAAGATCGCGCCCGCCTCCTCCGCCCCCTTCTTCTCGACGGCGGCAAAATCGCCGCTGGCGAAGACGCGGCGCAGGAGGGCGGAAACGAAGATGTCGGCGCGTAATCTCATCGGCGCGGTATAGACCGGGCTGCCGCCGGCGGCAATGCGATTGGCGGTGTTCCAGCCGACATCGCCAGGCTGCTAGGGTTTCCGGTTATCGTAGGGTGTTTCTAAGGCGCTGCGCGCTGTGCCGGGGAAAAGCGCTACGCACTTTTGCGCGACAGGCTTTCGGCTAAATTGCGCCGATTTCCTTGAGTTTTTTCAGCACCGCCTGGGTCGGCTCGCCGTTTTCGGGCAGGTTGTAATGCTTCTGGAAATGGCGGATGGCCGCGCGGGTCTGTTCGCCGGCGACGCCGTCGACGCCGACATTGGCATAGGCCATGTTGGAAAGGCCCTTCTGGATCTTCAGCACCAGGTCGACATTGGTGATTTCGCTCGACGGCACCTGCTTTGCGGCTGACGGAGCGGTTTTCACGGTCTTTTCGGCGCTGCGGATCGCTGCCGCCACCGGGTCTTCCTCCGCCGCCTTCGAACTCACATCCTCGGGCGGCTTTTCCACGGGTACGGTCGAAGGGCCTGATGCATCGGTCTTCAGCGCCGCCAGCACCTCCGGCGTCGGATCGCCGGTCTGGGCCATGCCGACGGTTTCCTCGAAGAAGAGGATGGCGGCACTGGTGCGCGGGCCGATGATGCCGTCGGGCATACCGTTATAGAGGCCGCGGCGCACCAGCTGCTGCTGGATGTCCATGACAAGCTGGCTCGGCTGCTGGCCGGGCGCGGCGGGCGCCGGCGTCGCGTTGGTGGTGGTCGCGCCATCCTCCGGCCGTTCGATGCGGAAGGTAGTGACGTCGCCCTGCTGCTCCTCGGCCGGGCGGCGGGCGCCGAGCACATTGGGAGACTGCGGATCGCGGGTGCGGAAAATCGGGTGCGGGTGCAGGCCCGGCTGATACCAGAGGGCATTGGCGGCGACGAAGGAGAAGATGACGACGAAGGCGATCGTGCCGCCGGCAACCGAGGGATTGCGACCGATGACGCCGCCGAGCACGGATGCGCCCTGCAGGCTGAGGCCGCCGAGGGCGGCGGCACCCGACATCAGGAGGCCCGGCTGCTGCCGTCCCCTTTTTCCCTTAGGCGATTTTCGCTTGCGCGCGGCCATCGAAACGCCCCTCCCCCAATTCTGCACCCGTGTGAACCGCGCCCTTCAGCCGCGGCGGAAACTCGACAGTCGCGGCATGACCGGCGTCTTCGGCGCACGCGGCGCCCGAGCCGTCCACCGCGATCTCGATGGTGATGATCGTGCCTTCACCCGGCTGGCTGGCGATGGCGAAATGCCCGCCATGCAGCGCCACCAGCCCCTTGACCAGGGAGAGACCGAGGCCGGTGCCTTCGAAGCGGCGGGTATAATCGTTCTGGATCTGGACGAAGGGCTGGCCGAGCAATGCCAGCTTGTCGGCCGCAATGCCGATGCCGGTGTCGCTGACCGTCAGCTTGAGGATGCCGTCGCGCGCCGCCGCATCGACCGAGACGACGCCGCCGGCTTCGGTGAACTTTATCGCATTGCCGACGAGATTGATGAGGATCTGCTGGATGGCGCGCTGATCGGCGACGATCTCGCCGAGGCCGCGCTGGATCCGGCTCGTCAGCGTCAGCCCCTTGGTCTTGGCCTGCAATGCCAGCATCGATTCGCAGGATTTGACCGAGCTTGAAATATCGAAGGCTTCGAGGATCAGCTCGTAACGGCCGGCTTCGATCTTGCTCATGTCGAGCATGGTGTTGACGACCGACAGGAGATGCGCGCCGGATTCGCGCACGAGGCCGACATATTCGCGCTGGCGGTCGTTTTCGAACTTGCCGAAATATTCACCGATCAGGATATCGGAAAAACCGAGAATGGCGTTCAGCGGCGTGCGCAGCTCATGGCTGACGGCGGCGAGGAAGCGCGATTTGGCGTCGTTTGCCGATTCGGCATCGGCGACGCGGTTCTGGGCTTCGGCCCGCAGCTGCTGCTCGACGGAGACATCGCACAGCTGGGCAATGACGGCGGCAAGCTCTCCGTCGGCGTCGCGCCGGGCGGTCATGTCCATTCTAAGATAGGCGAACTGGCGTTGATCGCGCGCGACCGAGGGGCGGTCGATGCGCAGATCGACGCACTCCGCATCCTCTCCCCGGCGCAGGCTATCGAGCGCCTGCAGGAAAAGAATGCGGTCGGAGACATGCACCTGCTCCAGGAAACCCCTGCCCTTGGGATCGCGCATCCAAGCGAGAAAATCGCGCCGGTCGCGGCCGCCGATCGTCGCCACACTGCCATGCGGGTCGAGGAAGAAGACCAGGCCCGGGGTGGCGGCAAGGAAGAAATCCTCGGCCGACTGCGTCGCGATACCGGCCGACGAGCCCTGACGGGCGAGCGCGATGCTGCCGACGGCGGAAAAGAGAAAGGCGGCGCAGACCATGGCGACACCCGCCGGCAAGGCGACGGCCGGACTGGTGACCGCCGAAAGGCCGATGGGCGCAACAACAAGAGCGGCCGAGGAGAGCAGCACGAGGCGGCGCAGGATCGCGAGCTCGCGCTGGCGCACGGCTTCACCGCCGCCCGTCCGGGAGAGCCAGCTTGTCGCCGCCCGGTCTACGAGCGCCGTCACCCAGCCGCCAATGTTACTCAATACTCGCACGCAATACCCGCCCAAAAAGGCTGTCTGTCGATCCGGACAATAGGCCCCGGCGACTTAAAGAAAGGATAAGGCAAAAGCGCTGTTCACAGCCGGAAAGGGCCGAAAATCCCGTTTTGAAGCATCTGAAAGGCTCTTTGCCTTTTGTGGTTAATAGCGGGTAAGCGACGGATATTCCTCATATTTCAGCATTGCGTTAACTCCTGTGGCAAGGCGAGCCGGCAAAAGCCCTGCAATTGCAGCGCGGTGCTGCCCTGATGCTTAACGGCGATCGCTCGCATTCGACTAAAAGGCCGGTCAAATACCGTTCGCTAAAATTTGAACTAAATTTGCCGCAAATGCGCGTGAGTTTCGAAAAGCGGCATTCGCAACTTGGCGGTAGGGTGAAAACACACCGGACAACCGGCCTGATTCGGCGACAAGAACCGGACGGGAAAACAGGATGGGCAACGACAATGTGGTTTCTGATCAAAGGATCCTTCTGGTTTGGCCTTGTGCTCGTGCTTCTTTCCGTCTTCAGCACGGAGGGTTCCGACAAGCTCGCCAACGGCCCGCAATTGCAGCTTTCCGACGCCTTTACGGCGGCAAGCGGCGCCTATGATTATCTCACCGGCATGTGCTCCGAGAAGCCCGAGGTCTGCGTCAAGGGTGCCGAAACCGTCACCGCACTCGGCTACCGTGCCCGCGAAGGCGCCCGCGTCGCCTATGAACTGCTCGACAGCCAGTTCAAGGACGAGGCGCCGGCGACCGCAAGGCATGCCGAACCGCAGACGCCGGTGGCTCTCGCCATGCCTTCGCCGGCAGCGCCCGCCATCCAGGAAAAGGTGCGCGAGGCAAAGGCCGCGCTGAACCAGCCGATGCCTTACCGCCCGCCGGTCGAGGATGACGCCTCCACTGAAACTGTTGTCACCGGCGCGATCCCGCTGCCGACGCCGAAGCCGGCAATCTGAATTTTTCGACCTTGCATCGGTGGTCCGCATGACGCGGAAATGCCCCATGCCTGACGTGCCTGCCCTGTTTACTTCAGCATGTTGCTGCGCCGTGAGGATGCCCATCCCTCACGGCGTTTCTTTTTTATGCCTGTCATCGGGAGGGATAACGACATGCAGAAACAAGGAAACAAAGCCTGTCGCAGGAATGCTGTTCGACGCGACGCGCTTTAACGGTTCAAATCCGCCGGTCTTTCACCTATATGCAGTCTTAAGATTGAAAGGCTTTCCCATGGCATCCCTCGACCAGATCATCGACGACTTCGCCTTCCTGGACGATTGGGAAGACCGCTACCGCTATGTCATCGAACTCGGCAAGGCGCTGCCTGAACTCGCCGAGGAGAAGCGTACCAGCGAAAACAAGGTGATGGGCTGCGCCAGCCAGGTCTGGCTGGTGACGCATACGACAGGCGATCCCGACAATCCGGTGATGAGTTTCGAGGGCGATTCCGACGCCCATATCGTGCGCGGCCTGGTCGCCATCGTGCTAGCCACCTATTCCGGCAAGACGGCGTCCGAAATCGCCGGGCTCGATGCCTTCGAGATTTTCTCGAAGATCGGCCTGGTGGAGAACCTGTCATCACAGCGTTCGAATGGTCTGCGATCGATGGTCAACAGAATCCGCGAAGAAGCAAAGCTCCGCGCCGCGGCCTGAACGCGCAGTTCCGGGCGACATGCATTGGCGTTTGTTGGGCTTTGAGAGATGCCGTGCGCAGCGATTCGGCAAGCGCCGCTGTCCGCGAATCAGTACATTAACACTTGCTCATAGTATAGGAATACATTCTACGGCGGCCGGGAAAGCATAGAGCAGAGGCCCTGCCGCAAACACAGACAGAAAAGCCGGGCACAAGACCCGGCTTTTGTCGTTGGTGGCTTTCGAAAAAGCTCAGCCGCGGCCGCGCTTGCGGCGCTGACCCAGGCCCATTTCCTTTGCCAGGCGCGAACGCGCTTCGGCATAGGCGGGCGCTACCATCGGGTAGTCGGTCGGCAGGTCCCACTTCTCGCGGTATTCTTCCGGCGAGAGAGAGTGATGCGTCATCAGGTGACGCTTGAGGGACTTGAAGTTGCCGCCGCATTCCAGACACGTGATCTGCTCGTCCTGAACGGACTTGCGGACAGAGACTGCAGGCTTCTGTTTTTCGACGATGGCCGCAGCAGGCTGCGGTACGGACGTGTTGCTGAGTGCCGAATGCACGTCGGAAATCAGATTTGCCAGGTCGCTGACCGGGACAACATGGTTGCTGACATAAGCCGCGACGATGTCGGCTGTCAGTTCCACAAGCAGCTCCGGCGCATTGCCGGTCGCCATTTCCGTCATATTTTTTCTCCTGTTAGCATGCTCAAACGGCCTTTGACTGTTACGTCAAAGACCCGCCTCGTAGAAGCGAACAGCAAAAGCACCGGAAGCGACCTTCTGTTTCGAAAAACGCGAAATCCACCCCTAGATTCCGAAGAGCGAGACCTGTTCTTATACTGCCTGCCTGCAAACCACTACGTCATGCCCCAGGCGATGGCCTCAGTTTAGACATAAAAAATCAAAACTGAGGGACTTGGAAGCAGTACGATTGCGATTCACAATCAGAACTCTACTTGCATTTTCAAATACCATCGTTTGGTCGAAAGGCCAATTATTATTTGTCGTTTTTCTTGAGAAAAAATGACAGATGAAGAATTAAGGCGCTCAGAAGCAAGCTTTACTCACATCTTCCTGTGCATAAGTTTTGCATAAATCTGGTAAAGCAGCGAAATAGCACGGGGCTCAGCGCTCGCCCATATCGTCGCGGACCGAGACGGCACCGAGCGCATATCCCGAAAGGTGGGCGGCTCTGGCCAGCAGATGGGCGGAGACCGGCGCCGTCAGTAACAGGAAGACGAAGCCGGCAATGGCGCGGGCGAGAATCGCCAGATCCTGCGAATAGAGGCCGGCGGCAAGGAGCAGCAGGCCGGAGGCGACCGTCCCGACCTTCGAGGCCGCGTGCATGCGCGTATAGAGATCGGGCAGCCTGAGCAGGCCGACCGCTGCCGAAAGAGCAAAGAGCGCACCTGATATCAGCAGCAAAGCGGTGACGGCAGCCAGGATATAATCCATCATCGTTTCTTCCCTCCCGCATGGCGCCTTTTGGCGCCGGCCTTTTCCGGAGATGCAGGGGCCGGCGTTTTGCTATTGCCGCGCGACAGCACGAATCGGGCGAAGGCGACGGTCGCCAGGAAGCCGACGAGGCCGAGCGAGATGGCGATATCGATATAGAGCGAAAAGCCGGTTTTGACCGCGATGACGGCGATGAAGCCGATGGCGATGCCGGTCAGCATATCGAGAGCGAGGATGCGATCCGGCAATGTCGGGCCGGCAACGACGCGCCAGACCGTCAGAATCAGCGCCAGGCCGAGGATGACGAGGGCGGCCGAGGATGCGGCGGCGACGATGGCGGCAGGGGTCATCACCGGAAAGCCTCCATGATCTTGCGTTCGAAACCATTGGCGATGTCACGCTTGCTCGTCTTGGGATCGGAACAATCGAGCGCGTGGACATAGAGCGTGCGGCGATCCGTGGAAACATCGACCGAAAGCGTGCCGGGTGTGAGGGTGATGAGGTTTGCGAGCAAAGTGATCTCGAAGTCGCTCGTCACCGTCAGCGGGAAGGCGAAGATGCCGGGCTTCAGCTTCATATCCGGCGAGAGGATGGTCAGCGTCACCTTCCAGGCCGACAGCGACAATTCCTTCAGGAACAGGAAGGCGAGCGACAGCACCAGGCAGACGCGGCGCAGATATCCCTTGCCGCCGAAGGGTTCGCGGATGACGGCGAGCGAAAGGGCGGCAAGCAGGAAGCCGAAGACGAGATTGTGCAGCGAGGCGCTGCCGGTGACCGCGACCCAGGCAATGGCGAGCAGCAGGTTGAAGAGGAAGGCGATCATTGCGCGCCTCCAGGAAAGACCGAATGGAGATAGGCCTGCGGATCGGCAAGACCGGCGGCGGCGGCTTGCGACAGCGCCAGCAGCCGTTCCGGCAGGATGCCGAAGCCGACGATCAGCGCCGTCAGCGCGGCCAGCGGCAGGCCGGTGCGCCAGACGGCTGCCGACGGCATCGCGGCTGTCGGCGCCGGGCGCCAATAGGCGAGCAGAAACAGCCGGCCGAAGGCGATCGTCGTCAGAAAACCGCCGACGAGGATGACGGCCGCCAGCCACCAGGCGCCGCTATCGAGCGAGGCCTTGACCAGAATGACTTTCGGCCAGAATCCGGAAAAGGGCGGCAGGCCGCAGGCGGCAAGGAAAAGCACGAGGGAGAGCGCGGTGAAGCCGCCGCTTTGCCGATAGAGGCCGCCGAGGCCCGACAATAAAAAGCCGCCGCCGCGACGGGCGATCTCGCCGGCGGCAAGGTAAAGCGCCGTCATCAGCACCATGGAATGGAGCGCATAGAAGACCGCGCCGCTGATGCCGCCGCCGGGGCTGCCAAGCGCCACGCCGGCGAGCATATTGCCGATGCCCGATATGACGACATAACCGAACAGCCTGCGAATATCGTTTTCGGCAAGTGCGCCGAGCGCGCCGACCAGGATGGTCGCGGCGGCGGCAAGCGCGATCAGCGGGCTCAATTCCTGGCGCTCCACCGGCAGCAGCATGACCACCACCCGGATCAGCGCGTAGATGCCGACCTTGGTAAGCAGGCCGGCAAACAGTGCCGAGACCACGATGCGCGGCGTGTGATAGGAAGCAGGCAGCCAGAAATTGACCGGGAAGGCTGCCGCCTTCATGGCGAAGGCGAGCAGGAAGAGGCTTGCCAGCGTCATCAGCGGCGCCGTGGCCCGCAAATCCCTCGACCTTGCCGCGATGTCGGCCATGTTGAGCGTGCCGAAGACGGCATAGAGGATGCCGACGCCGATCAGGAACAGCGTCGTGGCGATGAGGTTCAGCACCGCATATTTCAGCGCGCCGTCGATCTGCTGGCGTTCGGAGCCGAGGATGATCAGCCCGAAGGAGGAGATCAGCAGCACCTCGAACCAGACATAGAGATTGAAGACATCGCCTGTGAGAAAGGCGCCCGTCACGCCGGCCATCAGCAGCATGAGCAGCGGAAAGAAACCATATCGGCGGCCGCTTTCGCCGATATCGGCCAGCGCATAGATGCCGGCGGCGAGCGCCACAAGGGCTGATGTGAAGGCCATCAGCGCTCCGAAGAGGTCGACGGTGAAGGCGATGCCGAAGGGCGGCAGCCAGCGCCCCATGACCATGGTGAGCGGGCCTTCGGCTGCGACTTTGGCAAGCAGCGCCGCATCGATCAGCGCCAGCATCGCAAGGCCCGAGATGGCGAGCCAGGCCTGCAGGCGGAGATGAGCGCGCAGCATCAACAGGACGGCGCCGAGCGTGATGCAGTGAGCGACAGGCAGGATGGCGAACCAATGGCCGATCGGCACCGGGGCGGTGACCAGGGCGGCGGAGAGATCGATGGTGGAGGTGGCAGCGGCCATGCGATCAGGTTTCTTTTCCGGTCGGCGAGGCTTGCTCCCTCTTCTCCCCAGCAGGGAGAAGATGGCCCGAAGGGTCGGATGAGGGGGGCCGCACGGTATGGGCTATCCTTCGTTGTGCCGAAAATACTGCCCTTCGCTTGAGCTTCGGACGCTCGTCGCTATTGCTCCTCGCCCCCCTCATCCGCCCTAACGGGCACCTTCTCCCCGCTGGGGAGAAGAGGGAAGCAGCCGACAGCGCTTCAACCAAGCTCCGCATCTCCATCCTCAATACCCCAATGGCGGCAGCGGCCGGTTGTCGGGTTCGGCGGCGCGCATTTCGCTGGTGTCGTCGGTGCCGAGGTCCTGATAGGCGCGGTAGGTCAGCACCAGCAGGAAGGCGAGAAAGGAGAAGGAGATGACGATCGCCGTCAGGATGAGCGCCTGCGGCAGCGGGTTGGCGGTGCCGGCGGGCAAGGCGTCGAGACCGGCCGGGATGATCGGCGGCACCTCGCGCGTCAGCCGGCCTGATGTAAAGAGCAGCAGGTTGACGGCATTGCCGAGGATGGCGATGCCGAGCATGATGCGAATGGTGAATTTCGACAGCATCAGATAGATGGCGGCGGCGAAGAACAGGCCGACGAGGATCGCCAGAAGCGGCTCCATCACTCCACCTCCTTTTCTTCCAATGTCACTTCCTTTTCTTCCAATGTCAGGGCGATCGAGGCAATGGCACCGAGCACGACGAGATAGACGCCGAGATCAAAGAGCATGACGCTGGACAGCGGCACTTCGAGACCGAAGAGGTTCGGATAGACCCAGAGGCCGGTCATGAAGGGAACGGCAAAGAAGATGGACAGAAGACCTGATAGCGTCGACAGCAGCAGGCCGAAACCGGCGATCGACAGCGGATGGAAAAACAGCGCGCGGCGAACGGCGGCAACGCCGAGGGCGATGCCGTAAATCGCCAGTCCCGAGGCGGCGATCAGCCCGCCGATGAAGCCGCCGCCCGGCTCGTTGTGGCCGCGCAGCAGCACGAAGACGGAAAAAAGCAGCATCAGCGCGGTGAGGAACGGGGCGACGGTGCGAAAGATCAGGGTATTCATCAGCCCCCTGTCTCCACCACGGGATCGTTGGCGGCAAGCCGGCGCTCGGTACCGGCGCGGATGCGGATCAGCGCCAGGATGGCAAGGCCGGTGACCGCGACGACTGCGATTTCGCCGAGCGTGTCGGTGCCGCGGAAATCGACGATGATGACGTTGACGACGTTGGCGCCGTGAGCGATCGACTTGGAATAGGCGTTGAAGAACACCGTCAGCGCATCGTTGAACGGCGCCTGCGTTGCCCGCAGCAGCAGAAGCGTGAAGCCGAGGCCGCAGACAAGCGCAAGTGCGCCGTCGAACAGCCTGCGGCCGAGCGGGCGCCGATCGGCCGGCGAGAGCCGGAGCCTGGTCATAACCAACGCGAGAATGACCACCGCCAGGGTTTCGACCATGAACTGGGTGAAGGAGAGATCCGGCGCGCCGAACAGCAGGAAAATGATGGCAACGGCAAAACCCTGAATGCCGAGCGAGACGATCGCCGTCAGCCGGTCGCGGGCGACGAGCACGGCGGCAAGGCCGACGGCGGCGATCGACAGGACCGCCCATTCATGGAGCCTGACATCGGAGGGCCAGGCGGGAAGCTGCGGCAGTTCGCCATAGACGATCGGGGGAATGACGAGGATGGCGGCAACCGAGAGGAATGTGCCGGTGATATAGATCTGCAGCCGCCCTGGCTGGAGGACGCGCATGAGGCGGCCGGCCAAGCGCACAAGCCCCGATACGGCCAGGTCGAAACCGTGATCCGGGCCGCGCCCGGCCGCGCGCAGGAAGATGGCCATCACCGCACGGGCGCGGGCGAGTTGCCAATAGACGCCGATGCCGAGCAGCGCCGTCAAAGCGGAGAGCGCCAAGGGCACGCCTGGATGCAGCGCCAGCGAGACGTCGATTTCAACAGGCGTCTGGCGGACAGCAGCTGCGATCGGCGACGACAGGACCGTGTGAGTGAAGGTCGAAAACAGCGCCGCCACCAGGCCGAGGGCGGCGAGGACCGCCGGGCCGAGCCAGAGCAGGACGGGCGCTTCGTGCGGATGTTGCGGCGTCTTCACCGGCCGGCCGACAAAAGGTTTCAGCCCCACCGCGAAAGCGACGGCGAACATCAGCGCATTGCCGAAGACGGTGATGGCGGTGAAGGTGAGCGCGCGGACATCGGCCCCGGCGAGTGCCGTATAGATCTCCTCCTTGGCGACGAAGCCGAAGAAGGGCAGCAGGCCGGCCATGGAGAAAGCCGCCGCAAGTGCGATGACCCATGTCAGCGGCATCGCCCGCCCCAGGCCGCCGAGGCGGGTGATATCGCGTGTGCCGGTTTCATGATCGATGATGCCGGCGACCATGAACAGCGCACCCTTGAAGAGGCAATGCGCCACCAGATACAGGGAGGCCGCCGCCACCGCATGCTCCGAGCCGAAGCCGATCAGCATGACGAGCAGGCCGAGCGAAGAGACAGTGGTATAGGCGAGCTTGAGCTTCAGGTCGGTCTGGCGAATGGCAAGCGTGGTGCCGACCACCAGCGTCAGCCCGCCGAAGAAGGGCAGAAGGATTTCCCAGGCGGCTGTTGCCCCCATCACCGGATTGAGCCGCATCAGCAGATAGACGCCGGCCTTCACCATGGTGGCCGAATGCAGATAGGCCGACACCGGCGTCGGCGCCTCCATGGCGTTCGGCAGCCAGAAGTGGAAGGGAAACTGCGCCGACTTGGTGAAGGCGCCGGCCAGAATAAGGATGAGGGCAGCGAGATAGAACGGGCTTTCGCGCACAACATCGCCAAACCCCATAAGCTGCGACAGCTGCGTGACGCCCGAGACATTCCAGAGCAGCAGCAGGCCGGCCAGCAGGCAGAGCCCTCCCCCGCCGGTCACGACAAGCGCCTGCAAGGCGGCGCGGCGAGCCGCCTCGCGCTCGTGATCGAAGCCGATCAGCAGGAAGGAGGTGATCGACGTCAGTTCCCAGAAGACGAAGAGCATCAGGAAACTGTCGGAAACGACGACGCCGAGCATGGCGCCCATGAAGAGGAAAATAAACGCGAAGAAGCGCCCCTGATCCTTATGTCCCTTGAGATAGCCGCCGGCAAAAAGCACGATCAGCGTGCCGATGCCGGTGATCAGCAGCGCGAAAGCGAGCGACAGGCCGTCGAGGAACCAGGAGAAGGACAGATTGTAGCTCGGCACCCAGGCATAACCGCCGGTAACGACTTTGCCGCTGGCAACAACCGGCACGAAGCGCAGGAAATGCAGGAAGGCGAGCAAGGGGGCGATCGCCAGGAGCCAGGCACCGTTGGCGCCGAAGATCCGGATCATGAAGGGAGCAGCAAGAGCGCCGGCAAGCGGCAGACACAGGGCCAGAAATGTCAGAGCCGTGACATCGGCCATGTCTCCTCCCCAACAGCGATAAACGAAGCACCAGCGAAAACCGGGCTGTCTTCTGACTTAGGCGAAACGGGAGGGCGTCTCAAGCGATTTCGGCCGCCGGCGATGTTCGACGTAATCAGGCGGCAGATCGGGAAAGACGCGTCAGCAGCCGGACGACGCAGCCGTGCAGGATAAAGACCACAAGCGTCAGCGGCCACAGCAGGCAGGCAAAAAGCCCGGCCAGACGATGGAACGTCAAGCCGTCATGGTTGGCCCAGCCCTCCAGGAGCGTGACCGCCATGGCGGCTGCGGCTACGAGGCCGTAGAGCAGGACGATTGCTGCTTCAAACACCAGTGATTCCCCAATACACGTAACATTAACCCTAACAGAAAACCGCTAACGGATGTAAGAGCAAGCGTCCTCCCCAAAAAGCGGTACATGGTCAATGGGGCAGGATGGTGCCCAAGTCTTGATGAACTGTCGACGGTGCACCACATTTTCTGGCAAAATGGAACCGCCCCTCGGCGAAAGGAGCATGGCATGTCCGAAACCGCAACCACCGCCAAGATCCACAAGACCGATGCGGAATGGAAAGAGCAACTCACCCCCGAGCAATACCGCATCACCCGCCAGCACGGCACCGAGCGCGCCTTCACCGGCCCCTATTGGGATTCCTTCGAGACCGGGCTTTACCGCTGTGTCGGCTGCAACGCCCCGCTTTTCCGCTCCGACACGAAGTTCGACGCCGGCTGCGGCTGGCCGAGCTATTTCGAAGCCGTCTCGCCCGATGCCGTGACCGAGCATCGCGACACGGCCTTCGGCATGGTGCGCACCGAAATCCGCTGCGGCAGCTGCGAATCCCATCTCGGCCACGTCTTCCCCGACGGCCCGCCGCCCACCGGCCTGCGCTACTGCATCAACGGCCATTCCATGGTGTTCGAGCCGGGGGAATAGGCGTTCGGCGCAGGAGTCAGCCTGCCCCTCATCCGCCTGCCGCCACCTTCTCCCCGCACGCGGGGCGAAGGGGATATGCCGTGACCTCTCCGTCCCCCGCAGCTCTCGCGAAGCACGTCCCCTCGCCCCGTTTTACGGGGAGAGGGTTAGGGTGAGGGGCAGCTTTCGGCGCAAAACCGCGCCTGCAGCGCGACGATCCGGCTGGCGAGTCTTGCCTGATCACTCATGCTCGGCAGGGCATGGCCAGCTCGTCGGCGCCGACAGGCCGGCGGGGAGCTTGGTGGAGGTGTCGCCGCAGGCAAGGTCGATCTGGGCCTGTTCGAGGCCGGATGCGGCCGAGAGGTCGAGGCCTTCGATGCGGGTCAGGAACATGAAGGCGCGCTCGAATATCGCCGGGCCTTCGAAAGTGGCGTTGGAGAGATCGGCACGGGAGAGATTGGCAAAAGCGAATTTCGCGCCCGTCAGCACCGCCTTGTCGAAATCGGCGCGGCCGAGTTCGGCCTTTTCGAAGCTGGCGCCGGCAAGCCGGGCGCCGGCGAAATTGGCGCGCTGCAGCTCGGCGCCGGCAAAGGACGCGCCTTCGGCGGCAATATTGGCGAAGCTGGCGCGATAGGCCTCGATCTTGGCGAAGTTGGCGCCTTCGGCATGGGCGCCCTCGAGCGAGGCGCGTACCAAAGTCGCCTTTTCGAGATTGGCGGATTTGACATTGGCGCCAGCGAGATCGGTCAGCGAGAAATCGGTGCCGAAGAGATTGGCGCCTTCGAGATCACTGCCCTGCAGCATCAGGTTCTTCTTGGTGCATTCCTGCCAGTCGAGCTTGGGCGAGGCTAGGCTGCCGCAATCGGCGGCCCCGGCGACGACCGACGAAAATGCCAGAAGGACGAGGGCAAGGAGACCGGGCGACGATCCATGCATTGCCATTGAACTGTTCACCTCCATACCATTCCGAGGCCACCCGCGAAGCAGGCTGCCTCCTCTTCTTACACAGCTCAGACTACAATAAAAAGATGGCGAGCGCCGTTCACAATGGCTTGCCGAGGGGGGCCTTAGAGATTGCCGGGTCAGGCCGAAGGCAGGCGAAGCTCCATGCAGGTCAGGTCCAGCCAGCGGCCGAACTTGGTGCCGACCTCGGAAAATCTGCCGGCGATGCGGAAACCGAGCTTTTCGTGCAGCCGGATCGAAGCGGTGTTCTCGGCCTCGATGCCGGCGATCATCACATGGATATTGCCGGCTGCGGCTCGGACGATCAGCTCGCGCATCAGCCGCTCGCCGATGCCGGCGCCGCGGCAATCCTTGTCGACATAGACGGAATGCTCGACGGTATGGCGGTAGCCGTCGAAGGTCCGCCAATCGCCATAGGAGGCATAGCCGGCGACCTTGCCCGACAGCTCGGCGACGATGACCGGAAAGCCGCGGGCCTTGCGCGCCCGCATCCATTCCCGCCGGTTTTCGAGATCGACAAGCGTATCGTTCCAGATCGCCGTCGTGTGCTCGACGGCGTGATTGTAGATATCGCGGATGGCGGAAAGATCGGCTTCGGTCGCGTCGCGGAGGAGAACGGCGTCTGTCATGATGGCCCGGTTCGAATTGACTGCCGGGATGGCATACGCCCCGCTCCCGAAGATGTAAACGGCGGATGCGGCATGCCGGCGGCTTCCGGAGCAGCCCTTGTCAGACGCCCGGCGCCGACAGGCTGAAGCAGGTGAAGACGGCCGAATAATGCACGGCCGCGGCGGTGACGACGAAAGCGTGCCAGATGGCGTTCTGAAAGCGCAGCTTCTCCCAGACATGGAAGATGACGCCGAGCGAATAGATGACGCCGCCGATGACGATCAGCAGCATCGAGGCGGTGGGAATGCGCGCCGCCACGGGTCCCGCCACCAGTATGCCGCTCCAGCCCATGGCGAGATAGAGCAGGATGGCAAGACGGTCGTAGCGGCCGGGAAAGACGCATTTCAGCACAATGCCGGCGGCGGCAAACAGCCAGATCGCCACCAGCATGGAGAAGAGCAGCGGATCGTCGGCGCCGCGTTCGAGGAAAGGCGTATAGGTGGCGGCGATCAACAGGAAGATCGCCGAATGATCGAAGCGGCGCAGGTACCATTTGGTGCGCGAGACCGGCCAGGCATTGTAGGAGAAGGAGATGGCAAGCGTCAGCACCAGCCCGACGCCATAGATCCAGGCGGCGGCGAGCGCGCCGTAGGAACTCCAGAGCGTGGCGTAGAAGATCAACACCGTGGCCCCGATCAGCGCCAGCACGAGACCGACGCCATGGACGATACCGTCGGCGATCAGTTCGTATCTGTCATAAGCCCAGCGAATGCCGTTGAACTCGGCCATGCACGCCAATCCGTTTCAGACCCCGATTGCAATCGTCGCATCGAACGAACGGGCGCGCAACTGCGGCAAAGCGCACGGGCGGTCAATCTTCGTAACAGCCTGTTTGGCGGCGAGACGGCTTACGCAAATCAAATCTTTTGCCGGTCGACCAGCACCGAACATTTGGCGTGGCGCACGACCCGGTCGGCGGTGGCGCCGATGAAGTAATTGGAAAAATCCGGAACATGCGAAGCGACGATGATGAGGTCGGCACCGTAACTTTCGGCGGTCGAGATGATTGCTTTGGCCGGCGGGCCGTTGCGGATCTCGACGGTGGCCGCAATACCGGTCGAGGCGATCAGCGCGTTCAGCTGGTCGCGGCTGTCCTGCATGGCGTCCTCGACCATATTTGCCGGCAGTTCGATCGCGACATAGGTCGGTACATCCTCGATGACATTGAGCGCGACGATCTCGCCGCCGTCGTCGAGCAAGGACGCGGCCTTGCGGAGGATCTTCTCTCCCTTTTCGATGCCGCCGAGCGCGATCGCGACGATGATCTTCCTGTACATGGCTCCCTCCATGACTGAGATGTATAAGTATCCTCTAAAGAAGATATGGGCGCTTTGACCGCGATCAAGTGGGCGCAAGTCATCGTCAACGCCTGCTCAACAGTTCATCCTCAAAAACGGGACTTCTGTGAACAATCGCAATCGGCCATATAGGCATCAAGTACGGCAGGCCAGAGGAGACAGTGGCGAATGAACCGGCGAAACTTCCTCGGCCTTGCTGCGGGCGGCACATTTGCCGCCACCGCCGGCGCGCCTTCCATTCTACAGGCCAGATCAGGAGCAGGAGAACAATCCATGACGACCGAAACTTCCTATGCGCTGACGCGGCCCGCCTATGTCGACCAGTCGCATCTCGTCGTGGCGGACCTCGATCTCGTATCCGGCTTCTATCAGTCGATGCTCGGCCTGAAAGTCATCGAGAAGACGGCGAGCGGGCAAGTGCTGGGGGTTGGCGATCTGCCGCTGCTGACGCTGACGACCGCCAAGGATGCCGCCATCGCGCCGCGCAATGCCGCCGGCCTTTTCCACACCGCCTTCCTGATGCCGGATCGGACCGAGTTGGCACGCTGGTTGCGCCACGCGGCGCACAACAATGTCGTGCTCGACGGCGCCTCGGACCATCTCGTCAGCGAGGCGATCTATCTGTCCGACCCGGAAGGCAACGGCATCGAAATCTATGCCGACCGGCCGCACCAGCAATGGAAGTTCGATCAGGACGGTATGGTGGATATGGCGACGCTGCGCCTCGACCTGCAGGCGCTCTATGACAGCGCGCCCGAAGAGCGCTGGGACGGCATGGCCATGGGGACGGCGATCGGCCACCTGCATCTGCAGGTCGGCGATATTCCACAAGCTGACGCCTTCTACCGCGACGTGCTCGGCCTCAAGCTGATGGCGAGCCGTCCCGGCGCAAGTTTCTTTGCGACCGGCGGCTACCATCACCATATCGCCGCCAATATCTGGAACAGCCGGGGTGCTACGGCACGCGCCGACAATATGACCGGGCTTTCGGACTATAAGCTCCGGTTCAACGACAAGGCCACACTGGATGCGGCGATCGCCAAGCTCGATGCGCTGGAGATCAAGAGCGAGGCGCGCGACGGCGGCGTGTTCCTCAGGGATCCCTGGGGGATTGGGCTAACGCTTTCGGCTTGACCGCAGCGACGCTATTGGACCTTCTCGGTGCCGGCCGGGCTCGTGACCCCGGTCGTTCCGCCACCATTTCCGCTCGGCGCGGGTGAACGATCTACCGCTTCCGGAGGCTTTGAAGCGCCGGAGGCCGGATCGTCGTTGAAGGTGCCGGGACCGGATGGCTGCGCATTGATCGGGTCCGGTTTTGTCGAGGCGGTGGCCGTCGGATCGTTATTGCCAGGATCAGGCCAGATCGCGACGCTCACGCCGGCAATGATCAGCACCGCTGCACCGGCCAACAGGACGGTCCAACCCCACCACCGCCGCTGGTCGGCGGCTACAAGCGCTGCCTCGTCGGCATAAGGCGGATCAGTCGTATAACTCTCGGCGGCTTTTGTCTGATCGGGATCATTCTTCATGGCCTTAACTCCTTCAAACGCCCGAACTCCTGGGGCTGCGAGGTTGTTCCGCCGGGATATTTCAAATCGGCACGGTTGCCGGTGACGCTTCTCGGCTCGACGGCATCATGGCCTCGCGGAACCGGAACCGCGTCGGCGCGTTTCCGTGACGAAGCAATGGGCTTCGGGGGACCTCACCGCATGGGCATCGCCAATGGCATCCGCAAACAGGCCAAGAAGATCGCGATCGGCGAACGCCGCA
The DNA here is from genome assembly GCF_001664485.1 of Rhizobium sp. N324. Classification (NCBI taxonomy): domain Bacteria; kingdom Pseudomonadati; phylum Pseudomonadota; class Alphaproteobacteria; order Hyphomicrobiales; family Rhizobiaceae; genus Rhizobium; species Rhizobium sp. N324. The sequence goes on along the minus strand of NZ_CP013630.1, from coordinate 1,370,531 downwards.
CCAGCGCCTGGGCGCAGACCCTGAAGGAGGCAGCGGAAGAGCTGCCGCCGGCACCGCTGCATCGGCTGGAGAAGGACGGGCTGGACATCAGCATGGCCTGGGCGATCATCGGCATCTTCGGCATTCTGGGGCTGGCCGCCGTCTACCTGATGTCGCTGATCCTGATCCCGATCACGCTTGCCGTTGTCGTCGGGATGATCCTCGGCATGGCGGCGGAAAAGCTGAGCCGGATGGGTGTGCCGCGGCTTGCCAACGCCTTCATGTTGTCGAGCAGCGTGGCTCTGGTGATCTTCCTGCTGATCAACTCGCTCGCCGGCCCGCTGATGACGCTGGCCAATGAGGGGCCGGCTTTTGCCGAGCGAACCATCAACCGCGTCATGCCCTATCTCGAGCGCATCGAATGGCTGCATATCACGCCGGCGACCTTCGAAAGCGGGCCGATGTCGATCGGTGCACTGCTCGAAAACACCGGCAATGTGCTGCATGTGGTGACGACAAGCCTGACGCCGGCTGTCGTGCAGGGGATGATTTTCTTCGCCGCGCTGCTGCTTTTCCTCGCCAGCCGCGTCAACCTGCGCAAGACGATCATCATGACCTTCCGCACCCGCACGCAGCGCCTGGCGGCCATCCGTGTCATCAATGCCGTCGAGCAGGTGCTCGGCTTCTATTTCGCCACCGCCTCGCTGATCTATGTCGGCCTCGGCGTCGTCATGACGATCATCGCCTATGCCGGCGGACTGGCGGCGCCGGTGCTCTGGGGTTTTTTCGCCTTCCTGTCGAGCTTCATTCCCTATCTCGGCATCACGCTGATGACGTTTGCCGTCGCGGTCGCCGGCATTCTCACCCATGACGACATCGTCATCGGCCTGATGCCGGCCGCGGCCTTCTTTACCGTGCACCTCGTCATGGAAAACCTGATCTTCCCGGCAGTGATGGGACGGCGGCTGGAAATCAATCCCTTCATCGTTTTCCTCGCCATCCTGTTCTGGACATGGATGTGGGGGGCCGTCGGGGCGATGCTGGCCCTGCCGCTGTCGCTGATCGTCATTACGATCATCGAGGAATTGCTGATCGAGGAAAAGCCGCAGCCGCAATTGCCGAAATGATCAGCCGGGGAGATATCGGTGGCATCTGATCTCGATCTCAACGAATCCGATCACGACCAAATGGTCAGCGGCCGTTCCCTCTGGGGGAAAAGCGGCATTCGGCCGAAATGGCGTCCGATCGAGGAGAGTTTTTCCACCGACATCGCCGTGATCGGCGGCGGCATCACCGGCGCATTGGTTGCCGAACATCTGACGGCGCGCGGCTTTTCCGTCACTATCATCGACCGGGAGCGACCCGGTTTCGGCAGCACCGCGGCGAGCACGGCGATGCTGCAATGGGAAATCGACAGCACGCTGACCGAGCTTGAGGACTATTACGGCTTCGAACGCGCCGCCGGCATTTATCGCCGCAGCGGAGCAGCGGTTGCCGGCCTTTCCAAGCTGATCGCCGCACACGGGATTGCCTGCGGCTTCCGGTCGCGCAACACGCTCTATCTCGCCGCCAACCAGGAAGGGGCGCGCGAGCTTCTGGACGAGCGCCAGTTGCGCCGCCGAGCCGGCCTGCCCGGCGTCTACCTCGAACATCCCGATCTCTTCACCCAGTTCGAACTCGACCGGGATGGCGCGATCTATTCACCGGGTTCGGCCGAGGCCGATCCGCTGCTCCTGACCTGGGCATTGCTCGGAATCTCCGTTCGGCGCGGCGCGCGGCTGGTCAACGCTTCCGTCACGGCACTTCACAGCGAAGGCGATCACGTGACGGCGGAGACGGACGCGGGCCATGTTATCGAGGCGCGGCGCGCCGTGCTTGCGACCGGCTATTCGATGCCGGGCATCGACATGCCGAAGCTGCATCGCACCAGTTCGAGCTGGGCGCTCGCCACCGTCCCCCAGGACCCGGCACATTTCTGGCGCGACCGGGCGCTGATCTGGGAGGACAGCCACCCCTATCTCTATATGCGCACGACCGAGGACAACCGCATCGTCGCCGGCGGCGAGGATGACGGCACGGCCGATCCCGAAGCCCGCGACCGCAAGCTGCCGGCAAAGATCATGGCAATTCGCGAGAAGATGAAGCGGCTATGGCCGAAAGCCGATACACGGGTGGAACACGCCTGGTGCGGAACCTTCGGCGAAACCGCCGACGGCCTGCCGCTGATCGGTCCCGTGCCCGACATGCCGCATGTGCTGGCCGCCTACGGCTACGGCGGCAACGGCATCACCTTTTCCTATCTCGCCGCCCAGATGATCGGCGCGATGCTGGCCGGCATACATCGCGACTGGTTCGAGGACTTCGCCCTCGATCGGGATGGGCCGGGGTTGCGGCGGTTTGGGGAGGATCGGTTGGGGAGTGGGGATGAGTTGCGGTAGAGGCTTCGCGTTGGCTGTTGTGCCGTGCAAGCCCCCTCTGCCCTGCCGGGCCCGGGGCGAGCCGCGGGTCTCGCCCGTCCTTCGGACCCCCCACAGGTGGGGAGATTGGTTGGGCGCAACGGTTTCCCCAAACAACTAACGTGGCAGCCCGCCGGAACGGTAGACGGGCGGAAAGGTTTGGCCACTTGTAATCTCCCCACCTGTGGGGGAGATGCCCGGCAGGGCAGAGGGGGCTCACACGGCACGACTTCAGCGACAGAATTCACTCCGTCGTTTTGTCGTCGCCCATATCCTCGACATCCTCAAGGCGAACGAACTCCGTGCCCTTGGCTTTCAAATCGACCAGCGCCTTCGCCACCCCCTCGCCCGCCGCATGGGTCGGCTGGTTGATGTGGGAGATGACGACATCGCCGTCTTTGGCCGCAGCGATGCGTTTTTCGGTGATGACGGCGCCGAGCAGCGAGCCGCCGTCGCCGTTCACCGAATAACCGGCGATGCGATAGCCCATGGCGCGGATCTCGCCGATGGCGGAAAGATCGTATTTGGCGGTCGAGCCGCGGAACCAGTGGGGTGCGGGAATGCCGGCCGCGGTCATTGCCGCGGCGCCGCCCTCGACTTCCTGTTTCACCGCCTGCGGCGAGCCGGCAGCGGCGATGCCGTAGATCAGCGTTGGCGTATCGACGGCCGGGATATGGTTCTCGCCGTGATTTTCCAGTTCGAACAGATCGGGATTCTGCAGGAACACGGCAAGAGCGGCGGGGTTGCGCTTCAACCAGCGGGCGGTGACGAAGATCGTTGCCGGAATACGCTCGCGCACCAGGGTCGACAGGATGCGCTCATCCGCCTGCCCCATGCAGGCATCGAAGGTGAGCGCGATGCGGGCATGACCTGCTACGTTGGAGCGGGCGATATGGAGATGCGGCTCGACGAGCTTTACCGCCGGCGTCTTTGTTGCCGGAAGTGCGGCCGGCGGCGCTGGCGGAATTTCATCCGCCATGGCGGCAGAGAGAGCGGCGAAAAGCAACGCCGAAGCGAGCAGGATACGGTTCATATGGGACTTCTACGATTTCGTCGGCCGATTTTAGCGGCTGCTTCTCTGTGGCGCCATGTGGCCGGATGTCACCTCCGAACGAAGGCCGGCGCATCAATCGTAGAGATAATATTTGTCCCACTTCTCCCGCGGCACCTTGTCGCCGATCTGATAGTTGAGCTCGCGCACGTTGATATGCTGCGGGCCGGTGATGCAATTGTAGGAGAGATGGTACCAGTCGCCCTTGCTGCGGAAGACGGCGCCTGGCGCCTGCAGCGAATTGTCGCCAGGGATCGGGTCCTTGAAAGTATAGGCGATCACCTTGTCGGGCTTGAAACCGGTGCTGTCCTGGTTGATGCGGCTCATCGCCTCGGTGTCGCAGCTCTGCTCCAGACGCGTCGAGGGATCGAGTTTTTCCAGCTGCTTCTTGATGGCCGGATCGACGGCAAAGGCGGGGGCGGCAAGGCCGACGAGGGATACGAACAGGAGCAGACGTTTCGGCATTGCTGAGAAAATCCCTTGCTGTTGTCCATTCTTCACCCTGCCCCGGGCAGCTTGCCGGGGGCTTGGCACGTGTAAATTTCGCTCTGTGATAGCGGACATTCTTAAATATTGTGGTGACATCAAGGCAGGGCGAGCCGAGCCGCCTCCCTGCCTGTGGAAGGTCACCCGCACTGTTGGCGCAGCCTTGCCGCTTGATCCGGCGGCGGCGCGCCTCTATCTCTTGCCAACCCGATATCCCGATCCGGAGCCATTCCTTGTCCGCTTTCAAGAGCCTGCCGACGCCGCCCGCCGCCCCGAAGAAGCCCGTCTCCGATACGCGCCACGGCATTACCCGCACGGATGATTATGCTTGGCTGCGTGCCGATAACTGGCAGGCGATGTTCAAGGATCCGTCGATCCTCGATCCCGAGATCCGCCGGCATCTCGAAGCCGAAAACGCCTATATGAATGCGGCGATGGAAGACACCAAGCCGCTGCAGAAGATGCTGTTTTCGGAAATGCGCGGCCGCATCAAGGAAGACGACAGCTCGGTGCCGATGAAGGACGGTGCCTATGCCTATGGCACCTTTTACGTTACCGGCGGCGAGCAGCCCCGCTATTTCCGCATTCCCCGCGACGGCGCCGTCGCCGACGAGACGATCCGCACGGTGCTGCTCGACGGCGACAAGGAAGCCTCCGGCAAGGCCTATTTCCGCCTCGCCGGCCTCGACCATACGAGCGACCATAGCCGCGGCATCTGGGGCTATGACGACAAGGGCTCGGAGTTCTTCACGCTGAAGGTCCGCGACCTCTCGACCGGCCAGGATCTCGACGACGTGATCGAGAATACCGCCGGCGGCGGCGTCTGGGCCCCCGATGGCAAGAGCTTCTTCTATTCGGCGCTCGACGAGAACCACCGGCCCTCGAAGGTGTTCCACCACATTGTCGGCCGGCCGCAATCGGAAGACCGGCTGGTCTATGAGGAAGCCGATGCCGGCTTCTTCATGGGCGTAGGCGGCTCGCTGCTCGACGATGTCATCTATATCGACATCCACGATCACGAGACCAGCGAATACCGGCTGCTGTCGACCAAGGATCTGACCGCCGAGCCGAAACTGGTGGCGGCGCGCGAGGAAGGCATCGAATATTCGCTGACCGAGGGCGGCGATATCTTCTACATTCTGACCAATGACGGCGGCGCCAAGGATTTCAAGATCATGGAAGCGCCGGTTGATAAGCCCGGCAAGGAAAACTGGCGCGAGGTCGTGCCGCACAAGCCCGGCACGCTTGTTATCAGCCATATGGCCTATGCTCGCCATCTTCTGTGGCTGGAGCGCAAGGACGGGCTGCCGCAGATCATGATCCGCGATCGGGCGACCGGCGAGGAACATGCGATCGCCTTTGCCGAGGAGGCCTATTCGCTGGGCCTTTCGGGCGCGGCGGAATATGACACGGATATCATCCGCTTCTCCTATTCCTCGATGACGACGCCGTCGCAGCTTTACGATTACAACATGGTGACGCGCGAGCGCACGCTGTTGAAGACCCAGGAAGTGCCGTCGGGCCACAATGCCGACGACTATATCACCCGCCGCGTCTTCGCCCCGGCCTGGGACGGCGAGACAGTGCCGGTCACCCTGCTCTACCGCAAGGACACGCCGCTCGACGGCACCGCGCCCTGCCTGCTCTACGGTTACGGCGCTTACGGCATCACCATTCCGGCCGGTTTCAACACCAATTGCTTGTCGCTCGCCGACCGCGGCTTCGTCTATGCCATCGCCCATATCCGCGGCGGCAAGGACAAGGGCTTTGCCTGGTACGAAGACGGCAAGATGGACAAGAAGACGAACACCTTCAAGGACTTCGTCGCCGCGGCCGACTATCTGAATCAACAGAAGTTCACCTCTTACGCGAAGATCATCGCCGAGGGCGGCTCGGCCGGCGGCATGCTGATGGGCGCGGTCGCCAACATGGCGCCGGAGAAATTTGCCGGCATTATCGCCGCCGTTCCCTTCGTCGACGTGCTCAACACCATGCTCGACGACACCCTGCCGCTGACGCCGCCGGAATGGCCGGAGTGGGGCAACCCGATCGACAGCCGCGAAGAATACGAGCAGATCGCCGCCTATTCGCCCTATGACAATGTCGGCGCCAAGGCCTACCCGCCGATCCTGGCGCTCGGCGGCCTGACCGATCCGCGCGTCACCTATTGGGAACCGGCCAAATGGGTGGCGAAGTTGCGCGAAGAGACGACCGGTGAAGCGCCGATCCTGCTCAAGACCAATATGGATGCCGGCCATGGCGGCGCCTCCGGCCGCTTCCAGCGGCTGGAAGAGATCGCGTTCGAGTATGCGTTTGCGATCAAGGTGGCGGGGAAGATGTGAAATCATTGAGGGGTGCCGTGGCCGCCCCCCTCTGCCCTGCCGGGCCCGGGGCGAGCCGCGGGTCTCGCCCGTCCTTCGGACCCCCACGGGTGGGGAGATTGGCTGGCGCGCTGGCTTCCCCAAACAACTGACATTGCAGCCCGGAGAAACGGTAGACGGGTGCGAAGTTTGGGCCACTTGTGATCTCCCCACCTGTGGGGGAGATGCCCGGCAGGGCAGAGGGGGCTGGCACGGCACACGTCCTAAGAGGGAGAGAGAATTGCCCATCTATATCGCCCTCCTCCGCGCCGTTAACGTCGGCGGCACTGGGTCACTCCCGATGGCCGAGCTCAAGACGATCTGCAAAGGCCTCGGCTTCACTGACGTGAAAACCTACATCCAGAGCGGCAATGTGCTGTTCCGCTCGGATGCGTCCGAAACGGCGGTCGAGGAAAAGCTCGACGCGGCGCTCGGGCAGAAGATGGGCAAGCGGCCGGGCGTGATGGTGCGCAGCCGCAAGGAACTCGAGGCGATTGCCGCGAACGCGCCCTTTCCCGATGCCAAGCCGAATTTTCTGCTCGTCTATTTCCTGCCCGAAAAGCCGCCTGCCGATGCGCTGGAGAAAATGACTGCGCCCGATGGCGAGGAAGCGAAGCTCGCGACCCGTGAAATCTACGTGCACTACCCCAAGGGGTCCGGACGCTCGAAGCTGAAGCTGCCGGCGCTGAAGGCCGGAACCTCGCGCAATCTCAACACTGTGCGCAAGCTCGCGGACATGGCGGCGGCGATGGAAGGTTGAGGGGCCTGCGTAGAATTTGATTCAGACGAGGCGATTCAAGTCCTTGTTTTCATGCATGTCGTGTCAGCTGCCGGCAATATCCTTCGTCCGTTTCGCCTTATAGCCGCTAATCTCCTCGCCGGCGGTCGGCGAGAAGCGCAGGTTCCAGATCGTCGCGCTGATCGAGATGAGGGTGACAACGACGAAGGCGGTGGAGAAATCGCCGAGTTCAGGCGTTTCGACATCGTTGAAAGCCATAGAGCCATGCAGCGCCAAAGCGCCGATGCAGATGCCGAGCGACAGCATCAGCTGCTGGAAGGTGGTGTAGAAGCTCGTGGCCGAGCTCATCCGCTCCTTGTCGATCTCGTCATAGGCGATGGTGTTGTAGGCGGTGAACTGGAACGACAGGAAGAAGGCGCTGAGCACCAGGACGATGAAGATCAGCGGCATCGGCCAGTCCGGCCGGAAGGCGGCGCAGAGGCCGTAACCGACCGTCCCGAAGATGCCGTTGAGGACGAGGCTGCGGCGGAAACCGAGCCGGCTGAAGACGAACTTCGCCATCGGCTTCATGGCGAGCGCGCCAAGTGCCGTGGCAATGACGATTTGGCCGGCCGCGGCCGCCGACAGGCCAAAGCCGATCTGGAAGAGCAGCGGCAGCAGGAAGGGCTGGGCGCCTTGCGTGATGCGCGTCAGCGAACCGGCGATGACCGAGGTCCCGAAGCTCGGCACCTTCATCAGCGAGAAATCCATGATCGGCGACGGATGCTTGCGGGCATGCCTGAGATAGCCGATGCCGAAGAGCAGACCGACAGCGATCAGGAAGAGCGAGAAGGCGCCTTCACCTTCGTGGCTCGACATTTCGAAGCCGAAGAGCAGTGAGCCGAGCGAGAGGCCGGAGAGCACGAAGCCGATCGTATCGAAGGGGCCGCTCGCCTTCCCCTTGACCTCGTCGATATAGATCGAGACGAAAATCATGCCGATGATGCCGACCGGCACGTTGATATAAAAGATCCAGCGCCAGTCGAGATAGGTGACGAAGAAGCCGCCGAGCGGAGGGCCGACGATCGGGCCGATCAGCGCCGGCACCAGCAGCCAGGACATGGCGCTGACCATATCCTTGCGGGCAACGCTGCGCATCAGCACCAGGCGCCCGACCGGCATCATCATCGCGCCGCCCAAGCCCTGCAGCAACCGCGCCAGTACCAGGAAAGACAAGGTCGGCGCCAGCGCACAGAGGATAGAGCCGATGACGAAGACGGCGATTGCGGCGCGGAAGACGGGTGCGGGAGCCGAAACTGTCGGCCATGCGGCCGCTCGCCGGAATGAAGATCGCCAGGCTGAGGAGATAGGAAGTCAGCGCGATCGACATGGCCGGCGCGCTGACGGAAAAATCGCGCGCCATGGTCGGCAGCGCCGTCGCCAGCACGGTCGCGTCGATGTTTTCCATCAGCATCGCACTCGCGACAATCATCGCGATCACCCGGAAATTGGGCGCGGCGCGCCGAACGATCGGCGCCTGGTAAATCTGATCCGACATCGTCCGGGATCACTCGCGGTGGCGCGGCGGAGCACACGAGGCTGCAAGGCCGCGGGGGATGACATGGCGCAAGGCCAAGGGGAGACGATTTGGTATACGCCCGCGATCATGGCGGCGCTATGTCCTTTATGGCAAAGCAGCTTTGACGAGAGCGAAAAGCAGATCACGATTGCTTGCATCGGCCTCATGCTTCGTGAAAAGCTTGCGCCGCAAGCCGCCCGGCCCTACCTATCGATCATGACCTCCGCTCTTGAGAAAAACCGGCCCGGTGCGGCCTTTGCCTTCGACAACAGCTATGCCGGCCTGCCGCAGCGCTTCTTCGCGGCGCAGCTGCCGACTGCGGTGGCGGAGCCTTGGCTGATCAAGCTCAACGAACCGCTGGCCGCTGAACTCGGGCTCGATGTCGAGGCGCTGCGGCGCGACGGCGCGGCGATCTTTTCCGGCAATCTCGTTCCCGAGGGGGCGCAACCGTTGGCGATGGCCTATGCCGGCCATCAGTTCGGCGGCTTCTCGCCGCAGCTCGGCGACGGGCGGGCGATCCTGCTCGGCGAGGTGATCGACCGCAGCGGCGGGCGCTTCGATATCCAGCTGAAGGGCGCTGGGCCGACCCCGTTTTCCCGCCGCGGCGACGGGCGGGCGGCAATCGGGCCGGTCCTGCGCGAATATATCATCAGCGAGGCGATGTTTGCGCTCGGCATTCCGGCGACGCGGGCGCTGGCGGCGGTGACGACGGGCGAGCCGGTCTATCGCGAAGAGGTGCTGCCGGGCGCCGTCTTCACCCGGGTGGCGGCCAGCCACATCCGGGTCGGCACCTTCCAGTATTTTGCGGCGCGGGGCGATTCCGACGGTGTGCGGGCGCTTGCCGATTATGTCATCGACCGGCACTATCCCGCACTTGGAGAAGCCGACAATCCCTATCTCGCATTGTTCGAGGCGGTCTCCGAACGCCAGGCGGCGCTGATTGCCCGCTGGCTGCATGTCGGCTTCATTCATGGCGTGATGAACACCGACAATATGACTGTCTCCGGCGAGACGATCGATTTCGGCCCCTGCGCCTTCATGGATGCCTATGATCCGGCGACCGTCTTCTCTTCGATCGACCAGCACGGCCGCTATGCCTATGCCAACCAGCCCGGCATCGGCCAATGGAACCTTGCAAGGCTCGGCGAAACGCTGCTGCCGCTGATCGACGAAGAACCCGACGGCGCGGTCGACAAGGCGAATGCCATAATCCGCGCCTATGGCGAACGCTTCCAGGCGCATTGGCTGGCCGGGATGCGAAAGAAGATCGGCCTTGCCGGCGAAGAGGATGGCGATCTCGACCTGGTGCAGGCGCTGTTGTCGCTGATGCAGACGCAGGGTGCCGATTTCACCCTGACCTTCCGGCGGCTGTCGGATCTTGCCGGCGATGCCGCCGCAGAGCCTGCCTTTGCGGCCAGTTTCCGGGAGCCGGAGGCCTGCGGATCCTGGCTTGCGCAGTGGCGCGAGCGGCTGTCGCGCGACCCGCAAACGCAGTCGGAGCGCGCCACCGCCATGCGCCGCGTCAATCCTGCCTTCATTCCGCGCAATCACCGCGTCGAACAGGCGATCGAGGCCGCGGTCGAAAATGGCGATTTCTCGCTGTTCGAGGCGTTGCTGAGCGTGCTTTCGAAACCTTATGAGGACCAGGCGGACTTTGCCGCCTATAGCGAGCCGCCGAAACCGAGCGAACGGGTGCTCGCGACCTTCTGCGGGACGTAAGCGGGCTCAATACAACCGTACCGTGACATCAGCCTGCGGCAAATGCGGCCGTTGAAAGGCATCTCCTTCGCGCTATCTGGCTGATCGGCGGCGATTTTCCGCCGCCCCTTCACCCGGCTCACCTCAGCGGGAGACAGCCTTATGGCGATCGTCATCACCTCCATCCTCTTCATCATCATCGGTCTTACGCTCGGCGGCGGCGGGCTGTGGCTCGTCACGCTCGGCGGCAGCGTCTTCTATCTCTTCGCCGGGCTGATGTTCGTGATCACCGCCGGATTGCTTCTGATGCGCAAGGCGGTGGCGCTCTGGATCTATGCAGTGCTCGTCGTCGCAGCACTCGCCTGGGCGATCTGGGAGGTGGGTTTCGACTGGTGGCAGCTCGGGCCCCGTGGCGGCATGATCATCCTGCTCGGGCTCTGGCTGCTGACGCCCTGGATCCGCCGGCCGCTCGGCTTTCGCAGCCCGACCGGCATCACCTACGGCGCGAATCCCTGGCCGCTCGCCGTGCCTGTCATCCTCGCCATCCTAGTCGCCCTCTATTCGATGACCACGGATCCGCACGACCTCGCCGGCGAGCTGCCTAGGGATGAGGTCGCCGCCAACCCCGCCTTCGGCGGCAGCGTGCCGGATGGTGAGTGGCACCAGTACGGCCGCACGCCCTTCGGCCAGCGTTATTCGCCGCTCGACCAGATCACCACGGAGAATGTCGCCACCCTCAAGGAAGCCTGGCGATACCAGACCGGCGACGTTAAACGGCCTGAGGATGTCGGCGAGACGACCTATCAGGTGACGCCGCTCAAGGTGAAAGACACGCTCTATCTCTGCACGCCACACAATTGGGCGATCGCGCTCGACGCAAAGACCGGCAAGGAGAAATGGAAATACGATGCCAACTCGGGCATGAACCCCGACCGGCAGCACCAGACGTGCCGCGGCGTCACCTATTATGCCGATCCCGATGTCGCCGCCGGCCAGCCCTGCGCCGAGCGCGTCTACCTGCCGACATCGGACGCCCGGCTGATCGCGCTCGATGCGGCGGACGGCAAGGTCTGCACCGGCTTTGCCGATCAGGGCGTGCTGCATCTGGAGACCGGCATGCGCTACAATCCGGCCGGCTATTATTATTCCACCTCGCCGCCGGTCGCGGTGGCCGGCAAGATCATCGTCGGTGGCGCGGTGAACGACAATTATTCCACTGAGGAGCAATCCGGTGTCATCCGCGCCTTCGACATCAAGACCGGCGCGCTGATCTGGAACTGGGATTCCGGCAATCCCGACGTGACGACGCCGCTGGCCGTCGGCCAGACCTATACGACCAATTCACCGAACAGCTGGTCGGTCTTCAGCGTCGACGAGAGCCTCGGCATGGTCTACATCCCGCTCGGTAACCAGGTGCCCGACCAGCTCGGCATCAACCGCAGCGACAATGTCGAGAAATTCTCCTCCTCGATCGTCGCGCTCGACATCGCCACCGGCCAGCTGCGCTGGGTGCGCCAGACCGTGCATCACGATCTCTGGGATATGGACGTGCCGGCCCAGCCGGCGCTGATCGATCTGACGAAGCCGGACGGCACGGTGGTTCCCGCCCTCGTCGGCCCGACCAAGCAGGGCGATCTCTACGTGCTCGACCGGCGCAGCGGCGAGCCGATCATCCCGGTCAAAGAAATCGCAGCCCCGGGCGGCGCGATCTCGGGCGATCATACCGCGCCGACGCAGCCGATCTCCGATCTCACCTTCTCGCCCGAGCCGCTGAAGGAAAAGGACATGTGGGGCGTGTCGCTGTTCGACCAGCTCGCCTGCCGCATCGATTTCCACCGCTACCGCTACGAGGGCCGCTATACGCCGCCCTCGCTTGTCGGCACGATCGTCTATCCCGGCAATTTCGGCACCTTCAACTGGGGCAGCGTGGCCGTCGACCCCGAGCGGCAGATCATGTTCGGCATGCCGACCTATCTTGCCTTCACCTCGCGCCTGGTGCCGGCTGCCGATATTCCGCCGAGAGGCCAGGACGAGAAGGGCAGCGAACAGGGACTCAACCGCAATGACGGCGCACCCTACGGCGTCTTCATGGGGCCGTTCCTCGGGCTCCTGAAAATCCCCTGCCAGGCGCCGCCATGGGGCTATGTCGCCGGCGTCGATCTGCGCACCGGCAAGATCGCCTATATGCACAAGAACGGCACCGTGCACGACATGACGCCGCTGCCCCTGCCCTTCAAGGTGGGTGTGCCCGGCATCGGCGGACCGATGCTGACCAAGGGCGGCGTCGCCTTCCTCGGGGCCGCGGTCGACAATTATCTGCGCGCCTATGACGTGACGAACGGCCGGGAGCTTTGGCAGGCCCGGCTTCCGGCCGGCGGCCAGGCAACACCGATGACCTATACGACTGAAGACAACAAACAATACGTCGTCATGGTCGCCGGCGGCCACGGCTCGGTCGGCACCAAGCCTGGCGATTATGTGATTGCTTATACGCTGCCGTGATGGGGAGGTTGCTGTTGGCGCCCAATGGCTGCCCCTCACCCTAACCCTCTCCCCGTAAAAACGGGGAGAGGGGACGTGCCTTGCGAGGGGTAAGTGGGGACCGAGAGGTCGCGGCGTGTCCCCTTCGCCCCGCAAGCGGGGAGAAGGTGCCGGCAGGCGGATGAGGGGCATCTCCGCCACATTTCACCACTCAAACCATCTCCACAATCATCCGCCCAACCTCGGCAAAGACCGGATTGAGATCCTTCGCCGGCGCGGTCGCTTCGGCGATGTAGACGGCGGCGACGATCGGGCCGCGGTCGGGGGGCCAGATGACGGCGATGTCGCCGAGCGAGCCGTTCTGGCCGGTGCCGGTCTTGTCGCCGACTTTCCACTCCGCCGGCAGGCCGGCCCGCAACCGCTCGCCGCCGGTGGTGCTGGCCACCAGCCAAGCGATCAGCTTGTCCGAAGAGGCTTCCGTCAGCACCGAGCCGAGCGTCAGGTTGCCGAGCGTGTCGAGCATCGCATCCGGTGTCGTCGTGTCGCGCGGGTCGTCCTTTCTGCCTTCGTTCAGCGTCGGTTCGGTGCGGTCGAGACGGGTGGTGCCGTCGCCGATCGAGCGCAGCCAGTCGGTCAAACCGGCCGGACCGCCAAAACTTTCGAGCAGCAGGTTGCCGGCGGTATTGTCGCTGACGGTCACCGCCGCCTCGCAGAGTTCGGCGATGGTCATGCCGTCGGCGCCGGCGTGTTTTTCGCTGAGCGGCGAATAGTCGACCAGCTTGTCCTTGCCGTAAGTCACGCGGCGGTCGAGGCTCTCGTCGCCCTTATCGGCGCGGGCGAGCGCGAAGCCCGCGGCCAGCGCCTTGAAGGTGCTGCACATCGGAAAGGCCTCGTCGCCGCGATAGCCGAAGGAGATGCTCGTCTGGGTGTCGAGCACCGAGACGCCGAGGCGGCCGCCGGTGCGTTTTTCTAGCGCGGCAAGACGCTTCTCGATATTGTCGTCGCCCTCCCCGCCACTCTCCTTGGGCGTGTCCTCAGCCCTGGCGGAGAGCGCCAGCGCGGGAAGACACAATGCCGAGCTTATCAGCAGACGGCGGGTAAGACTGAGATCCATGAAATCCTCCGGCAGATCGGGAGGACAGAGCTAAGACGCGATTGCGGCGGCATCTCGTTCCCACGGCAATTTGTTGTCCGCCCAGCAATTTGTTGTCCGCGCGGCAGTCATGCCGCGCGCGTCACCTCGACCGTCACATGCGACAATTCCGTGAGCGCCGACAGCCTGCCCTTGTAGAAGGCCGGGTCGCGCGGCGTGGAGGTCAGCACGGCGACGATGGCGGCGTGGTGGCCGGGGCCGACCTGCCAGACATGCAGGTCGGTGACCCGGTCGTCGTCGGTCTCGATCGCCTCGCGGATCTCGGCGGGCAGCGTCTCGCCCTGGGGCACGACGTCGAGAAGCACGCCGCCCGAGGATTTCATCAGGCTCCAGGACCAGTTGGCAATCACCAGGCCGCCGACGATGCCCATGATCGGATCGAGCCAGAGCCAGCCATAGAGGCTGCCGAGCGTCAGCGCCGCGATGGCGAGCACGGAGGTCATGGCATCGGCCATGACATGCAGATAGGCGGCGCGGATATTGTTGTCGCCGGGCTTTGCATGATGATCGTGGGCATGATGATCGTGGGCGTGGTGACCAGTGTGGTCGCCATGATCGTGATGGCCATGGTGATGGTGGTGATGATGCGCATGATTGCCGCCGCCGCCAAGCAGCCAGGCGCTGACGACGTTGACGGCAAGGCCGACCACCGCGACGGCGATCGCCTGGGCAAAACCGATCGGCACCGGATTTGAAAGGCGCAGCCAGCTTTCCCATGCCATCAAGAGGGCGATCAGCGCCAGAACGATGGCGCTGGCGAAGCCGGCGAGATCGCCGAGCTTGCCGGTGCCGAAGGTGAAGCGCGGATTGCGCGCCTGCCTTCGGGCGAAGAGATAGGCGAGCGCCGAAATCAGCAGCGCACTGGCATGGGTCGACATATGCCAGCCATCGGCGACCAGCGCCATCGAGCCATAGGCCGTGCCGGCGGCGATTTCCGCCACCATCATCACCGCCGTCAGCGCGATCACCAGCCAGATGCGCCGCTCGTTCGCCGCATGATCGGCGCCGAGGAAAATATGGTCATGTTCCAGGGCATTCGTCTTAGCCCGTCCGATCCCGGCATTCATTCCAGGCTCCTTCTCTGCTCAGCGGATATAGGTTCTCAGCACTTCCGAAATTTCTTCGACTGCTTCGGCCCGTGCTGCGTCATCGGCTGCGTTGAGCACATGTTCGCGCAGATGATCGTCCAGCACCTCGCCGGTCAGCCCGGTCAAAGCGCCGCGGATCGAGGCCAGCAATTGCAGGATTTCGCCGCAGGGGCGCTCGGCCTCCAGCGCCCGCTCGACCGCCTCCATCTGCCCTTTCAGGCGGCTGATGCGGGCAATAAGCTTCTTCTTCTGCAGGGTCGTATGGGACATGATTGGCCTTCTATAATATAGGGGGGTATCCTATCAAGCATACCGGCTGACATCAATGCCCGTCACGGCTTTTGAGCCTCACCCTCCAACGCCATTGACAAATGCCGCTTTTGCGGCGATTGATGCGCCATGATCAAAAACGCGCACCAGAGCCGCTCGTATTTTTGGCTGTACCTGTAAAGGGCGGCCGGACAGATCATATTGTCAACAAGCCGCCGTCAGGCGGCTTTGTTGTATCGGCAGCGTCCTGACGGCAGACTATCAAAGGACGCGAAGACCATGACCGAAATCGAAGACAGCGAAATTTCATTGATGCGCCCGTCGGTGGTGACGATCCGTACCGCCAAGCCGCGCGACCTGCCCGAACTCAACGACATGATCGCCCTGTTGGCCGCCCATCACGGCGACGCGGCCGGGACGACGCCGGAACAATTGGAGCGCGACCTGTTCGGCCCGCTGCCCTGGATCCATGCGCTGGTCGCCGAGACCGGCGAAGGGCTGATCGGCTATGCCATCCTCGTGCCGCTCTACAGGGCACAGGAGGGAAAGCGCGGCATGGACCTGCACCATCTCTTCGTGCGCGACGGCCATCGCGGCCACGGCACCGGCCAGTTGCTCGTCGACCGGGCCCGCGAGACCGCCCGCAATGCCGGCTGCGGCTACCTCTCCGTCAGTGCCGCCACCGGCAACGTGCTGGCGCACCGCTTCTACGAACAGCTGGATTTCACTCCGCGGCCGGTCACCGGCATGCGTTATATGCAGTCGATCGCCTGAGACAGCCCTGGCCTACCGTCCCGGCACAGCCTTCAGATAGGCGGCGATCGCTTCGCGGTCGGCCGCCGGCAGGCGGGCGATGTTCTGCTGGACATCGACCATCGAGCCGCCGACGCTATCGAAATCCGGGGTGAAGCCGGTTTCGAGGTAATTGGCGATGTCGGGCTCGCTCCAGCCGCCGATGCTTTTGGAGGATGGCGTGATGTCGGGAATACGGCCCTTGCCTTCCGGATTGGGCGCGCCGGCAAGCCACTGACCGGCCTCAAAGCCGCCGAGTGCATCGCGCGGTGTGTGGCATTCGCCGCAATGGCCGGGGCCTTCGACGAGATATTGCCCGCGTTTGATCTTGTCGTCGCTCTTGGCAAGCGCGACGCGCGGCTGATCGTTGAAATAGAGGAACTTCCAGCCGCCGAGCGCCAGCCGGATGTTGAAGGGGAACGGCAGCTCATGCGCGGGCGCGACGTTGGCGCTCTTCGGCAGGGTCTTCAGGAAGCCGAAGAGATCGTTGACGTCCTTGTCGTTCATCCTGGAATAGGAGCCATAGGGAAAGGACGGGTAGAGATGTTCGCCGCCGGGGCCGACGCCGCGCTTCATCGCGTTGCCGAACTGGGCGAGCGTCCAGCCGCCGATACCGGCCTTTTCATCCGGCGAGATATTCGGCACGTGGAAGGTGCCGAAAGGGCTCTTCAGCGCCAGACCGCCTGAAAGCGTCAGCTTGGCATCGCCTTCGGAACCGGGGGCTGAATGACAGCTGACACAGCCGCCCGCCCAGAACACCATCTGGCCGTTTGCCGGGTCCGGCGCGCCGAGACCGGCCCAATGGCTCTCCGGCAGCGGATCGGGCGCGGTCACCAGATAGAAGGCGCCTCCGCCGAGCACGGCGACGCCGATCAGACAGAGCAGAAACCGGATGAACCTGCGGATCATGCTCCGCCTCCCCTTTTGCCGAGATTTTCCGATAGGGACCGATTCTGCGACCAGCCCCGCACGGGCGGAGAATAAGGTGATCCGCGCCGGCGGCAAGGCCGGCGCGGATCGGTGTCGGATGGGAATGACCTATCGCTCACTCCTTGATGCGATAGGCCTTATGACAGCCGCCGCAGCTGGCGCCGAGCGTGTTGACCGTGGCGCCGACAGCCGCGGCATCGGCCGGAAGCTGGGCGAGCGCGGTTTCGGCATCGGCGGAGAGCTTTGCGGCGCGCGCCTTGAAATCATCCATGTTTTCCCAGATTTTCGGGCTCGCTTCTGCGTCGCCCGTTTCCGTGCCCGGCTTGAACTGATCGGGGAACACCTTGGCCGTTGCGGCAATCGTCGTCAGTGCCGCCTTCACCGCTTCGGCATCGTAAGGCTTGGTGCCTTTGGCGATGGCTCCCAGGGCGCCGGCCGCCCCGCCGATCTGCTTCATCAGGGCAATGCGCGAATCATGGGTGCCGTCGGCGGCGGTCACCGAACCGAGCGCTATCCCCGCCATCGCTGCGGCGGCAGCTACTGCTTTCCAATTCATATTTCCTCTCCAGTTTTCTACGGCCAAGGCGGCCGATGGCCAATCTGCCCCGGGAGCATGACAAAATCCATACCCTCCGGGCAGTCACGTTTTGCCGGATCATCATAAAAACAATGTGATAAGCAGCGAGAGCTCTTTGCTTTTCTGCAGTCGTTATCCCGGAACCGCTGCACATTTCCGGGCGACATGCAGACTCACGCGCTTTTCCATCCCTGCCAGAGGCTGAAGGCGGAAACAGCAACCAAGAGCAGCCCGGCAAAGCGGCCGACGAAAGCCGTGACGTCGGGATTGGCGACGAGCAGGTCGCGGCTGCGGCCGGCGGTCATCGCCAGCGTGCCGTAGATGGCGAACTGGGTGGCGACCGTCATGGCGCCCATGATCAGCCCCTGCATCCAGACCGGGCCGTATTCCGGCTTCAGGAACTGCGGATAGACGGCGAACATGAAGATATAGGCCTTCGGATTGACGAGACAGGTGACCGCACCCTGGCGGAAGGCGCGCCAGCCGGAGCGCGCCGTTCCCGGCCCGACCGCCTCGACGGTGATCGAGCTGCGGATCAGCGAAATGCCGATCCAGATCATATAGGCAACGCCGGCAAGGAGCAGCACGTTGAAAAGCTGCGGCAGCATGGTGACGAGCAAGCCGACGCCGGCCGCGCCATAGGCCGAATGCACGGCGCCGCCGGCCATGATGCCGCCGGTCGCCGCCAGCCCGCGCCTGATGCCGCCGGTCAGTGCATTGGCGAGCACGAAGAGCATATCCATGCCGGGTACGATGATGATGCCGAAGAGAAGGGTGAAGAAGAGCCAGAGGTTTTCGTGGTAGTTCATGTCAGTTACCGCCTTGTCGGTCCATGGGCCGTTTTGAAAGACCATGATTAATTTCAATTCGATAGGCGGCTCTATACGCAAACCCAACTGACAGTGTATTGTCAGGAGCCTAAGGGATGGGAGAGGCAAAATGCGCAAGGCCTCACGGCTGTTCGAGATCATTCAGATCCTCAGGCTCTCCAGAAAGCCGATGACGGCGGCGGTGATGGCCGAGACGCTTGAGGTGACCGTGCGCTCGATCTATCGCGACATCGCCGCCCTTCAGGCGATGCGGGTGCCGATAGAAGGCGGTCGCGGCATCGGCTATATCATGCGGCCAGGCTTCGACCTGCCGCCGCTGATGTTTTCGATCGAAGAGATGGAGGCGATCGTGCTGTCGCTGGCGCTGCTCGAACGCACCGCCGACGAGGAACTCAAGCAGGCCGCTCGCCGGGTCAACCGGAAGATATCAGGCGCCGTGCCGGCGCCGCTGCGCCAGGCGATGGACAGCAAGGCGCTTTATGCCTGGGGCTCGATCGCGCAGCCGGCGGGTTTCGACCTTGCGATCGTGCGCCGGGCGATCCGCGACGAATGCAAGCTTTCACTCGCCTACCGCGACGAACTCGGCCGCGCGAGCGAACGGACGATCCGGCCGATCGCGCTGATCTACTATTCGCAGACCGCCAATATCGTCGCCTGGTGCGAGCTGCGCCAGGCGATCCGCAATTTCCGCAGCGACCGGGTGGAGCGCTGCGCGGCGCGTGACGAGTTCTTCAAGGGTGATGGCGACCGGTTGCGGGAGCTCTGGACGAGCGGCTGGACGGAGAAGGCTGTGGCGGGGTGAAAATCTGAGACTTGAGATTGCCGCTTTCCCCTCCCCAACCCCTCCCCACAAGGGGGAGGGACTACCGTGCCGCGCCCGTCACGCTTCAATTCTGACGATACCGCATGTGGCAGCGCGTCTTGGTGGCGGGAGCGTGCCGCAGTTTAATCCCTCCCCCTTGTGGGGAGGGGTTGGGGAGGGGTCTTGGATTTTGCAAGACGTCCGTTGCAGCCTAATAAACCAGCGTCCGGCTGTCCTCGCGGCCGAAGCCGCGGATTTCGATGCGGTCGGGGTGGACGTCGACGATGGCGAAGGCGTTTTCGCTCTCGGTGTCGACCACGCCCTTGAAATTGACGAAGTGGCAGGCGCCGACCTTGCCGTAATTGCCGGCGTGGTTATGGCCGTTGAGATAGGCGACGACGTTGTCGTGCGCGGCGAGCAGCGCGACAATGTGGTCGCAGTCCCACATATCGTGCTCGCCGGCGGGATAGACCGGATAGTGGTTCATGACGATCACCTTCTCGCCGGCCGCGGCAGCGCTTGCGATCTCATCGCCGAGCCAGGCGAACTGCTCGTAGCTCAGCGCGCCGTTCCACGGATGGGCGTTTCTTTCGCCCCTCGCCCGCAGTTCCGCCAGCATCTTTGCCGCCAGGGCGCGGTGCGGATGTCCTTCGGGCGGCGCGAAGGTGCTGACCTCGTTGCCGTCGAGCACGATGAAGCGCCAGCCATGGCGGGAAAAGCTGTAATAGGGCGATGGCGTGCCGAGACGTGCGGCGACTTCGGACAGGTGCCCAGCAGAGACGGAGAAATCGTGATTGCCGAGCAGGAAGAGCGCCTCGTGCCGGAGCGTCTCATAGATCGGCAGGATATCGTCGAAGCTCTTGAAGCTGCGATCGATGACATCGCCGAGCGTCATGACGAAGCTCAATTCCTCGCTGTTGAAGACCTCGATCGCCTCGGCGACCTTGGCGAGGCTGTTGGCGTAGTAGCGGTCCATGGCCGCATGCGGGGGGATCGCCGCATATTGCGGGTCGGCGATGATGCCGAAGCGGAACAGGGGAGAATCGGGCGACGACATGGGGCGTGATTAGGAGCGGCGGGTGACAGGGATGTGACGGCTTGTCTTTCAAAGCGAAACACCCGGCGCTTGGAGCGCCGGGTGCCGAATTCAGAGAGGCTGCGACATTGCCGCGCGTGGCGGCGGGTCCGGGGCCGCTTACTTCGTGGCTTCCTCGTAGCGCTCCAGGACGTAGTCCCAGTTGATCAGGCTATCGACGAAGGCCTCGAGGTATTTCGGGCGGGCGTTGCGATAGTCGATGTAATAGGAGTGTTCCCAGACGTCGACGCCGAGGATCGGCGTGGCGCCGTGGACGAGCGGGTTTTCGCCGTTCGGGGTCTTGGAGATTTCGAGCTTGCCGTTCTTGACGGAAACCCAGGCCCAGCCGGAGCCGAACTGGGTGGCGCCGGCATTGGCGAAGTCAGCCTTGAACTTGTCGTAGCCGCCGAGATCGGAGGCGAAGGCCGCTTCGAGCTTGCCCGGCAGCTTGTTGCCGCCGCCGCCCTTTTTCATCCACTTCCAGAAATGGACGTGGTTGTAATGCTGGGCAGCGTTGTTGAAGAGGCCGGCATTGGTGCCGAAGGACTTCTTCACGACGTCTTCGAGCGACAGATCCGAAAGGCCGGCTTCGGCGGCGAGCTTGTTGCCGTTGTCGACATAGGCCTTGTGGTGCTTGTCGTGGTGAAACTCCAGCGTTTCCTTCGACATGAAGGGAGCAAGCGCTTCGTAATCATAGGGAAGTTCAGGCAATTCGAAAGCCATATCAGATCTCCTCTTGCAATAGATTGCGTCATCGGCAGGTGAGGCGGAACATAGGAGGGGAAAGGGGGAGAGGCAACCGGCGAAATGTCAAAAAACGATCCGTCGGAGGAAAATTTGCCTCAGTTGCCGGGCTGGAATCGGGCGGGAAAATCGCCCGGGATGTCCGCCTTGAAAGCCGCTTCCCCGGCGACACACCGCAATGGAGATCAATATGAACAGGAATATAATCCCGCTGCTGGTCATGGCAGCACTTCCTCTGCTTTCGGGACCAGTGCATGCCTCCTCGGACGATGCCTGGAAACAGCTGGCAGCCGACGTCGAAGCCAAGTGCAAGACGGCGGCTGTCGCGATCGAAAACCCTGCGGCCAGCGTCGATCCCTTCGGCACCAGCCATTACGGACTGGCTTTGGTGACGGGAAAGCCGAAGGGCGCCAAGGGACTGGTCGCGCAGATCTGCGTCTACGACAAGCAGAAGAAAACCGTCGAGATCGGCAGCGAACTCGACCCCAAGAAACTTGGTCTCGCGCCGGCAAGATGGGCTGCCCGGTACGATCCGCTCTGCGAATATGTGCCTTCCGTCACATTTCTGGGGGAACCGGACGCTACCCTTAGGAGTTGAGGACTGGGCTTCAGGGAGGTGCGGGATGGCAGCGATTCGCGGCAGGGCGGACGATCAGCAGAAAATCTATCAGCGCTGGGCGCCGGTCTATGACCGTGTCTATCGCGGCATCCTCAGTGACGGCCACCGCAAGCTTGCCGCGCTCGCCGCTGCGGCCGGCACCGATATTCTGGAGGTCGGCGTCGGCACCGGCCTGACGCTCGGCCACTATCCCAGCCGCTGCCGGGTGACCGGCATCGACATTTCCGAACACATGATCGCGCGGGCACGCGAAAAGGTACGGCGCGACAAGCTGCAGCATGTCGAGGCGCTGGAGGTGATGGATGCGCATGCGCTCGCCTTTGCCGACCGGTCTTTCGATGCGGTTTGCCTGCCCTTCGTCATCACCTTGATCCCCGAGCCCGAGCGGGCGCTCGACGAATGCGCCAGGGTGCTGCGGCCGGGCGGTGAGATCATCCTCGCCAGCAAGCTTGGCGACGGCGCCGGCCTGCAGGGCGCGATCGAGGCGGCGGTGGCGCCGCTGGTGCGTCACATCGGCTGGTCCTCCGCCTTCCGCATCCACCGCATCATTGCCTGGGCCGAGCGGCGCGGCGATTTTTCCGCTGCCGAGATTCTGCCGGTCTTTCCGAACGGTTTCTTCAAGATCGTCCGGCTGAAGCAACGCGGACTTTCCGCCTGATACCAAAATTTTTCCCGCATCGCGGATTCTGATGCTACCGTTCGCCTGAGGGGACCGCATGACATCGGACATCTTCTTTTTCATCGTGGTGGGCTTCTGCGCGCAGATCGTCGACGGCGCGCTCGGCATGGCCTTCGGCGTGCTGTCGACGACGAGCCTTCTCGCCTTCGGCGTGCCGGCTGCCAATGCCAGCGCCATGACGCATGTGACGGAGATGTTCACGACCGCCGCATCGGGGATCTCGCATGCCTATCATCGCAATGTCGACTGGCGGCTGGTGGCGCGGCTGGCACCGGCCGGCATGATCGGCGGCGCGATCGGCGCCTATCTGCTGGCCAATATCGACGGCAAGGTGATCGCGCCCTTCGTGTCGGCCTATCTGATCGCCATCGGCCTGTTGATCCTCTACAAGGCCTTTCGGCCGCCGGGCAGGCGCGAGGTGCGCGACTGGGCGGTGCCGCCCGTCGGCTTTTGCGGCGGCGTGCTCGATGCGATCGGCGGCGGCGGTTGGGGACCTGTCGTCACCAGCACGCTCGTCGGGCGCGGCCATGATCTCAAGCGGGTGATCGGTTCGACCAACTTCACCGAATTCGCGGTGACGCTGACGATTTCGCTGACCTTCATCCTGACGCTCGGCTGGTCGGAACTCAATTCGGCGATCGGCCTGATCATCGGCGGCGTCATCGCCGCCCCTTTCGGCGCCATCCTCGTCAAGCGGCTGCCGGTGCGGGCGCTGATGGTGGCGGTCTCGATGGTCATCATCGCCACTTCGGCGATACGGCTTCTTTAAACGGCACCGCCCGGACTACCGGCCGAAATAGACCTCCACGGAAGCGATCTTCTCACCGCGGAAGCGCAGGCTCTCGATGTTGGCGAAGCTGCCGCCATCGAGTTTATCGGCACGATAGCGAACAACCGCCTCGTCGCCTTCGACCGCCAGGAATTCGATCGTGATAGCGCGGAAGACCGGCTGTTTCGGCCAGCAGCGTTCGAAATAGGTCGCCCGGTCGATATGGTCGTCGCGCGGGCTGGAGAAGGTGAAATCCTCCGTCAGCATGGCGCCGACTTTATCCTTGCGGTCATCCAGATAGGCAGCGTAGAGATCGCGGACGGTCTGCTGCCTCGTGCGCATATCGTTCATGGCAATATCCTCCGATTAACCGATTGCATCACGCAATCGGTTTAGCACATTTACCTCAAATGATCCAGTTTCGGCGCAATTGCGCGGGATCGACGCCGAGGCAAGGAATGACCGATACGCAATTGGACGCGGCGAGCGTTAAAGCAGGCTCGATACACTGGAAGCGCAACCTCGCGGTCTCGCTGATCGGCTCCTTCACGACGATCGTGGCGATGACGCTGCTGCTTCCCTTCCTGCCGCTCTATGTCGAGGAACTCGGTGTGGCCGACCATGCGGCGATCGTGCAATGGTCGGGCATCGCCTATGGCGCCACCTTCCTGGCCGCCGCGCTCGTTGCGCCGCTCTGGGGCCGGCTCGGCGATATTTACGGCCGCAAGCTGATGCTGGTGCGCGCCAGTCTCGGCATGACGGTGGCGATCTCGCTGATGGGCATGGCCGGCAATGTCTGGCAGCTGGTGGCGCTGCGCCTCTTCGTCGGGCTTGCCGGCGGTTATTCCTCCGGATCGATGGTGCTGGTGGCGACGCAGACGCCGAAAGACCGCTCGGCCTGGGCGCTCGGCGTGCTCTCCTCCGGCATCATGGCCGGCAATC
This sequence comes from Rhizobium sp. N324, assembly GCF_001664485.1. Taxonomy (NCBI): domain Bacteria; kingdom Pseudomonadati; phylum Pseudomonadota; class Alphaproteobacteria; order Hyphomicrobiales; family Rhizobiaceae; genus Rhizobium; species Rhizobium sp. N324. Next base: position 1,346,453 of record NZ_CP013630.1, on the reverse strand, counting down.
TCGTCGGGCCGCTGATCGGAGGGGCGCTGCCGCCTATCATCGGCATTCGCGGCACGTTTCTCGCCGCCGGGGCGATGATCTTCCTCGCCTTTCTCGCCACCGCCCTGCTGATCAAGGAGGAGAAATCGCCGGCCCGCAAACAGGCTGCCAAGGCAAGCGGCGGCTGGAAATCCATCAGCGATAGGCGACCGGTGATCGCCATGCTGGCGACCGGCATGCTGTTGATGTTCGCCAATATGTCGATCGAACCGATCATCACCGTCTATGTCGCGCAGATCGTGCCGGCCGCCGATGAGGTGACGATGATCTCCGGCATCGTCATGTCGGCCGCCGCCCTCGGCAGCATTCTTTCGGCCTCATGGCTCGGCCGGCTTGCCGATAGGATCGGCCACTGGCCGGTGATCTCAGGCGCGCTCGCCGTCGCCGGGCTGCTGCTGATCCCGCAGGCCTTCGTCACCAGCGCCTGGCAGCTAATCGTCCTGCGCTTCCTGATGGGCGCGGCGCTTGGCGGGCTGCTGCCCTGCATCGCCGCCGTCATCCGCCACAGCGTGCCGGACAGTGCGGCGGGCAGCATTCTCGGCTTTTCCATTTCCTCGCAATATGTCGGCCAGGTGGCCGGTCCCATCCTCGGCGGCTTTGTCGGCGGGCATATCGGCATGCGGGCGGTTTTCCTCGGCACCTCGGTGCTGCTGGTCGCCGGTGCTGCCTATGCCTGGCTGGTGCGGCCGCGCGATCAGAAGTCACCAGGCTCAGCTTAGGAGCGTCCGCAGATCAGTTCGACGCCGGAGCGGGCGATCGCTTCCAGCGTCTCGCGGCTGTCCCCGGCGCGGGCGCGCACGGCAAGCGAATGCATGACGGCGGAGGCGAGCCTTGCCAGCATCTGCGGATCGGCGCTCTCGGGAAGCTCGCCACGTTCGACGGCAAGGCGCATGCGCTTTTCGATCTCGCCGTCGAAATCGCTGAGGCTGCGGCCGAGCACCTCGCGGACCCGTTCACGCTCGACCGCCTCGACCGTCGCCGTGCCGATCAGCAGACAGCCGCGGGCGGCAGTTTCACCATGCAGATAGACGGCCAGTGCGCCCGCATAGACGCGGGCGAGATTATCTCGCAACGGGAGTGACGGATCGAGGGCCGCGGCCAGCGCATCCATGCCGTCCTGCCGATAGCCTTCCAGCGTATCGAGATAGAGATCCTCCTTGTCGCCGAAGGCGCCGTAAAGGCTTGGGCGATTGAGATTGGTCGCCGCGCTGAGATTGTCGAGCGAGGCGGCGGCAAAGCCCCTGTCCCAGAAAACGTCGCGCGCCTTGCCGAGTGCTGCCTTGGCGTCGAAGCCCCTCGGGCGGCCGCGCTTCTTTTCATCCTTCATATTTTGTACCGTCTCGCATTAAATTCTTGACCAAAGTTATTTTATGCGAAACAGTACAGATGTTCAACGACCTTGGCAGACGGCATCGACCGCCTGCGCCCAGAGAGGAATTGAGAGAGGAAATCGCCATGAAACTCTATATGAACGCCGCCGCCTGCTCGCTTTCGCCGCATATCGTCTGCCGGGAGCTGGGGCTCGATATCGAACTCGTCGAGGTCGACCGGGAAACCCACCGGGCGAGCGACGGCAAGGACTATCTCGCCATCAACGGCAACGGCTATGTGCCGGCGTTGGTGCTCGACGACGGCAAGGTGCTGACCGAGGGGCCGGCGATCGTGCAGTTCCTCGCCGACAGCGTTCCGCAGGGATCAGCGATGCTGCCCGAAGTCGGCAATCTCAGCCGCAACGAGGTGCAATCCTATCTGAACTTCATCACCGCCGAGCTGCACAAGCCGATGGTGCTGCTCTTCAACCCGCTTTATGCGAGCGTGCATGAGCCGATCCGCGCACTGATCGCCAAGCGGCTTTCCTGGCTGAACGGCCGTCTTGCCGGCCCCTATCTCACCGGCGATGCCTTCACCGTGGCGGACGCCTATCTCTTCGTCTGCCTGAACTGGTCGCCCTGGATCGACATCGATCTCAAGCAATGGCCGGCGCTGCACGGCTTCATGGCCCGTGTGGCGGGGCGTCCGAAGGTGCGCGCGGCGATGCAGGCCGAAGATCTCGAAGCCTTCGATGCCGGCGGTGTCTTCTTCGCGCCGCATGCCTATGTCGCCTCGTCCGGGCGCACGGGCTCGCCGGTCAGGCCGTAACGCCCATCAGAGCGTGTTGACGGCCACCGGCAGCGCGCGCTTGTGGGCGGTGGCGCGATAGGCAGCGAGGATGCGTCGGCGAGCGATCTCGCCGACCGGCTTGCCTTCGAGGAAGTCGTCGATCTCGTCATAGCTGACGCCATAGGCCTCCTCGTCGGGGCGCAGCGGCCGCTGGTCCTCTAGATCGGCTGTGGGAACCTTGAAGACCAGTTCGTCCGGAGCGCCGAGCCGCTTTGCCAGCAGGCGCACACGGCGCTTGTTGAGCCCGGCGAGCGGCAGGATATCGGCAGCGCCGTCACCGAACTTGGTGAAGAAGCCCATCACCGCCTCGGCGGCATGGTCGGTGCCGATGACGAGGCCGCCGAGCGCACCGGCCAAGGCGAACTGGGCGATCATGCGCTGGCGGGCCTTGATGTTGCCGAGGATGAAATCCTGCCGGCCGGCATCGGCGAAAGCGAGGCCGCCGTCCTGAGCGGCGGCCAGCATCGCATCCGCCGCCGCCTTGATGTTGACCACTACCGAACGATCGGCGCCGATCGTTGCGAGCGCCCTCTGCGCATCGGCCTCATCAGCCTGGACGCCATAGGGAAGACGCACGGCAATAAATTCCGCCGTATGGCCGCTATCACGCAGCTCGCGCACCGCCTTCTGCGCCAGCAAGGCGGCCGTCAGCGAATCGACGCCGCCGCTGATGCCGAGGACAAAGCCGCGCAGCCCTGAGGCGACGAGATAATCCTTGAGAAAATTGGTTCGCCGCGCGATCTCGCGCTCGGGATCGATGTCGGCGGCAACGCCCAGTTCACGGATGATCTCACCTTGTTCGTCGGACAGCACGGTCATGGGGTTCTTTCTCGGTTTTGTGGGGTTGGCGGGCACTATGGCGGAAAGATGCGGGGAGGGTAAGTAAGAGGCTTCCCTACCAGCAAGATGCCCCTCACCCTAGCCCTCTCCCCGTAAAACGGGGAGAGGGGACGTGCCTTGCGAAAGGTCTGCGGGGAACTGAGAGGTCGCGGCAGATCCCCTTCTCCCTGTTTTACGGGGAGAAGGTGCCGGCAGGCGGATGAGGGGCGGACGCGACACCTACCGCACAATCGTAAATAGCTCCACTGGCTCGGCAAACCCCTTCAACCCGTGCGCCCCGACCGACACCGCGCCCCCTGCCCCGGCCTCTCGGCGGAACGGCTCTGACATCAACAGAGCCTCTCCCAATTCGCCGCAGGCGGTCTGGATGCGGCTGACCAGGTTGACATCGCGGCCGATGAGGGTGAAGTCGAGGCGGCGGCCGGAGCCGATATTGCCGTAGCTGACCTCGCCGTAATGGAGCGCAATGCCGGCCTTCACGCCGATGCCTTCGTACTGGAAATGGTCGATCTCATCGAGGATGTCGCGGGCGGCAGCAAGAGCGGCGCCGCAGGAATGGGCCGCGGCGTAGTTCGGAAAGAAGGCAAGCACGGCGTCGCCCATGAATTTCAGCAGTTCGCCGCCTTCCCGGGTGATCGCCGGCACGATCCTGTCGAAATAGGCGTTGAGCAGCCCGAGCACGGTACTTCCGGGCAGCCGGTTCGACAGCTCGGTAAAGCCGCGCAGATCGCAAAGCAGCAGTGCCGCCTCCATCGATTCGATCTCGCCCTGGCGGATGCGGCCGGCGAGGATCCGGCTTGCGGTCAGCGGGCCGACATGGGTATCGAGCAGGCTGAGCTCGACCTGGCGAAGAATGCGCAGCTCGCTGGTGTTGCGCAGCGCCGGCAGGATGCGCTCGATCGCCTGACGTTCGGAGGCGGTGAAGCCAACCGGCCGTCGCGTGGCGAAGACGGCAGCGCCGACCGGTCCATCGATATTGCAGAGCGGCGCGATCATCAGTTGCATCAGACCGCGATCGGCGAAGACGTCGATATGCTGCCAGCGGCCATGGATGCTTTCGCCGGGGCCGACGACCAGCGGCTCGCGGGTTTCCATGACCTTGCGCAGCGGCGTGTTTGCTATGGCGACGCGCGCGCCGTGTTCGCGGTCGTGGATCTCGACCGGCTCGCCCGGCGCCCAGGCAATGGTGCGCCCGACGAGCTCAGGATGCAGCGTCATCAGATGCAGGGTCATCCGGTCGACAGGCAGGCCGAGCGCCTGAAGCCGGCGGCCGAGGCCGGAGACAAGACCTGCTTCGTCGAGCGCATGGCATTCGTCGCCGGAGAGCCATTCGATGATAGCGAGCAGCGCTCCGGCATTGACGGCATTACTCTGCCTTGCGGAATTCGGGACATGAATCGCGGTTGTCATGGCTTCTCCTTCTTGAAGCGGTGGCGCTGACTAGTGGGCGCCGCCGCCCGCGAGTTGACCGGGTTTCTTCAGAAGCAGGGTCGCAAGCAGGGCGACGACGAGGGCAACGCCGAGCAGAAAGAAGGCGTCGCTGAAGGCCATGATATTGGCCTGCTTGCGTATCTTGAGGGCGATGGCGACGACGGCCTTGTGGCTGGCGAGCGCCTGGTCGCTGACGCCGTGGCTCATGAAGTAGCCGGTAAGCCGGGCGATGCGATCGCGGGTGGCTTCCTCGAAAACCGAGACCGAGTTGGTCAGAATGTTCGAATGGTACTGCTCGCGCTTCGACAGGAAGGTCTGCAGCAAGGCGATGCCGACGGCGCCGCCGAGATTGCGCATCATGTTGAAGAGGGCGGAGGCCGAGCCGGCATTCTCCGGCTCGATGCCTGATGTGGCGATCGCCGAAAGGGGCGTGAAGACCAGCGCCTGGCCGATGGCGCGGACGATATTTGGCCAGAAGAGCTGGTCGCTGGCATAATCGCCGGTCATGTGCACGTTCATGAAGTTCGAGGCGGCAAACAGGGCAAAGCCGACGACGATCAGCAGGCGGACATCGAAACGCTTCATCAGGCGCGGCACCAGCGGGATCAGCAGCAGCTGCGGAATGCCGGTCCAGGCGAGAACCATGCCGATCTGCTCGGAATTATAGCCCTGGATGCGAGTGAGATAGATCGGCAGCACGAAGACCGAACCGTAAAGCGCGATGCCGAGCAAGAAGTTGGCGACGATGCCGAAGCCGAAATTACGCCGCAGCAGCAGACGCAGGTTCAAGAGCGGATGAGCCGCTCTCAGCTCGATGACGATGAACAGCGTCAGCGAGACGGCCGCGATGACCGACAGGCGCAGGATGAAATCGGAGCCGAACCAGTCTTCCTTGTTGCCCTCTTCCAGCACGGTCTGCAAAGCGGCCAGGCCGATCGCCATGGTGACGATACCAGGCCAGTCGCCCTTGGCGAGCAGCTTCAGGTTCATCGGCGCCCGATCGAGCGAGGCCCAGAGCAGGCCGACCATCAGCGCGCCGGGCACCAGATTGACGTAGAAGATATATTCCCAGCCCCAGTTCTCGGTGAGATAACCGCCGATCGTCGGGCCGATCGCCGGTGCGAAGGTGGCTGACAATGCAAAGAGGGCAAGGCCGATCGGCTGCTTGGCCTTGGGCAGCAGCGTGATGATGATGGTGAAGGCCATCGGGATCAGCACGCCGCCGGCAAAGCCCTGAATGGCGCGCAGGATGATCATCTGCTGCAGGTTTGCCGCGAAGGCGCAGGCAACGGAAAAGATCAGGAACAGGATGGCGTTGGCCAGCAGATAGCTGCGCAGCGAAAAGACCCGCGCCAGCCAGGCGCTGAGCGGAATGACGACGATCTCGGCGATCAGATAGGAGGTCGAGATCCAGCCGCCGTCATCCGTGCCGGCGCCGATGGCGCCCTGGATATCGGCAAGCGAGGCATTGACGATCTGAATGTTGAGGACCGCCATGAAGGCGCCGAGCGTCGAGCCGACGACGGCCATCCACATGCGGACCGGGCTGATGGCGCCGGGTGTCGCGGGCGCCGCAGCGGCGGGACGCGTGAGCGAATTGCTGTTTGCGGCGATCTGAAGAGTGGCCATGGCTGATCTCTTTCCGACTGTTGCGGAAACTTTCTGACGACGGAGTTCGCAATATTTCGGGAGAAGAAGGATCATCCAGCGTGGCTGGATAATCCTCCTTCGGCTTCTCCAGAGGCCTGGGAAGCCTCGCCCTGGGCAGCCTTGGTATCGACTTCGGGCTCGACCGACATGCCCGAGCGCAGCAGTCCGCTCAAAGCCTCGTCGTCGATGACGATCTTGACCGGGATACGCTGGACGATCTTGGTGAAGTTGCCGGTGGCATTGTCCGGCGGCAGCAGCGAGAATTCGAGACCGCTTGCCGGCGAAACGCTGTCGACATGACCCTTGATGGCGATATCGGGAAAGCTGTCGACCTTGATCTCGACCGGCTGGCCGGGGCGGACATGGGTCAGCTGGGTTTCCTTGAAATTGGCGACGACATAGACGGCATGCAGCGGCACGACGGCCATCAGCTGCGTGCCCGAGGTGACATATTGGCCGACGCGGATCGAGCGGGCGCCGACCGTGCCGTCGACGGCGGCGACGATATCAGTATAGGAGAGGTTGAGTTCGGCCTGGTGCGCGGCCGCGGCCGCCCGGTCGCGCTCGGCAACCGCCTGTTCGCGCTGGCTCCGGAGCACCGGCACCTTGTTCTCAGCCGCGACGAGCGCTGCCCGATCGCGTTCGACGGCGGCAACGGCCTGGTCGCGGGCCGACTGGCTCTGTTCGGCGCGCGACTGGGTGCCGGCGCCGCTAGTGATCAGGCGGGCGGAGCGGGCGGCATCCGACACAGCAAAATCCAGCGAGGCCTGCGAGGCATCGATCGTCGCCTTGGCCTGGCCGATGACGGATTGCTGCAGGGAGATCTGGGCGTCGATATTGGTGATGGCGGCCTCGGCCGCTTTCACATCGGCCCTCGCTTGGGACAATGCCGCCTGAAAGTCGCGGTCGTCGATGCGGGCGAGAACATGGCCTGATTTGACCTGGTCGTTGTCATTGACCAGCACCTGCGTGATATAGCCGGCAACCTTCGGGGCGACGGTGGTGTAGTCGGCCTTCACATAGGCATCGTCGGTGGATTCGATGAAGCGGCCGACCGTCCAGTAGCGATGGCCGAAATCGCCCGCGAAAGCGGCGCCGGCAAGCAGTGCTGCGGCGATAACCGCACGCTTGAGCATCCGGCGACCGGTCTTTTCCGGCGCTTGCGCAACCGGGGTTCCGGCCACGGGCATCGCGGGTGCCTCGGCGGCAGGCGCCCTGGCGGCCTCCTCGGCCAAGATCCGCTCGGCCTCTCCAGCGCTTTCGAAAACCTGCTTGCGGGGTAGCTCGACCATCGTCCTTTTCCTTCGTCTGTCGCCCCGTTTCTGCGAGGCCCTGTTCGATGCGACGGAAAATGCACCCTGCCAATCCTTTTGATAATCTGCTTATATCAGGAAGGATCATCAACTCTCAGCGGATAATCCGGAGACAATATGGACCGACTGACAAGTCTCGCCGTCTTTGGCCGGGTGGTGGAATGCGGCGGTTTTTCCGCCGCCGCGCGCCGGCTGAACATGTCCGTCACCATGGTCGGCAATCATGTGCAGTCGCTGGAGGACCGACTCGGCGTGCGGCTGCTCAACCGCACCACGCGCAAGGTCAGCCTGACGGAAACCGGCAAATATTATTATGAGCGCTCGGCACAGATTCTCGCCGAACTCGATGAGGCGGACCGGACGGCGAGCGCGCTGAGCACGACGCCGCGCGGCACGCTGAAGGTCTATACCAGCGGCTCCATCGTGCGTTTCCTGCTGCCCGTCTTCAGCGAATATATGGAGCTCTATCCATCGATCTCAGTCGATTTCAGCGTCGGCGAGCGGATGGTCGACATGATCGAGGATGGCTACGACCTTGTCATTCGGACCCTGCCGCCGGATTCGTCGCTTATCGCGCGCAAGCTGACGCCCTGGCGCCATATGCTCGTCTGCTCGCCTGCCTATGTCGACAGCCATCCGATCCCGCTGAAGCCGGCCGAAATCGCCGATCACAATTGCCTGCAATACGCCTATTACCCTTATGGCGATGAATGGCGCTTCGAGGACGGCGACGGCCGGCAGGAGAGCGTCAAGATCAGCGGCAATGTCGTCTCGAACAATGCCGAGATGCTGCGCTTCCTGACACTGAACGGGCGAGGCCTCTTCCTGGCGCCGAGCTTCGTGGTGTTCGACGACATCGCCGAAGGGCGGCTGATAAGGATCATGCCGGACTACAAGCCGGTGGAATTCACCATCAACGCCGTCTATCCCAACCGCAGCCATCTGCCGACGAAAGTGCGGCTGTTCATCGATCTCTTGGCGGAGAGATTTGCGGAGCATCGGAAGTGGATGACGTGAGGAGTGCGTGAAGGTTCAGCGTCGGACCTCGACGCAAGAAAGCTGCCCCTCACCCTAACCCTCTCCCCGTAAACGGGGCGAGGGGACGTGCCAAACGAGACGCTGGTGGGGAACGGAAAGGTTGCGGCATATCCCCTTCTCCCCGCGCGCGGGGAGAAGGTGCCGGCAGGCGGATGAGGGGCGGGCCTCGCTCTGCTTCGCTGAACCGCCCGGCCCTGCGCTTGCGCTCCGGGTGTTCGCCACTGCAATCGATTCACTGGATCGATTGCTCCCGCTGCGCGGGACCATTCCTCACTCCTCGCTCTCGCTTCTTCCGTAGGCCCAGTCCATGTAAAGCTCCAGCGCCTTGCGGGTGACCGGGCCTTCCTGGAGGTTGCGGTCGTCGAGGCGGGTGACGCCGACGACTTTGGAGTAGTTGCCGGTGGTGAAGATTTCGTCGGCGGCGAGGAAATCCTCGACGGAGAGCGTTGCTTCATGCACGTCGAAACCGGCCTTGCGAAGCAGGCCGATGACGCGGGCGCGGGTGATGCCGGCGAGGAAGGTGCGGTTGGCGGCCGGCGTCATCACTATGCCGTCCTTGACCATGAAGACATTGGAAGAAGCGGTTTCGACGACGTTGCCGTTGAGGTCGCGCACCAGCGCATTGTCGAAACCGCGGCTGCGGGCTTCGGCGATCATGCGGCCGCTGTTTGGATAGAGCGAGCCGGTCTTGGCCTCGGTCATCGCCGTTTCCGGCGACGGGCGGCGATAGGGCGAGACGGTGAGACTGGTGCCGCCATGGCCGCCCATCGGCGCCTCGAACAGGCAGAGCGCGAAGCGGGTCGATGCCGCGTCGACGGAGACGATGCTGCCCGGCGCGCCATGTTCGCCCCAATACATCGGCTTGATGTAGATCGCCGTCGCGCCATCGAATTTGCCAACGCCTTCCCAGGCGAGCGCGGCAATCTCCTCGGCCGATTTCACCGGCTGCAGGCCGATGGCAAGCGCCGAGCGGTTGATGCGCTGGCAGTGCAGGTCGAGATCGGGGGCGATGCCGTCGAACCAGCGGGCGCCGTCGAAGACCGTCGAGCCCAGCCACATGGCATGCGAGGTCGGGCCGATCAGCGGCGGGTTGCCGGGGAGCCATTCACCATCGACATGAGTCCAGGTGGTTGAACGCGGTGATGTATCGACGGCCATTGCTGCTCTCCCTTACGAATCCGGGAAAGCAAAAACCTCGGCGGCAAGCCGGGTCAAGGACAAATCCGGGCTGGAAATACGGAAGCAAGAAAATGCCGGAGGACGCGGTGCGGCCGCAATATTCGTGCGCGACACCTGCGGCGTCAGCGATAGGTGCATCAGCAAAAATGATGGAATGGAATATTGGAACTGCGGCCTGCCGCATGCGATTATAGGGAAAAATCGCGGGTTTGCAGCAAGGAAGACGCCGATGAAAGCCATGTATTACGAAGCCTTCGAACAGGCGCCCGAGATCCGCACCCTGCCCGATCCGACCCCTTCCGAGGACGGTGTCGTCATATCGGTCGGCGCCAGCGGGCTCTGCCGCAGCGACTGGCACGGCTGGATGGGACACGATCCCGATATCCGCCTGCCGCATGTGCCGGGACATGAGCTTGCCGGACGGGTCGTCGCCACCGGCCGCGGCGTGATGCGTTTCAAGGTGGGCGACCGGGTGACCGTGCCCTTCGTTTCCGGCTGCGGCCATTGCGGGGAGTGCCATTCCGGCAACCAGCAGGTCTGCCCGAACCAGTTCCAGCCGGGCTTCACCCATTGGGGATCCTTCGCCGAATATGTGGCGATCGATTATGCCGACACCAATCTGGTACACCTGCCCGACACGATCGACGATGCGACGGCGGCAAGCCTCGGCTGCCGCTTCGCCACCTCGTTCCGCGCCGTCGCCGACCAGGCGCGCACCCGGCCCGGCGAATGGATCGCCGTGCATGGCTGCGGCGGCGTCGGCCTGTCGGCGATCATGATCGCCACCGCACTCGGCGCCAATGCGATCGGCATCGACATATCGGAGGAGAAACTCGCCTTCGCCAGAGAATGCGGCGCGGTGGCGACGGTCAATGCCTCGAGCGTTGCCGACGTGGCCGAGGCGGTGCGCGAGATCACCAAAGGCGGCGCGCATGTCTCGATCGACGCGCTCGGCCATCCCGCCACCTGCTTCAACTCGATCAAGAATCTGCGCCGGCGCGGCCGGCACGTGCAAGTGGGGCTGATGCTCGGCGAACAGGCAACACCGCAGATTCCGATGGGGCAAGTGATCGGCCACGAACTGGAGATCTACGGCAGCCACGGCATGCAGGCCTGGCGCTACGACGCCATGCTGTCGATGCTCGCCGCCGGCAAGATCGCGCCGCAGAAGCTGATCGGACGGCGGATCAGTCTTGAGGAAGCCGCGCCTGCGCTGATGGCGCTCGACAAGGCGGAGGCGACGGGGATCAGCGTGATTACGCGGTTTTCGTGAGGCGCTGCCACGATTCCCTTCTCCCCAGCGGGGAGAAGATGCCGGCAGGCAGATGAGGGGGTGAGCGGCAAAGCCGCGAATGCACTGAGCGCAGGCGAAGGGCAATGAATGGCGTGCCGTGTGGCCCCTTCATCCGACCCTTCGGGCCACCAACCTGGGTCGAGCCGCGGGTCTCGACCCGTCCTTCGGACCCCCGCTGGGGAGAAGAGGGAGCCAAGCCGCAAGCTCAATCATCCTCTCAGGCTTCCCGCTTTGCCAAGAACACATGGCAAAGCGGGCGATGCGAACAGCCAGCTCTCGGCACTGCCTGGCAGGTCTTGCGAAAGCGCTCTGCCGCACCGATATCGGGGCCATTGGTTTCCCGACGCGCATTATTGCGGTGGTTGCCAAAGACGGCGCAAAAGCCTAACGGCTGCGTCCGCCAGAAAAACCAACAAGAAGAAGAAAGAGACATGATGTCCAACTCATTTGTGAAAACGCATGCCAGCGAGGAAGCGAAGCGCTTCTTCGTCCTCGGCGACCGGATCGAACGACGGGTCCGGATCCGCGGAACCTGGCTCAACATCTTCGACGTCACGGTGCCGCCCGGCAGCCGGACGCCGAGACATGCGCATGCGAGCCCCGAGGTGTTCCGCATCCTCGAGGGACGGCTGACGATCTGGCGCCTGACCGACACCGGCCCTGAGGAGATCGAGGCCGGCGCCGGCGACATCGTCAGCATCCCGCCTTTCGTGGTGCACGGCTATTCCAATCGCGGGACCGCGCCGGCAATCTTTTCCGCGGTCGTCGATCGCGACATGGCCGAATTCATCGAAGCGGAAGGCGCGACGGAGCCGCCAAAGGCCAGCCCTTCGGCGGAGACCATCGCCCGCATGACGGCGGCTGCCAATGCCTACGGGATCACGATCCTGGCGGCCTGATGCGCGAATACATGATGCCGGACCATTTCGCGGTTCGGCATCATGCAGACATGCGAAAAATTCCGCTGAAATTGCCAGCCAGAACGTGGGCTCGCCGTCCTTTTCGAAACTGTCACATCAATGCGGTACTATGATTTTTGCCCGATGCCTCTTGCGCCGGCACCGTTTCACCGCCAAAATTGCGACATGCCCGACAGCGACCCATCCAGTACAAGCTCCACCCGTTCCAGCCGGGATTTCCCGACCGACGATGGAGGCGACCGCTGTAGACGGCGCGATGACCTCCGCCTTGCCTCGGGCATATCCCGCAGGGCGCTGTCTTCTTCCAGATCATTGCGAATGACGGGCCGCCGAAAGCGTGTCGCCATCCTTCAGGGTCGCTTGTCACGCTTTGGGTTTTTGTTTTTACGCATGCGTTTCTCGCAAAACCGCAGCACAGTTTTGCGAGGCGTGCTCCAGATGTTACCACCATGATGCCAAGACGATGGGCGATGCTGATATAGCGTCTCGTCGAACGCCGCGCCGCGTTGCCTGATCAATGCGGCATTGAAACCTCAACGAATAGGGTCCCTGTGTTTCTGGAAATTGGAATTGTGGTGCTTCTCACCATCCTCAATGGTGTGCTCGCCATGTCGGAGTTGGCCGTTGTGTCTTCTCGAACGGCCCGCCTGAAGGTTCTCTCCGACAATGGCAGCAAGGGGGCGGCGCAAGCCATCAAACTTGCCGAAAACCCCGGCCGCTTTCTCTCCACGGTGCAGATCGGCATCACGCTGGTCGGTGTTCTCTCGGGCGCTTTTTCGGGGGCCACACTCGGGGGCCGTCTGGCGGGATGGCTGGAGATGCAGGGCATGTCGTCGACGGCCGCCGACGCCGCCGGCGTCGGTTCGGTCGTCGTCGCCATCACCTATCTTTCTCTGATCGTCGGCGAACTTGTGCCGAAGCAGATCGCGTTGCGGGAACCCGAAGCGGTTGCGGCGAAAGTCGCACCGGCGATGGCAGTGCTTTCCAAAATTGCGCTGCCTCTCGTCTGGCTTCTGAACGCCTCCGGAAATCTTGTGCTGAAGCTCCTCGGCCAAACGGGGAAAAGCGGCGACAATGTCTCCGACGAGGAGATCAAAACCGTGCTGGCCGAAGCACAGTCGGCCGGCGTGATCGAAAGCGAAGAGTCGGCGATGATATCAGGCGTCATGCGGCTGGCGGACCGCACCGCCCGGGCGCTGATGACACCCCGGCGCGATGTCGAAATTGTCGATATCGATGACAGCCTTGATGAAATCCGCGCGCAGCTGCACCGGACGAAACGGTCTCGGCTGCCCGTTCGCAAGGGCAGTTCCGACGAGGTGATCGGCATCCTTCCGGTCAAGGATTTTTACGATTCGATGTCGGAACACGGCAGCGCCGATATCAAGGCTCTGACGCAGGACGTGCCCGTCGTTTCAGACCTTGCAACCGCCATCAACGTGATTGAAGCCATCCGCAAATCGCCGGTCCATATGGTGCTGGTTTTTGACGAATACGGCCATTTCGAGGGGATCGTTTCCTCTGGCGACATTCTGGAAGCGATCATGGGCGCTCTCCAGGAGGGACCTGTGGACGAGCAGGCCATCGCGCGTCGCGACGACGGTTCCTACCTGGTGTCCGGCTGGACGCCGATCGACGAGTTCGCCGAATTCCTGAACCTCAAGCTCGATGACGATCTCGAATATCAGACGGTGGCCGGGCTGGTGCTGGAAGAGCTGAAACATCTGCCGGAGTTGGGGGAGAGCTTCACGAGGGATGGATGGCGCTTCGAAGTCGTCGATCTCGACGGCAGACGCGTGGACAAGATACTCGTGTCCGCGGAGTGAAAGCCGGCGGGGCCGTAACATCGAGAAGATCCGCATTCGCCACAGGGAAATGTGGCCTGACTTCAGGAGGTAGCGCCATGGCATGGTCCGCCCAGCAATATGTGAAATTCGAGGACGAACGCACGCGACCGGCGCGTGATCTTCTGGCGCAGGTGCCGCTGCAGAGCATCAGCCGAGCCGTCGATCTCGGCTGCGGGCCGGGCAATTCGACCGAACTCATCATCGAGCGTTACGGCGCCGAAGGCGTCTGCGGCCTCGACAGCGACGTCAACATGCTGGAGGCGGCCCGCAAGCGGCTTCCCGGCACCGCTTTCGTCGAGGCCGATCTCGGCAGCTGGCAGCCGACAGAGCCCGCCGACCTGCTCTTTGCCAATGCCGTCTTCCAATGGCTGCCCGATCATCTCGACATTTTCGACAGGCTGATGGATGGGCTTTCCCCGGGCGGCGTGCTCGCCGTGCAGATGCCCGACAATCTTGGCGAACCCACCCATCTGCTGATGGAGGAAACGGCGAATAGCGGCTCCTGGAAGAGCGCCTTCGAGGGAAAGAGCGTGCGCCGCAAGGGACTGCCTGCGCCGTCCGCCTATTATTCCAGGCTGATCGCCAAGGCCGCGCGCGTCGATATCTGGCACACCATCTACAATCACCCGATGGCGGATGCGGCTGATATCGTCGAATGGGTGAAAGGCACCGGGCTGATGCCCTATCTCGCCCGGGTCGGCGAGGACTATCGCGAGGCCTTTCTGGCGGATTATCTCGCGCGGGTGGAAAAGGCTTATCCCAAAATGTCGGACGGGCGGGTGCTGCTGCGGTTTCCGCGGATTTTCATGGTGGCGGTGAAAAAATAATCGGCTGCCTCTGGCGAACTCAGTTTGCGTCGATAGCTGCCCTCACCCTAGCCCTCTCCCCGTAAACGGGGAGGGGACGTGCCATACGAGAGTTCGGTGAGGAATAGAGAGGTTGCGGCTTGTCCCCTTCGCCCCGCAAGCGGGGATTAGGTGCCGGCAAGCGGATGAGGGGCAGGCCCGCAAGCTGTCAAATGCCTGTTATCCCTCGCTCTCATATGTTGCGGCGAAACCGGCGCGCGATATAGTCGGCCCGGAAAATCTCGGAGATGACACACATGGACACTACCCCTACCCCGCCGGTCACCCTCGTCATCTTCGGCGCCACCGGCGACCTGACGCGCCGGCTGCTGGTGCCGGCGATCATCAATCTGACGCGCGGCCGCCTCGTCGGCGAGGATCTCCACATTCTCGGCATCGGCATCGAACCGGGCGACGACGAATTCCTGCGCAAGCGGCTCGACGACTTCCTCGCCCATCTGAGCGGTGAGGAGCAGACGCAAAAGGACGAGGCCTGGGAGAGCCTGCGCCGGCGGATAAGCTACACATCGGGCGATTTCACCAAGGACGATATTTTCCTCGAGATCGGCAAACGGCTGGGGCCGGATTCCAATGCCGCCTTCTATCTCGCCGTGCCGCCGTCCTTCTTCGGCTCGATCGTCGAGAAACTCGCCGCCCATGGCCTGACCGATGAAAAGCACGGCACCTTCCGCCGTGTCGCCATCGAGAAGCCGTTCGGCACCGATCTCGCCTCGGCGCGGGCGCTCAATGCGCAGATTCTCGCCCAGATCGGCGAGAGCCAAGTCTACCGGCTCGATCATTTCCTCGGCAAGGAGACGGTGCAGAACCTGATGACGGCGCGGTTTGCCAATATGATCATCGAGTCGCTGTGGAACAGCCGCTATATCGACCATGTGCAGATCACCGCAGCAGAGATCGTCGATGTCGGCAGCCGCGGCAAATTCTACGATGCGACAGGCGCGCTGCGCGACATGGTGCCGAACCATCTCTTCCAGCTGCTGGCAATGATCGCCATGGAACCGCCGAACAGTTTCGATGCCGAAGCCATCCGCAACGAGAAGAGCAAGGTGCTGAAGGCGCTGCGCATCTATACGCCCGACGAGGCAAAAACCCACGGCGTGCGCGGCGCCTATACGGCCGGGCCGCTCAACGGCGTCGAGCTTCCGGCCTATCGCGGCAGCAAGGACGTCTCGCCCGACAGCCGGACCGAGACCTATGTGGCGCTGAAGCTCTACGCTGATACCTGGCGCTGGGCGGGCGTGCCCTTCTACCTCAGAACCGGCAAGGCGCTGACTGCGCGCGACACGGAGATCGTCATCACCTTCCAGCCGGTGCCCTTCGCGCAGTTCCGCGAGACCGAGGTCAATCGCCGCCTGCCGCCGAACCGGCTGGTGATCCAGGTGCAGCCGGACGAGGGCATGAGCATGGAAATCTCGATCAAGTCGCCAGGGCTTTCGGTCGATACCACCCCGGTTTCCCTCGACTTCCGCTATGCCGACAAATTCGATATCGGCAAAACCACCGGTTATGAATCGCTGCTCTACGATCTCTTCATCGGCGACCAGACGCTGTTCCAGCGCGCCGACGGCATCGAGGCCGGCTGGGCGGCGGTGCAGCCCTTCCTCGATATCTGGGCGAAAGACCCGAGCACGCCCGACGCTTACACCCCGGGCAGCATGGGGCCGGCCTCAGGCGACGACCTCATCGAGCGCGACGGACGCAAATGGCATGAACTCGGCGTCATCCTGCATGGCGACGGGAAGAACGGCAAATGATGCCCGTCGCTTGAATTATCGGCCTTGACGGCATGCGGGGCTGACCGAGGCGCCGCTATTGCCGCCTTCGGTGGCAAGCGCGCCACGCGCCTTGGGCGGCGGGCAGCGGGCCCAATCGACCCGTCCGGTCGGGGCGCCGTTGTCGACGCTGCCGGTTTCGATCGAGTCGAGCGGGATGACCAGCCCGCTTTGGGTTTCGGCGCCCGGCGCGGTGCCGAGCGGCGGCGTGCCGTCGATCCGACCGCTGGCGTCCATACCCATATTCGACTGGGCGAGAACCGGGGTGGAGAGGCTGAGGAGAGCGATCGAGGCTGCTGCAATAAACCTGCGCATGATGCTATTCCTTCTGGTTTCAGCGATGCGATAATAACAGCAATTCGATCTTCCTTGTTCCGCTTGAACGGGCGCGGACGATCAAAGTTTGGCGAGCAAAATATCGGTCTCGCGGAAATGTATTCTCAGGATCAATCGCGCCAGCGTGACAGCAGCTTTTCCAGCCCTGTCGGATAGAGATCGATGCCGGCATCTCGCACCGCGTCGCGGCCGAACCAGCGCGCCGTCGCCGCCGTCTCGTCGCGTTCGGAATAGCGGATTTCATCGCGCGCATAGAGCGATGCATCGGCGAGTTCGACATCGGCGGCGAAGATATATTCGTGGCCGGTCGCGCCATGATGCTCGAAGATGTTTTCGAGCAGATGCCAGGGGCCGACGATGCGGATCGCCGTTTCGAGTTCCTCCCGGAATTCGCGCTGCAGAGCCTGTTCGCGCGTCTCGCCGAATTCGATCGAGCCGCCGAGCGGCCGAATGCCCTTGATGCGGCCGCCATCATCCTCCACTTCCGCGGCGAGCAGCCGATCTTGCCTCCAGGCAAGGCCGATCACCTTCACCCTGATCTGCTGCGGTGGGCGCCAGACAGTCATGCGGCTCTCCTTCTTTTCGACGGAAATCCTTAATTAGCCGCAAGAGGCTGCATGGCAAGGGCGACCAGAAGCCGCCACGCGGCGAGACCGCGGAAGCTTCTGGTCGTCGTCGCTCAAACGAACTGGCTGAGTCCCGGGACCGAAGCCACGACTTCGTCGACGACCTCTTCGCCGGCATATTGTTTGGCGATGGCGATGGTTTCCTTGGCGAGCGAGGTGATTTCGCCCATGCCGAGGCCTTCGGCCATCAGCTGCTGGCCGAGGCCCATGATGCCGCCGCCGCCGAGCGCGCTCATCAGCCCACCGAGCAGACCGCCACCGCCGCCGGCACTTTCGCCATTGAACTGGGCGACGAGATCGGCGCCGCCGGGGATTGCCTCGATCATCCGGGCGACCGGGCCGTCGGCCGCCTCACGCTGCAGGAAGCCGAGCATCATGCCGAGCGCCTTTTCGGCCAGATCGGGCGCGATACCCACACGATCGGCGATCTGGGTCACAATTTCATTCATCGTCAGCCTCCTGTTATTTTTTGACGTTAACGTCAGCGTTAATCGAGATTCGAGCGCAACTCAATGTCCGGTTTTGCTTTCGATGCAAACAGTTGTCCGCATCCGCCTGCCTGCTTATAACAGAGAAACGATGGTTCGATGAAGGCGGCGCAAGCCCGTCTTCGGACAAAGAGCGGCAGCGCCGAAGGGAGAATTGCGGATGATCGAGGATGGCAAGATTTTCATCGGCGCGAGCCGCAACCCCGACGACAGCATCAACAAGCCGGAATATCTCGACCTGAAGTTCGGCAACCGCCACGGCCTCGTCACCGGCGCCACCGGCACCGGCAAGACGGTGACGCTGCAGGTGCTGGCCGAGGGCTTCTCCCGGGCCGGGGTCCCGGTCTTTGCCGCCGACATCAAGGGCGATCTCTCCGGCATCGCCGCCAGGGGCGAGGCCAAGGATTTCCTCACCAAACGGGCCGAGCAGATCGGCTTCACCGACTATGAGTTCGACCAGTTTCCGGTGATTTTCTGGGATCTTTTCGGCGAAAAAGGCCACCGAGTGCGCACCACCGTCGCAGAGATGGGGCCGCTGCTGCTCGCCAGGCTGATGGATGCCTCCGAACCGCAGGAAGGCGTCATCAACATCGCCTTCAAACTCGCCGACCAGGCCGGGCTGCCGCTGCTCGACCTCAAGGATTTCACCTCGCTGCTCAACTATATGGGCGAGAACGCCACTGCGCTATCCAACCAGTACGGGCTGATCTCCAAGGCCTCGGTCGGCTCGATTCAGCGGGCGCTGCTCGTTCTCGAACAGCAGGGCGCGGAACACTTCTTCGGCGAGCCGGCCCTGAAGATCTCCGACATCATGCGCACCAGCAACAATGGTTACGGCCAGATCTCGGTGCTTGCCGCCGACAAGCTAATGATGAACCCGCGCCTTTATGCCACTTTCCTGCTCTGGCTGCTCTCGGAACTGTTCGAGGAACTGCCCGAAGTGGGTGACCCGGACAAGCCGAAGCTGGTCTTCTTCTTCGACGAAGCGCATCTGCTCTTCAACGACGCGCCGAAGGTCTTGGTCGAGCGCGTCGAGCAGGTGGTGCGGCTGATCCGCTCCAAGGGTGTCGGCGTCTATTTCGTCACGCAGAACCCGCTCGACGTGCCGGAAACAGTGCTCGCCCAGCTCGGCAACCGGGCGCAGCACGCATTGCGCGCCTATTCGCCGCGCGAGCAGAAGGCAGTACGGACGGCGGCCGATACTTTCCGCCCGAATCCGGCCTTCGATTGCGCCACCGTCATCACCAATCTCGGCACCGGCGAGGCGCTGGTCTCGACGCTGGAGGCCAAGGGCGCGCCGTCGATCGTCGAGCGCACGCTGATCCGCCCGCCCTCCGGCCGTGTCGGCCCGCTGACCGATGGCGAGCGCCAGCAGATCATGGACCGGAGCCCGGTTCTCGGCGTCTATGACGAAGATGTCGACCGCGAATCCGCCTTCGAGATCCTGGCGGCGCGCGCCAAGAAGGCGGCGGATGCCGACGCCGCCAAACGGGCGCAGGAGGAAGCGGCCGAGCAGCAGCCGAGCAGCACATCTGGCTGGAGCCTGCCGGGCTTTGGGGGCAGCAATGACGACAATCAGCAGGGCCGCGGCCAATCCCGCGGCCGGTCTTCCGGCTATCAGCGCGAAACGGTGGTGGAAGCGGCGATGAAGAGCGTGGCGCGCACGGTCGCAACCCAGGTCGGCCGGGCGCTGGTGCGCGGGATCTTGGGGAGCTTGAAGCGGTAGCTATTTCGCAGGCGGCGCGCGGTAAGCCCCTCATCCGCCTGCCGGCACCTTCTCCCCGTAAACGGGGCGAAGGACGATTGCCGCGACCTCTCAATTCCTCACCAGCGTCTCGCAGGGCACGTCCCCTCGCCCCGTTTACGGGGAGAGGGTTAGGGTGAGGGGCAGCTTTCTGGAAGACTGCGTTCCCTGCCTTGAACCGCAAGCCTTCCTCCCCTAAATTACCTGCTATCGACCATTTCAACAGGATGTGTGCCGCAATGGATTTCAACCTGATCGCAACGCCAGTTCGCCTTGCCAACAGGGAAATCCACATCCATGCCTGCATCCATCACTCTCTCCAAAATTTCATGGGCCACGCCTGACGGACGGCCGCTTTTTTCCGATCTCGACCTGAGTTTCGGGACGGACCGCAGCGGTCTCGTCGGGCGCAACGGCGTCGGCAAGACGACGCTGCTGAAGCTTGTCTCCGGCGACATCCGGCCGCGATCGGGGACGCTCTCGGTCAGTGGCAGCCTCGGCATTCTCCGGCAGAGCGTTCAGGTCGCACCTGACGAAACGGTGGCCGATCTCTTCGGCGCGACGGATGCGCTTGGCCTTCTTCACCGGGCCGAAACCGGCACGGCAGCGGCCGAAGAACTTTCATCGGCGGATTGGACGCTGGAGGCGCGCATGGCGGCGGCCCTTGATCGCACCGGGCTCGACGCACAGCCGCAGACACGGCTTGCCGCGCTCTCCGGCGGGCAGCGCACCCGTGCCGGGCTGGCCGCCCTGGTCTTCGCCGAACCGGATTTTCTGCTGCTCGACGAGCCCACAAACAATCTCGATCGCGAGGGCCGCGGGGCGGTGATCGCGCTGATATCGGGCTGGCGGGCCGGGGCAATCATCGTCAGCCATGACCGGGAACTGCTCGAAAGCATGGATGCAATCGTCGAATTGACGTCGCTCGGTGCCACCCGCTACGGCGGCAACTGGAGCCATTATCGCGAGCGCAAGGCGCTGGAGCTTGCCGCCGCACGGCATGACCTCGCCGATGCCGAAAAGCGGATTGCCGAGGTTGCCGGCAAGGCGCAGGCGACGGTGGAGCGTCAGGCGCACAGGGATAGCGCCGGACGCAAGACGGCCGCCAAGGGCGGCATCCCGCGCATCATGCTCGGCGGCATGAAGGAGCGGAGCGAAACGACCGGCGGCGACAACGCCCGCCTTGTCGAACGCCGGCGCGCGGCGGCACAGGAAGACGCAAAGGCGGCGCGCGAGAGGATCGAGATCCTCCAGCCCTTATCGGTGCGCCTGCCGCCGACCGGGCTCGCCGCCAATAAGACCGTGCTGAAATTGGAGGGCGTCACCGTGGGCTACCGGCCGGGCGATCCGGTCATCGGCGATCTCTCTTTCGCCGTGACGGGGCCCGAACGGATTGCCGTCACTGGCAGCAACGGCTCGGGCAAAACGACGCTGCTTGCGCTTATCGCCGGCGAACTCGCGCCCTGGGCCGGCACTGTCGCCGTCCTGACTGGCTTTGCCATGCTCGATCAGAAGGTTAGCCTTCTCGATCCCTCAACCTCGATCCGCGACAATTTCCGGCGGATCAACCGGCAGGCCGACGAAAACACCTGCCGGGCCGCCCTTGCCCGCTTCATGTTCAGGGCGGATGCGGCGCTGCAGGCCGTCTCGACGCTGAGCGGCGGCCAATTGCTGCGCGCCGGCCTTGCCTGCGTTCTCGGCTCCGCACCGCCGCCGCTGCTGATACTCGACGAGCCGACCAACCATCTCGATATCGACTCGATCGCTGCGGTCGAGGCGGGTCTGCGTGCTTATGACGGCGCGCTCATCGTCGTCAGCCATGACGAGACGTTTCTCGATAGTATCGGGATAGAGCGGCGGCTGGAATTGGCTGGCGGTGTGGGCGGGTGATTTTAGGGCGGAGCAGCGCTGCCTCCCGCCAGTGACACCTCTCCATTCCCTCCCGCCTTTCGGGAGCGCGGCATCCACCAACGTCCCTCATCCTGAGGCGCGCAGGCTAAAGGCCGGAGCCTCGAAGGACACGCTCCAGCGCTGCTCCTTGCGTCCAACCACCAGTGCACCCGCCTCGTCCTTCGAGGCCCCTGCGGGGCACCTCAGGATGAGGCTCTCTTGGAGGCCGCGTGCTGCTGGCGGCATCTTCCGGGCTGAAGCGGGCCGCGAGCGCGGCGGCAACCTCCCCAACGTCAATGACGGTATCGATGGAAGGCCGCCTCGGTGGCAGGGACATGGTCGCGATGTTCCACGCAAGCTTCAGCGCCCGGACGGCGGAAACCCCGTCATCACTTGCTTCCGCCAGATCGGCCAGCTTTCGCAGATCAGCGATGATGCTCTGACGGCTGCCCCGGGATATGTTGCCTTTCGGCCTGCCATCAAGTCGTCGCTCAATCTCGATTGCTCCACTAGCCCGTTTCGCCATGAAAAGGCTTCATGTCGCTAGTTCGAAAGCGATGCCGTACTTGCAATATATAACGCATTCAACCTATGATAGCGGTGGCGGCTTGGAGGAGAAGGGCATGACTATGGAAGAGGCGATCGGGCATCGTACAGCCCAAGAGTGGAGCCTTTGGAGAAGCGCCAATATTGGCGTTAGCGTTAGCGCTGTCGCCTTGTTACTTCAGGTCGCGAACGGTCGAGGCTTTGAACTAGCAAGCTACGCCCACACTCGGAGTGCGGAAACGATTAGCGCTTTAGGTGGGCAGGTTCTCGCCGCACCACTATTATTTGTGGTGATTGCGGCCATACGAAACGTTTTCAAAAAGGGGCAAGCTAAGTCGAACGCAAGTGCCATCCGGGGGGTAATCACGTTCGCGGCGCTCGTTGTCACAATTTTCGTCGGCCTTTTTACCTACGGTGAGTTTGTGTTCTCTCGCGACCAAGCAATCGGTGGCGAAGCTCGAAAATCATTCATAGCTGACACCCAGTTTGCGTGCGTTCAGAAGCAGGCCTCACTCAACCAAGCTATTACTCAGCAGCAAATCCAAACTTATTGCACCTGTTTCACCGAGAAGATGGCCGACACCACGACGTACAAACAATTGGGCACTGAACTGGCCGGCAAAGCCCTTGCGGACCTGCAGCAAAAGGTTGGAGCAATAAGTAACCTTTGCCGCCAATGACTGCTGAATGGCGCAATGCTCGTGCAGATATGGTGAGCCATTGCGACGCTCAAGGTCCTCGGCGAGCCGACCAACCATCTCGACATCGACTCGATCGCTGCGGTCGAGGCGGGTCTGCGTGCTTATGACGGCGCGCTCATCGTCGTCAGTCATGACGAGGCGTTTCTAGAGAGCATCGGAACAGAGCGGCGGTTGGAGCTGGCTGGCGGTGATACGGCGGGTTAGGCTGCATTCATTCTGAGGCACACAGTTCATAGGGCGGAGCCTCGAGAGACGCGCTCCAGCGCCGCGTCTTGCGCCCCGACGCCGGTGGCCGACCTCGTCCTTCGAGGCCCCTTCGGGGCACCTCAGCATGAGGTCGGAGAGAGGGCGCGGCACCCTCCCAACCTCCCTCATTTGAGGCGCGTAGGCCAAAGGTCGGAGCCTCGAAGGACACGCTCCAGCGCTGCTCCTTGCGTCCAACCACCAGTGCACCCGCCTCGTCCTTCGAGGCCCCGGCGGGGCACCTCAGGATGAGGCTCTTGGGCGCCGAGCAACGGCGCCTCCCTTGCCTCCTACTCCAGGCAATGGTATTTCAATCTCACAACCCTTTCGAGAAAGGAGGATCACGCCATGCAGTATTATTTCCGGTTTAATCGCCAGCGTGGTCCCGTCGACGCCCTGCAAATGCATTTGCAGGGCTGACCAGAGACCGTTTCTCGACATCTCTTCCTGGTCTGCCCTTCGTGGCCAATGCGGCGCCGTAACCCATGGTTCGCGCCCGCATTCCTGTAATTTCCCGGGCCTGATAGGCGCAATTCCGTGATGGCTGAACGCCCCGGATCGCCTCCCCGGTCAAGACCAGAGAACGATCATGACCCTCATCAATATCCGCAATCTCGGCGTGACGCTGGGCAATCCCTTATTTTCCAAGCTCAATCTCGTCGTCAATGCGGGCGACCGCATCGGTCTCGTCGCTGCCAACGGGCGGGGGAAATCGACGCTGCTTGCCTGCATCACCGGCGCGCTGGAGCCGAGCGAGGGCGAGATCACCAAGGCGCGCGGGCTGACCGTCGGCCATGTCGCCCAGAACGTGCCACCTGCCCTTTTCGACACGCCGTTTTACGATGCGGTGCTGCGAGCGCTGCCGGCCGACCAGGCCGACAGCGAGAGTTGGCGTGTCGATGTGGTGCTGGAATCGCTCGAGGTGCCGGAGGTCATGCGCCGGCGGCCGCTGAAGCAGCTGAGCGGCGGATGGCAGCGGCTTGCCATGCTGGCCCGCAGTTGGGTCAGCGAACCAGACGTGCTGCTGCTCGACGAGCCGACCAACCATCTCGACCTCGAAAAGATCGCGCAGCTGGAGGGCTGGCTGAATGCGCTGCCGCGCGACGTGCCGGTCATCCTCTCCAGCCATGACCGCGCCTTCCTCGATGCGACGACCAACCGGACACTGTTCCTGCGGCCCAAGCAATCGCCGGTCTTTGCGCTCCCTTACACCCGGGCGCGTGCCGCCCTCGACGAGTCCGACGCCTCCGAAGCCCGGCGCTACGAGCGCGACATGAAGGTGGCCGAGCAATTGCGCAAACAGGCGGCAAAGCTCAACAATATCGGCATCAATTCCGGCAGCGACCTGCTCGTCGTCAAGACGAAGCAATTGAAGCAGCGGGCGGCGACGCTGGAGGATACGGCAAAACCGGCGCATCTGGAACGCTCTGCCGGCGCCATCCGGCTTGCCAACCGCGGCACCCATGCCAAGGTGCTGGTGACGCTGGAGGATGCGGCGGTGACGACGCCGGATGGGACGCTGCTGTTCAAAACCGGCCGGCAATTCATCTGCCAGGGCGACCGGATCGTGCTTCTCGGTCTCAATGGCGCCGGCAAGTCGCGGTTGGTGTCGATGCTGAAGCAGGCGGTCGAAAGACCGGAGGCGGGAGAGAACGGCCTCAAGGCAACGCCGTCGCTGATTCTCGGCTATGGCGACCAGGCGCTTGCCGACCTTGCCGATACCGACACGCCGATCGGCACGATCATCCGCCGCTCCGATGTCGGCGATCAGCGGGCGCGCGCGCTGCTTGCAGGCGCCGGCATGACGATCGACATGCAGGCAAAACCGATCGGCCAGCTTTCCGGCGGCCAGAAGGCGCGGCTCGGCATGCTAGTGCTCAGGCTGACCGAGCCGAACTTCTATCTATTGGACGAACCGACCAACCACCTCGACATCGAGGGACAGGAAGCACTCGAAAGCGAGCTGATGGCGCACGAGGCGAGCTGCCTGCTGGTCTCGCACGACCGCAGTTTCGTGCGGGCTGTGGGCAACCGCTTCTGGCTGATCGAGAAGAAGCGGCTGGTGGAAGTGGAGAGCCCGGAAGGGTTCTTTGCTTCGGTGGCGGGGTAATGGATGGCGGCGGCGTGCCGTGTAGCCCCCTCATCCACCCTACGGGCACCTTCCCCGTTGGGTAGAAGGGAATCGAGGCGTCGCGGCATATCCCTTCTCCCCGTCAGAACGGAGAGAAGGTGGCGGCAGCCGGCTGAAGGGCTTGCCGCCCGGCACAGCGCCTACCGCTTCGGAGCCACCAGGCAGAAGAAGGCACCCTGCGGGTCCGTCGCCTGGATGATCCAGCTGCCGCCGGGGACTTCCATCGGGCCGTTGACGACCTTGCCGCCGCCCGAGGTGACGCGGTCGATTGCGGCGTCAAGCGCCGGCACGATGAAATAATAGCACCAGAAGGGCATCGGCATATTGTCCGGCTTGGTCATCATGCCGCCGATCTGCCGGCCATTGCGGGCGAAGAGGTAGTAGACGCCCATCGGACCCATGTCCATTTCACTGTCCTTCGTCCAGCCGAACAGCTTGGAATAGAAGGCGACGGCGTCCTTGCCGTTGCCGGCGTAGAGTTCGTGCCAGCCGATATTGCCTGGGGCATCGGGGGCCAGTTCCGGCCAGGTCTTGTCCATCGGCGCCGGCGTCATGATGCAGAGAACCGCGCCATGCGGATCGGCGACGACGGCGAAGCGGCCGATGCCTGGGATGTCGTCCGGCGGACGGCGGACCGATCCGCCATTGGCGGCGAAATCCTTGGCCGCTTGGTCAACGTCGTCGACATCGACATAACCCGTCCAGTTCGGCGGGATGCTCTGGCCTTCGAGTTCGGCCGGAAATTCCATCAGGCCGGCGACGCCGATGCCGTTCGCCTCGAAGATCGTATAGGTCGGCATGCCCTCCACTTTCATCTCGGAGGTCGTCCAGCCGACGACCGAGCTGTAGAATTTCGCGGCGGCCGATGTATCGGGGGTCATCAATTCGCACCAGATGAACTTTCCATGCGTCTCAGACATCGTACTCTCCCTTTTGAGGCGCCCCTTTTCCGAGGCTTGAGCGCCGTGATTGTCAGATCTTGCGGGCGTAATGCGCTTCCATGAATTGTTTCCAGGCGCCATCCGGCTGCCTGGCGCTGGAGATGAAAGTGCGGTGGTCGGCATCGACAAAGGCGATCTGCTCGCGGTAATCGGCAAGCCCTTCGCCGTTGAAGTCGGGCCCCGTCGTATAAAGGTCCAGCACGTTGCCGGAGGCGTCGAGCTCGCCCTCATAGACCCACATATAATCCATCATGCTGCCGATCCAGCTGCCGACATATTTGGCCTTGGCGGCGTTGTAGCCGAGCGTCAGGATGCTTGTGGCCTGCTTGCCATCCGGCATGCTGCCGGTGCCCTCGGCGACGAACCAGATGCCGTGCAGCGAGCGGACGGTCTCCGTCCAGGGCTCGCCGCCGGACATTTCGGGCGCGGTGACGGTCCAGTCGCCGACCAGTCTTTCCAGAAAGGAATGTTCCTTCAGCACTTCCGCGGTCTTCATCATCCTTCTCCCTTTGCGTGATATTGGCCAATGGCTTTGTCGGCGCAATTCCGGGAAGCCGTTTCGCGACCTTCCCGGCAGAACCGCTGCGCAGGTCTGCTGGAATTTGCGCTGACGAGCTGGGCATGATGCCGGTCGAAAATCGCTCGGGCTTTTCGCGATCATGCTCCGGCTCAGTGACAGCAGGATGGCGCCTTGGGGGCCTCCTCGTATTCGTCATGACGGCGCACAAAATTCATCGTGCTGTCCTCGTTGCGGCCTTTCGGCGCGCGGTCGAGGATCATCAGGGTGCCGATCAGTTCCTCCGGCCCGCGGGCATAACTCGAATAGGTATGGAAGACCTCGCCCTTGTCGTTGCGGTAGAAGGCGCTCAGCCCCGGCAGTTCGTCATGGGCCTCGGCCGGCTCGATTGCAGTGAAATTGTAGAGGACCTTGTCTTTGGCAAGGTCCTCGGGGCTGAAAGAGACGTGATAATCGAAATTGAAATCGCTGCCGAAGGACGAGACCCAGGGGAACTTCCAGCCCATGCGGCGTTTGTAGGCGGCGATCTTGTCGAGCGGGGCGCGCGAGACGGCGACCCAGGTGACGTCGTGATGGTTGAGATGAGGCAGCGCACCGTCCACATGATCGCACAGGAAGGAGCAGCCGGGGCAGCCGGCATCCCAATCCGGGCCCAGCATGAAATGGTAGATCAGCAACTGGCTGCGGCCATCGAAAAGATCGGCGAGCGACTTCCTGCCCTCGGGCGTGTCGAAGATGTAATCCTTGTCGACCCTCACCCAGGGCAGCGCCAGACGGGCGGCATTGACGCTGTCGCGCAGCCGCGTCGCCTCTTTTTCCTTCAAGAGCAGGGCACGGCGGGCCTCAAGCCATTGCTCACGGGACACAACCTCGTTCTGCATGGGATGCGCCCTCCTCCGGCGCTGCCGGCGAGCCGGCACATCTCCTTCTCCTTGACTAAATACATTGATATCAATAGAAATGAAGCATGTCAAATTCGGTTGAAATTCCTTTCTCTACAACGCTGCTGGTGCGCGATACCTGCCTCTGCCTGCATGCGCAGCGGGCGGCCCGGGCGCTCGCCCGGCTGTTCGACGACGCACTGCGGCCGGCCGGGCTCACCAACGGGCAGTTTTCGCTGATGATGTCGCTGAACCGGCCGGAGCCGCCGCCGATGGGGCCGGTCGCCTCCCTGCTCGCCATGGACCAGACGACGCTGACGGCGGCGCTGAAGCCGCTGCAGCGCAAAGGCTGGGTGATGGTGATGGAAAATCCGAAGGACCGGCGCCGCCGGCTGCTTGTTCTCACCGGCGAAGGCAAGGCGGTGCTCGCAACAGCGCTGCCGATCTGGAAAGAGACGCATGCAATGCTTGACGGCAGGCTGCCGGATGGCGGTTCGGCGCGGCTACGGCAGGAGTTGCTGGCGGTGTCCGGGATGGCGGTTGAGACGCCGAAATCGGCAGGGTCGCTGCGCCGGCCGCATTACAGCGGACGGGCGCTGGGCGAGTAGGACGAGCCGAACATCGCCTTGGATCTTCGAGAAATCGCGTCGTTCACGCCATGAAACCAGAGTGGGCGCGTGGGTACGTCAACCCCGAGGCCCCATGCGCCGAGCACATTCATATCAGCAACAGGAAAGCGATGGCCCCGACCGAAGCCGAGGGCCATCGCCCGCATTTCACCGGAAGCGCCCGGATCAGGCCACCGTGACCGGAACTTCGGTCGAGGTGCGCATGGCGTGGCTGTAGGGGCAGACGATGTGGGCGGCGGCGGCGAGCTTCTCGGCGGTTTCGCGGTCGAGGCCGGGGATGTCGACCGTCAGGGCCACTTCGATGCCGAAGCCGGTGCCGTCTTCGCGCGGGCCGATGCCGACCTTGGCGGAAACCGTCGTTTCCTCTGGAATCTTGACCTTCTGCTGGCCCGCGACAAATTTCAGGGCACCGAGGAAGCAGGCGGAGTAGCCGGCAGCGAAGAGCTGCTCGGGATTGGTGCCGGTGGCGCCGTCGCCGCCGAGCTCCTTCGGAACGGTCAGCGTCACGTCCAGAACGCCGTTTTCAGAAACGGCGCGGCCGGCGCGGCCGCCGGTGGCAGAGGCTTTGGTCGTATAGAGAATAGGCATGACGATCTCCTTTGGTTGACCCTTCGATCGGGTTGGATTTTTATTATCGCACAATTAAATTGCACACAAGTGAATTTTGCAAATTGCATTTCGACTTGGAAAAGAAGACAATCACGGGCTCAGGGATGATGGATATGAAAGCGCAAACGGTAAAGACGATGGAGATACCGCAGGAGGAGAAACGGCTGGAAAAGCAGTTGTGCTTCGCGGTCTACGCGACGGCGCACGCCTTCACCCGCGCCTATAAGCCGATCCTCGACAGGGTGGGCCTGACCTATCCGCAATATCTGGTGATGCTGGTGCTGTGGGAACGCGGTGAACTGCCGGTGAAGACAATCGGCGAGCAGCTCGATCTCGATTCCGGCACGCTGTCGCCGCTGTTGAAACGGCTGGAGCAAAGCGGGCTGATCAAGCGCCTGCGCGATCTGCGCGACGAACGCCAGGTGATCGTGTCGCTGACCCCGAAGGGCGAGGCGATGAAAGGGGAGATCGATACGATCATGACGGCGATCGGCCAAGCCGCCGGCTGCACGATGGAGGAAATGGCCGACATGCGCGACATGCTGCATCGGCTGCGCGGCAATCTCGGCCGCGCCGGCACGGGCAGCGGCTGACCGTATTCCGCCCGGTTAGCCCAAAACGGGTGTTCGCTCCAGGATCAGGGCCGCTTCACAGCCGCCTTGGCCGGCGACCGGCGTTTCTTTGCAGGCGCCGCTTCAGGTGCGGCCTCGGCCTCCTGCTGCAGACGCAGAGCCTTCAGCTTTTCCGTCTTCTTGTCACGGGCCGACGCCTCGGCCGCGATGATGGCGCGTGCCGTGTGATCGGTCGCTTCCGCCTTGTCGCGAGACGAAAGTTTGGCGGCATTGAAGAATTCTCCCTTGGTGGCGGTCATGTGCCCCTTTCTCAGGTGATGACGGCTGAATTAGGCGTGATTCACGGCTGAAACCATGGTTGCCGCGATTCCGCGGCTGGGCCATGATCCTACGGTTGGCCGCAATTCCGCGGCCTGACCGTAATTTCACAGTTAGCCATGATTCAACGTTAGCCGCAAATTCCGCGGCTGGACTTTGATTCCACGTTGGCCGGGGTTCCACGTTGGCCGCGATTCCGCGGCCGGGGATTAGCGGGCGCGGAGAACCTTCTTCGGTGCCGGCAGCAGGCCTTCGCGCTGCAGCTTCTTGCGGGCCAGCTTGCGCTGGCGGCGAATGGCTTCGGCCTTTTCGCGGGCGCGCTTCTCGGACGGCTTTTCAAAAGCGCTGCGCGCCTTCATTTCCCGGAACAGGCCTTCCCGCTGCATCTTCTTCTTGAGCACGCGGAGCGCCTGATCGACATTGTTATCCCTGACGAGAACCTGCAAAGTGATATCCTTCCTGTCGGCGGCCAAGCCGCGCTGTGATAGTGAAAACGGCTGGACTACTTGCCCGTCCGAATGCTCGAAAACTTCAACCAAGGCTCGGCGCCGTCGGATTTGGCGACCGCCTCGGGGGAAAGCCTTGAGGGCGATTCCCCGGTATCGATGTCGGCCTCGGTGATGCGGCGCTCAAAATTCTCCGCCTCGAACCGGACGCGATATTGCACATGCCCGTGGTCGTTGGGCAGGATGCTGGCGATCCGGCAGCGCATATCGGCTTTCGCCGTGCGGGTGAGACCCGATTTCAGCACGATCATATCGCCGATTTTATAGTTTGGTCTGCCCATTTCAGCGTCCCTTCAACTCTTCGGCTGCTCAACTGGTCATCCGGAACGGCCGAGGCCCGTTCCGGATGACCAGCGATCAAAGCAAAAAGGCCGGGTTGGCACCCGACCTCTTCCAGTCACTCAGCCTTTTCTCTGCCAGTAGGTCAACTCGCTGCCAGTACATCCGTGGTCAGCGCGCTGCCAGCATCTGGTCAGCACAGGCGAATGACAAATCATGCGGCCTGAAGGTTGTCCGCCGAATTCTTGCCCGACTTCTTGTCGCGGACGAGATCGTAGCGGATCTTCTGGCCTTCAACGAGTTCGCGCATGCCGGCGCGTTCGACCGCTGAAATATGGACAAAAACGTCCGTAGAACCATCATCTGGCTGAATGAAGCCAAAACCCTTGGTGCCATTGAACCACTTGACGACGCCTGAATTCATAACGATCTCCTTTTCAACCGTTTGTGTTTCGCTTGCGGAATGTCCGACAAGCCATATCGATGTTGAGAGGATATCTGACGGAGCGCTTCAGCGCTGGACAAAGGTCGCAAGCAATTCGATACGCACGATGTAGGTTATTTAGCGAATTAAGCAATGGTTTTCTGAAAATAAAACTTTTTCGGCGCGGGAAAACCGGAAACTTTTACCCCTGAACGGCGCCTGGATCAGGCAAAGATCGGGCGACCGGATCGTGGTCGCCCGGATCGACATCACTGCCAGACGACGATCGGCGCCTTCGTCGGAACGCGGTCGTAGAGATCGATGATATCCTGGTTCAGCAGCCTGACGCAGCCCGAGGAGACGGCCTTGCCGATCGAGCGCCAGTCGGGATTGCCGTGCAGGCGGTAGAGCGTATCTTCGCCATTCGAGAAGATATAGAGGGCGCGGGCGCCGAGCGGGTTCTTCAGGCCGGGTTCCATGCCGCCGTTCTCGATCGAATATTTGACGAGTTCGGGCTGGCGGGCGACCATCTCGTTCGGCGGCTTCCAGCGCGGCCATTTCTGACGCCACTGGATGACGCCCGAGCCCTGCCAGGCGAAACCCTCACGGCCGATGCCGACGCCGTAACGCATCGCCATTCCGTCACCCTGGACGAGATAGAGGAAACGCGACGGCGTATCGACGACGATGGTGCCGGGCGGCTGACCGGTGGGATCGAGGACGCGCTGGCGATAATAGCGCGGGTCGATCTGCTCATAGGGGACGGCGGGAATGAGAAAGCCGCCATCCTCGACAGGGCCATACATGACGGCAAGCTCGGCCCCGCTCGGCACGCTCGAGGCTTCCGGGGACTGGAACAGGCGCATCGGCGACCGGTAGATGATCGTCGTATCGCCCGATGTGACCGTATTGGCCGAAGAGGCGCAGCCGGTGAGCGCGGAGGCTGCGGTCAATGCCGAAAAGGAAAGAAAGCTGCGGCGGGAAAGATGTCTATCGAAGCTCATGACGCGGGACTGATTTCCTCTGATGCGGGAGCCGGACGAGGCCGCGCCTGAGCGGCGATTCGTCCGATGCCGAGAACAACACCAGAAGATCTATCGGCTTGCGCCAAATAAACCATAGCCTCACGCAGACGTGTCCGGCCTTGAGCGGACGATATCGGCGGCGCTGTTGCAGCGCTACATCACAACGATCTCCGCCTTGGCGGGAAGGCGGTCGTAGAGATCGACGACGTCCTGGTTCAGCATGCGCACGCAGCCCGACGAGGTGGCCTTGCCGATCGACTGCCAGTCGGGCGTGCCGTGGATGCGGTAGAGCGTATCCTGCCCGTCCTTGAAGATATACATGGCGCGGGCGCCGAGCGGGTTCTGCAGCCCCGGATTCATGCCGCCGTTTTCGGCCGAAAAGGCGCGAACCTCGGGCTGGCGGGAAACCATTTCGACCGGCGGCGTCCAGCGCGGCCATTTCTGCTTCCACTGGATGACGCCGCGGCCCGACCAGGCGTAGCCATCGCGGCCGAGGCCGACGCCGTAACGCATCGCCTTGCCGCCCGCCTCGACGAAATAAAGGAAATGCGCCTTGGTATCGACGACAACCGTGCCGGGGCGCTCTGTCGTCTGGTAATCGACTTCCTGGCGCAGGAACTGCGGCTGCACGCGGGTGACCGGGATCGCCGGCAGGGTGAAATCCTCGTCGCGCAACGCGCCATACATCGCCGTATGCACCGGATTGGTGACCGGCAGGCCGTAGGTCTGGTGGAACTGGGTCTTGTAGAGCTCACGCGTCTGCGGCACCGGCTGATCGGGTATCGGGCGCACCCGGCGCGGATCGACACCCGGCGGCTGATAGAAGACCGGCGAGGTTTCCTGGACGAAGCGGGCGGGCGAATCGGCGGCGACGTCGGGAATAAGGATGTTGCAGCCGCTCAGCGACGCGGCTGCAATGACGAGCCCGGCAATCGGGAGGACCCGGCGCAGAAAATTCATGGAACCACCCTTATCAACGATCGGCGAGACAGCGATATCTGTCGCGACGATGGCATCCGCGGCTGGCGCGAGGCTGGTGTCATTTATGATCGGAAATCAGGAAATCAGCGGGGCGCCGTTGCCGTAGGCACAGCCAGATCGCGGATCAGCCGCATCTCCCGCTCGGTCAGCCTGCCTGTATCGACGAAACGCCAGTTGCGTTCATAAAGCGCGAAAGCCTCGCAGGCAGGCATCGCGCGCAAGGGATCACGATTCCAGACGAGCGATTTCAGCTCGGGGAAGTCGTTCGGCACGATCATGGTCTCTGCGTTCGTCGTCAGGTCGGCAGGCCTAACGGGCCTGTATTTGAAGCGGCGGCGCAAAATCAGGCCGCCACCCCGTGGAAGAAGCGGATGCTCTGTTCGATCTCGGCCGGCAGCGCCGAGGTGTGGTTGCCGGCGACGGTTTCGGTTTCGATATGGATGCCGGCGGCGCGGGCGCGGCGGGCGAGCAGATCGGCCCGGTCGTTGAAATGGGCTTCCTCAGTGCCGTGGACGACCCGGACCGGGCATTTGAAGCTTTGGGCGTAACAGAGCGCCGAGCGCACCTCGAACTCATGCGTATTGCTGTCGTCGAAGCGGATATCCTGGGGATAGCGGTTGAAGAAGCGGAAGGCATTGGGATTGCCGGAAATCGGCGCGGCGGCGCGGAATTTATGGGTGCTCATCGCCGTCAGCATGGTCAGCGTGCCGCCAATGCTGTGGCCGGCGATGAACAGGCGCCCGGAATCGACGCCCGGCAGATGCGCCATGCGCTCGGCGGCGGCAAGAACGTCGTCGACCTCATCGTAGAAGCCGGAGAAGTTGCCCATCTGGCCGTTTTCGCCGCGCAGCGACGGCATCATCACGACATAGCCGGCATCCATATAGGGCTTCATCAGCTGCCAGTGGCCGATGCCCATGGCATTGCCGCCGTGCAGGAAGAGCACGGCAGGCTTGGCGGCGCGCTCGCGCTTGTACTTCGAGACCCAGGCGGCCAGTTCGAGCTCGCCGTAGCCGGAGCGGTAGAAGATCTTCTCGGCGTCGGCGGGCGTGCTCAGCGGTTCGTATTTGTCGGGCGCCGGCCCCTTCTGCAACAGCTTCGTGCGGAAATGGCCGCGGACCTTGGCGTAATCATGCGTGGCAAGGCGCGGCTCCTCCGGCACATCGAAAGCGGCCGCCATGCGCGGCAGGACGAGTGCACCGGCAAGGCCGGCCAGCACGGCACGGCGTTGGCGGAAAAAGGAATTTCGTTCATGCGAGCTCATAACGCAGCACCCAAATCATTTTCCCGGCGCACCAGATTTGCACCGGAAGATCGTTGCCGCCAATACACATCCTGTTGAAATTTTGGGACTGCGTCATTGTTGCGCAGGGGGACCGGAGATTATTCCGGCTTGGCGTCGATCATGGCGATCAGCGTGCGCAGCCGGTCGGCCTCGTAAGTCGGTTTGTCAGGACGAAGCCGGGCGATGCGGGGGAAGCGCATGGCGACACCCGACTTGTGCCGCGTCGAGCGGTTGATGCCCTCGAAGGCCACCTCGACGACGAAGCCGAAATCCTTGTCGGCGCGCACGGCGCGCACCGGCCCGAAGCGCTCGGTGGTATTGTTGCGCACGAATTTGTCGAGCACTTCGAGCTCGGCATCGGTAAACCCGAAATAGGCCTTGCCGACAGGCACCAGTTGTTCGCCGTCCTCATCGTCGGCCCAGACGCCGAAGGTGAAATCGGAATAGTAGCTGGAGCGTTTGCCGTGGCCGCGCTGGGCATACATCAGCACCGCATCGACATTATAGGGATTGCGCTTCCACTTGAACCAGGGCCCCTTCATTCGGCCAGCCTGGTAGATGCTATCGCGGCGTTTGATCATCACGCCCTCGATAACCGGATCGGGCGGAGCGGCGCGCAGACGGTCGAGTTCGTCCCAGGACGAAAAAGGCACCAGCGGCGAGAGGTCGAAACGGTCATGGGGGGCACGATCGATGATCTCGGTCAGACGGTCGCGGCGGTCGGTATAGCTTCTTCCGCGAACATCCTCGTCATCGTCGAAGAGGAGGTCGTAGGTGCGGATGAAGGCGGGGTAGTCGGCCAGCATCTTCGGCGTCACCGTCTTGCGGTTCAGGCGCTGCTGCAGGTCGGAGAAGGTGCGGGTCGGGCTATTGGAGCGGGCGGTACCGCCGACCAGCAGCTCGCCGTCGATAACGCCGGAAAAACTGATGGCGTCGAGAATATCGGGAAAAGCGCCCGAAATGTCGTCGCCGGAGCGCGAATAGATCTTGCGCCGATCGCCGGAACGGGAGAGCTGGACACGGATGCCGTCCCATTTCCACTCGGCGGCGTAATTGGCCGGATCGAGGCCGGTGAGATCCCCCTCCTCCACCGCATTGGCGAGCATGACCGAATGGAAGATCGCCGGCGTCGCCAGCACCGGTTTTTCGCCGCCGCCCGCCAGCCATTCGAACAGCGTCTCATAGGGCGGCTGCAGACCGTGCCAGAGCGTTTCGATCTCGCTGACGTCCTTATCGCCGAGATCGGCCAGCGCCTGTTTGGCAAGACGGGCTGAGACACCGATGCGCATGGCCCCGGTCGCCAGCTTGATGAAGGCGAACCGGCCGGAGGAATCCAGCCGGTCGAGCAGGTCGCGGACGAAGCTGCGCACTTCCGTGCGGCCGAGCGCATTCATGCCGGCGACGACTTCGCCGAGACGCGGCTGGGCAAGGGCGGAGCGGTCGATATCCCGCTCATTGTCCCAGACCAGCGAAATAGTTTCGGCGAGATCGCCGACATAGTCGTAGGAATAGCGGAACAGCACCTCGTCCATGCGCTCCAGCACCAGCTCGCGCAGCATGGCGGGTTTGACGTTGCGCACCTCCAGGGTGCCGGCAATGGCGGCAAGGCCATAGCCGCGGTCGGGATCCGGCGTATCGCGGAAATAATCGGTCAACAGCTTCAGCTTGCCGTTGCGGCTGGGGGTCAGCACGAGGCGGTCGAGGAGGTCGGCGAAGGCTTTCATGTGGGCCTCCTGGCTTGACAGAGAGACCCCTCCCCAACCCCTCCCCACAAGGGGGAGGGACTAACCCGCGGCGGGGTCTTGCCCCAAAGCAACGCTCCTGCATGCAGAGCCGCCTCAGGTAAAATGCGGTGGGCGCAACACGCTAGCCCCTCCCCCTTGTGGGGAGGGGTTGGGGAGGGGTTTTGATCCAGCAGGCCGCTCATCTCAATCCGCCTCATCCTCATAGCCCACCAGATGCAGCGGTTTCGCCTTGATGCCCTGCAGCTGGCACCAGCGCACCAGGGCCTCCTCGCGGCCGTGGGTCACCCAGACTTCGGCCGGGTGCAGCTCCCGGATGGTTTCGGTCAGTTCCGGCCAGTCGCAATGATCGGAGATGACGAGCGGCAGTTCGACGCCGTGCTGTTTGGCGCGCTGCCGCACCATCATCCAGCCGGAGGCGAAGGCCGGCAGCGGTTCGTTGAAGCGCCGCGCCCAGCGGTCGGCGAAGGCCGAGGACGGGCCGATGACGACGGCGCCCTCGAAGGCGGATTTGTCGCGGCTTTCGATGGTCGCCGGCAGCAACTCGCCGAGATCGATGCCCTCGCCGATATAATAGTCGCAGAGTTTTTCCATGGCGCCGTGGATATAGATCGGCTCGGTGTAACCGGCATCGCGCAGCAGCCTTATGACCCGCTGGGCCTTTCCCAGCGCATAGGCGCCGACGAGATGGGTGCGCTCGGGAAACTGCCGGAGCGAGGCGAGCAGCTTGCCGATCTCGTCCATCGGATCGGGATGATGGAAGACCGGCAGGCCGAAGGTTGCCTCGGTGATGAAGACATCGCAGGCAACCGGCACATAGGCGGCGCAGGTCGGGTCGGGGCGGCGCTTGTAGTCGCCGGAGACGACGATGCGGGTACCGTTCTTTTCGATGGCGATCTGCGCCGAGCCGAGCACATGGCCGGCCGGATGAAAGCTCACCTTGACGCCGTTGACCAGCAGTTCCTCTTCGAAGGCCGCAGCCTGCTCGCTGGCACAAAAGCCCTCGCCGTAGCGCAGGCGCATGATGTCGAGCGTCTGGCGGGTGGCGAGCACGTTCACATGGCCCGGCCGGGCGTGATCGGAATGGCCGTGGGTGACGAGCGCCCGCTCCACCGGCCGCACCGGATCGACATAGAATCCGCCTTCGGGGCAATAGAGCCCTTCCGGGGCGGGATAAAGCAGTGCATCAGCTCTCATGCAGCAAGAGATAGCGGCAAATGGGCGCGAGGCCAGAGGGAGCCGTTCAAGATGGGAGCCCGTCGAGGAAGGACAGCACTGCGGCGTTGAACTCGGCCGGCCGCTGCAGCGGCGCAAAATGGCTGACGCCCTTGAGAGTGATCATCTGAGCGTCCGGAATGCTGCGGGCAAGATATTCGGCATGCTCCGGTTTGATGAATTCGTCATGTTCGCCGAGCACGATCGCAACCGGCACACCGATGCGGCCGAGGTCTTCGGCCCGATAATTCGGCTCTGTGCGCATCATCAGGCTCACCGCCTCGACGAAGCCCTTGAAATCATCCGGCGTGGCGGACAATGCCGCATAATCCTTGGCGTGGCGGCTGAAGCATCGGTCGATGACCGGGGTCGCAACGAATTCCAGCGTGCCGCTCGGATCCATGTTGCAGGCGAAGAAGAAGACGCCCGCGACACGCGACGGCGCTGTCGCGGCGAGGATCAGCGCGATGCAGGCGCCATCGCTCCAGCCGACAAAGGACGCTTTCTCCAGAGAGAGTTCGTCCATCACCGCAAGCACGTCTGATGCCATCAGCTCATAACTATAGGGACGGGCATCGCGGCTGCTGCGGCCATGACCGCGGCTGTCGATCAGCACGACGCGGCGGCCGCTTTGGAGCAGCGCCGGGACCTGATAGCCCCAGTTGCCGCTGTGGCCGAGGCCGCCATGCAGCAGGATGACGGCAGGCCCGTCACCGTAGCTCGCATACCAGATGCGGGCGCCGGCACGTCCGACATGACCTTCGACAGAAGCCGGCGGCAAGGGTGCGGCGCCCTCGGCTTCGAAACGGATGAGTTCGTCGTCCTGTTGTTCCATTGTGATGCCAGTCCTCTCCTGAGATAACCGCGCATAGAAAAGCCGGAAAACAGCCCAAGAACAACCAGAATCGCTTTCTAGCTGTTGTATTCTTCGATGCAATCAGGGAGAGCAATATGGGCAGGAAGCTTTTCTATGGCGCGGCGGCGGTCGCGATCGCCGCGGCCGGCATCTATCTCAACAATAGCAGTCTGCTTGCCGCGCATCGGCCGGGAAAGCCGGTGCTGCTCGCCCATCGCGGCATCGCCCAGCGGTTCGACGAGACCGATCTGAAGAACGATACCTGCACGGCAAGCCGCATGCTGCCGCCGAAACATGATTATCTCGAGAACACGATCCGTTCGATGCAGGCAGGCTTTGCCGCCGGCGCCGATCTTATCGAGATCGACGTGCACCCGACGACAGACGGGCAATTCGCGGTCTTTCACGACTGGACGCTCGACTGCCGCACCGACGGCCACGGCGTCACCCGAGAGCATTCGATGGCGGAGATGCGGAACCTCGACATCGGCTATGGCTATACCGCTGACGGCGGCAAGAGCTTTCCCTTCCGCGGCCGCGGCATCGGCATGATGCCGACGCTGGCCGAGGTGCTCTCGACGTTTCCGGATCGGCGTTTCCTCATCAACGTCAAGAGCCGCGATCCGTCCGAGGGCGAAAAGCTCGCCGCCGTGCTCAACGGACTTTCACCCGCCCGACGGGCAGACATCATCGTTTATGGCGGCGACGAGCCGATCGACGTCATCCGGCAGCGCGTGCCCGATATCAAGACCGCCTCGCGCCAGAGCCTGAAGGGCTGCCTTTTCGGCTATATCGGTTATGGCTGGACCGGCCTGATGCCCGAAGCCTGCAAACAGCGGATGATGCTGGTGCCGATCAATATCGCGCCCTGGCTCTGGGGCTGGCCGGACCGTTTCCTCAACCGGATGCAGGATGCCGGAACCGAGGTCTTCGTGCTCGGCCCCTATCGCGGCAGCGATTTCTCCACCGGCATCGACGATCCCGCGCTGTTGGCGCGACTGCCGGAGAACTATGCGGCGGGCATATGGACGAACGAGATCGAGACGATCGGCAAGCTTGCCAGATGAGGTCGGTCCTCAAACAGAGTTGGCGACGCGTGCCGCGGCATTCGGCTTACGCCGCTCTTGCCTGATGCGCGGCGGCCTCGACACGGTCGCGGCCGTGCTTCTTTGCCGCGTAGAGCGCCTGGTCCGCGGCCGAGACCAGTTCTGCCGGCGTCGCAAATCTATCGGAGATGTTGGCCACACCGATACTCACCGTCACGATCGCCTTGCTGCTTTCGCTGTGCGGGATCGCGCGCCGATGCAACGCCGAGCGCAGCATCCTGGCGAGCCGCAGCGCGCCATCCCTGTCCGTGCCGGGAAGCAGAATGGCAAACTCCTCTCCGCCAAATCGCGCTGCGAGGTCTGAGGGGCGCTTGGTAATCGACCTGAGAACCTCGCCGATCACCCTCAGGCAGTTGTCTCCTTCGAGGTGACCGTAGGTATCGTTGTACGCCTTGAAGTGATCGACATCGATCAGCAACAGGCCGAGAGAGGACTCGGCCCGGCGGGCGCGCGCAAACTCTTCCGAGATCGCCTCGTCGAACACTCTTCGATTGGCAATACCGGTCAATGCGTCGGTGTCGGCCAGCCCTTTCATCTTCAGGGCGAGTTGCGTCAGCCTTTCTTCGGAATGCTTCATCGAGGTGATATCCGAAACCACCACCAGGGCGGAGCCATCGGCCGCCAAACGTGTGCGCTGCCGGAGCCAGCGTCCATCGAAC
Organism: Rhizobium sp. N324; assembly: GCF_001664485.1. Classification (NCBI taxonomy): domain Bacteria; kingdom Pseudomonadati; phylum Pseudomonadota; class Alphaproteobacteria; order Hyphomicrobiales; family Rhizobiaceae; genus Rhizobium; species Rhizobium sp. N324. Next base: position 1,306,854 of record NZ_CP013630.1, on the reverse strand, counting down.
ATCGGTATTTCGCTGTCCTGGGTCAGGAAAAGCTGCGCCGCGGAGATCTCGATCCAGTCATCGCCGGCATCCGGGCTCACATCGACCCGCTCGCCACTGCGCACGACCGCCTGCAGGATATCGGTTATACCGGCGCCGGGTTGTCTGGCATGGGCGGAACGGGGAAAGGCGGCACGATATTGATCGTTGCAAAACACCAGCCGGCCCTCGGGATTGAACATGGCAAGCCCATCGGACATTTCGGTCATCGCCTGGGAAAGCACATTCTTGCTGTCGAGGGCTTCCTGAACCAGACGTTTTTTCTCGGTGATATCGCGGGTCACGCCGGCAAGCCCGACCAGATCGCCGTGGCGGTTTCGCAGCGGGATCTTTGACGTCAGGAACCAACGTTCCCGGCCGTCTTCTTCAATAAGAGGCTCCTCGAAATCCACCAGCGGTTCCCCGCTCGCCATGATCTCCTGCTCGCGATCGAAGAATGCTTGCGCCGTCTCGCGGGGATAGAGATCGAAATCCGTCAGGCCGACCATCTCCGAAGATTTGGTGCGGTCATGGTTTCGCGCGACGTTGAGGTTGGTGACGACGAACCGGCTATTGCGGTCTTTGACATAGTGGAAATCAGGCGCCTGGGTCAGTGCGGCCTTCAAGATATCGCGCTCAAGGGTAAAGGCATGGAAATAGGTGATGACGCATGCCGCGGCCAAAGTCGCGGCGAATTTCACGCCTATTCCGGCAAGGCTGACGGTGGTGATATGCGACCAGCCGCCCCGATGGAAAATGCTCATCGCCAGGGTTACCGTGGCCACCATGACCGCACAGGCAAGTGCCTTTCTGACATCCGTCGCGCCCCTGCGGAACAGAAAGTGGAGCGCCAGTCCAAACACGGACACCAGCATGATCGAGATCAATGCCGGTTCGACACCGGCGCCACCCATGGAGATCCTCTGGACGCAGGTGAGGACTGCGGTCATCAGAACCGCCAGCGGACCACCGTAGACGGCCGAAACCGCCAGCAAGGTCGAACGGAGGTCGAGATAATAGCCGCTATCGACCTCGACGGACAGCAGCATCGACAAGACGGCCCCAAGGCCCATCATCAAGCCGAAGCCAAGTTCTGCCTGGACCCTCGACAGGCGGTAGAACTTGTAATGCAGGTGCATCCACACCGAAATGACGAGCGCTACCGCAGCCACATTTCCGATCAAGACTTGCCAAGGCACAACAGATTCCTCTAATATTTACAGTTACTTAATGAAAAAAGCGCCGATGAAATCCGATTGACTGAAGCAATGCTGATTGGCGGCCATCATGGCCTTGGCATCGGAGACCAACCTGCACGCTATTCCTTTTCTGCGCCCCTTCAGCGCCTGACTGCCGCGATCCCACCCGGAGCTTACGCCGGCCGAGCAATCCGAAGATAAAATCCTGCAAATTCTTTAAGTATCCATTAACCCGGCCATGCACCAATGCAGCCTCTTCGAAGCAATCGAGCGAAAGAGAAATGCGTCAATAAAATCAGATTGATATAAGTATCTCTTTCGAACGCCTCGGTTTGCTACAAGTCTTTCCAAGGCCGATTTTCAAAGACGAGATTGGCGACTTTTCGCCGTTTTTGCGCCCCGGAGCCGAAAGGCGCCTTTACGATTTGTTAAGGCCCAGTTGTCTCATAAGCTTACCTTCCCGGTGACGGGCAAGCCTTGTATTTTTGTCCGCGGCGGCCAAGCGCCCGGATGCGAACCGCCGATCGGAGAAAGACATGAAGCTCGAGGCCGAATTCAATCGGATTGAGGAAGTCGCCGCAGGTTTCAACACGCATTACGAAGTGTTCAAATATATGAAGGGCCTTACTCAGGACCTGGCAATGAACGCTTTCCTGTTCATGAGCCTGCCGACCGTCGACAGCGTCGAAATCGGCGCCACCAAGATCATCACCAATTGGCCGGCGGAAATGGTGGATTATTATGACGCCCATAATTTGATGATCGACAGTCCGGTCATCCGCCGGATGCTGAGATCGACCAGCCCGTTCAACTACGACGTCGAAGCGATCAATACCAATCGTGGAGGCGACAAGAAATCCACGGTCATCGAGCTGTTTCACCGGTATGGCATGGAAAAAGGCGCCTATTTTCCCGTTCACGACGCGGCAGGCGGGCGCGGCGCCATGTCGATTTCGGGACCACGCAACTTCAGCATGATCGAAATGGCAAAGCTGCTGTTCATCGCCACGCTCATCTACGACCGGCTCTCGCAGCTGACATTGAACGAGAAGCACAAGCCCATCGAGTTTACGCGGAGCGAACTCGACTGCCTCAGGCTGAGCGCCGGCGGCAGGAAGGGCGCCGAAATTGCACAGCTTCTCGATCTCACGGAAAATGCGGTCAACAACCACATCGGCAGCGCGATCAGGAAGCTCGGATGCACGACAAGAACGCAGGCGGTCGTCAGCGCTCTACGGCTCAATATCATTCGAGTCTAGAGAGCGCGGCGATCGGCAAGCATGTGAAATGACGTTCAGAGATCCCGCGCCCGCAGCAATGCCGGGATCTCCTCGGGGAAGACCGGCTTGGAGAAGCGGTAGCCCTGCGCCTCCTCGCAGTGCGCGTGACGCAGGAAATCCATCTGGGCGTCGGTTTCCACGCCTTCGGCGAGCACCGAAAGCTTCAGCGTCTGCGCCAGCGAAATCACCGCTGAGGCGATGGCGACGGCGGTTTTGTCGCCCGGCAGGGCCTCGACCAGCGAACGGTCCATCTTCAGCCGGTCGAAGGGGAAGGTCTTCAGCGCCGCGAGACTGGAATAGCCGGAGCCGAAATCGTCGATCGACAGGCGCACACCGAGCGCGCGCAGCGATTCCATCATGGCAAGCGCCCGATCGGCATCCTGCATCACCACGCTTTCGGTGACCTCAAGCTCCAGCCAGCGCGACTGCAGGCGGTGGCGCTCCAGCGCCTCGGCGACGTGGCTGGCGAAATCCGGATCGGCGAACTGCTTGGCCGAGACGTTGACGGCGATGGTCAGCGGCGCCAAGCCCATGTCCTGCCAGTGGCGCGCCTGGCGGCAGGCCTCGTTCAGCACCCAGAGACCGAGGGGAACGATGAGGCCAGTTTCTTCTGCGAGCGGAATGAAATTGACCGGCGGCACCCTGCCCTTGGCCGGATGGTTCCAGCGCACCAGCGCCTCGATGCCGGTGATGCGGCCGGTGGCGACATCGACCTGCGGTTGATATTGCAGGAACAGCTGGTCGCCGGTGATCGCCTGGTGCAGCTCCTCCTGCTCGCCGAGCGGCATTCCCACAGGCGTGCCGCCGCCATCGTGATGCTGCAGCGTGTTGCGGCCGAGTTCCTTGGCGCGGTACATGGCGCGGTCGGCATTGGCGAGAAGCTCTTCCGAGGTCGCGCCGTCGAAGGGAAAGGCGGCAACACCGATGCTCGACGTGACGGTGATCTCGCCGCCATCGCTCGGGATCGGTCGGTTGATCGCCTTCTGCAGCTCGCGCAGGCGGCGCGTGATGCCGGCGTCGTGGCTCGACTGGTGAACGAGCACCACGAGGAATTCGTCGCCGCCGAGACGCACCACCATATCCGAAGCCCGGACGCTGTTGGCCATGCGGGCGGCGGTTTCCTTCAACACCTCGTCGCCGGCGGCGTGGCCGCGGCCGTCGTTGATGTCCTTGAAATTATCGAGATCGATATAGGCGACGGTGACCTTGCGGGTGTGGCGCCGGGCCTGGTCGAGGATATTGGCCAGCCGCTCCTTCAGGAAGGCGCGGTTCGGCAGGCCGGTGAGATCGTCGTGATGGGCCATGAAGTGGATGCGGTCGTCGACACGCTTACGCTCGATGGCGATGCCGGCGATGTGCGTGGCGAGCGCCACCAGCTTCATCTCGTGCTCGGTGGGACGGCGGACTTCCCTGGAATAGAGGGCGAAGGTGCCGAGCACATTGTTCTGCGAGGTGGCGATCGGCGTCGACCAGCAGGAGCGGAAGCCGAACGGGGCGACCAGCGCGCGGAAATCCTCCCACAGCGGGTCGCTCATCACGTCCTCGACGATGACAGCCTGGCCGCGCCAGGCGGCGGTGCCGCAGGAGCCGACCTTGGGACCGATGGTGACGCCGTCGATCAGCCGGCTGTAACCGCCGGGCAGATTGGGAGCGGCACCGTGATAGAGCCTGGTGCCCTCGCCGTTCAGCAACAGCACCGATCCGTCGATGCCGGTCAGTTGCGCCTCGATCATCAGCACTAGCGCCTCGAGGATCATCGGCAGCGGCTCGTTGCGGGCGATCATTTCGAGCAGGTTCGCCTGCTCGCGATGGAGATCCTCCTGGCGCTTGCGTTCGGTGATATCGCGGGAAACGCCGATCAGGCCGACGATCTCGCCGCGATCGTTGCGCAGCGGGATCTTCGAGGTCAGCCGGCATATCGGCCTTTTGCCGCCGGGCAGGACGTAGCTTTCCTCCATGTCGATGCAGGCTTGCCCCGTTGCCATGATCTGCTGCTCGATATCGAAATGGCGGCGAGCCGTCTCGAAATCGAACAGGTCGAAATCACGCTTGCCGGTGATCAGGTCAGCGCTCTCCAGGCCGAGGCTGCTGGCGGTGACGGCGTTGGCGAAGACGAAGCGGCTGTCGCGATCCTTGACGTAGAGGAAATCCGGAAGCTCGTGGACGATCGCCTTCAGGCGCAGGTTCTCGATGCCGTCGGAAAGATGATGGGCGGTCGAGGCCATCATCGCTTCCGTCGCGGCGACGATGCGCCGCGTTTCGGCCGACAGGGCATCGGTCGATTCCCATCGCCTGGCACTCGGTTCCTGCATGCCGCCATTCTCCCCGGAGGCCGAAGGCCTCATCCCGCATAATCACCCCGTAAATTTCCCTTAAAAGTAGTCCTCATTCCCTTCGGCTTGCTTAAATGAAAGAGTGAACAAGACGACAAAATCGGCGGCGATATCCTGCCCTTGGCCGGGGGCACAACCGCAATTCCGGCCGCCTGTGCCAGAAAGGGACAGGCCCGTCTGGCATGTTTCGTGCTACAGGCGCGTTATGAGTTGTGAATCCGGAATGCCTTCACGCCGCGACATGCTTTTCCTACTCGCCGCCGCGGCGGTTGCGGGAGGCTCAGCGCGCGCGCTTGCCGCACCGCTTGCGGCTGCCGGGCAGCCGGATCTGCGCGGCGCAATCGACGCGGTGGAATATCGCGCCATTCCCGAAAGCGGGGACCGTAAGACCCGCAACCTGCAGCAGATGATCGAACAGGCGGCGCGCGAGAACGTGCCGGTCTTCCTGCCGCCCGGCACCTACCGGATCTCCAATCTCAACCTGCCAGACAATACCCGCATAACAGGCGTTCCGGGCGCCTCGCGGCTCGTCTATACCGGCGAAGGCCACCTGCTGGCGGCGGCAAATGTGCGGCGCATCGAGCTTTCCAACCTCGTCATCGACGGCGGCAATCGCTGGCTCGGCGATTATGCCGGCGGGCTCGTCCAATTTACCGGCGTCGACGAGGTGCTGATCGACAATTGCGAGATCGGCGGCAGCCGCAAACACGGACTGCATCTGGAACGCTGCGGCGGGCGGATCGAGCGCAGCCGCATTTCGGGCGCGGCCGAGGCCGGGCTCTATGCGGTCGATTCCGCCAATCTTTCGGTCACCGGCAATACGATCGCCGATTGCGGCAATGGCGGCATCCTGGTGCATCGCTGGAAGAAGGCCGAGGACGGCACGGTTGTCTCAGGCAACCGCATCTCCAACATCCACGCCAATGACGGCGGCACCGGCCAGAACGGCAACGGCATCAACATTTTCCGCGCCGATGGCGTGATGGTGGTGAACAACCACATCTCCGACTGCGCCTTTACCGCGATCCGCGCCAATTCGGCCTCGGACATCCAGATCAGCAGCAACCAGTGCCGGCAATCCGGCGAGACGGCGATCTATGTCGAATTCGCCTTCGAAGGGGCGGTCGTTTCCGCCAATATGATCGACGGGGCGGCAAACGGCATCTCGATCGCCAATTTCGATGAGGGCGGCAGGCTGGCGAGCGTCACCGGCAACGTCGTGCGCAACTTGACGCTGAAGGGCCCATACAAGCACGAGGTCGGCTTCGGCATCGGCATTGCGGCAGAGGCCGATACGCTGATCTCGGGCAATGTGATTGAGGGCGCGCCGCGCTGGGGCATGCAGATCGGCTGGGGCCCTTATCTCCGCAACGTGATTGTGACAGCCAATGTGGTGCGCAAGGCGCCTGTCGGATGCGCCGTCTCGGTCGCCGATGGCGCCGGCACTGCCGTCATCACCGACAACGTCTTTCAGGAAACCGCGGAAGGGGCGGTTCTCGGCTTCCAATGGGAAAAGAAAGCGTCGGCCGAGATGGCCGGCGGCGGCGCGTCCTACAAGCAGCTGACAGTCGAGCGAAACCGCAGCTCCTGAAGAGCATCAAAAGCTTTCATCGTCCCATCAGCGGCATAGACTTTTCCGGGAGTGCTCACGCATCTAGTGTCTCACCTCGACATACCGAGGGGAGATCATCATGCTGACAATCTACGGAGTCTATCGATCGCGGGCGTCACGCGTCTATTGGATGGCGGAGGAGCTCGGGCTCGAGTTCCAGTCGGTGCCGGTGCTGCAGGCCAGGCGGCTGGCGGAACCTTTGTCCGGGAGCGCGCCGCTCAACACGCAATCGCCCGATTTCACGGCCGTCAACCCGATGGCGCAAATCCCCAGCATCCGGGACGGCGAGCTCGTCATGCACGAATCGCTGGCGATCAATCTCTACCTCGCCCGCAAACATGGTGGGCCGGTTGCCGGACAAACCGTCGAAGAAGACGGATTGCTGACGATGTGGACTGTCTGGGCCGCCTCGCAGGTCGAGCCGCATTCGGTCAGGATCGTGCTGACCTATGACAACGGCCTCGAAAACAGCGAAGAGGGCAAGCAGACGATCGCCGCCGCCTGCCAAGCGCTGCGCCGGCCGCTGGCCGCTCTTGAAAGCCAGCTTGCCGGCCGGCAGTGGATCGTCGGCGACCGCTTCACCGTCGCCGACATCAACATCGCCGAGGTGCTGCGCTACGCCCAGAGCGAGGATGCGCTGTTCGATGCCCATCCCAACGTCAAGGCCTGGATCGAGCGCTGCCAGTCCCGCGCCGCCTACAAGAGAATGCAGGAGACACGCGGCAAAGAGCCGATCGAGGTCTGATCTAGAGCACGCCGCGCTTTAGCTTTTGTTTTTGCATGTCGTTGCGGCAAAAGCGCTTCGCGCTTTGCCTCGCAAAACCGCTGCACACTTTTGCGCGACATGCTTTAGCGGAACAAGGCGAGCGTGCCGTCCATTTCCTCGCGGATCCACATTTTGAAATCCTTGACCTTCTTCGGCTCGCGCGCCCCCTCGGCGGTGATGAAATAATGGCCGAAGCCGGTCGGCGCGCGAATGCCGAAGGGGGCGACGAGCCGGCCTTCGGCAAGCGCAAAAGCGGCAAGCGTCTGCCAGGCGAGCATCACGCCCTGCCCGGCGATCGCCGCATCGAGGCAAAGCGAGGCGTCGTTGAAGACGTGGCGGGTCGTAGGTATCGTACCTGACAGCCCCGCCTCGCGCATCCAGACCTCCCAGCCGAACATGGCGCGGCCGTCGACGACGGCGGGCAGCGCCAGGATATCGGCGGGTTCCTTCAATTGCGCCGCCATCTCGGGCGAGCAGACCGGGAAGACCTCCTGCTCCAAGAGCAGTTCGGCCTTCACGTCAGGCCATTTGCCGGTGCCGACGCGGATGCCGATATCGACGTCACAGAGCGCCGGGCTGACGAGATTGGTCGTCGCATCGAGCCGCAGCTTGATCTCGGGATGGCGCTCGGCGAAACGGTCGAGCCGGCAGACGAGCCAGCGGGCGGCAAAAACCGGCGCCACCGAGATGGTCAGGATCGTATCGTCCTTGCGGCTGGCGATCGACACGGCCGCCGAAAGTCGGGCGAAACCCTCGTCGAGCGCATGAAGCACCGGCCGGCCGGCTTCGGTGGCGATCATGCCGCGGGCAGTGCGCTCGAAGATCACCTGCCCCAGCTGCGCTTCGGCCTTGATCACCTGCTGGCTGACGGCGCCGACCGAAACGCCGAGTTCGTCGGCGGCGGCCTGCAGCGAGCCGAGGCGGCCGACGGCGTCGAGCGCCCTGAGGCCGTTGAGATGGATCGTGTTCAGGTTCCTCATATAGTTTTTCTATAGCAGCGCCCTGTTAATCTCAATTGAAAATTCGCTTGGCAGAGCAGACATTACAGCCTGCGGTGACGAACCCGCACCGCTGGAGAAAGCGAGACATGCCATGTCGTTGCTGAAGTTTTTCTTGAAGCCTACCCTTGCCATGAGCGACGCCGACACCGCCCCGACCTGGAAGGACGATCCGCTGCGGCATCCCGAAGTCGAGCGCATGTCGATGCGGGAAATTGCCGATCTGCCGCTCGGAACCGACACCGGCCTTCCCACCAAGGCCAAACCGCCGCTGGCGAAATGCGCGTGACGGTACCCGCCGTTTCAGCCGGCCTTAAAGCGCGTCGCATCACTCGTTGACGCGACGCGTTCTCTGGGCGACTTGTCTCAGTCGATCGATGCCTGCCAGCAAATCACCGAACCGTCTTCCGGATCGATGCGCTCTCCTGTTCGGATGAAGCCGTTGCGCGCAAGGACACGCTGAGAGGCGATGTTTTCCACGCCGGTATCGGCCGAAATGCGTGACACGCGCGGATCCTTCCGCGCCCATTCGAGCAGTTCCGCGATTGCGCGGGTGACGTATCCACGCCGCTCGCGGCTCGGTGCAATCCCATAGCCGATGTGGATTTCGCCGTCCTCAGGCGCGCGGATGATGGAGCATAGTCCGACGATCTCGTCCTCCTCGACAATCATCCAGGCGGAGGGGGTAAATTCCGCGCCGATCTGTGCGGCGATCCCCGCCAGCATCTCCAGAACCTCAGGCGGCGCGATGGCGCTATCGGGAACTAGCCGCAGATTTCGGGGGGCGAAGCCTTTCAGCAAGATGGCAAAATCATCAGCAGTCAGTTCGACGATCATGTTTTTCTCGGGGGTTCGATATGTGTCGGCTTTGGCGAATGAAGGTGTTTGCGGGTCGGCCGTAGAAAAACCGCACTTGGCACTTGCATTCGCGCAATGTCACGTCAACCCGGCGTCGCAAATCGACCCATTTGAGCAAAGAGATTTCAGTGTCGGCAATTCGAAAGATTCTATTCGGACTCATCGCAATTTTAACGGTCGCGATTGTCGTCGGTGCCGGCTGGCTCTGGCAGGTCGCGGGTGCTTACGGTTTCAACACTGTCTTGCGGCGCGGCGGGACCTATTGGGCCACTATGAAACCTGATGACGAGCGCCTTTCCGCCTCCATGCGATTGGCGTTGAACACGGTGATCCCAGCGGTTCAGCCCGGGCCGCTGACCTGGCAGGAGCCGGAGGCGGGTTTCGAGGTGGCGGAACTGCCGGTTCTTGCCGATGGCCGCGAAGTCGACCGCATTTTTCTCAGCAGAATCGACCCGGCCCGCTTTCGCTTCGTCACCCGCAATGCCGCTGCGGGCGATACCGGCATCGACGAATGGGAAAAGGCTTTGCCCAAGGCGGTGCTCATCGTCAACGGCAGCTATTACGACATGCACGGCAGGCCCGACACGCCATTCATCAGCGAGGGCGTTGTGATGGGTCCCCAGCAATATGATGCCAGGGCCGGCGCCTTCGTTGCCGATCAAGACGCTGCCGACATCCGTGATCTCACGCGTCAAGACTGGCAGGCCGCCTTTGCCGGCGCGTCGAACGCCATGGTCTCCTATCCCCTGCTCATCGGCGATGACGGGCAAACCCATGTGAACGTGAAAAGCCGCTGGCTCGCCAACCGTACCTTTGTCGCCAAGGACGCGCTGGGGCGTATCGTCATCGGCACGACAAAGGAAGCATTCTTTTCGCTCGACCGGCTGGCAGAGTTTCTGAAGACCTCGCCGCTCGATCTCAAGGTCGCGCTCAACCTCGACGGCGGTCCTATCGCCTGCCGGAGTGTTCGGCTGAATGGCTATCAGCAAAAATTCTATGCAAGATGGGAGGCCCAGGTGGACGACGACAGTGTCAACCTGCTCCGCTGGCCTATTTCCGAGGCCAACTGGGCCATGCCGATGGTGCTGACGGTCGAGCGGAAGTGAGTGGGCCTCGTGACATCCGCGGAAACGAAGTCGCGTGGCTTGCCGCGCTGCATATTATCGCAAGCATCGATGTCGGAATCGCGTTTCGCCAGCCGTCTTCAAGCCATGGCATAACTCCCTGGATCGGCATCGATCCAAGGATAAAATGAGATGGAGGAAGCGATGACGATTACCATTACCGCCTTTGCACGCTCGCCCGATCGCGGCCGGGGTCTGGCGCGCGACATGCGTGTTCGCTGGGCGCTCGAGGAAGTGGGTCAGCCTTATGAGGTTCGTCTCGTTTCGTTCAAGGCGATGAAGGAACCCGCGCATCTCACCCTTCATCCTTTCGGGCAGATTCCGACCTATGAAGACGGCGATCTTACTCTGTTCGAGTCCGGCGCGATCGTGTTTCATATCGCCGAGCGCCATGCGGGCCTGCTGCCTGCGGATGCGAATGCCCGGGCGCGCGCTGTCACGTGGATGTTTGCGGCGCTGAACACGGTGGAGCCGCCGATCTTCGAGCGCAGCCTCGCCACCATCCTCGAGCGCGACGAACCCTGGTACGAGCAGCGCCTGCGTGCCCTTGAAGACAGCATTCGCAAACGGCTGGACAGCCTTTCCGCTCGCCTTGGCGATGCCGACTGGCTCGATGGCGCGTTCAGCGCTGGCGACTTGCTGATGGTAACGGTGCTGCTCAGGGCGCAAGCATCGGGACTGTTGGAGGAATATCCGAACCTTGCCGCCTATGTCGCCCGCGGCGAGGCGCGGCCGGCCTACAAACGTGCCTTCGCCGCGCAGCTGGCGGTGTTCACCGCCGCGTCGGCCGGCTGACAAAGGTTTGTTGCGAGCATGGTCCCATTGACCCATCCCGCTTCTCCACCTACATATCTAGACAGTCTAGCTAGGAGCGAAAGATGGAATGGCAGCTGCAGGAGGCCAAGAACAAGTTTTCGAAAGTCGTGCAGAAGGCGCGAGATGAAGGACCGCAGGTGGTGACGCTCCGCGGCGAGCGGACGGCTGTCGTGCTGTCCGCCCGCGACTATGACGCCCTGCGCGCCGGCCGGCCATCGCTGGTCGACGACCTGCTCGGCGGCCCCACCTGGGACGACGAGCTTGCCGATGCGGTCGAAGCGCGCGTTGCGACGCCAAGCCGCAACGTGACCTTCTGATGTATCTGGTCGATACCAATATCGTTTCGGAGGCGCGACGCGGCACGCCGCAGGCGGTTTCGTGGTTGCGCTCCGTCGATCCGCTGAGCATTCATCTGAGCGCCTTGACCCTTGGCGAGATCATGCGCGGCATTGCTCTCAAACAGAGGTCGGACCCGAAGGCCGCCGCCCACCTCGCCGAGTGGCTACGCAAGCTGCGCCACGACCATGGCGCCCGCATCCTGCCGGTGACCGATCAGATCGCCGTGGAATGGGGCCGCATCGCCGCGATCCGGCCACGCGGCGATATCGACGGGCTGATCGCAGCGACCGCGATCGTCCATGATCTGATCGTCGTCACCCGCAATGTCGGCGATTTCAACGACACCGGCGCATCGGTGATCGATCCTTGGGAGATACCGGCATGAACTCCGCAGCCCCTACGCCCAAACCGCACCGGGTATGCCCGCCTATCAGCCCCGATCATAGGCCAGCGCCCGCTGGACGGCGGGGCGCTGCAGCATGCGGGCATGGTGGTCGCTCACCTCTACGAAGCGGGCGGGATCGACGCCGTCGGAGGGCAGCCAGTCGGTCATGACGAAGAGATAGGGATCGGCGAGCGAATAGGCCTCGCCCATCACCCAAGGCCCCTTGAACATCGTCTCTTCGATCAGGGTGAAGCAATCCGCCATGTTTTGCGGCACCTTGGCCTTCATCGCCTCGATCACCGCCGGATCGTCGGACCAGCGGGAGCCGCGCGGGCGATGGGCATGGTTCACATGCACGGTCGAGCAGAGATAGCTGCTGAAGGACTGCAGCCGCGCCATTTCGAAGGCATCGCCGAGCGGCGCCAGTTTGGCGGCCGGCGCGCTTTCCGCGATAAAACCGAGGATCGCCGGCGTTTCCGTCAGCACGCCGCGATCGGTGACCAGTGCGGGCACGCGGCCCTTCGGGTTGATTTTCAAATAATCCGGCGAGCGCTGTTCGCCATTGGCGAAGCTGAGCTTTCTCGTTTCGAAGGGCAGGCCTGATTCCTCAAGAGCAATAAGGCTTGCGAGCGCGCAGGTTCCCGGCGCGTAGTACAATGTCAGCATGGTGGTCCACTCCCTTTCGGCCGCTGGTATAGCGCAGGGACGGGTGCGCCGGAACTGGGGAGATTGGGTTTAGTCTCTGCGTCGGGCGCGGACGAGGAGCAATGATCGGTGCCGTGCGGCCGCCCCTCATCCGGCTGCCGCCACCGACCGGGGTCGCCACGGGTCTCGACCCGTCCTTCGGACCCCCGTAAACGGGGCGAAGGGATATGCCGCAACCTCTCCGTCCTTCGCCGACCTCTCGCTAGAACAGGATGATTTTAGGCCCGGTTGGCCTAAAATCTGAATCCTGTTCTAAAATAAAGAGTTAGAGCATGATGTCGTCCGAAAACCGCTCACACTTTTCGGCATCATGCTCTAGGCACGTCCCCTCTCCCCGTTTTACGGGGAGAGGGTTAGAGTGAGGGGCTGCCTTCTGGCACGAACTCGCCCTTCAACCGCAGCCCGGCACATCCTCCAGCCGGTGCCAGACCGGAATGCCGCGCTCCCTGGCGATGCGCACGTCATTGTCGGCGCCCTTGGAATCGCCGGCCAAGCGCAGCACGCCCTCGCAGAGCTGCAGCAGCCGGCCGGCGACCGGGTGGAAAATCTCTTCGTAAAGCGCATCGCCCACCGATTTGCCGCCGGCGGCGTGCCAGATCGGCAGGGCCACCCATTCGCCGATCATCGGCACGTGGCCGGCCGCAAACAGCGCGTGCGAGGGCTGTTCCAGCCGCTTCAGGTTGGCGGCCATCTTTTCCGGGTCGTCGCCGGTTCCCGACCTGTAAGGGCCGGCAATCAATATCAACATGATCCACTCCTTCGCTCCGCTTCTACGGGAGCACTCCCGGCTTCATGCACGGGATTTCGTGAAAATGCACGATATTTCTTGAATGTCGAGTCAATTCGTGCAATATCGGGCCATTACGTCTAATATCGTGCAGAGAGCCCATGCTGACGTCCCAACGCAAAACCCTTATCCTCGACATATTGCGCCGTGATGGCCAGGTGATCGCCAAGCGCGTCGCCGAGAATTTTTCCCTTTCGGAAGACACGATCCGCCGCGACTTGCGGGAGATGGCGGCGGAGGGGCTGTTGAAACGCGTGCATGGCGGCGCGATGCCGCTTTCTCCCGATCTGCCCGATTTCACCGCACGTCGCAGCGTCTCCTCAGAGATCAAGGCACGGCTGGGGGCTGCTGCGGCCGCGATGATCAAGCCGGGACAGATGATCTTTCTCGACGGCGGCACGACGACGGCGGAGATCGCCCGGCACCTGCCGCGCGACATGCCCCTGACGGTTGCGACCCACAGCCCGACGATCGCCGCCGAACTTGAGCACCACCCAACGGCCGAGGTGATCCTGACCGGCGGGCGGCTCTACAAACATTCGATGGTGGCGACGGGGGCAGCGGCGGCAGCGGCGATCTCGCAGTTGCGCCCCGACCTGTTTTTCCTCGGCGTCACCGCCGCCCATCCGGTGCATGGGCTTTCCACCGGCGATTTCGAGGAGGCGGCGATCAAGCGGCATATCGCCCGCTGTTCGGCCGAAACGCATGTGCTGCTGACGCAGGAGAAGTTCGATCTCGTCTCGCCCTGCCCGGTACTGGCGATTTCCGAAGTCGCCGGGATGATCGTGCCGGCGGAGATGCCGGCAGAACGGCTGAAACCCTATCGTGATCTCAACGTCGCGATCGCCGCGGCGTGATCACTCACTCAAAGCCGAGGTGACCCTGACATCGCCGACATGGATGCCGTTCCAATTGCGCATGGAGGTTGCGGCAAAAGCCATCAGGGCGGCATGCACCTCGTCTTCGGTCTCGAAGAAGCGGGCGAGTGTGGCGGCGACCATGACTTCGGCGGCGCGGGTGGCGCCATCCTCGCATTTCAGCGCGATGGCGATGCCCTTTTCCGGGATCGCGGCGCAGAAGACGCCCTCGGCGCCGGTTTTGACGAAGATGCGGCCGGGAGCGATCTGCATCAGTTTCGTGCAGGCGCGGCCGGAGCCGGCGACATAGAAGGGTTCGGCCATGCAGGCCTCGATCAGCCGGCGGGATGCCTTGGCGCGCAAGGGCTCCAGACCGACGCCGGTCGCCATTTTGGCAAAACCGTGGGCAAGGCTCCTGAGCGGCACGGCATAGGTAGGGATCGAGCAGCCGTCGGTGCCACAGCTCTCGGCGCCGAGCACGGCGCCGGTCTGGCTTTCCATCGTTGCGCGGATCTCGACCTGCAGCGGGTGCTGATAGCCGACATAGCCTTTCGGATCGATATCCTGGTGGCAGCAGGCGCAGATGAAGCCGGCATGTTTTCCCGAGCAATTGTTGTGCAGCGCGGTCGGCGCATCGAGCGTGCGGGCCTGGTGGATCAGGACTTTCTGGTTCATCGACCAATGGGCGCCGCATTCCAGCGCTTCGCCATTGCGGCCGGCCCGCGCCAGCATGGAGGCCGCAAGCGCCACATGCTCGTCCTCGCCATTGTGCGAAGCGCAGGCGAGCGCCAGCTCCTTATCGCCGAAAGCATAGGCGTCGGCCGCACCGCTTTCGATCAGCGGCAGCGTCTGCATCGCCTTGCAGGCCGAACGCGGGAAAACGGCGGCATCGATGTCGCCGAGCGAGAAACCGAGCTTGCCGTCGCCGTCGACGACCGCCACCGCGCCACGATGGCGGCTTTCGACGAGCAGGCCACGGGTAACTTCAACGGTGACGGGATTGGTCATGGGCTCTCATCCTGGTGCTGGCGGGATGCGGCAGGCATAGCGTGTCAGGGCGCGAAAGCCAACGGGGTTTAGGCTTTGCCGGAGTGTCGCAACGGCATGCGCGGACGGCGGGTTTGGCGGAAACACACCGCCAGTCTCCGTCATCCCAGGCCTTGAGCCTGGGACCATGGTCGCAGTTGATGGAGACGGCGTGGATCCTCGGGTCAAGCCCGAGGAGGACGGAGGGTGGGGTGGGCTTCTGGAGCAAGTACCGCGACAGATGGCGTAATGGGAGATTAGTTGCGTCCCCTGCCGCGATCAGACCGGCCTTGAAGTTGGATGCCTTCAGACGATATCCTGCAACCCAGTTCGCATTCGCAGGAATCGTTTTGCAATCAGGCCTATCCATTTCAGAGTTCATATTGTGGGTATTTTTCACGGTCGCCTCTCTCAGCCTGGCGTGCTGGTTGGCGCGCTGGCCCAAAAGGACAAGCGTTGGAATCATCCTTGGAGCACTTCTGGGGTTGGCCTTGATGTCAATTGCCTCAGTTCTGGTCGGTTTCCTGGGAAACGTTCTTCCCTTCGGGCAAATCGACTTCTGGCTCTCCAGTTTGACAGCGCAAATCTGAAGCAAACATCCATCACAGGAATTGACCGAATCGATCGAAAACTATTGTTTCTCTGATGTGTCAGATGCGACTACAGGTGGTGCATCAGGAACCGCCCCATGTCATCCACCTTTTCCTTGATCCTGCGCGATAAGCGGATCCGCATTCCGGCCGTGACGCTCGTCGCGCTCGCCTTTACCTATGCCTCGACCGCGCCCTATCAGTCGATCATCGGGATCAACGAACTGGGCTTGAGCAACGGCACCTATTCGGCGCTGATCTTCTTCTCGGCGATCGTCAACGTCACCACCAGCCTGACGCTCGGCATCTGGTCCGACAGGCTGAAAGAGCGGCGGCCGCTGGTGCTGGGGCTTTCGGTCGCCGGCATGCTCGGCTTCGGGTCGATCGCGATCTTTCACAGCCCTGCCGTCTTCATCGTCTCGACGCTGTTGCTGGTGCCGATGAGCAACTCCACCTACTCGCTGCTGTTTGCCAGCCTGCGCGCCAGGACCAACCAGATGGATCGCGGCCAGGCGGCGGGGATCACCGCAACGGTGCGGGCGCTGTTTTCCGGCTCCTGGGCGCTGGCGCCGGGGATGATCGGCCTCTACCTCGTCAATTCGCCGTCGATGACGCCGGCCTACGGGATTGCGGCCCTGGCAAGCTGCACCTGTTTCTGCCTGTATTTCTTCTTCGCGCCCGGAAACGGCACGGCCGGTCCCTCCCCCGATCAGCCCGGGTTCCTGGCGTCGCTGAAGCGCATCTTCATGCCGTATGTCTTGGTCCGTGTCATCGTCATGGCGCTGCTGTTCGGGCTGCAGCGGTTGAACAGCATGCTCCTGCCGCTGATCATCACCCATGCGGCCGATGGAAGCGTGGTCGATGTCGGCTTCATCGCCGGGCTGACGGCCTTTCTCGAAATGCCGTTCATGGTGATGTGGGGCATGGCGCAGCGGCGGTTCCGCACCGTGCATGTGCTGGCCTTCGGCGCGCTGATCTATTGCGGCTATCTGCTGCTGCTCGGATTTGCCTCGGCACCCTGGCACATCTATGCGCTGCTCCTCCTCAACGCCTGCGGGGCGGCGGCGATCCTCAGCGTGCCGATCACCTATCTGCAGGACCTGATCGCAGACCGGCCGGGGCTCGGAACCTCGCTGATCTCGCTCAACACCTTCATCGGCACCGGCATCGCCGCCGGGCTTTTCGCCTTCGGCACATCGATCAGCGACTATTCCGGCACCGCCTTCGTCGGCGCCGCTGCTGGCTTGGTGTCGATCGGAGTCCTGCTCTATCTCGAAAGCAGCAGACGGCAGGCGCGGCAGCCGGCCTGAAGCGCGAGTTGCCTGCGTGTGCTCGGCCTCAACGCGGCGTGATGCGATAGGCGCAACGCCTTGCGCCCAAGAGGATGTGTTCGCTGCGCTCGACCTCGGCGCCGAGGGCGGTGCGGAAGGTTTCGAGTTCGGAGCGGCAGAAGCCGGCGCAGGCAGAAGCGGCTGCGCAGATCGGGCAGTGGTTTTCGACCAGCATGAACGATCCGTCCAGTTCGCGCCAGTGATCGGCCATATAGCCCTCGCGGGTGCGGATGGCGGCAAGGCTTTCGACACGCGCGGCAAGGTCACCGGCATTTTCCAGTTCCTGCCGATAACGCTGCAGCGTCTCGGCCTCGCGGGCGGAGATGACGGTATCAAGGGCTGCGGGTCCGAGCTGTTCGGTGAGCGTGACGAGCAGGTTTGCCGTCAGTTCGGCGTGGCCGTCCGGGAATTGTCGATTGCCCGCGGCAGTGAGATGCCAGAGCTGACGCGGCCGGCCCCTGCCCGTGGTCCCGACGGTGACCGGCTCCACCAGCCCCTGCTCCGCCAGCTTGGCGAGCTGCTGGCGGGCGGCCTCGCCCGAAATGCCGAGCGCATCGCCGATCGCCGAACCGAGCTGCGGGCCGTCGGTCTTTATCAGGATCAGGATGCGGTTGGCGGGCGACTGGCGCATATTTTTCCAAGCGATATCTTGTTTTAATGAGAGCGGCATGTAATTTTCCAATTTATAACTTGGAAAATAATCCTTCGCCAGCAAAAACATCGAGATCGTCCCATGTCGGATATCGACCAGACTGCAACCGTTCCCAGCGCCAGTTCCCTCCTCCGCCTCTTCCTGCCCGAGCATCTGCCGGCCACATTGATCCTTGCCGGCGGCGTGACGCTTTATGCGGTCGAGACTTACATCATGGCGACGATCGCGCCTTCGATCGTGCGCGACATCGGCGGGCTCGCGCTGTTTTCCTGGGTCACCAGCCTGTTCGTCGCCGCCGCCGTGCTCGGCTCGATTTTCGTCGCCATGCGGCCACGGGGTGTCGGGCTTCGCGGCGTCTATGTGATCGCGGCGCTGGTCTTCGGCGTCGGCAGCCTGATTGCCGCAGCCGCGCCGTCGATGCCGGTCGTGCTGGTCGGACGCGCGGTGCAGGGTCTCGGCACCGGGGCGCTTGCCGCGCTTGGTTATGCCTTCATCCGCTTCGTTTATCCCGAGCCGCTATGGACGAAGGCATCGACGCTCTATGCGGCGATCTGGGGTGTGGCGACCGTCATCGGGCCGACGCTTGGCGGCTTCTTCTCCGCCGGCAGCAACTGGCGCTACGCCTTCATCGTGCTGGTGCCGCTCGGCCTGGCGATGGCAGTATTGGCGCCGCGGTTCTTGCCCGAGGTCGAAGACGATCGCGAACAGGCGAAAACGCCGATAGCCCAGATCGGGCTGCTGCTCGGCGCCGTGCTGATGGTCAGCACCGCCGGCACGACCGAGACGACCGCCGCGAAAATCGCTTTGATCGCGGCCTCGATCGCTGCGGTCGGCGGCATGCTTGTCATCGAGGGCCGAAGCCCGAACCGGCTGCTGCCCTCCGGCGCGGTCAGCCTTTCCCGGCCGATTGCGCGCGTCTACCTGACAATGCTGGCGATGACCGTCGTGCTCGTCAGCGACGTCTTCATTCCCTATTTCCTGCAGGTGCTGCATGGGGTGGCGCCGCTTGTCGCCGGTTATCTGGTGGCACTCGTCGCTCTCGGCTGGACGTTTTCGGCCTTCCTCAGCGGCTCGCTGAGCGGCCGCCGCGCGCAGGCGGCGATCGTTGCCGGTGCGCTGATCGAGGCGGCGGCCACCCTTTCGCTGGCGATCTTTCTCGCGCGCGACAATCCGCAGGCGCATATGCTCTTCATCGTGCCGGCGGCAGTCGGCATGTTCATGATGGGCTTCGGCGTCGGGCTCGGCTGGGCGCATCTCGTCGCCATGGTGTTGAAACTCGTCGCCGGCAACGAACAGGACAAGGCTTCGGCGGCAATCCCGACGATGAGCTCGCTCGGCGGCGCTTTCGGCGCGGCCTTTGCCGGCGTCATCGCCAATGGCGCCGGCCTCGTCGATCCGGGCGGCGCTGCCGGCAGCATCTCGGCGGCCCACTGGCTCTATCTGCTAATGGCGCTGCCCGGCCTTCTCGCGGTCGGCGTATCGCTGACGCTGAGAGAGAGCCGAAATTAGAAAAGGCGCCTCGGTTCGGGGCGCCTTTCACGCTTGAACGTAGAGTCTAGCCCGGCCCTCAGGCGACGTTGCGTTCGGGCTCCTGCCGGACGGCCTGCTGCTTCACGCCGAGATAGAGCACGGAGCGGCGGCCGATGCCATAGGTATCGCAGACATCGGGCGTCAGGAAATCGGTGACTGGAATTTGCTGGACCGCCAAACCGGCGCGCTGGATCACATCGATGAACCCGGACTTTGAGAAGAGACGCACATGGTCGTCCTGGCCGAAATGCGCCCAGCGGCCTTCCGGCGTCGTCACGTTGGGATCTTCATGGGTGTCCTCGATCGACAGGCAGATCGGCGCCATCAGGATGGCGACGCTGTCCTGCTTGAGAACACGCCGGATTTCGGCGGTGGCACGCACCGGATCCTCGACATGTTCGAGCACATGGGAGCAAAGCACGAAGTCGAAGCTCTCGTCTGCGTAGGGCAGGTTGTGGATATCAGCCTTGTCGTCTGCCTCGGGCAAATACATGTCGCAGCTGCGGTAGAAGACATGTGGGTGGGTCTTGAGCCAGAAGGTCAAGGCCCGGCCCGGTGCAATGTCCAGGAAGCGGACGGCCTGTGCCTGGTCGAGGCGCTGGAACACCGGCGTCAGGAACAGCGCGAAGAGCCTGTCGCGATCGGTCGAATGACAATTGGGGCAGCTATAGGCCTGATGGTTGATCGTCTCGAATTCATCGACCTGGTAGGGAAAGCCGTGCTCGCCCGCCTTGTCGATGTAGTAGCGCGGAAGCGGTACGAAATGCGGAATTCTGCTGCGGCAGATGGGGCAGGCGTGGAATAGGGCCATTGTATTCCTCGTAGGGACCGTACAACGCGCAGGCAACGCCACATCAATATGCGCAATTTCGGGGCCGGGTTTCGTTCAGATGACTATTCAACGACCCGAAGACTCAAAAGCGTCCAGGATCAGCTTCACCTTGCGCCCGAATGCTGGTCCGAAGCTGACCTCATACGGTGAGCATGATCTTGCCGATATGGCTGCCATCCTCCATCAGCCGGTGCGCCGCGACGACCTCTTCGAAGGCAAAGACCTTGTGGATGACCGGGGCGACCGTGCCGGCTTCCAGAAGCGGCCAGACCTCGGAGAGCAGGTCGTCGCGAATGGCGCGTTTTTCCTCTGCCGTGCGCGGGCGCATGGTGGAGCCGGTGACCGTCAGGCGTTTGACCATGATCGGCGACAGATTGACCTTTTCGGCAACGGCACCGCCGAGAAAGGCGATGATCGACAGGCAACCGTCTTTTCCAAGCGAGGCGAGGTTGCGCTCGAAATAGGCCGCACCGATCATGTCGAGGATGATATCGACGCCCTGACCGGTTTCAGCCTTGATCACCTCGGCGAAATCCTCGCTCCGGTAATTGATCGCGCGTTTGGCGCCGAGCCTTTCGCAGGCCTCGCATTTCTCGCTCGAGCCCGCCGTCGTATAGACCTCGGCGCCGAAGGCGCGGGCGAGTTGGATCGCCGTCGTGCCGATGCCGCTGGTGCCGCCGTGGATCAGCACTGTCTCGCCTTCGGTCAGCCCGGCCATCTGGAAAAGATTGGCCCAGACAGTGAAAAAGGTTTCGGGAAGGGCCGCGGTCTTCACCGCGTCATAACCCTTGGGAAAGGGCAGGATCTGGCCTGCCGGCAGCAGGCAATATTCGGCATAGGCACCCCCGTTGGCCAGCCCGCAGACCTTGTCGCCGACGCCGTAGCCGCTGACGCCAGGGCCAATCGCAACGATTTCGCCTGACAGCTCCAGGCCAAGGATAGGGCTCGCATCCTTGGGCGCGGGATAGCTGCCCTGGCGCTGGGCGACGTCGGGACGGTTGACGCCGATCGCCTCGGCGCGCACCAGAACCTGCCCCTCACCCGGCAACGGCAGCGGGCGTCTGCCGATCGTCATCACCTCCGGGGCGCCAAAGGACTTGAGATCGACGAAACGCATTTCCTGCGGCAGTGACATGGCGCGACCCTCCCTGATCGGAACCAGGAAATAAGTCAGCCCCGCGGGCTTGGGAAGGCTTGTTGTGGCAAGGGCGTCAATTCGCCTCGCCCAGCAAGTGAAAGACGAGACCCTCCTCGCTCTCCTTGGCGGCCGACTTGATGACGGCGATCTCGGCGCTGACGCGGTTGATATCGTCGATGACGAGACCTTCCGGCAATTCGGTGACGCCGATCGAGCAGCGCATCAGCGGGAACAGCGCTTCGGCGCCGCTGCGATCATGGCCGAGGATGCGGCCGGCGGCGCGGTGCTCATCGGAATAAAGATCGAGCACATCGTCGTGGAAATCGCTGATCAGCCGGTCGAGAATCTCGGTCAACTCCTCCTGCGTCCAGCCGACGACGCCGATGAAGAAATCATCGCCGCCGACATGGCCGAGAAAATGCCGTTCGGCGAAGAAATATCGGCGCATCAGCGCGGCAAACAACGAGATCGCGTGGTCGCCGAGATGGAAGCCGTAGGCATCGTTGAACGGCTTGAAATTGTCGAAGTCGCAATAGCAGAAATGGCGGACCTCATCGCCGTCGCGGCCGGACTGGCGCATGAAATCGCGGATGGCGCGATTGCCCGGCAGGCCGGTCAGCGGGTTCTGGTCCTGGGCTGTTTTCAGCTGCTTCTCGTTGATGACCTTGATCAGCGAGG